>JBALXQ010000016.1:0-101052 GCA_036960565.1 Bermanella sp.
CCTCCAGCCTTGAGTGCATTCAAACCAACTGTGTTGGTTTCGATCCACTTACTCGTAACACTGGCGAAGTACTGGGTGTATTTGGTTCGATTAATCTTGATGAAGATGAAAACATTCCCGATATATTGGAATTGGTTGCGCAGCAATTAGGGTTAAATACTTTGTTCGATTTTACGCCTAAGGTGGATAACTTAGTGGTACTTGAAAGCGCTATTAATCGTGCTCACTCACCTAGATGGCCGGCTAGTTTCCCAGCCCTAGATAACACATTAGTATCGACAGGCAAGACCCTATATGCAGATAACTGCGCTGGCTGTCACATGGACGTAAGCGATGGTGTAGATGAAAACGAGCTAACTGAGCCTAACTCAACGGGTAACCGCTTCACTAAAGTTATTCGTATACCTTACAACGAAGTCGGTACCGATGAAGCCTTCGCGGTTGACTACGGTATGCGTACAGATAAATCCGGACTTATTGGTTCGGTTATTGCGCAACAAGCACCAGATACAGTAGACCCTGCCACTGGCATTACCTTTGGTGAACAGGTTCCTGAAACCTTTAGTTCATTGGCCCTACTGGGTGTTACCGCACAAATAGTGGTATCCAACCATCAAGATACTATTGGTTTTGCCATTAAAGCTGGACAAGCTTACCCCGACTTATCGTTAGCGGATGCTAAAGCTGCGCTATATCAGGATTACATTGGTGGTCACTCCGACCGTCCAGATTTTGTTGCAACCGATTACCGCGCTAAGCCACTAAACGGTATTGCCTTCACTGGCCCATTCCTACACAACGGTTCGGTTCGAACTCTTAAGGATTTGTTAGAAGCGCCTGAAGATCGTCCGGCTAGCTTCCTAATGGGCTCAACTGATTACGATGTTGACGGAGCAGGTTATGTAGATGCTGGAGATTTCCTACTGGATACCACTATCCGCGGTAACGGTAAGGAAGGTCACACCTACGGCACGCAATTGTCTTCCGGTGATAAGACAGCTCTACTTGAATATATGAAGTCTATGTAAATACTTTTTAAAATTGAAAAAGTAGTTGGAAAATAGCCCCCTGTATTACCTAACGGTTTTATAGCGGGGTTTTCTTCCACCAATAATTATTCTTGACTCTTTGGTTCCTTCCGCTTTAAAAAACTTCGAATTCCTTTACCAGTTATCACTGGTATTAATGCAACACCTTTGAACACACCAAAATCGTCTTTATAAAACAATAAACCAAATATAACACGGCCAGCTATTTTCATTAAAGTACGGACTATTATATTAGGAAATGGCGTCGAACTAGCCGACGGATAATGACGTAACTTGTATTTATACTGTAAATCTAAACTAAATAGATTTTCCTTATTGCCCAATTTTATGCCTGTAAAATTGGCTATTCGATTTGAACTTTGAGTGCTGCCAATAACTGCAGACGCATCTGTAATGCCACCTATTGGTAAAACCTCTTCTAAAATTCCTCGGGTTCTCTTAATTTCATTGATATCACCTATCAAAACGGCATCGGTAAAATTTAATATTTCTTTACTAAAAGCGATGCCGACATGTATAGGTTGAGATACTGGCTTGTTAGTAAATACATCTTCAAGGGCCACACTATAATTAATCAACTCTGCACTGGCTTTTAAAAATAACCCATGAATTATAGTGCAATAGAAACTGCGATTATGTACCGACACCCGTAATGCAATAAGCTCCATTTGCAGCCGGCTAAGTGATCGCCCATCATTGCTTTTATAATCCATCATCAAAGATAGTTTTAAATAATAATGCCTTTCGAGCAGACACTGCATACGCATAGCCTCTGGAATAACACTCAAGGCTCTTAAAATATTATTTACATGTGATTTGCCTTTATACAAGCCTGCTTGCGCCATCAGTATCACTGGCACTTTAAGCATAGGCACCCAGGCTTCATCACTTGTTAACCCTATAGGCGTGTATTGGCTGCAAGGCCCAGGAACAGGACTGGGTAACGACATTAACGGAATACCTAATGCACGATGAAAAGTATCTATATTGATAACAAATACTACGACGCTTAATAACTCTACATAATGAGCGTGGCTGACACCCTGAATTTTCAAGTTCTCTAACCAACTTTGACCATCTCGCATGCAAGTAGGGTCGTTGATGATGTAACGAACAATATTCACCACTATCTCAGGCAATTCAGTTTTGCTAAGTGAGTCGGTGGATATTAGAGGGTAATGAAAGGAATTTTGTGTTTTAACAGATTTATTTTTCGCGTTTTCACATGCCCTAGCTTCTCTTGCAATGGCAATGCGCTCGGCACCCTTCCACCAATTACCCCGCTGCGCAATATGCTGCCAAACCAGTTGATTGGTAGCCATTAATTTATCGCGATTTGAATATCGGTATTGAGAATCGTGAAAATTTTCCATCAACGCCCCCCTGCGTTAGCACATTACGTGACGGAACCAAGAGCAAAAAGTGTCCAGCCTAACGAGGAAGGTATCTAATCAGGGGTTAACAAAGGGTTAAGGGAAGTGGCATATCTCTATTAGAAAATATGGACTCTCATTAGAGTCCATATTTTAACGCTTTATGGCTTAGCAACACGGGTTAGTAATTGCCGTGAAATAGCTACAGCATTGACTATGGCCTCTAAAGACACTCGCTCATTGGTACTGTGGATAGTTTTGCTGTCATCCATGTGCATGGTGAAGGGTTGAAAGCGATAAATATTATCGGTTAGTTGGGTGTAATGGCGGGTATCAGTGGTGGCCATTAATAATCCGGGAGTCACGATTGTGTCGGGTAATTCACTTTCGATAGACTCTTGTATACGTCGATATCCCTCGGCATTCATATTGGCCACCTTAGGGCTATCCCCCCAAGAGTCTGCCGTTATTTCAATACTGGTATCGTTAATAAGCTCAGTCACCCTAGCCAATACTTGCTCGCTTGTATCCCCTGGTAATAAGCGAAAGTTCACTTTAGCGTGCGCTTGCTGTGATACTACATTTTCTTTTACCCCAGCGTTAAACATGGTAACCGCAGTTGTGGTGCGCACTAACGGGTTACTCATGCGTTTTTCACTGAGTTTAGATACCAACAAGGGCTCGCTTAGCCATTGATTTCTGAATAAAAAACTTTCCACCGCTCCAACATGGGGAGCAAAGGCTAGCAGCATTTCAGATACAGGTGACACTAGTTTTGCTTCAAAAGGATTATCATCTAAAGCCGATACCGCTTTAGCCAAACGAATAACCGCTGAGTTTTGAGAAGGAGCCGAAGAGTGACCGCCCTCACCCTTGGCATTTAGAGTTAACGTTAAATAGCTTTTTTCGGCCAACGCAATCATGGCCACGGTAGAAGTAGGTAAAATGGGATGATCATTAATAATCAGTCCGCCTTCACCAATAACATATTCTAATTCGATATTTTTTTGCTTTAGATATTCGGCAATTTTTTTAGCACCTTGCTTGCCACCTATTTCTTCATCATGGCCAAAAGCAAATAACAGGGTTCGTTCTGGGGTGTACCCTTCTTTCAATAACTGCTCCATGGCCTCTAGAGAGGTGATAACGGAAACCTTATCATCTAGGCTGCCGCGACCCCATAAATAACCATCTTCAATAACACCCGAGAAAGGCGGGTGTTGCCAATCCTGCATTGTGCCGTCTTCTATGGGCACCACATCATAATGGGCTTCGAACAAAACAGGCTTTAACGTCTTATTACTGCCTGTCCACTGAATTAATAAGCTGTGTTGCGAAATTTCTTGGCTGGAAAGACTGGAAAAAACAATAGGATAAGTCGACTTTAAAAAAGACCTAAAATTGTTAAAGGCGCTATAGTCTATTTTTTCTTTTTGCTGATGGCTCACGGTTTCAAAACGAATAGCTTGAGCTAAGTGCGTAATGGCCGCGTCATGCTCTATGGCACTAGCCGGTTGGGAGGCCAGTAACATTCCCATTCCTAGAGCAATACAGGCGAATGCTAGATAGTCTTTTAACATGTTGAATTCCAGTTTTTTATTATTGTAAAAACACGCCATTAACGCGTTTATTATTTACTGAAGCATATAAATTATAGGGTTTTTATCACTTTTAGTGAGTATCTTACTAATCCTGCATGAGTACAAACGAAAACAGATATAAACCACAGGGGCAAGCTCTGTGGTTTATATTACACTATATATTTAAGAGCCTTTACTTATTGGGGCCAGGAAAAAACATATTAGTAGTTTGTTGATACGCTTTATATTCTGGACGCTTTAATACCGAGTAATATTCAGCAGGCACAGCACCCGTGTAATACACTAGGGTCACATACATGGCACGGGAGGCGAACAAGATACCTACAGCCAACAAGCCCCATATAGCCAGAGGCTCAAATTCAAACATATGAATCCATGAAGGAATAGAAGCGATCACCAGTGCATTCCATACCATCCACTCGGCAAAGTAATTTGGGTGACGGCTGTATTTCCATAAACCCACATTACACACCTGATTTCTCTTGCCCGCTTTTTTCATATCACGTAAGAATTTCAGTTTTTGCGCATCTGCCATGCTCTCCATTGCGAAAGCTCCCAACCAAATAAGCAGTCCAATAATTTCAAAAATTGAAATACTCTCACTAGGGTTAAAACCAATGACAAATGCTGGAATGGCTAGAAAAGAGGCATTTGCTAAGCCTTGTACAATTCCTTCAATTTGCATAGCCAGCGGCACATTGGTTTTTCCATCACGCTCCCAACGTCTTTGCTGATACTTATAGCGGGGAAGCTCTTCTTTTAAATGCCCCATTTTTAAAAGCTGTAAAGCACCTAATCCCATTCGTGCACCAATAATGGCATAAACCGCACTAATCACCATCACGCGCACTGAATGACCATCACTGTATAGATACGTAATCACCCCAATAAGTGTTAATCCCCAAGGCCAACCAATATCCACATACGACATACGTCCGGTACGCCAAGTAGGTAAACATACTACAAAAGCGAATAATACCAATTGCAATACGCCATTAACTAAACTGATGGTGCCTAAATTGTCACTGGCTAACAATAAACCCCAGCCCGCGAGAAACGGTAACAGTGGATAAAAGTACTTCATAATTTTTTGCCTTTAAATTTTATTTTTACTTTTTATTTTACAACCTGGCCATCACTGGCCAGATTTATGAATGAATAAATTCTGATAAAAATTAACGTTAAGCCACTTTAATGTTCACTTTTGTGCCATTTAACGCGGCGTTACCTGTAAGTAAATCCACGCGATTGGCATCGGTTAAATCGTTTATGCTCACACCTGGTTGGGTTGCTGCAATCGACATGCCGGTGTCTTTATGATTATGTCCCCAGCCCTGAGGCATGCTCACTACACCTTGTAGAATATCGTCGTTAATTAACGCTTCTATTTTTACTTCACCAACGTTTGAACTCACCGATAACAGCTGACCATTTTCTATGCCCAGATTCTGAGCATCTTTAGGACTTAGCTGCAAGGTGCAGGGATTTTTACCCTTCACTAAGCGTCTGGAGTTTTGTGTCCAGGTATTGTGACTACGGGCTAAACGGCGACCAATTAAATCAAACGGGTAGTTTTCATCACGGGCCGGCTGCGACAGCATTTCTTTCAAACGAGGAATATCATCAAGGTACAATTGTGGCGCCAAATTCACCTTGCCATCGGCGGTTTTAATACGTTCGATAAGACACGATTGCAATGGACCTAGATCGATACCATGTGGATTTTCTTTTAATTTTTGAAGACTCAGGCCCTGCTCGCCATAAGGACCCGTTTTTAATTCCATGTCCAGAACCAGTTCAGGTGTAAAACCATCGTTAGGTATGCCGGTTAAACCGGAGGCAATGCCTTTTAGAATCTCCCAGTCGGCTCTTTGGTTATCTTCTTTTGCAAATAAAGGTTCGGAATACTTAGCATTATTGCGCACCGAGAAGCTATTAAAGAAAATATCATAATGGGAATTCTCTAAACCCGTAGTGGCCGGTAAAATAATATCGGCGTGCTTAGTGGTTTCGTTTAGATAAATATCCACCGCCACCATGAAGTCTAACCCTTCAAATGCTTTACCCAACTTGTCACCACTTGGGCTCGACAATACCGGGTTACCGGCCACGGTAATTAAGGCTTTAATTTGACCTTCACCCTCGGTAACAATTTCATCCATCAAGGTGGCCACTGGAAATTCGCCGTTAAAATAAGGCAGCTTACGTACTCTTGATTTGAAACGTCCGTAAGAAGTTTTTTGGCCACGCTCGGTGCGTCTTAACAAATCGAAGGCGGGCTGCGGGAACATGGCCCCCCCTTCATTATCAAAGTTGCCGGTGATGATATTGAAAACATTCGTTAACCACTGGCACAAACCACCAAAGGTTTGGGTAGAAGCCCCCATGCGACTATAACAAACCGCTGACTTGGCGTTGCTCATGTCGGTCGCGAGCTTTTTAATTTCTGCTGCCTCGATGCCAATATGTGCGCTCATTTCTTCTGGGTCGAAATTTTTAACCAAAGCTTCAATTTTGTCTAACCCTTCCACATAGTTTTGTAGATGCCCTAAGTCCACCTGCTTATTGGCAAATACGGTGTGGATCATGCTCATTAATAATAAGGCATCTTTTTCTGGTCGAATAAACAAATGCTGGTCGGCCATTTTTGCAGTTTCGGTTCGACGAGGATCTACCACCACCACTTTACCGCCGCGCTTTTGAATGGCTTTTAAACGGCCTTGTACATTAGGAGCCGTCATCATGCTGCCATTGGACACAACAGGGTTGCCGCCAATCACCAACATGAAATCGGTGCGGTCAATGTCGGGCACAGGAATTAAAATGCCAGCACCCAGCATATAGTTAGAAGCCACGTGATGTGGCATTTGATCGGTGGAAGCTGAGCTATAACGGTTTTTGGTACCCAGTGCTTTTATGAACGCCGGTAAAAACATGGCATTTCCTAGGTTGTGAGCATTGGGATTCCCCATATATAAACCCAACGCATCTTTTCCGTGTGCTGCTTGAATGCCTTGTATTTTACTGGTGATTTCGGCAAACGCGTCTTCCCAGGAAATATCTTCCCAGCCATCTTTAGTGCGCTTGATGGGCGTTTTTAAACGCTCTTCATCTTTGTAAAAATCTTCCATGGCAGTGGCCTTGGGGCAAATATGGCCCTGGCTGAAAGGATCTAGTTTATCGCCCTTAATCGACAGTATTTGCTTATCTTGGTATTTAATTTCCAAGCCGCACATGGCTTCGCAAATATTACAGGTACGTAAATGGGTTTTAACTTCGCTCATCTTTTCTCTTCCACCAATTCAGCCACAAGGTCCGCCAGCATCACTTTTTAGTGGTGTCTAACCGGGAAATTTAATCACTTGCCATAGTCTGACAGTACTTAAGGAGGAGACTAACCGTAAAAAATGACATACATTGGGTGAAATTTGCCATTTATAAAGAAAGATGCGAGAAAACCCATGATTACCGTGACGATTTTGGCATATGACTATGTGCTGGCCGGTGCCTTGACCGGCATAAACGATTTACTCAGTTTAGCCGGCATCACCTGGAACAAGCTGCATGATCAACCTGCGCAAGCCAAATTTAAGGTGCAAATTGCCAGCTGGGACAAGAAGCCGATTTACACATTAAATAACGTTTTCATCATGCCTCATATAGCCATTCAAGATGTGCATCAAAGCGATATTTACCTAGTACCCTTTATTGCAGGGGATGTGGAAAAAACCCTAGAACAAAACTCAGGCATGATTGAGTTCCTAAAAAACCTTGATCACACCTCCAGCCTCATTGGCAGTAATGGCACCGGTGCATTTTTTCTGGCTGAAGCAGGTATTCTAGATAACAAGCTGGCCACGACGCACTGGGGCTTTGTAGATTTATTTAAAGAAAAATACCCTCAAGTAAAACTGAAAGCCGACCAGCTCATTACCCATGACGGAAATATACTGTGTGATGGTGCTGGCATGGCCTGGTTTGATTTAGGGCTTTATATTATTGAATTGTTTTGTGACCACGAAACGGCCATGGGCACCGCTAAGGCTTTTGTCATCGATAGTGGCAATACCCAACTTTCTTATTCGCCGCTCATTAGTAAAAAATACCATAGTGATAAGGCGGTGCTCAGTATTCAAAACTGGATGGAAGAACATTACACAACTGAAATATCTATTGAGAGTTTGGCGGTTAAATTTGGTTTATCTAACCGTTCTATGATTCGACGCTTTAAAAATTCAGCCGGTCTTACCCCTTCAAACTATTTACAAGAAGTGCGCTTGGATGCAGCCACTAAGTATTTGGTGCAATCGAATAAAACCATAGGTGAAATTACTCACGCTATTGGTTATGAAGACATTAGCTCTTTTACTAAGCTATTTAAGCGCAAAGCCGGTATGTCGCCCAGTACTTATCGTGCTCGCTTTAAACCCATTCACAGTCAAAATTAAAATAACCCACAATTATTTATCTATTTTTGGTCACACCCTTAAGTGTTGAACCGTCTAACTAGTATGTTCAACACAAAAAGGGTTTTAAAATGGCACTGGCACAACATATTGAAGAGTATTTCACCGAGCAAAAACCATCCCACAAGATGACCAATCTGCCCGCACAGGTCGCCATTGGCTTTTATCTAAAGCTGCCACCAGAAGCTGCATTTCAACTGTTATCGGTGGATTTACCTAAGTGGATTAGCGCGATTCCCAGTATTGAGTGGGATTATCGTCAGTCGAAAAGCCAGAACAAGATGGATGTGGGGACCCAGAGAACCTGTGTGTTTGGCAAGGATAAAGCCCATGAAAACATTATTGAATACCAATACCCAAGCTATTACGCCTATCAAATAGATTTTGATAAATCCACCATGAAGATGCCCATAAGTGATCACCTAGGTATTTTTAGAGTAAGCTCTGACAACAAAGGGGGCTCTATTTGTAGCTGGGAACAAAGGTTTAATAAAAAACGTCACCCACTATCCCCCATACTTAACTTCATGATGCAGAATTTTGTATTAAAGAAATTTGTAAAAAATTTAGTGAAGCAGCATCAAGGTCATATTCTTTAAACATTGCTTTATCAATGCTCCATAGCGCAGCGTTACCTTCTGCCTGCGCCTAGTTTTAAACTAAATCCATTAGGCCGCTAATTCACGCTCTAAAAAACCCAACACGCGCTTGGTGTACTCCTTGGGGTGATGTCGATAAGCATGGGTGTGCTCGGCGCCTGGTGCCATCCAAAATTCTGTTTGGGTCTTTTTATTTAACGCAGCTTGCAATTGATGGCCATCCTTAGGCGGGGTATACACATCCCCATCGCCATAAATAAGCAACAGGCTAGGTTGACCCTTCAGGCTTTGGGCCGCATGCAAGGGGCGTAATTTGCGCTCGCCCGCAGGGTAAACAATTTTAGAAAACTTCAACGCTAAACTGGGCAATGGATAACGACTCCAAAAATGTAATAGGGTCGGAAAGGCCGACTCAATAACCGCTGCCTTAAATGGATGCCCCTCTTCCGCCATGGCACAAATACTCATGGCGCCCCCCATAGACGCGCCCATTACCGCCACATTTAATTGGGGGAACAATTTATTTAAATAATTCCCGGCCGCCAATACATCCAACGGATAATCCATATTGGTACAGGTGCTTTCACCAAAGCCATTTAAATCAAACGCCAGTACGTGATATCCCGCATCACGCAGCAATTGAGCATGGCCATTACGCACCCAAAAACCCTTAGCAGCCGCGCCCATGGGGTGGACTAACAGTACCGCCCCTTTAGCTTGCCCTTCACACCTGCCCAATAATCCCGATAGTAAAGAGCCAGAGTCACTTTTTATTTGAACCCGGCGCCAGTCTTCTTGTACAGCATTATCAGGCCAGCGCCATGGCACCTGAAATTGACCAAAAAAAGGTTTCTTAAAGGCTTTATGTATTAGGTTTTTCATCATGCTCTCCCTACTAATTCAATATGGGGTAATAGTAAATATTGACGAATCGAGGCACTATAGGCAAAAATGAACAATAACATGCGATTTATGCATTCGACCCATAATCAGGGTTTCAGGGGGAGTATCAGATGAAGATCACCATATTAATGGCCCAGCAATGCAGCGCGGTGAGTGTCTCGGCCTGTATGGAATTTCTTGAGTGTGCCAACTTTTTACATCAATTTGCCGCCATGCAACTGAGCAAACAGATTGGCAAGCAAATGGGTAACAAGCACACTGAAAATAATATGGCGCCCTTGTTTGAGCTAGAAACCGCCTCTATTGATGGTGAGCCTGTTATGTGCACCGGTGGTCTTGTCCTCACCCCACAGAAGTCCATTAACGAAGTTAAAAAGACCGACCTCATCATCGTGCCCGGGTTTATGTTTAATATCATGCGGGTATTGCCGCTATTGTCTGAATTAAGCCCTTGGTTGCAACACCATCATAAAAACAACACCTGCATTGCCAGCATGTGCACCGGCGCCTTTGTCACTGCCCAGGCCGGGCTATTAAACAATAAGGCCGCCACCACTCACTGGTTTTTTAGCGAGCATTTTCAAAACTCATTTCCACAGGTTAAATTACAAATTGAACGCACCGTCACCGATGATGGCTTAACCATGTGCTCGGGCGGTGCCTCGGCCAGCATCGATTTACTGATGCACATCATCCGTAAATACACCTCACCACAATTGGCAGCAGAGTGTGCAAAAAAACTATTAACCGATGCAGGTGACCGTGATCAAACCCCTTACATGAGCACCAGTTTCAAGAAGAGCCACCAAGATGGCGTTATTTTAAAAATTCAATTGCATCTAGAGCAACACCTTCATCAAAGCATTAATATGGAAGAGGTGGTGGGACAGTTTGGTATTGGTATGCGCAACTTCATACGCCGTTTTAAAGAAGCCACTGAACAAACACCCATTCAGTATTTACAAAATCTGCGCATCGAGAAAGCCAAGTACTTATTGGAAAGCAGTAAAGAATCGTTTGAACGCATCACCGAAGCGGTGGGCTATGAAGACGGCAATTCGTTTAGGCGCTTATTCAAGGAAAGAGTGGGCTTATCGCCCAGCGGTTATCGTAAGAAATTTTCAATTGGGTTAGCCATGCCAGGCGTAGCTTAGCAATTTAAATAACAATCTCTGCCCCATAAATTTTGTGAGGGTATCAATGCTGTATGTGTTTTTTTACCACAGAAAAAACCCAAGGTCTGATGGCAAATAAGAGGCCACAGCCCGACTTTAATTTATTCGGCAGGCTCATATCTGCTTCGGCCAATTCATCTATCTGTTTAAGCAACTGGGCTATCTTGCCTATGATGATGGTGATGGATGCTTGTGAAAACTCCATGGTTTCAAACGACATTAATTCTTGCTTGCCGGTAAAAGTCGGCTTTAAAAATTCTTCCCTTACTCTGCCCTCGTATACTTTGCGAACTGGACCATTTTTTCGCCACTGAATAATACTGGCCGTTAGAGGCTTAATTTTATTTTCTGGCAGTAACTCTATTAACTTCAATTTATCCAGGGTGGTTAATAGTTTTATGGTACTGGCTGTGGACCAATCATAGTGATCCAAAATATCCTCATAACACCAAGCATTAATGACTAGGTGAAAACACACAAACAAATTTTCACTCTCCGCCAAAGCCTGCTCCTGCTCTAGGCTTAATATCCGCTGCCGGCTCTCATTGCGCACATAACTCATCTTGGCCAGATCATAAATACTCATGTCAATTAGGGCACAAATTTGCTCTAGGCGCGCCATGGTAAAGGTCTCTTCAGAAAACGTGCGCTTAACGCTGGATTCACTAATGGATAAATGTTCAGCAATATACTGGTAGCTAATGCCCCGCTCTTTTAGGCAGTGTTTTAACGAGGTAATAAGTGCATGAGATTCGCTCATGGTTCCGTCCATTATCATTGGTGAAATTTAGCCCCTAGATCCCACTAGAACGCCGCTCTATACAAAAGTACTGTAAAAATAATCACTGAGGTTTCGTTATTCGATACTTACAGTACCGATTTTTAATACTTAGCATAGTGTCGTTTAGCATTGCTTTATTCAACCACTATTCTCACGCCCATTAACAAACAAAGAAACAAACGGGTGTAATCATGAATAGCCAAAACCTAATTCCGTATAAGTTATATGGCACTCTCATGTGGTTTCTAACCGCCTTGTTCGCGTTTCGCGTCAGCGCACAACTACTAATACTAAATTTCCCAGATCTGCCGCTGCCTGCCTTTGAGCGCTGGCACAGTGAAGTATTGTCCTACCCTATCTTGGTCGTTTTTCAATTGGCTATTTTATTGGTTCTCGGGTTTCTGTCACATCGCATGATTGGTAATAGAGTCAGCCGCAACAAAAAGATAGGAAAACGCTTACTCATAATAGGGATCGTTTATTTTATTATCATGCTGCTTCGACTAAGCCTTTCCCTATCGATCATTTATCTACCAGGAGTGTCTGACCTTGCCTGGTTCCAGCGACCGCTTCCCAGCTTCTTTCACCTAGTGTTGGCTAGTTTCATCTTAATCCTAGCCCGTTGTTACTTAACAGGAGAGAAACATGTTTGATATAAAGGTGCGTATTAAGAAAACGGCTTATCCTATTATCATGGCATTAGCCTTTATATGTCACTGGAGCCTAATGCAATCGGGTTTGTCACTTACTCTTGCCTCAAGTGCCTCGGTAAGCTTGGCGTTGATACTAATTCTTTTATTGGAAAAAACGATTCCCTTTAATATTGAATGGAAGCCCAGCCTAAACGAAATTAAGAACGACCTTTTCTTCCTTACCCTCATTCAGATGTTATTGCCGCGAATATTGGCTTTGTTAGTGGTCATTTTCTTAAGCCAGAACATTCTTAATTGGCAAGCAACACACAATATATGGCCGACAGATTCACCCTTGTTAGTGCAGTTATGTTTAATGATTTTAGTGGCCGATTTTCTGCGCTATTGGCTCCATGTAGCCTGCCATAAAATTCCATTTTTGTGGCGCTTTCACTCGATTCATCACAGCCCAGAGAAGTTATACTGCCTAAATGTTGCTCGGTTTCACCCGTTGGAAAAATCAATGCAATATGTATTTGATAGCCTTCCCTTTATTTTACTGGGCGTATCACCAGACTTATTTGCACTTTATTTTGTATTTTATGCAGTAAACGGCTTTTTTCAGCATGCCAATATTGATCTGAGACATGGCCCGCTCAACTGGTTAATCAGTACCTGTGAATTACATCGCTGGCACCATGCCAGTGATGTAAACACGGCTATGGTCAATTACGGAAACAATATTATTCTCTGGGACTTACTATTTGGCACCAGCTACCTTCCAAAAGAACAGAAAGATAAAAGTGTAAACCTGTCACCCATTCAGCTAGGGCTAAAAGATCAATCTCACGATAGTTTTATCGTTGCGCTTTGCCGCCCATTCAAAGGCACTGGAATTACGTTTAAATTGTGGAGGTACCAAGTAAAGAATCATGTTACTTCACTTATTTTCAATATATGGGTGCGCAGTATTCGCTATAGCCTTTGGAGACCCATGAAAATTAGTTGTGCTCAGCCTCAACTCACCCAATTAAATTTATTAAAAACCATATTGCAAACTAATCAAACCAGTACCTTTGCCAAAGAACATAACTTTAGCCATATTTCTAGCCACGAAGATTTTGTAAAAAATGTGCCCGTGCAAGATTACGACAGTCTTCAGCCTTACATACAACAACAGGAAATATCGGGTGATCACGCCCTCACCTGCAATGCTCCCGCTATCTATGCTCAAACCAGTGGTACAACCGGCAGTGTCAAGAAAATACCCATTTTAAGTGAGTCCATCAAGCAGCTTAAGAAGAGCCAAAGCTTAGCTGCATTTATGAACTACCAATGCTGCCCCAAGGCATTTTCAGGAATGTTATTGGCCATCGTCAGCCCTGCCATAGAGGGTTACACCGACACTGGGCACCCCTATGGGTCGGTTTCAGGATTACTGGTGAAGAATATGCCCAAGATTGCAAAGGCAAAATATGTACTGCCCGCTGAAATATTTGAGATAAGCGATTATGAAATAAAGTATTACTTAATATTGCGCTTGGCTCTGGCTCATAAAAACATCACCTTTTTGGGCGCCGCCAACCCATCAACCTTTATTCGCTTATTGCAAATAATTAATGAGAAGCGGCATGAACTGTTGGCGGACATGAAGGAAAAATATTTACCAAAAACAATACACTTACCCAATGATATTAAGCAGGCCATTGAAAAAAAGACTCACCATAACCCGAAACGTTACCGTGAACTAAAAAAGTTATTTAATGAAAAGAAGGTAATTGAATTTAAGGATATTTGGCCAAACCTAAATTTAACCGTTACTTGGACTCAAGGAAGCTGTGGCATTCCGTTAAATGCCATACGCCCATCCCTTCCTGCCCACACTAAAGTGATGGATGTGGGTTACCTGGCCAGTGAATTTCGCGGCACCATTACTCTGGCGCCCGGATTAGCTAATTTAAAAGAAAAGGAAAATAAAACCGATGAGTCACTTCTTCCGTCTCCTTTGTTACCTCAGGGTTTGCCCTGTATAAGTGAAACTTTTTACGAGTTTGTCGAGCGCTCTGTTTGGGATAACCGGCCTGACCAACAGGATACTTCAGCCCTGCCATTTCTACTGCTGCATCAGTTAGAAGTAGATAGGGAGTATTACATCATCATCTCCAACGGTAACGGACTTTATCGCTATTTTATGAACGACCTAGTGACAGTTGATGGGCACTTATTACAAACACCTACTCTTAAATTTTTACAAAAAGGTAAAGGGGTCACCAATATCACTGGGGAGAAGCTTTATGAATCGCAATTAATAGAGGCAGTAAAGCGTTGCGAAAGCCAATTAAACTTCAATACTATTTTTTATGTGATGCTGGCCCAAGAAGAAAACCAAAACTATCAACTTTTTTTACAAGTCCGTGATAATGACGATGAGAGTGTAACCATCAGCGCCTTGGAGAAATTACTGGATAAAGAACTGAAGGAACTTAACATTGAATACAAGTGTAAAAGAGACAGTGGCCGTTTGTCCCAGGCAAGCATTACTCTTTTACAATACGGAAGCTTTGATCATTTTAAAAAGCACCTTCTCAATCAAGGCAACCGAGAGAGCCAGTTAAAATTTATGACGCTGCTGTACGCCAGAGACAATTCCTTTTCCTTTGAGGACTTTAGCAAACAAGAAATAGCCCAGACCACCTTGCCAAATTTGAAAGAGGCATAAGAGCATGACTATAACTATCAACAGGAAAGTAATATTAGCTAATACTCGAGAGAACAATCGCCTTTCTATTAATGATGTCATCATTAAAAAACTTGAAATGCCTTTTACCCTCAACTTCAAACATGCCCAGGCTTCCCGAAGTCAGGCCTATGGTATCTTAATTCAAATAAATGGCAGTTGCGATATCAAGGGTTATGGGGAGTCCTGTCCACGCCCCTATGTGACAGGGGAAGATTACAATACTGCCGGGAGTTTCTATCACCAACATTTAGAAAGTATTCTCGAAATTGTTAGGGATTACCCTTCGCTTTTAAACTGGGTACAAGGCAATCAAGAGTTAATTGATCAAAACCCAGCTGCTTGGTGTGCTTTGGAGCTTTCTCTATTAGACCTTTTTGCCAAAATAGAAGGTGTTTCTGTTGAAACCCTAATGGACCTCCCTAGCATTAAAAATCATACATTCCAGTATTCGGCGGTACTAGGAAGTGGCGACCTGGCCGGTTTTAAAAAGCAACTTCAATTGTATATAAGAATCGGTTTTACCGATTTTAAATTTAAACTCTCAGGCCATATTCAGGATGATCAAGAGCGATTGGCACTTTTTCAATCAATGGTTCAATCTTTTCCTCAATCTCATTTTCGATTACGCTGGGATGCCAATAACCTTTGGTCTCATACTCACCAGGCAACAAGCTACTTCAATACATTACTGCCCCGCAAGCAATCTCACCCTGTGCAGTACTGCCCTTTTGCCCTTGAGGAACCTTTAAAAGTAAATCAACATTCAAAGCTTTTAACCTTGGCTAGTTCATTAGACCTTCCCATTATTCTGGATGAAAGTTTTACTCGGTACGATCAATTTGATCTGCTTGAGGGCTCAGCTGATCACTGGATTATCAATGTGCGAATCTCAAAAATGGGTGGCCTCATTCGCTCTAAGGCCATCATTGATATGGCCAAACAAAAAGGCATTGGTGTGATTCTAGGTGCACAGGTCGGAGAAACCAGTTTATTAACGCGAGCGGCATTGGCCATGGTTAAAGTTTGCGGTGCTTCGTTAAAAGCACAGGAAGGGGCTTTTGGTGATTTATTATTAAAATATGATATAACACAAAGCTCGTTAAAATTTGGCTCAAAGGGCCATTTACAGGCCACAACCCAGGGTAATGGTTTTGGCCTAATCATGAATGAATTAATGATAGATCAACTCACCTTGTTGTAACAGCTAACGATTTTTTCATTCCGATTACCACCACGCTAGCAGCTAGGGTTATGCCCTAGCTGGCCGCTATAAAGTCAAGTTAGCTAAATAGCTATCTTGATTAACTAAATATCACTACTGATAGCGGCTCTTCATTTCATCTAACACCCCTTCTTCCCGCATTTGGTTCAGGGTTTTCTGTAACTTATTCACCACGGTATCTTCTGTGCTCAAATTTAGCGCCAGATAATACTCAATTGCTTTCACCTTAAAGACCGTTTGTAAATTATTAATGCCCTCCATAGAAGCGATATAGCGGCCAGTAATTTCACCTGTGGCCCACAAATCTATATTGCCTTTTGCAAGCTTCGCCGGATTTCCATTGTCTTTGTAAGACTCTATAACACTAATGCCCTTTTCCTTTAGTACCTCCGCCACGCCAGAGCCTTTATAACTACCGATGCGATATTTTTTAAGGTCGCTAAATTTATTAATATTAAATTTCTTACCCGATGGAGAAAACAGAACATAATCATTTCCCACCAGCGGTCCCACCCATTTAAAGTCTTTTTTACGTTTATCTAAGTAGGCGGTAGAGAATAATCCATAATTGGGTTTTGACTGAGCCAAGCCATATACCCGAGCCCAAGGAAAACGCAGTGTCATGCTGTAATCTATACTGGCTCGACTCATGAGTTCCTTGACGATATCAGCCGATATACCATCAATACTGTCCCCTCTGGCAAAGTTTTTTTCATCTATGCTCATGTTAAAAGGCGGGTAATTTTCTGTCAGTAAAATTAGTTTCCCGGCAACCGATATGGAGCAAAAGCTGTAGATAAAGATAGTGCATAGTATTTTTATTATTTTCATTGTGCATCTCAAAGTGAATTGATTCATCAAGCATTCGCATTTTTCATGCCACCCTAAAAAACACGTTTGAATTGACTAACCTTTCACCAGAAAAATCAATATAAATACTTTTGGTAGCTTAATGAGGCCGCTAACATCGGACCTGGATCATTCGACCTATAACATAGCATTGCACCTCAGAATGTTAACTGGTTAATCGGTTATGAGGAATAGAATAGAAAATGGAATAATTATAATTTTTGTTATGATGCTTAATTTAATTAGTGATTAAACTATTTTCAATATTCTCTTAAAAACGCCTGATACTCACCCGACCTATTAATTTTATTAATTTCCATCCAAATGGCCTCCACCAATTCGGGATGTGTTTCAAATCGCCCATGAGAAAACATTAAATAATAGGGTTTCTCTTTTACTGCCATTGGTATTTTTTCAATACTGTTCAATAAAGCCTGATTTTTACGTATTGTGGAATCCGTCATATTTTCCAAATTAACAAACCCTGCAAGCCGCCCACTTTGAACCTGATTCAGTAGAGCTAAAGAATTAGATAGTTCGGTAACCTTAATGCCCATCTTTTTTAAATCACTAACAATAGCGTAACTCATGACAGCCCCCAGTGAGCCCGTAAGACGGGTAAAACTTCTACCATTCCAATTTAGTGGCGAATCAACACGCTTATACAAAATATACCTTTGCGTCATTAGCATTTTATCTGTATCTACTAGAGAATTTTTCATGGGGTACAAACCGTATTTAACACGATCCTGTTTAAAACTTGCATGAAATAAAGCATCTACTTTATTTTGTTTAAGTTTTATTAAGGCGCGCAGCCATGGCAAGTGTACATACTCAATATCAAAATTTAGACGTTTCGCGATGGTGTTTAAGACATCAAGGGTTACCCCTTTGGATAATGCAGGGTCTGACTTATTGGCATAAGTGTAAGGGGGATTTTCTTTACCTTCGTGGGCAATGACTAGCGTGATCGCGGATGCGCTGGGTACCCAACATAAAAGGAATAATAAAAGTGCAAAGGCTTTCATGAGATATTAAACCCTAGGCTATATCTGCCGCTAGAATGGCCTGCTAGTGGCGAAAGCGTGATACATCCTCAGCCAAGGCGTCGGCAAATCCATTGAGCTGCTTGGCCGAAGTGGCTATTTCTTTAGACTGCTCAGAAGAGTCCTGACTCAACATATTTACGTTTTCAATATTCACGTTTAAGGCTTGAATCACTGATGACTGCTCTTCGATGGCGCTGGCAATTTGAATAATATTGCCGCTAATATTGGCCAAGGCTTGAGATATTTTACTTACCGACTCCTCACTCTTGGAAGCGTACTCCACGGTTTTATCGGCCTTCTCTTTACCCGTGACCATACTGTTAACCGCTTTATCTACGCCAGCGCGCAGTTTTTCTAGCATATCGTTTATATCTCCGGTGGACTGCTGAGTCTTACTGGCTAACGAGCGAACTTCATCGGCCACCACCGCAAACCCTCTACCTTGCTCACCTGCACGGGCAGCCTCTATGGCAGCGTTTAATGCCAGCAAATTGGTTTGTTCGGCTATGCCTTTAATGACATCTAACACCGAAACAATATTGTTGGTTTCCTCGGATAATTCCTGAATGACCACACTTGAGTCATTAACACTGCCCGCTAGGCTTTCTATTTCACCCATGGCTTGATTAAACTGGCTAGACACAAGGTTAGCATCTGTTTCTGAATCTTTGGCAGCTTCGGCCACTTGCTGGGTGTTGGCCGAAACCTCGTGTATGGCCTGACCCATTTCAGTCACTGCGGTGGCGATCATATTCATTTCATGGGCATATTTACTGGCCAAATCCCGGGAATCGGCGGCCGAATTATCCACAATACTGGAAGCTTGTTTGGTCTGGGCTGCGGTACCATCGATGCTTTTTATCAGCTTTTGCAAGCCGCCCATGAATACATTAAAACTGGCCGCCAGCTTGCCCACTTCATCTTGGCCAACCACGGGTAAACGCTGAGTAAGGTCCACTTCACCCTTAGACATCTCGCTTAAGGCGTTTTGCACCAGATTAATGGGTTGCACAATTAGATTTGGAAATACGATGGCCGAGGCCAGAGTTACCAGAACAGCTACCAAAGAAATTACACTGATAGTAGTAAGTGCACTGGTATTGGTTTCATCTAATTTTACCGACAGCAGCTTAGAGTTATCCCCAAGTCTTTCACCCAGTACATCTAGCAACTCCCTTACTTCTTGAAAGGCTACCTCAAGGTCACCGGTACTAATATTGGTAGCCGTAGTCAGGTCCATATTCCCGTTTTTTACATCTTGTGTAAGTTGTAAACTCTTGGGGCGCCATTTATTAAACGTGACAAAGAAACGCGTTAATAATTGTTGGGTGCCGTCGTCTAAATCCATCTCCACCAAGGCCCCAATGCGCTTATTAACCTGTTCAATGTTTTCAGACTGCATTTCAAATAATGTGGTATCCGTACCCCCCATCACTATGGTTCGCTCGGCCAATTGGGCCTGATAAAGGTCGCGGTCGGCATTTAGGGTCAACAGAGCCGCTGGAGTGTAGATATTATAAATTCGGTCAAAGCTAGAATTAACTGTATTTAACGAGCTTATTTGAATAACACTAAGTAGCAATAACAAGGCACCAACAATCACTATGGGTAGGGCAATCTTGTAACGCACGCTGATATTTTTCCAATTCATGGGACGATGCCTCTGCGGGTACCTATTAAGGTTAGTTCACTACAGATTGATAACAAGCTAGCAAGGGGGTTAAGGCTGAAACAACGGTAGTTCGTGCAGGTATGGCCAAAGCCAGAGCTAAACCCAGATGGAATAGCTCAAAAGGTAGATATTACTGAGGGTCTTTCACCACTTTCAGGTTGCCATCCGCCACCTGTTTATAAGCGGTATAAGGCAGTACTAGGGTATCGGCCACTGCAGAGAATAGAAAATCTGGCCACACAAACCAGACCGAATCAAACTTTATGTGGCCGCCAGTATTCCTACGTGTTGCATGCAACAGGCAAAAATCATATTGCACGCCGCTATACAGGTAAGATATTTCATCACACTTGCTATTTACCAGGCTGGAATTGATGCGTACTTTTCCGTTGTCATTATTGTTAAACGACTTAAAGGTGCCGCAGGCGCTCACCAGAAACAGCAACACCGTAACTGTTAGAGCTTTACTTATTACGGATATTTTCAATTTAACACTCCAGTCATTTAATATATTCATTTTTGAATTTTTATTCTTTCAGAACCATGTCGATACACATTACCGCTGCAATGATTAATTTCCGCACAGGGTTAGCTGCAGACACGTCTTCGTTAATTTCCAATATGTAGTTATCGGCACTGGTAAAAAGTTCCCGACCCAAACCGCTCCATTTTTTAGTCACACGAGCATATTCTTTATCATCCTGACTGAAGCGAAAGTCCCAACCACTCCACTTGCCTTGCAAGCGACATATAGTGTTTTCATCTTTATCCAGCACATCAAACTTGCCACCAATAGAAAATAGCTTTTGCTTAAAATAACCCAGCACATGGTTATTCTCGTCGGTTACCGTCACCGTGGATAAAAATAGCGATATGCCCCTTTGCAATCGCACAATGCGCTCACCCTCTGGCGTAGTCACTTGAATATCAAATGGCGTCATGCGCTTGTAGTCACTAAAGCGTAACAACTTGGTAAAAAAACCCAAGTTAGGCTCGCGGCACTGCATAATAATATTGCCATTGGCCGGGTCTAGAATATCAAAATTATTGGCGGCCTTAAAAATGCCCAGGTGTTCTTTTATCAGGTACAAATTATGACTAATTACATCGCTCATATTACTTTCACTTAACTTGATTCAGATTAATGCATACAGGAAGGGAGTAGGAAATCAAAAGAAAGTTCCTGTTCGCAATATTGATACACAGGATTATCGAATTCCAGCAGTTGCTCAAAAAAGTATTTCTCGGTTAACGTGCTTATCTCGCTGGCGCTGCTTAAACGGTTAAATTCATCTCTGTGCTTAAACAAGGTTTCAGCTTGAACTTGTTGTTCCCATTGGGCGTGGCGAACCAATAGATCCATTTCGGTAGTGGCCCAATACAAAACCAAGTAGCCGCCAAATATAAACCCTAGAAAATAAGGCAAGAACCGATCTTTTTTAAATTCCTTTTTGGTCATGGTAAATCCGTTAATAGATTGATTAATCTCGGCACTATAACAGATTAAAAATGGGCAGGCTTGGCTGTATTAGGTATTTAAAACTAGTTATCAATATTCAAATTGTGGCTTTTTAAATCAAGCAATTGCTGCAAACTCATGTCCATCATATATTCACTGGAAACATCCAGCCCGGCTACTAGCACCCCTAGCACTTTACCTTTTTGATAAACCGGTAAGCTCACAAAAAACGAATAGGTTTTTGAGCTTTCATCCCAGTTGGGGCCACTAATGTAAATACCCTCGTTTTTCACCGCCATAATAAACTTACTCTCATCTCCCTGCCAGTAGTCAGAGGTAACGGGATAGCTTGCTAGCAAGGCGCCAAAACTGTCGGTTAATATGAATTCAGAGAAGCTGTATTGCTTGTTATTTATCAAGTGTTTAAATACTTTAGCTACATTATTATGGGTAATTTGATGCTGAAAATCTTTTAATATTTTCCAATTTAGGTCTTTTAAAATAATTCCCTGCAAAGACGATTCGTTGTGTTGAGCCGCTTTCAACAATGCCAATAATTCAGTTTTTTCAGCCAAGTGCGTCAAGATGCTGCTATGAGAAATTAACAGGGCTGCCTGGTATTGTCGTGACGCAGCAAAGTCATTGGCCCATGACGCAGGGGAGCTAAGTAAAACAGCAATAAAAACCAGTGTTTTTATACTAAACACCTGCATTAATATGCCTCCAAAATTTCACTATTCGCCTATACCAGTTTAGTAGCAAATTCCCAATAAACAACGACTAGCGCTGCTCCGCGCGTAATGGAAATATGGCGTATTTGTGCTATTACCTATTAACAGCTTTCATTAACCTTTTGAAGAGGTGGATATGATGATCCGCATGTTTATCGTGAGTCTGGCGCTGATATTGAGCCCATTAAGTTTTGGCCAAGAAGCCATGTCGCAAGCACAACTGCAAGAAGTGATTAAAGACAAGATTGCAGGAGTTAAGAAAATGAGCTCCCACTCCCTTATTGTAAAGGCGGTAAAAGAGCAAAATGCCAAGAATATGTCACTGGCAGACATCAAAAAAATCGACGTCGAATGGAAAGCTAGCAAAGACCTTACGCCCTTTAAATTATCCTTACAAAAGATACCTGTAGGTTATTATATAAAACGTAAAGTTGAATTGAATAAGTCCATTTATAGCGAAGCATTTTTAACCGATAACCAGGGAGCTAATGTCACCGCGTTTCCTGCTACCAGTGATTACTGGCAAGGAGATGAAGCAAAATGGAGCCAGTCTTTTAACGGCGGCGATGGGAAATTTTATATAGGCGAAGTGGAACTGGATGAAAGCTCGGGCTCTTATGCTACACAAATATCTGCCCCAGTGATAAGTGAGGGTGTAACCATAGGCGTGTTGGTGATAGGCATTAAACTCAGCTATATAGAGGCTCGGAAATTAAAAGCGGCACCCTAAATTTTGAATAGCGGTAACTCTCCAATAGGCCCGCAAGCTGGCCTATTGCGAGGGAGCCTATTACCCTATAAACAGAGGAAGGTCTAAAAGGGATTTTCACCATTATAAAAAATTCTAACTTATCCTGACACCAAACCTTTAAGGATTACCGGAATCAATTTAGCGGAGAGGTTAATCTGCTTTAAGACACACGCCATTATCACACAGGTGCTCTTTTCCCCAATTGGCTAGGTCAAGTAAGATCGGTAATAATGCCCTGCCCTTGTGAGTGAGTAAATAATGGTAACGTTTGGGCTTTTCCTGATACAAGGATTTCTCAATTAACTCATAAGAGACCAGTTTTTTTAAACGATCTGCTAGGATATTAGTGGTGATATTTTCCTGAATTTTCTCCAACTCTCCATAGGTGCACTGATGATGCGCCAGATCACGAATAATCAGTAATGACCATTTATCACCTATTACATCCAAGGCACTGGCCACAGGACAGTTTGATCGAAACTCTAATGATTTTGCCATATTAGCCCCATGTTTACTGAACCTTACACCCTTTTACCGACCTTGCTATAAGTGGCCAATAGGTGAAGTTGCTTACCAATGAAATTATTTTCACATAGTTACTTGCATAAAACAAGTCACCTTAGTAAAGTGTAACTTGTAAATCGCAAGTGACTAGGTTTAGACAAGCTAATCCGGACTTGCTTAATAACCAAGAGGATCCATCATGAACATAATCATAGCCATCAGCGTATTAGCCGGTACTGCCATATTGGGTGAGCTACGTCACCGTTATCAAATAGCGTTGGAAGATAAGCACACGCTTGAGGCCTCACACCTAAAAGCTTGATGAAAAATGCTAAACCCATACACCCACAAATAAAAAGTGCACCATGATAAGTATCAAATTTAATCTTCTGGCCCAACACCCCTAGTTATATTCATAACTGGGCCAGCCGATTTTTCTAAAATACTAAATCCATCAATAATTTAATTTTAGTCTTCTTAATCATTCATTCTAAATATAATGTCCCTCACGCAGCTTTACGTTAATAAAGCACCATAGACTCTCGCTTCATACACTCTCTTATTTTGTTGAACTTAGCCTATTCAAATCTTATCCATAGAGATCCTCTGAAAATCTAGAGCTATCAACAAATACACTTGGGAGTTGTCATAAGGCGTTTATCAACGACTTCAGTAAAAGCCTTAAAGAAATGAAAAGCCGAGTTGAGTTGTTATTCAAACCGGCTTTTTGTGAATACTATTTGATTACCAACTAGCCGCCTACAACCGCATCTTTCTTGGGCTGACTTTCACAAATTTTCTGCGCTTCCTTTTCTGTTTTAGAAAAAGCCTGAATCTCCATATTCACACAAACCACCATGGGTTGCCCATCCCAGGAAGTGGTGCAGGTATCTAAAACCGTTTGCCCTGCCTGCTTAGGGTCATTACCCATACTGGCCTGCCAACAGGCTGAAATTAAATCTTGTTTCATTACTTCCATTGCGTAGTCATGCCCCTGATCTTTGGCATACCAGATATAACTGGGGTGATTCGCCCCTAATATCGGCGCCTTAATAGAAACACTGTTGGCAAACTGACCATCTGTTTTAGTAATGGGGATTTGGGTGAAGGTATTCACACCAAAATCTGTTAATTTGTAATAACTCTTCACCCAATCACGCACTGGTCCTCCATAGGCCACTATGGGCAAAGCCTCGCTGGCGCCTCCATCTATGTCCAGTAACAAAGGCAACATTTTTAAAACATAAGGCTCAAAATAACTATAGGTATCACTTAGGGTACTTCCAGCACTGGCAGGGGCAGCAATGGGCGCCACATCCAAAATACTCTCGAATAGAGTTACATCCGCAGCGGTTACCTGATTAAGCATCAGTAATTGTTCCCAACGCTGACTGGTTTTTGAATTTAAATAATCCTGATCGGGTAAAGAATAATCTGGTGGAAAATGTAACAGCTGTACCGAGCGCTGATTAACAATAGATAAACCTAGCGGCAAAAAGAAACGCCAGTCTTTATCGTCCCACTTACCATCTTTTTTTAAAGCCTTAACCGCGCCAGCCGCCACTTCGCCATTGCTTAAAAAAGTGGTGAGTTGTAACGAATAATCATCTACCGTTTTGCTATCACCACTGATGGTCGCACTGTAATTATCACCTTTTAACACCACATCCACAGAAGCCTGCCCAATTAGATCCCGACTCAAGCGCTGATTAAGATAGTGTTCTATAGTCTGTTCAAGACTCTGGCTTTGGCTCTGTCCATTGGGATAACTGTAAAGAGTGGTTAAGGTTTTACTACTGCCCAAAGGCACGTTAACACTGTATTCGCTGGAACCTATAGCTTCCTTCTTGGTATCGGCTATTTCACTGGTTTTGCCGCAGCCAACTAATAAGAACGATACTAGTCCAATTGAAATTAAAGGTGTCATCACTGCACCTTTAATAGTTAATAATGGTTTTATCTTCATGTAATAAGCCTCTTATTATTTGAACTGTTAAACGCCAACAATAGGAATACCCATAGCGAATATCAGCTACCAACTAGAATGATTAGTCTATTAATTTCACTACATTACTAGTACTAACATACCAGAAGTAAAAGACATAGGGTCAGAGGCGACTAGCGAGGGGTATTTTAAATAATTTTGGGGCAGTTTTTATTTTTCTCAAGAAAAACTACTGGTTCACTTGCTCTTTATTAAAATAAAGAGCAAGTGAACCGAAAAATCCTAAGGTAGCCAGATAGTAAAGTTTTTAATTTCAAGTGGCTCAAAGGTCAGCCCGACACTGGTGCTAGAAGTATTATCACTGTTGCTAATATTAAAATATTGATCCCCCTGAATTAGGTTAATACTCACAAAGCCAGGTGTTCCAAAAAGGGCGCTGCCGGTTACCCCTAAAATATTATTGTCATTATCTCGAATGACGGCGCCATTAGCAGGCTCCCCTTGCATAGTAAGAACCGTCAACCCCAAGGTAGCCAGTAGGTGTCCGGTTACCAAGGCGCGTTTTCTTAGGTTAATATTACACTGAAGTGTTTGCTGTAATGCTGTTAAGGTAACTTCACTTGAGCAAACGGCAACAGTATCCCCTGTATCGGTTTCGATAAAGGTAAGACTGAACAACGCATCTTCAAATTGAACACCTTCAACCACAAAGTTAGCTATCCCACCAGACACGGTAAAAGGGACGTTTAATATATTATTTTTTTCGCCCACTAAGGCTAACAAACCAGTTAAATTATTTTCATTACCCACTTCATTGGTAATCTCAAAGGGCACTGGCATGGTAACGCTGGCACTGCCGCCGTTCTCGGTAATAATTAATTCAGTGGTGCCCGTCAGTGGCGCAATATCCATATTAATGGTTTGGCCAGCTAGCACGACTTGGTCTTCTTGCGCTTCAACAGAGGTGCCTACCAAATTAAGACCTTCATATAAGTACAAAACAATATTCTGCGCGCCAGATTCTAGATTTAAATAGACGTCAATAGGATCTATTATTTGATGAGCCTGAAAAATTTGTTCACCGGACCCATTAATACTAACCCCTAAACTGTAATCGCTTAAGCCAGAAAATTCGCTGGCGTCAAAGTCAATTTCGTAACGTGTGAGACCACTAATTAAGTTGTTATCAGTAACACTTAAGTTGGTCGTTATACCGCCTAATACCGGCGTTAACTCCATTGGCAAACTATTTTCACCTTCTATAACGGTATCTTGAAAACTGGCGGCGTAATGTAAGTCGCCCTTGGAAACCAGTAAACTAAAATCATATTGATCCGGGGTTAATAACGCCGTGCTATTTGAAACCACAGTGAAAGTTTCGGTATCCAAATATACGCTCCACTCCATATTCGTTTCCACGGCAGTGGTTAATGAACGCGCCGTGAGCCAGCCTGTCAGAACATAATCGGCAGAGTCTTTATCTTCAATACCCGTATTAATACGATTACCTGCGTCAAAACCTAGCTGTGTTAGGGTAAAACCGCTCTCATTGGTAGCAGTAAGCGTGATGGTATTACCATTACCCCCCTGCTCGGTGCCGGTTAGAGTAAGCGGCTCATTACTGGCAATAATATCTAAACCTATCATTGCATTAATAACATCCATTACTTCGCTGGCTGTAGTGGCGGCAGGGGTTGCTCCCACTACATTGTCCAAAATAATAGAATAACTATTTGTTGTGTTGTTTATATCTGATACTTCAATATTAAAATTAAGAGCGTTAGCGCCACTCAAGTCAAATGGGCCCACACTGGTGCTCACTAGAGTGGCTGGGGTTCCTTCAATAAAAAATGGCGCATTATCAAAATCCAGTGCCCGTGATCCCGCCATGACAGAGTTAAATGAGCGCCCCGATGCTGGCAGTGTCTTTTGGTAAATAGAGTCAATACTGTGTTCAAACGATACCTGTACTTGATCATTTTCCGTATCACCGGAATTATCAGTAATATTACAACCACTCAATCCCAACAGCAGCGCCACGAACCCTAATGATTTACTAATTTCCATATTGTCCCCAATCAACATTACTCCAATTAATTTTGAAGTTTTTTTAGTGTAGACACAAAAAATTGTAAAAATTGGCAGACATATTTAAAGCATGATTTATGGCTAGACCAGCAATGCCATGGGCTATTTGAGCCTAGATAGGGCTTAAGCCGACCCTGCCACTGTGATGGTGTCGCATTAAGTATTTTACAGCCTATGACCATATTGATACCCTGCGTGCATTCATAGTTACAGGCACCAAGGAATGGAATTTAATCTTGCCTTAAGAGTCCAAGCCTAGGCTACAACTTATGGCCAAGGCCAAAGTAAGCTGTTGCAAGCAATCTGCCAGTCATTAGCCAACGTCCACTGCTTTGCATTAATAATATTATTTAGGTACACACATGAAATTTTCTAGTAAAGCTTGCTTGGTAACACTGCTAATGGGCGGCCTTTCCTTTAGCCAAGTACAAGCTGAGGACAAAGCAGATCAAACGGTAGGGCAACAAATCGACAGCGCCCTAACTGCTGTTAAAGAGTTCACTGTAGACAATAAGGATAAAGCTGTTGAAGCAATGGCTTCAGCTCTTACTCGCTTAGATGAACGCATTGATGTTCTGGAAGAAAAAATACAAAATAAATGGAATACAATGGATGACAAAACCCAAAAGGAAGCTCGCCAAAGTTTGGATTTATTGCGGGAAAAACGAGCGAGCATGGCCAATTGGATAGCTGAAATGAAAGCGTCAGGCAGCGAAACCTGGGATAACATGAAAAATGGTATCAGTGAGGCTTTTCATGCGTTGCAGAACTCAGACGAAGAGACTGAGGAAAATACAAAGCCAGCTAAAATCATCACTATTTAATGGCTATTAGGGAAAAACTTAGGAGTATCAGAGATAAGCAAACATTCTATTACTCTTAAGATTTAGCGATTACCTTTCAAATAAGGCCGGTACTAAAAAGCATCGGCCTATCTTAATTAACACTCCCTACATTTAAAACTATTAATGTGGAATAGGCATGCCGGTAATTTGTTGATGATAAACAGCGACCAAAGCATAAGCTAATATCCCCATCACAATCCCCAATGCATTCCATCCAGGAGTTTTACTCATCACTTTAGCGGTTGTATTATCGCTATTACGGCTGAGCCTAATGATGGTAACAACCGAATACAAACCAAACGAGCCAATCAACAATACCGAAGCCAGATCCCCATTAGCAAAAAGATGAGCAATAGAAAACAAAGCAATGCCCTGTAACATCGGATGACCCAACCTGGTTTTCATACTACAAGGTAAATAGGACCAGAAAATTAATATCAAGGCTGGCAACATTAGCACCATTGGTACCCAGTGAGCGCCTGACATCGGCTCCCACAAAGGAACAAAGTCTGCAGCCCCTTTACCATAAATCATCAAGCCCAATCCCAGTGCTGATACCAGTGAAAATAGGCCCATGTAAGGCAGTTTTCCCAGACCATTTTGTAAACTGTTTTTTAGTGGTGTTAATGGCACCAAATGCATTCCATAAAAAATAGCGATGCCTGCAATGAGCATATTCATATTATTTCTCCGTTGTTTTTAGTTTGCTGATAGTTAGTCATCATCTTGATTAAAACTTTTTGGGTTATTTGTAAATCTTTTTTACTGATGCCTTTTGTTGCCTGCCCTTCCAATAAAGAAATTAAATTCGCAATGCCAGCAAAATCAGCACCTGGGTGAATGCGCACTCGCTTTACACGCATGTCGTGTTCATCATTAATTCGTTGTAGCCATTGTTTTTTTTCAAGACTGGCAATAGAGACAGAAAGAGATGGGGAGCTAATTGATAATTTTTGCGCCAGCTGTTTTTGACTAAAGCCCTGCTCTTCCCCCATTAATAATCCGACAATGCGAAACTCAGCTAGGGTAAGATTAAGAGGTCTAATTTTTGACTCCAGAATAATTGAAAACAAACGCTGCACCTTACTTATGGAAGGTAAAATTAAACTATTAAAAGCGTTTAGAAAATCTGCTTGGCTGGTCATGGAGTCTCATTTGGTTATTATAATACAAGCTTTAACTTAGTTAGCCTAACTAACTATAATGTGGCTAATCTATAATGGCAAGTTCGAAATTTGTACAGACAATTATTGAAGGCCGAATTTTACTTAAAACTAATACAGTGGATAAGCTGTAAAAGTAAAATCTAAAAAACTCTATTTTAAAATATCACCTGGTTTATGCGAAATATTGCTAGAGCACTGGTTCTAAATAGACTGCTGGCTAAGAAGACCGACAGTCCTTTTAATATTCACCTTCTAATTTTGACAAACCACACTGACCTGATAGGATGCGCCTCTAAATTTGACAAGGATGCCAATATGATACGCTGCTGCCTGAGACTTTCCCTTTCCCTCGCGCTCTTGTTCCTAGCAGCCTGTTCCAGCATGAATTCTACCGCTATAAAAGACGTGCAATCGGTGGCCTTCGTGGGCTTCGATATAGACCTTAATGCCAAAAGTATTTCATCACTCAAAACCCCTGATCAACTGGCACGATCACTTCAAAATACAGTTAAAAAAGGCTTTAAAGAAGAGTTAAATTGGCATATTACTGAAAATGGAAAACTGGCCAACAACGCAGTATACCAAGGGTTTTATCACCAATATAAATCCCGTTTAGTGCAAGATGGCTTAGTGGAAGATAGCCAATTAAGAGAAATGGAGGCAGCTCAATTAAGTTTTTTAGAGCGCGAGAAATTGATCAAGTCTCTCAATGTGGATGCCATTGCTTTAATGACTATATCCTCTCCTGCCCAAAGAGAAGTAAGTAAAGACGGAATAACATCTAGATATTACCAAGCCAGTATCAACTTTTCCCTTTACGAAAAAGGCAATAAAAACAGTATCTGGAACGCTAGCGGTGTACAAGCTAGTAGCTCCATAGCACTATCCTTTCCCACCGCTAAAACATCAGCCAAAACACCCACAAACCTGCAGAGTTCACAATCATTATCGCTTGCTCAGATGCTTAATGGAGGCGGCATAAAAAATAGTATTGATCGGTTTTTAAGTGTAGAGAGCACACCTGAATTACAGGCTAAAAAATATCAAATCATGCAAGATGTGATAAAGCTGGGCACCCAAAATTTGATTTTTGAATACCAAAATAATTAAACATAAGAGGTTGTTGCTAATATATTTACTCTTTGTCGCAGCCAATTTTCGTATATTTTACTTACCAGATATGCGTTCAATACACTCAGCTAACAAACCAACCCGTACCGGTTTATACAGAACTTCTGTCACACCAATGCTAAGTAGTTTTTTGGATTTATCGCTGTCATCTGCTGTCACCGCAACCACTTCGGGATGAATATCCTGCTTATTATTATTTAGCCAGTCTAAAACCTGATAACCATCCACTATAGGCATGTGCATATCTAAGAATATTAATTTGGGGCGCCAGCTTTTAATTAACTCAATGGCTTCTTCTCCATCACAAGCTTCTTGGCAGTCAAAACCATGATTTTTTAACATCTTAATAAGCAATATTCTATTGGGCTTAATATCATCCACTACCAACACTTTGTGTTTAACTGTATTCAGATTTTCGCCCATCACCTTAGTAGCTTCCAATGTGGTTTCATTAGTTAATAATGACGTATCAGCTGAGGGGGCTTGGCTAGACGAATACTCATATCTAATTTCTAATACCTTTCCGAGACGAATTAATAAGTCATTTTGATCAAAAGGCTTAGCTAAAAACTCATCCACACCACTTTCCTGGGCTTGCTGGCGTTGCTCATCCATCACCGACGCGGTAATGGCAATAATATGGGTATCTTTACCATTAGGCAGGGCTTTAATTAACTGGGTCGCTTCCAAACCATCCATGATAGGCATGTGTATATCCATCAAAATCACTTGCGGTGCCCACTGTTTAAATATTTCAATACATTGCATACCGTCTAGCGCTTCACGTACTTCATAACCAACTGAGTTTAATAATTGGCAAAGTATTTTACGATTATCAAGATGGTCATCGGCTATTAAGATGCGAATATCTCTTTGATGTTTTTTCAGTTTTTTCACTACCTGCGTGCGCACTTGGGCGTTGTGAATAAAGCCCTCATCAGCTGGGATAGTAAGCGTAAGCGTGAAGCAACTGCCAATATTAATTTCGCTTTGGACAGTAATGTCCCCTTCCAACAAGTGGGCAAATTTTCGACTAATACTCAGACCCAAACCCGTCCCTTGTTTGGCCAGTTTTTCATCACCTACTTGTTCAAATAATTCAAATACGACTTCAAATTGATTTTCTTTAATGCCACAACCACTATCTTGAATTTTGAAAGTAAGTTCCAGCTCACCTGGATTAGCATTTTTTTCTTCACAAGCAACACTTAAATTCACAAAGCCAACAGTGGTAAATTTAAGCGCATTACCCAACAGGTTTATTAGTATCTGTCGTAGCTTGGCTTCATCAGTTTTAATTCGTCTAGGGATGGGTAATTGGCTGTTGTCGTAAATAAAGCTTAACTCTAACGCCTGAGAATCCGCCTTAATGGAAAACATAGCCTCAAGATTACTTAACATGTCATGAAGATCAAAACTGCTGGGGTACACCTGCATTTTTCCCGCTTCAATTTTAGACATATCCAATACATCGTTAATTAATACTAATAAGTGCTCCCCTGCCCGATTAATGGTATTTAAGTATTCGATGTTTTCCTGTGACATGGTGCTATCGGCTTGCATAAGTTGACTAAAACCAAGAATGGCATTCATAGGGGTACGAATTTCGTGGGACATATTGGCTAAAAAATCACTCTTAGCCTGATTGGCTATTTCTGCCTTTTCTTTGGCTTTTTCCTTGGCCTTAACTTCTTTTTCCAAACTGTCATTAAGCACCCTTAAATGACGATTGCTGGGAATGGCTACCACTTTAGGAATGAGGGGCCAGATAACAATGGCAGTCGCCAAGGAAGCCGCCGCGGTAAGCGCCTTAACAGCACCACTTAACCAATACGCACCGTGCCAAACATTATAAACTGCCAGCAGATGAGTGGCACCACAGGCAAATATAAACACCCCAAACAGAAAAAAGGCGTAATTAAACACGAGGTCCTTACGTTTATGAATAAGATAAACCAACGCCATGGGAATGCTGAAATATGCCAGAAAGATAATGCTATCGCTGATCACATGCAGGTACATCAGATCGTTATCCCACAAATAGCAGTGCCCATGGGGAGGCATGGCGGGATTAAATAGCTCTCTAAGCCAGTCTTGGAGGTTTTCTAGCATAGTGTGGCAAAGCCCTGGGCTTATCACCTGACGATGACTGGCCCGGCATTACGCCTTTTAGGCCTGTCTATTCAGAATAGTTGTCTATAGCACTATTATCGAGATATTGGAAAAATAAATGCCATTCACAAAATAGCAGGAGATGAGGCGAATAAAATGCGCACTTTTAATTTGGCGCTAGGCTCCCTAGCAGCCACTTATCATTATGCACACACACAATAAACTTGGACAAAGTAGCTTGAACATTAATATAACCTAAAGAGCCATATAGGCCCTTTAGGTGCATTCAACGCTAAGCCTCATAAGAAGATTGGCGGTACTTTAAAAAGGCCATTAACACCACAAGCCCTACTACGGTTTCAACCACAGTAGCTTTAATAAGCCCTTCGGCAGGTATGCCGTCCAACGCAATGGCCACCATGCGTGAGCCGGCAAAAAACAAATACATCACACTGCCCACTACGGCCGATGTGTAGGCCATTTTTTTAACGAATGCACCCAGCATAATTAACACACCCGTCCCTAGCATTAACCCTCCGGCCCCTCTTATATCGTTTAACAAATTAATGTCACTGCCCAAAATAACACCGTGTTTGGCAGAGAATACTTCGGGAATAAACAGGGTAGCGCCTCCCACCACCATGATTAATAATCCCGCTAAAAATAAAATAACACTTAATACTTTTGAATTTTCCATATTACTATCCAGCCTATTAATGTGAATGTGAATGTGAATGTGAATAAATTGGAGTCTCAATTATTAAAATAATCAAAACGGTTTTTTAAGCTTTTCCAAACATGCCCCAAACGGGTTTTAAATACTGCCGATAATAAATCAGGCTAATTGTGCATATTAAGATGCAAATCTCAGTCATTAACACAAACTCACCGCCGTAACTTGGATCCCAATGACTAATGCGACTGGTAAAACGGCTATCTAAATCAAACGGCCAAAACATCAAGGGGCCATCGTCCACATGTGTGTATATGTCAATAAAACTATGAACAAAACAGCCTGCAATAAAAAATTCAAAGCGCGCTTTATAACGCCCCGCCACAAATGAAAATAGCAACAGTATCCCCAACGAAAGCGGGGAGTGAAAAATATTATGCAAACCGATCATAATTACATTGCTTTCATACAGGCTACGAAACATCGCCACTGTGCTGGTTAAATCTTCGCTCCATAAAAATATTGCCGCAAACGCTAAACAAATTGGTACATCCGGCATGGCCCCGCCCAGCAAAAAAAACTTACTGTATTTTTTATCCATGCCCAAGCGCGAAAATATAAGGTAATTAATAGCCACATGAGTGGGGGTCTTCATTGTTTGGCAAACCAAGGGTGTTGTTTTATGGGCTTAATATTAATGGGCTTAGCATCGACTGTTTTGATATTTTTTGCTGTTTATCTCGGGTAATTAACCACCACTCTACCAATACCCCCTCCCAACCTGACCCTCACTGCGAACAACTGGGGCGCGTATTTGCAATCACTAAACGCAAAATCGCCCACTTTTAGGCATTTGTACGACCCCTATAATGGATTTTGAACTGACCCATCCATGAATAATCACCATTCAATAGGAATCAATATGATTGAGTTATACACAGACGCCACACCCAATGGTCTTAAGATCTCCATTGCCCTTGAAGAGCTAGGCCTTGAATACAATGCCCACCGTATCTACCTGGGGGGTGATCAAATGACCAATGACTTCACCAAGATGAATCCCAACCAAAAAATCCCAGTGATCAAAGACGGCGATATCACCTTAAGTGAGTCTGGTGCCATCCTGTATTACTTAGCGCAAAAAACTTCAAAGCTGCTGCCCAGTGGCCTTAAGCAGCGCAGCAAGGTCATGGAATTATTAATGTTGCAAATGAGTGGCCTGGGGCCAGCGTTTGGCCAACTTATGACGTTTGGTGGAGCTTGGGACAATGAATTTCCAGTGGTAACACAGCGCTATCAAAAAGAAGTGAATCGACTATTTAAAGTGCTGGATAAACATCTAGTGGCTAAAAATTATTTTGCCGGAGACGAATACTCCATTGCCGACATCGCATTTTTTCCCTGGGTGCGAATGGCCCATGTGCATCCCTTAGGTGAAATGCTGTCGCTAGAAGGCTGCGTTAATTTAAACAGCTGGTATGAACGGATAGCAGCGCGTCCAGCGGTTCAAAGAGGTTTACTAAACCCTGAACCCTTTCCTCCTGAAGAGCAGTTTAAAGCTTTTGTAAGTGCTGTGGTGGGCTTGGGTGAACTCCACAATTAATCCCGACTAAGCGAGTCATTACGCTTCAAGCAATTTTATTCACTGGGGTTTTAACAACACAGTGTTTCATGGGAAACACCAATCACCGCAATTTTTATCAAAAGCGCGGTTAAGGGTTTCCCTATGCTTACCTCAATACAACAGCTTATGGGCTTTTGTTAATAAAAACGCCAGGAGATTAAGATGATAAATAAATTTACGGCCAAAACACTATTAGCTGGGTTGGCATTTAGCCTCAGTGCGGCATCGAGTTTTGCACTCACACCGCAGGAAATTGGACTAGAAATTTCGCAAAAAGTGAAACAACACGACAGTGGCTGGATAGACAACAGCGCCGACATGTTAATGATATTACGCAACCAACAGGGTGAAGAGAGTATTCGCGAGGTAAAAATTAAAACCCTAGAGCAAGAAAAAGACGGCGATAAAAGTCTTACCAATTTTAACAAGCCAAGGGACGTTAAAGGAACGGCCTTTTTAAGTTATTCACATCCAGTTAAGGCCGATGACCAGTGGCTTTATTTACCGGCTTTAAAGCGTATTAAGCGCATTTCTTCCAGTAACAAATCTGGTCCATTTATGGGTTCTGAGTTCGCCTTTGAAGACCTTAGTTCATTTGAAGTAGAGAAATACAGCTACATCTATCTGGGCGATGAATCCATTAATGGCCTAGACAGCTTTAAAGTAGAGCAAGATCCTATCGATACCAGCTCAGGCTACACTCGCCGCGTGGTATGGGTAGATAAGGGAGAGTATCGAATTCAGAAAATCGAATTTTACGACCGTAAAAATACCCTGCTTAAAACCTTGTCTTATGTGAATTATAAAAAATACATAGGTCAGTACTGGCGTGCCGACATAATGATGATGGTTAACCATCAAAATGGTAAAACCACCGAGCTTAAATGGAGTAACTATGCCTTTAAGATTGGCCTTAAAGAAAGTGATTTTAAGAAAAATTCGTTAAAACGTTCTCGCTAATTCACCTAGTATATTGGAGTAATTTTTATGACAAACAATATCGCAACTAACCTAGTAAGGTGGCGCTGGCTGTTCGCCTTACTGTCTCTGGCTTTGGTATTTACCATGGCCAGTGGTGCACGATTTTTATCGTTTGCCACCGACTATGAAATTTGGTTTTCAGATGATAACCCTCAGTACTTGGATTTTTCATCTATTCAAAAAACTTTTGTTAAATCTGACAACGTCGTCATATTAATTACCCCAAAAGATGGTGAGGTTTTTAATCAACAAACACTGGCCAGTGTTGAATGGTTAACCAATGCTGCTTGGCAGATTCCATTTTCAACTCGGGTAGATTCCCTTAGTAATTTTCAATACACCTACGCGGTGGAAGATGACCTGATTGTTGAAGACTTAATAAAGGGGGCTAAAAACTTAACACCGCAACAACTAAGCAAGATTAAAAACATTGCTTTAACCGAGCCTCTACTGTTTAACAGTGCCATCTCAAGTGATGCCAGCGTTACCGCCGTTAATGTCACCATTAATTTACCTAAGGGTGACCCTGAAGGTAGCCCTAAGGTAACCGGATTTACCCGTGACCTTATTAAACAACTAAAAGAGCGTAATCCGGACATTGAAGTACATCTCACCGGTTTGGTCGTGATGGACAATGCCTTCATGGAAGCATCCATGGGTGATATGGGCTCTCTTACACTGATTATGTTTTCACTTATCTTAGTGGGTTTATTATTCTTCTTACGCAGCATCACCGCCACCTTGAGTATTTTAGTGGTGATCATCATGTCTATTGTTTCTACTATGGGTTTTGCTGGTTGGTTAGGCGTACAACTAACACCTGTTTCGGCGGCGGCACCGACTATCGTTATGACCATAGTGGTGGCAAACGCGGTACATATTCTTATTACTATGATTCACAACATGCGTAGTGGTTTGGAAAAACGCCTAGCGCTAAGTGAAAGCTTGCGTGTAAACATGCAGCCAGTAATTTTGGCGACTATCACCACGGTAGTGGGTTTCTTAACCATGCATTTTTCAGACGTGCCGCCTTTTCATCACCTGGCTAATATGGTCGCCGCTGGCGTACTGGTGTCGTTTTTATTGAGCATGACTTTTTTACCTTGGTTATTAATGCTATTACCTGTCCGAATTAAGGCAAGCGACAACAAGGGCCAAGCAAAAATGAAGGCACTGGCTGAATTTGTTATTAATAAACGCAAACAAGTATTGATTAGCATGAGTTTATTAACGGTGCTGGCTGCTGCATTAATTCCCATGAACATAGTTAACGATCGCATTTGGGAGTTCTTTGATGAGAGTGTGGCTTTCCGTGTAGATACCGATTATGCATCTGAGCATTTAACCGGACCTTATTATCTGGAGTACGGTTTATCATCTAATCAAACCGGTGGCATCAGTAATCCAGAATATTTAAGCATGCTGGATCAGTATAAAACATGGTTGTATCAACAAGATGAAGTGGTACATGTAAATATTCTTTCGGACATTATGAAGCGTTTAAATAAAAACCTGCATAATGACGACGAGAGCATGTACACACTACCAGGCGATCGTGAGCTGGCAGCTCAGTATTTATTGTTATACGAAATGTCCCTTCCTTATGGTTTGGATTTAAACAATCAAATTAATGTGGATAAGTCTTCTACTCGTGTAACGGTATCCTTACATACCCTGTCGAATAACGAGATGATTGATTTTAATCAGCGAGCGGAAGCTTGGTTAGATGAAAATGCACCGGGTATTACCCATTCGGTGGGCAGCCCGCAATTTATGTTTTCTCACATTAGCTTGCGTACTGTTACCCAGATGACCTCAGGTGTCGCCTTTGCATTGTTGTTAATTTCATTGCTTATTTTAATCTCTTTGCGTTCATTTAAAATTGGTTTAATCAGCCTAGTGCCTAACCTAGTTCCGCCCATGATTTCATTTGGTTTGTGGGCTTTATTAGTAGGTGAAGTGGGTTTTGCTCTGGCGTTATCGGTCAGCATGATCATCGGCATCATCGTTGATGATACCGTACACTTTTTAAGTAAATATATGCGTGGGCGCCGTGAGAAAGGGCTAAGCAGCGAAGAAGCGATTCGCTTTGCCTTTGAAAATGTGGGGCCAGCTCTGGTCATTACCACCGCCGTGTTAACCGCTGGTTTCTCGGTACTGATGTTATCTGCCTTCAAACTGAACTTTGAATTGGGCTTGATTACCGCCATGACCATCACCATCGCGTTGATAATAGACTTCCTATTATTGCCTGCTTTGTTGTTAACCTTCGACACCGAAGATTATTCATCCACCAGCAATAATAAAGAAAACTCCCTGGCTGAACCTGAGGCTCTTAAACTAAAACAAGCCTAGGCTTAGTAAAAAATAAAGTGGCGCATCAACTGATGCGCCTTTTTTATGCCTATCTAGAGTATTCAATGATGACTTATTTTATTTGCATCACTCTCCTCAGCCTGATTTAACTGTGATGGTTTCGATAGCCAAAACCACCAGACGATGAGTACAATAAGTGACACACCTAAAATGTTAATCCATATGATATTCATATTTTTTTCTCCACGTTATTTGTGGCAAGAAGTAAGCTAGTTGGTAATCCAAGTTCTGAAGTCGGTTTAAAAAACCGCAATCGATTGGCATTGCTCACCACGGTCAACGATGACATGGCCATAGCCGCACCGGCGATCATGGGGCTGAGCAACATATCGGTGAACGGATATAAAACGCCTGCCGCAATCGGAATGCCAATGGCGTTATAAATAAAGGCACCAAATAAATTTTGTTTGATGTTGCTCACCGTCACCTTGGAAATCTCGATGGCGTCCACGATGGAGTGCAAGGATCCCCGCATCAGAGTGATGTCGGCACTCTCAATGGCCACATCTGTACCGGTGCCAATGGCAAAACCCACGTCTGAGCGAGCCAGAGCTGGCGCATCATTAATGCCATCGCCCACCATGGCCACTAGTTCGCCATTTTTTTGCAGGCTGGCAATCTTGTTGGCCTTATCCTGTGGCAGCACTTCGGCAATGACCTCTTCTACCCCTACTTGCTTAGCCACCGCTTGTGCGGTCACGGCATTGTCTCCGGTTAACAACACTACCTTTAAACCCAGTTGATGCATGCGGGCGATGGCGGCGGCCGAATCTTGTTTTATAGCATCGACCACACTCACGATACCTACTAGCTTGTCATCCACCGCCATGAACATAGGCGTTTGCGCTTTTTGCTCGAGGCGCGTGACATCGTCACTAAACTCGCTCACCTCTATATTGCCCTCCGCCATTAAACGACGGTTGCCCAATAATACCCGTTTGTTTTCTATGAGCGCTGACACTCCTTGGCCGGCGATGGCAGTAAATTCTGTGACTGCTAGCAACGCCTCTCCCTTTTCCTTGGCGGCATTCACTATAGCCTCGGCCAATGGGTGCTCAGAAACCTGCTCGATACTGGCGGCCCATAACAGCAGCGTGCTTTCACTCCAACCGTCACTCGCCAACAAGGCACTGACACTGGGACGCCCTTGCGTAACCGTACCGGTTTTATCCAGAACGACCGTGGTGAGTTTTCCGGCCTGTTGCAGGGCATCGCCGTTGCGAATCAGCGTGCCATACTCAGCCGCCTTACCCACACCCACCATGATGGAAATGGGCGTCGCCAAACCTAGTGCACAAGGGCAAGCAATGATAAGCACCGTCATGGTGGTAACGATAGCCAGCGCCATCACTTGGTCACCACTGTAAAAATTAATCCAGATTAAAAATGTCAGGATGGCAATGATGAGCACACTGGGCACAAATACTGCCGCGACCTTGTCCACCAGGCGGCCGATTTCCGGCTTGGAAGACTGGGCGTTGCGCACCATGTTAATGATCTGTGCCAAGGCCGTGTCCTTGCCTATCTTTTTAGCCTTAAATAAAAAACTGCCCGACTTGTTGATGGTGCCGGTCACCACCGAATCCCCCGCTTTTTTTTGCACCGCAAGGGGTTCACCGGTGAGCATGGACTCGTCCACACTGGAATGACCACTCACAATCACACCATCAACCGCGATACGCTCACCCGGGCGGACCCGAATGGTCTCATCCAGTGCCACATAATTTATCGGAATATCCAATTCCTTACCATCACGCACCACGCGAGCGGTCTTGGGCTGCAAACCAATCAGGCGCTTTATGGCCTGGGAAGTCTTGCCACGGGCGCGCATTTCTAACGCCGCGCCGAGATTAATCAACGCCACTATGATCGCGGCCGCTTCAAAATACGCGTGCTGAGCCAGTTCTGGCACCCACTGTGGCATGGCCACAATCACCATGGAATAGATCCAGGCAGACCCCGTGCCAAGGGCAATGAGGGTATCCATGTTGGCGTTATGGTTTCTGGCGGATTTCAAAGCGCCTGAGTAAAAGTGCCCGGCAGAATAATAGAGTACAAACAGGGTGAAGAGGCCGATGGCGAACCAAAATACGCGGCCACTGGTGGCAGATAAATCCGGCAACAAACCAGACATGCTTAACACAAATAATGGCAAGCCCAGCAAGGCCGCCAATGAGGCTTGTTTAATCAGGCGTTGATAATACTTCTGTTCGGCTTCTTCCTTGTCGGCCTCATCATCCAGGCCACTCAGTTGTGCCGCATCGTAACCGGCGTCGCGAATGGCTTTTATTACCGTGTTTGCTTGCACATTACCGTCTATGGTGGCGGTGCGTTCTACTAGGTTTACATTGGCGCCAGTTACCGCCTTCACACCCTTGATGGCGTTCTCGATGGAAGCCACACAACCCGCACAGGTCATGCCGGAGATGGATAGCCGCAAAGTTTCACTCATCATTTAGCCCCCGAATTATTAATATATGTGCTTGTTTCATACTGATGCTCCCACAAGTTAGGCGATAATTTCCTGGGCTTGAAAACCAGCTATAGCCAATAGCTTAATGATGGCATCGCTTGAGGCATCTGCCATGACACTCACTTCTTTTTTGACAAGCCTCACCTCAATCACTTGCACATCAGCGCAGGCCTTGAGTGCATCTGATATAGCGGTGGCACAGCCACCACACTTCATGGAGGGAACTGATAATTGTATTGTTTTGGCCATGAGAAGAACTCCTATTGGGTATTTGATAGGAGTTATTATGAATTAGGCTAGGAGTTTGACCGTTACACGATTATGGGCTGATGTTGCAGAATTCAAACTTTATCGATGGGGGTACGCGCTGCAGGGTCGCGCAGTAATTTAAAGTTAGAGGGAGTTAAACCGGTTACCTTCTTAAACTGACGACTCAAATGGGCAACACTGCTATAACCCAGACGATGAGAAATTTCGGTGAGGGTGAGTTCATCATAAACCAGTAACTCCTTAGTTTTTTCAATCTTCTGATTAATGAAATACTGCTCTATGGTGACGCCTTCCACTGAAGAAAATAAATGACTTAAATGGGTGTAGTCTTTGAAGAGATGTTCACTGAGATATTCTGACAGTTTTATCTTATCCCCGGCCAAGTGTTCATGATCATGCTGAATTAATTTAATCAGCTGTTTTTTGGTATTTTCAATTAAACGTGCTTTTTTATCGTTAATCAGTTCAAAACCCAGCTTTTCAATATTGTGACAAAAATCCTTAAGCTGCTCTTCTGTTAATACAGAGTTAGTAAATTCCACTTCTCCTAGGCTCACTTTGGTAGCGACTAGGTTCAATTTCTTTAGTTCGTACTCAACAGCTTGAGTGCAGCGTGCACACACCATATTTTTAATAAAAAGCTTCATTAGATTCGTTTTTACTTAACAATTAGTGTGGTCATTCTATATACGGTAACACACATATCTAAATTTATTATAAGCAGTCACACGACTTGTATCTAAACCGAGTGATCATTAAAAGTGCCAGGCTATTTAGGAAGATCCACAACAGCCACTTGATGAATCCTGATTACCGTGGGCTCGTTGTAATTGAATGGGCGGGCAAGGCACAGTGCCAAAAGAGCAAAACACGCAGCAGTCTCCTTTTAAAGGTTTTAACAACTGACCACAGCCATTGCATTGGTGATACCAAAGGCAAGCATCTGTGGGCATCGTCAATAATTCACTGTGGCTGCAATGAGGGCATGTCAGTAGAGAATCGGGAATAATGTCCATAACCATTTACCCTTAGAGGAACCTATCTATCAGTATAGGCGCTATGTGTTTTTATGAATATCCCAGTGTAAGCGTTGAAGTTCGCGAAATGTAACTCGACCAACCTATTGGTAGGATAATAAGTTGGTTAATTCAGGGGAATATTTTTGCTCACACTCACGCTCTAATATCGCTAACTGAATTTCCCCGCTCAGCATGTTCAAGCATTTTAAAAATGGCTTGGGCAATCTCAGGCCCCTTTTGTTCTTCAACAAAATGCCCTACATCCGAAAAGGTATGTGTATCATCTTTCATTTTAGGCAAAGCGCTTTGCCATTGTTTAATGATGGAATCCTTACCACAAGCATCCCACTGACCAAAGAACCCCGCCACTTTAACCTGGCTATTTTTTCCTCCCCAACTGGCGGCAATATTGTTTTGCATAAACTCATAAAAACTGTGGTTGTCTTGGCGCCCATGGGTAGGATCCATATAGGTGTAACCGTGACCCCACACAGGAGTTTGACGTACCATACGCTTTGAGCTGCGCGCATTGGCTTTTGTGCTAAGTGACTGCGCCCAAACGTGTTCAGGCGTGCCTTGTTTTAATAATCCAAAGGCATGCCGGAAAGTATATTTACTGGTGTTTAAGATAAACTTAAACGAACTTTGGGGGCCGCTGTGAGACACCACGTAGGCGGCCACTCCAGCCCACAATTTATCGGGCATAATTTTAGGGGTGTGACACCAGGGCAACCAACTCACCGGGTAATTTTCGTAAGTAAAACCATCACTTGGCATAGGAAAAACGGTACTGTTCATCACCACTATATTACGCACACGCCCGGGCTCTTGAATAAAGGCACCCATGCCAATAGGGCCACCCCAATCGTGCACCGCCAAAGTTACCTGGTTTAAATCAAGGTGCTGAATGAGCTGTAAAAGATTATTGGCATGGTGCATTTCCACCATTTCAAAGGTGGCCTGATCAGACAAACCAAAACCAATATGATCCATGGCAATGATGCGCATGGACTGGCCCGAGTTTATTAATGCATCGCGAATATGGCGATAGGTATAAGAGCTTTCTGGGTTGCCATGAACAAATACCACAGTGGCTTCTGGTTTACCCTCTCCAACGGTGTAGTCGCTATAAAATAGTTTTTTTCCTTTATCAAAGCCTTTTTCCAATTCAAACCAATAAGCGCTTCCCGCCGGACAATAATCTTCTGGCGGGTTATGAAGTGGCGTATTACTGGGTATTTTCATGGCTGCTTTCATGGTCTTAAATTTCCGTCGTTATTATTCTGCGTGGCTAACCCGAGCATAATTATATGGCTCTTAAAAAAGGCTAATTTTTGCTCGGATTAAGGGCACTTCCTAGGCCAATACAGACTCTAGCTCACTCGCTACCTTTTTACCTTGGCTGGCCAGTACCATCTTGGCCACTTTTTCTGCAATAGCAATGGTGGGTGCATTGGTGTTGCCACTGATTAAAGTGGGCATGATGGAGGCATCAATTACTCTTAAGTTTTCCACTCCATGCACTTTTAACTCATTATCTACTACCGCCATGGCATCATTGCCCATCTTGCAGGTACCTACTGGGTGATACACTAGCCCCAGACGATCTTTACATTTTTGCAATATTTCCTCATCCGATTGAGCATCAGGCCCTGGATGTATTTCTTCATCTCGGTATTCATCAAAGGCTTGAGCCGCCAGAATTTTTCTAGCTACCCTAATGCCGTTTACCAATACTTTGGCGTCTTCTTTTTTATCAAAGAAATTAAAATCTATTTTAACCGGGTCTTGTGGGTTGGCAGAGCGCAAAGAAACACTTCCACGGCTTAGAGGACGCAATACACACACATGACAGGAATAACCATGTCCCGCCAGCAGTCTTAAGTCGCGGCCGTTATCATCAAATAACAACGGCACAAAGTGCATTTGGATATCGGGCACCGTCACATCTGGGCTCGATTTTAAAAATGCCCCGGCCTGAGTAATGGAATTGGCCAGCTTGCCTTGTTTAGTGCGAATGTATTTCACTACATCTGGCAACATTTTAGTTAAACCGACTGGACCAATAGAAAAACCATCCTTTTTCAAACTGGTGGTCAGTACACAGGCATCCACATGTTCCTGCAGGTTCTTACCCACACCAGGAAGGTCCTGCACCACTGAAATACCATAACGCTCCAATTCTTGTTTGTCGCCTATGCCCGACAACATTAGGGTTTGGGGCGAATTAAAAGTACCGCCGCAAATTAATGTTTCCTGTGCGGCATACACCTGGCGGCGTTTGCCATTTTGAATGTATTCCACCCCCACCGCTTTTTTGCCTTCAAAAATAATACGCTGAACAAAGGCTTCACATTCCACCTGTAAGTTAGTTCTGGCCATAGCGGGTTTTAAATAAGCCCGAGACACACCGCAACGCTCGCCATCTTTAATGGTGAACTGGTAATAACCTGCCCCTTCAAATTGATGGCCGTTAAAATCATTTGTTAATGGGTAACCGGCTTGTTGGGCTCCTGCTAAAAATGAATCGTTCACCTTGTAATCGTTTACCACGTCGGATACATACAAAGGGCCACTATCCCCGTGAAACTCATCGCCACCACGCTGGTTAGTTTCGGAGTCTTTAAAATAGGGCAATAGTTCGTCAAAGCTCCAGCCCTCGTTACCCAGTGACCGCCAATGATCGTAATCGCTTTTGTGCCCGCGTATATACACCATGGCATTCACCGCACTGCTGCCCCCTAGGGTCTTGCCTCTTGGACAAAACATGGGGCTGCCATCTCGAATATCTTTTACCGATTCGCTCTCGTAACCCCAGTTATATTTTTTACTAAACATAAAGTAGGCAAGCGCACCGGGAATTTTAATGAAGGGGTTTTTATCCAACGGACCCGCTTCAAGCACCAATACTTTATTGGCGGAGTCTTTGGTTAGGCGGTTAGCCATGACACATCCAGCCGAACCAGCTCCCACCACAATGTAATCGAATTGGTTTTTTGTCATTATGTTTCCCTTGTCACTAAGACCCAGTATTTGGCGTTAATCTGCTTAATAATCTATAGAAAGCTAGGATTCTAGCCATGTTGTAATTGAATTGATTTCTTGTTATTTTCGGACATGAGATAAAACTATCCCCAGTTACCTTTAGTTAGGACAGTATGTGAAGGCGCGACACTCAATTATTGGCTTAGCCGAAAACCTTAAATGGATGACATCTAAAGGCTTTAGCCGTGATGCTTTACTGGCCAATACCGGTATTGAGGCGCAGCGACTAAACGATCCTCATGCCACGGTAGAGGTACAGGAAGAGTTGGCATTCTACGAGAATGTGATCGCGCTCAGCCAAGACCCATTAATCATGTATAAAGTGGGCTTTAATCTACAAATTAGCTCTTATGGCATGTGGGGGCTGGCCCTGTTGAGCAGCCCTAATGTGGCTAAAGCCATTGATTTTGGCATTCAATATATTGAGTTTAGTTACACCTATAATCGTATTGAGCTTTTCCAAGACGAACATATAGCCGGATTACGCATTACCCCCAAGATTGAGCTGGGGAAGTTACAACAAAGAATGACCGAAAAAGATTTGGCCGCCATTTTTGTCATCTTTAAAGCGCTATTAGAATTAGATAAGCCTCTTAAAGAAATTAGGGTTAGTTGGCCCAAGCCTGCACAGGGCGATCAGTATCAAGACTTATTCTTGTGTCCGGTATCCTTCAACTGCCCATTCACCGAAATTTTATTTGAGAAAAATTACCTTGCTCGTGAATTGTTGCAAAATAATGCCCTCACGGTGCAATTGTGCAAAGAACAACTAGAAGAAAAACTGCCTAACTTCAAAACCAGTGACAACACCATAGATCAGGTGAACGACTACCTAACCCGCACCCCAAGCATTAAAGCCAATATAGAAGAATGCGCCAAAGAGTTAAAAATAAGCTCTCGACACCTGCGCCGAAAAATCACCGAAGAAGGCTCATCTTTTAAAGCACTGCAAGATCAATTTAGAAGAATGCTGGCTGAAAAATATTTGCGCTTAACCGATATGAACCTTGAAGAAATAGCGGAAAGACTAGGCTACAGCGATGCCGCCAATTTTAGCAATGCCTTTAAACGCTGGACCGGCATTAGCCCAAGAACGTTTGCCAAAAAGCAAAAATCAACCCAGCAATAGCGCCACGCAATTCTATCCTTCTGCCCATTCAAACAGAGCCCTTCCCTAGACTTTAGGCCAATTACGTCTATGCTTTTAACAATATATGGCTATATCTGGCGCCCGCTTTAAAGCTTTAGACACTGTTAATGGATGACTTGTTATTAATGAAAAATGATACTTCATTTAGTTTCAATCCTTCCAAGTCGCCCTTTCCTATCATAGGTGCAAGCTACATAGGTTCCAAAGGCCCTAGCAGTGCCACTATCGTTTTTCAAAATACACCATCTGCTATTTATGGAGATTTACTGGGTAAAAACCTGTCAGTAATTTTTGATGAGCTCGGTTGTGAAGCCGTTGCCAGAAAAAAGCCGGGCTGCTTAATGGCCAAGTTAATTCAAGATGGTCATATAGATGGCATAGAAGGGGAGTTAAATGGCGTTTATGTGACCTTATTTTCCGGCTACCGACCTGAAGAATGTTTAATTCAAGTGAGCATATTTGATCGAACTAAGGAGATACTGGCCACCCAACGCGAGGCAATTTTAAGGCACCTTCCGGATATTTTTCATAAATCAGGCGACTTGGAAGAACGCTTAGAAAAAGCCATGTCTGAAGTCATGTCTTATGACACGTTTAATAAAAAGGCCGATAAAACACTGGGCTTTGGTTTGTATTTAACAGGTGAGTGTTCAAATTCTTTGGAATTAGTGGTGTCGACGGATAACCATTTATACCCAGCCCACCAGAAAGAAGGCCATGGTTTGGTAGGCGCACAAATGGTGGTGGATGAACCTGTATGTTTTGGCCGAACCGCCTTAGATGATCGTATGCTACGGTATTTCACCTTCGCTATAGGCTCGTTGGGAGCCGGCATTATATACATGGAAAACAGCTACACCAATTCAGATATAGACATGATATTCTTAAAAAGCATCGGCACTTCCATCGATAACATGATTAGGATTGACAACCTGGCTCACCACGATGAACTAACCGGGTTATTTAATCGACGGGCCCTTGAAAATAAACTCATTTCCGATTTTTTCCGTGCCCAACGAGAGAAAATTCAACTGCATTTAGTCTTTGTAGATTTAAACAAATTCAAGCCCATCAATGATGAATATGGTCACGAGGTAGGTGATAAGGTATTGGTTGAGACAGGTCACCGTTTAAAAAAATCCATTCGTAAACACGAAGTAGTCGCCAGATATGGTGGTGATGAATTTGTCATTTTAGTCTCGGGAGATTTTGACAAACAAACCTTCGAGAAAAAGTTACGTAAAATACTGGCACGAAAATTCGACGTAGGCTCTTACCACCCAGATAATGGCATTGAAGCCAGCATAGGCTTTGCCACCTACGACCCTAAAATTAATCCGGATATGCAGCCTTCGGAGCTAGTGGACAGTGCGGATCAGTCTATGTATGAAAATAAAGAAAAAATACTCGCTGACAACACCGATTAAAAATCCCTATCATCAAATTCCGTTCTAATTCCCCTGTATAAGTAATGGCAAGCCTTACAGCTTCTGGCCAAAATGTCCGCTTGTTTTTTAATGGCAGCATAATCCTTACTCATGGCCACATCGTGAAGTTTTTCTGCTTGAAGGTAAAGGTTATCTAGATTTTTAACAAACTCTTGTTCCAGCTCTCCGCTCTTTCTCCAAATATTACTTTTAGCTCGAGATTTTTTTGAGGTGGAACCTGTTGGAAAAATATCCCGCATATCCCTAGTTACCTGCATAAGCATACTGGCGTGCATGGGAATATGTTCAATAAATATATTTTCTTTAACGATGAAGCGAATAGATTTTAAATGGGCGCCCTTGGTATCCATAATATAACGGCGATACAACATGAGGTTATCTCCCATGTCCGCGCTGAACTCCTGCCTAGCGGAGTGCTCTGCCACCAGTAAACCACTGCCAAATATACTTAGCAGCAATGCATACTTTAAATACCTATTCTCTTTTAAAAAACGTAAAAACCACACACTAAAGCCTTTAATTGAATGCATAACGGCATCACCACTCACTGATACTGGCTAAAAATCTTTTTCTGTAATTTTACAAGCGATCCATCGTCTTGCATTTTTTTAAGTAATTTATTTAATGCAGGCATTATTTTTATGTAATTCGATTTCTTACCTAGGCAAATATGCCATTGAGTTTCGTCCATTACTTGAGGTAATCCGACTACACGCCCTTCAAAACCCAGTTTTTTCATTTGATAAGCAATGAGCGGCGCTTGCTCTATGTAAACATCCACGCGATTACGATCAAGCATCTCCAATATTTGCAGAGAGTTTGTTGCTTTTTGTACCAGTCTTGCAGGCTTAAGATTCAGCTTATGCCAGCCTCCTCCTACAATATGACCATGAATAATATCTTCTAGAGTTAATAGTTGGGAAAGGGAGGTAATCTTTTTTAGCCGAGGAATACTAGGGTTAGCACTGCCGGTATGCATTAAAAAGTTACTGTTAAACAAAGGCGTCTCACTCACCTGGGTGTATTGACGCCTCTTAGAGTTGGGAATGGTAACAAAGGCATCGGCACTGCCCTTTTTAACCAAGGATTGAGCCCGAGCCCAAGGGTATATATGGTGACTGACTTTAATCCCCATTCTCTTAGTGAGAATTTCGTTTATAAAATCCACTTCGGCGCCTTGGGCTTTTCCATTTTCATCACTCCAGGAAAACGGCAAGTATCCTTGAGCGTAAACCGCCTTTAGTTCATTAGCTTGCAAGGTATGGGTAAAAACCAGCAAGGCTACGGTCGCCACCAGTATATTTATCACCCTATAAAACACATCGTGCATCTTTCACTCCGCAGCTCTAAAGCGTATACAATTACTCTTTTGCTCTCAGTTTCTTAAACCTTCCATTACCCTACATTTTAGTTTTCAATGTCTGTTTTAACCATACAATTTTCCATAATAATTTTTCATGAAGAGCATGCTAAATTCCCAAAGATGGTACCTATAGATCAAATTAGTATTAAACAATAACTCATAAAAAATCGACGCCAGTAAATTAGTGTTAAAGACCCTTTTCAGACCAGTAAATACAGGATTCGAGTGACTCTAAGGTTTGTATTAATGAGGTTATATATTTAAATGAATCAACTTAATTTCATTTATTCAAGATCAATTGAAACTTTTAGTTAGTCGTTAACTCTGTTATAAAGTCGTTATAATTTCGCCGGATTGCACTATGCTGCTGACCTCCATTAAAAGATTTTTCACATTGCTGTTGTTGCTTAGCCTGTTTGGCCAAGCGGTAGCTGGCGGCGTGATGTCTTGTAAAATGGGACCTGATGACAAGATGCAAGACCACACCAGTTGCATGCAAGCCATGGATGAGCAGCAAAAAGATCAAATGCAATCTATGGAGCATGACACGAGCGATGCTCAAGCGGAATGTGATCAAAGTTGCAGTTGTTGTTTGGGCGCGTGCTCAGCCAGTGCAGCCCTGCCTTCTAATTTATTGTCGTTAAATCAAGCTTCTTTAATACGAACAGGTTATAAAAACCTGGCTCTGATCAATCGAACCGAATCCCTGTACCGCCCACCTATCGCCTGCTAACACAGGATAGTTGTCTCTTTTTAAAGGCTCTCTTTGCCTTTTAATAACACTATCCCTCTATTGTTTAGCGGGAGTCATACACTCCCTCTCTGTAAAATTTAACCGAATTTAATTCAGTTTTGCGCAGGCAACATCTGCGTTTTGAGAGTATTTATGAAAAAATTACGTTTACGCAACACTTCACTGTGGGCGATGTTGAGCCTGGCATTATCTGCCTTTGCCCTTTCCCCTGTCGCCATGGCTGGGGGCGATCATGGCCACCATTCAGGCATGCACACAGCCAACACCACGGCAAAGCCCGAGCTTAAAATTTACAAAAGTGCCACCTGTGGATGCTGTAAAAAATGGATAGCTCATTTAGATGACAATGATATTCAGAAAAGTTCTGAAAACAGCGAGCAAATATCGGTTATTAAAGACAAGTATGGAATTGACAAGAAATACCGTTCTTGCCATACCGCCGTCTCTAAAGATGGCTACGTATTTGAAGGGCATGTACCAGCTAAATATATTCAGCAATTTTTGAAAGATAAACCAAAAGGCGCCATAGGTTTATCAGTTCCCGGCATGCCTGTGGGCAGCCCGGGCATGGAATACAACAACAAGTTCATGCCTTACCAAGTGCTAGTCTTGAATAAAGATGGCAGCAGTGAAGTATACGCCCAAATTAACAACGCCTTTCAGCAATAGTCGCCAGCAATTACAGGAAAGAAATATGAAAAATTTTGATATTACTCAAGCTGGCGCCACACCATTATCTCGCCGAAAATTTGTATTGGGTGCTTCTGCCGTTGCCGCCATTAGCACCTTGCCATTGGCCAATGGGTCTTGGGCAAGTGCCAACACCATTAATCAAAACCCGCAAACTCTAAGTGGCAAAGTATTTGATTTAAACATTGGCTACAATAAGGTGAATTTCACTGGTAAAGAAGTGATAACCACCACCTTAAATGGCGGTGTACCCGGACCAGTATTACGCTGGAAAGAAGGCGAGCGCGTCACCTTGCGCGTCACTAATGATTTAAGCGAAGACACGTCTATACATTGGCACGGCTTAATTTTGCCTTACCAAATGGACGGTGTTCCCGGCTTAAGTTATGACGGCATAAAACCCGGTGAAACCTTTGAGTATCAATTTAATATTCAGCAAAGCGGCACCTATTGGTATCACAGCCATTCGGGCTACCAGGAGCAAACCGGTTTATACGGCGCCATCGTCATTGAACCCAAAGAAAAAGATCCTTATGAATTTGATCGCGATTATGTAATTCAACTTTCAGATTGGAGTGACGAAGATCCTGAAGACGTTTACGCCAAGCTTAAAAAAATGGGTGACTATTACAATCGTAATGAGCGCACCGTTGGCGATTTATACCAAGACATTAAACAAAATGGCGTGGCCAATACCTGGAGCAAACGCAGCATGTGGAATCGCATGCGCATGTCAGACACTGATATTTCCGATGTCTCTGGTGCCACCTACACATTTTTAATGAATGGCCAAACCCCAGACACCGGCTGGAAAGGCTTATTTAAAAAGGGTGAGAAAGTACGCCTGCGTTTCATTAACGCCTCGGCCATGACCTTCTTTGATGTCTCTATTCCCGGTTTAAAAATGACGGTAATTGCCAGCGACGGCCAAAACATAGAACCCGTCAGTGTGGATGATTTCCGCATGGGTGTGGCCGAAACCTATGATGTAATTGTAGAACCCAAAGATGACAGTGCCTACAGCGTTTTCGCCCAAGCTATTGATCGCAGCGGTTACGCTCGCGGCAGCTTAACCCCTGATTTGGCCATGAGCGCACCTGCACCCGCTATGGATGCCTTACCAATTTTAACCCATAGCGATATGGGCATGGATATGTCGAACATGAGTGGCATGGGTCATGATGGTATGGCTATGGGCGGCATGAAGGGCATGGATCATTCTAAGATGAACATGGGCGGCATGAAAGGCATGGATCATTCTAAGATGGGCCATGGCCAAATGAATATGGTCGCCGAGCCCTCTGTTTTGGGAGAGTTTGGCTCAGGCAAGGTAGGTTTTGGCTCTAGCCAAAAAATCATTCACAGTGAAAATGAATTTGGGCCGCACATAGATGCACGTGCTAAATCACCACAATATCGTATGGATGATCCTGGCATTGGCTTGCGTGATCATAAACAAATGGGTCGCAAGGTTCTGACCTATGCCGATATTTTTAACCTTTACGACACTGAAGATATAAGAGAACCCAGTCGTGAAATTGTATTGCATCTAACCGGTAACATGAGCCGCTATATGTGGTCGATTAACGGCGTGCCTTATAGTGAAGCCGATCCGCTAAATTTCAAATACGGTGAGCGCATCCGCATTACCTTTGTTAACGACACTATGATGAATCACCCCATGCATTTACACGGCATGTGGAGCGAACTGGAAACCGGCGATGGCAAACGTCTGCCACGAAAACATACGATCATTGTGCAACCCGGTGCCAAAATCAGCTATATGGTGACCGCCGATGCCAAGGGAAAGTGGGCTTACCACTGCCACCTGCTGTTCCATATGGCCGGCATGTTCCGTGAAGTGCACGTAAGTTAACGTTTAAATTAATGAAATAGTTGTGAGTCATTTAAACGTGAATACAGACAGAGTTGAGTGAGTAATAGAAACATGAAACACATAAAATTTGATTTTAAAATACAGAAGATAGTGGCCCTCATGGGCCTGATATTGGCATCCAATTATTCCCTAGCGGCAAAGGGAGGCGATCCTATTATCAGCAAGGTGATGATTGACCAACTGGAAATACGCGATGACAGAGGCGAGACTGAAACCGTTATAGAAGGTCAAACCTGGATAGGTAAAGACCTGAAAAAGCTTTGGATAAAGCTGGATTCAGAATATGTCGACGGTGATGAATACGAAACTGAATTGCAGCTTTTATACAGCAAGGCGGTGGCACCCTACTGGGATTTACAAATGGGTTTACGCAGCGACAACAGCCCAGATGAAAGTGAAAACTGGGCAGTTGTTGGATTACAGGGGTTAGCCCCATATTATTTTGAAACCGATGTGGCGACATTTGTTTCCGAAGAAGGGGACATTGCGGCACGGGCCAGTTTTGAATACGAACTTTTGTTCACACAGAAATTAATTTTATCACCAGAAATATCCCTAGATGCTTTTGCGCAGAACAATAAAGACATTGGCATGGGGTCAGGTCTGGCAAGCTCAAACATAGGCCTACGTTTGCGTTATGAATGGGTACGAGAGTTTGCCCCTTATGTTGGCTTTAGCCAAACTAACCTGTATGGCAAAACCCAAGATTATGCCCGAGCAGCTGGATTAGACAGCGATAGCACCCAGTGGCTAGTAGGCGTTCGTGCTTGGTTTTAAACATTAATACAGAAAATTACATTTTTAAATCATAAAACTATTAAAAGAATTATTGGAGCACCCTATGTTAGAAGTTATTCCCAATTGGCACCCCATTTTTGTTCATTTCAGCGTGGCCTTTATTAGCAGCCTTGGCATATTGCAGTTGTTTATCTGGATAAAAGGAGATGGTGAAAAACAAACCGAACTGCTCTTCATGCAAAAAACATTGATGATCATCACCGTACTTTCAGTAGTGGCAACTGTATTCACCGGCTGGTTGGCCTTTAACAGTGTCGCCCACGACACCCCCTCACACATGGCCATGACCGACCATAGAAACTGGGCGATTACTACGGCACTAGTATTTCTAGTGGGCGCTATTACTTACTTCGTTCGCCCTAGCCTGCGCGCCAGTTTGGTCGGGGTACTCATGATTGCCAGTGCCAGCCTAGTTGCGATAACCGGTTTTAAAGGAGGCGAAGTGGTTTATCGTTATGGCCTGGGCGTCATGTCTTTACCCCAGGTGAGTGAAACCGCTAAAAACGGAGGTGACGGTCATGATCATGAACACGGTGGTAGCAGCGCTGTTCCCAAGGAAGATGATGGACACGGCGGTCATGGCAATGAACTTGTTATAGAGAAAAAAGCAGCGCCTAAACCTCATCTGAATGATGGTCACGCCCATTAAAAATTAGTCGTTGATTATTAAACGTCTGACTTTATATTCAGAAATCTTAAAAGAAAAAAGCCCAGCCATGTAAGTGACTGGGCTTTTTTACAAGCGTTTTTTATAACTATTTCTTAGGAGCACAGCCCCAAGTTTAAATAGTGATCGCCTGCTTTATAGGGTTAGATTTGGAGTAATCAAATTTATTACTAGGTAAAAATCTTTGCACTAAGCCCACAATTAAACTGGGTATCAGTACCGAACGGAAACAATAACCTAAATACCAGGAGCCACCGTGATTGGCACCGCTGATAAATAATTCTTCGCCGCGTAACTGAGGTTGAGTGTCTTTAATATCAAAAATCAATTGCAGTGTCATGAGCGCATTGGCGGTTTGTGGGGTAAAGATTTCAATACCAAAAAATTCAGAACCCTGAGTGGCAGCGGAAAATAATTTATTACTCATGACCGACTTAGTCGACGTAGCAGGTGCTACATTACAACTAACACGTATGCCTTTTTTAACACTTACAATTGCGCGCCAGCGCTGAATGCGTTTTGCCAAAACATAATTAGGGCCCTGTTGGGAAATTAGGTTATCTAACACGCCCAGTTCCTGGCCATCACTTTTGGTTACCTGTGAATAAATGCTACGAGAGAATAATCGCTCAAAACTAATTTTGTTCAATGCTTTTTTATAAAAGCTTCTAAAGCCACTTTGTTGGAAACGCTCCAGAGATCGCTCTAACACGGCTTTGGGAACTGCATAAACATCTGTGGGAGTTAACAAATACGCCAGACTAATATCATTACGCTTTTCCATTAAACAGGTATTAATGGCATCCATGGCCATGCTTACTCGAACATGATCACTGCCATCTAAATAGGCATAGTTACCAATGGTAAGAGGCGCTTTAAAACTGTCTATCCACACGGCTATTTCAGGCGTTTTCGTTAAAAGGTCAGCCCCTGCTATTTTGGCAATCTCGCGGTAATTCAAGCCTTGGGGGTTCTCACTACAGGGAATATGCAGGTTACCGGCAGATTCACGGGCCATGTAAATTAGACGTAGCCAGTTGGATGGCGACTGACGTCCCACCGCAATAACGTTGGCTCCCAATGCCAACAGCATAGCCAATGGACCAATTTCAGAGCCCGCCCCTAATAATACAAAGTGCTGTCCGCTTAAATCTTGTAATTGCTCATCGCCCAGCATTTTCATTAGCGCCTGGGCGTGGCTCTTTTCGATAATGTCTTTATCTAGCCAGTGCACTACCTGATCTTTTAACTGCTTACCCTGAAGTATCTTGCCCTTATGCTTTAAATTTAGATCGCGACCCTTAATAGAGCTTCCCAAACCATTAATAACCGCACTGTGAAAGCGCCCCTGCTGAAACAAGGCCATGGCCTGATTCAAGCGATAGCCTTTACCATTACGATGAAATTCGAATTGCTTATAACAAGCCTGTAGCCCTTGCTCGGCAATGGTTTCTGCTGTTTGAGGGTTCTGGGCTGAGCTGAGTGTCATACTCGGTAGATAGTGGCGATAGTTTTGGCGCCACTTTTTCTCTTTAGATATCTTCTGGCTAAGAGCATCATTTACCGACGCCATAGAGGAAGCTAAGATGGTTTTCCCTGCATGCGTAGTACTACGCAGCCCCTTGGGATTTATTGGAAACTGTACTCCATTAAGAGGCTGTAGTTTATTCATAGAATTCTTATTGTTTGAATAATTATTGCGCATCAGAATAGTGCAGTTCAAAAAACAACCACAGCACCAAGAGTCTCAGCCACTTGACCTTACGTAACAGATAAAACTGAAATTCTGTGCTCTTACCTACTATCTCGCGTTAATAACGCTATAATGTTATCCACAACCCCATTTACCCGCTATTTAGCACACTATTATCAGTAATATAACCTTATGATTGATCCTTATGCTCAGCCCAATGACAACAGCGTTTCACAATTTATTAGTGATATTGACCATACCCGACGCCAGCTAGACGCGCAGTTAATTCAGCAACTGATGACCCGTGTTAGCAAGAAAGAAGCGGTTATGTGGGGAGAGGACGTAATTGGTTTTGGCTCATACCATTACACCTACAAAACTGGCCGCGAAGGCGATTGGCCAATTCTTTCTTTTCACCCTACCATTCCAAAAATTTCGATCTACGTAATGCCTGGCTTTGATAACTATGAGGCGATTTTAAAGAAACTAGGTAAGCATAAAATGGCCACTAACTGTTTATTTATTCACAAGCTAACCGATGTGGACATGCAGATACTGGAGCAGTTATTAACCCGAGTATTTAATGACATGAATGAGAAATATGTCTGTGAATAAATCTACCTTGGTTTTTTTTTAGGATATTTTTCTAAAAGATAATGCTCAATGCTAAATTTTGTAATGATACGTTGATTATATTCTTCGTGTCGGCGGCGGTAAGCATCAAATCCTTGATAGCTTACCGCATGCAAGCAATACTCACACACCGACTTAGTCTTAATTAGGCTTTCATTTAAAGTAATATTTATCTCTAGCAGCCGCCCCTGACCTATCCTTTTTTTAAGTTTGTCACACAGTGAAAAATGAAAGTGTTCATCGGTTTGCGCAAATACATGGCTGTTTTTATAAGCCAGAGTTTGATCGCTGTATGCATGCAAAATACTGGTGGGAACATTTTCCCAACTATCCATTAATAGCTTTCGTTCTTGCCAGCTTAAATGGCGACGTGGATCAAATAACTCAAATTCCCCATAACCATCATTACCAATAGCCATCCTTAGAGCATTCATTTTTTCATCTTGTTTAAAATCTAATAGCTTCATTAAAAGACACCTCTATTGCTTACAGACAACTGGGGCTAACAAAAATCTAAGGTAATACATCTTCCAATATACTCGCTATTTTTCCTTCGGCATCGGTGCGCACTTTAAACTCGACACGTCGAGATTGCTCGCTATTTTCCTCGCCTAACTCATTCCTAATAACCTTAGCCGAAGACAAACCATTGGCAGTAAGATGCTTTCGTAACCATATTTTTTTCTGACGAACATCAGACAAACCCAATACGTAAGCCAATGTGGAGCGAGTGCGGGCCTGGGATAAAGCCATATTATAAATATAAGCGTCATCTTCGCTTAAAGCACCTAACCAGCTACTGGAAGTATGCCCTTCTATGCGCACCTCTAAGATATCATCTCGATATTTTTGATTGGTAATAATACTTAAATAGCGAGGAAAAAAATCGGCCAGAATAATTTGAAATGGATCGTTTAAATATGATTCACCTTTGGCAAACATAAATTCAGTTTTATTAAAGCGGAAGGTTAGATCTGGCTTAATTTCTGCTCCCCATTCTTTTAAATCGGGGGAAAATTCTTTTAGTAAGTCTTCATAAAGCTGAGTACGTAAATGATCGTATAATATAGCCACATCGGTTATTTTTTTTTGCTGGCGCTCAACGTTAATCATAAACACCACAGAAATAAGTAAAAACACCATCATTAACCCAGCCATTAAATCCGTCACCGCCACCCAGTGACCTTCCTGCTCGCGTATGCCTCCTAGTTTTTCTTCATCGCTTTGCATACAGTTTGATACTCAGAAGTTACCAGCCAAGTGTCCAGCTAGTTGGATTTTTGTTGAGCAATATTAACAATATCATGCAGACGCTCGGTGAGAGGACTGTAATCCTGTACAAATTTTTCACTTAACGCAGCCAATTGTTCTCCCATGGTTTTAAGTGATTTATTTAATTCTAGCTCCAACGCTGCATCTAGCTTGGATATTTGCTTATCTGTTTGAGTTAGGGTTTTCATTATTTTATTATCAAGCTGGCTAAAAGCACCGGTATAAGCTTCTTGTAATTGTTCTGACAAATTATGAGTGGTACTGGCCATGCTGGTCGTGGTTTTATCCAACATACTTTCCATGCGTTCACTGTAAGATTCCAAGCTAGTAGCAAGACCCGTAGTTAAAAACAGCATGCGCTCTTCTAGTTGTGGCAAACCTTCACCGGCATCAGAAACCAATTTAGCCAGACCCGATAAGTGCTGATCAAGCACGCTGCGCTGAGAGTTAAGCCCCTTCATCATACTCCCAAGGCTCTCGCTAATACCGTTAAAAGACTCGGCGTGCACCACCATATTTTCAAACGCGGCACTGGCATCCTGCATGGATGAGCCAATGGACTGTTGATTATCGGCCAGTTCTTTTAGTTGTTGCTTGTATTCTTGTTGCCATTCAAGCATTTGGCCCACACCTTCATTTAGGCGTTTGAAATTATCACCGTACTGCTCATCAATCTTGGTATTAAAGTCTCGCATCACCACAGCCAAGGCATCGATAAGCGCGCGGGTATTGGCTTCGACCATTTCTTCCTGATAATGCTGCATGGCAATTATTAAATCATCACTTTGACGCTGATGCTCAACTCGCATCATGCCTATTTCCTGCAGAAGGGTTTCATCTTCCTTAGTCGACAAGGCCTGATGAATTTTTATAAGCTCATTGTTTAAATCATCAATACTGGCAGTACGTTCTAAGTTTTCTTCACCATGGGTAACATTCATCACAGCCCGAAATTTAATGCTTAGCGCGCCTAACAAGCCCGCAATCGAAGACCAGAATGCCGTCTTAAGACCACTTAATAATTGCGGCACACTTTCTTGTAAATGTAGGGTATCAAAGTTACTTAAGCCTATGGCCACACCAAGGAAGGTACCGAAAATGCCTATACTGGTAAGAATGGTGGGAGCCGCTTCGGCGGTGCGGGCGCTGTAGCGGAAAAACTGGAAGTAGCCAGTTAACGCTATGATTAGGCCAATTAAGGCAAGAGTCCACAGTGAGAACTGTGCGTTTAATATGGACATATCCCTTCCGTAGGTCAAAGTGCGTCAGCCAATTCAGCTAATTACTTTATTTTTTTATGCACCTGAAAACAATTTTTCATAATCCGGACAAGCATCGCCAATGAATTCACTTGTAACTTTTAAAGCTTAGACCACAGCCCCTGCTTTCGCAGAAATCCCTCCCAAAGGGGCTTAATTGGTCTAGAGTTTATTTATCTAATTAATTAAAGCTTAAAAGTTAAGCTCTGGTGACTGATCCCAAATGGCTGCATCCAATTCGGGAACCAGCAACCATTCGCTGGCCTTAGCCAAGTTAGCAAATGTTTTAAATTCTACGCCGCTTTTTGCAATATATCGTTCCAGCTTGCGCCGCTCGGTCAAAGACCGGTTACTTACCAAAGAAAACTTTTTTAGATGGCTGCGCTTAAGCATTTCGACTAACCGCTTGAGCACAGACTTTATTTTAGGCCCGTTTTTATCTTGCAGTTCCGAAAGGTCACTTAGCCAGTAGTCGAGCTTTTTGTTTTTTAAGTGCCGTAAACTGTATTTAATCACAGAGTTGATTTCTTTTTCGTCAGCTCCGTTATCACTAAAAACATTCATTAATAGGCTTTGTTCAGCCTCACTGAAGATGCTGGCAAATACCTGACCTTGATTAGTCTTGAATTGTTTAACTGCAACCATGACATTCTCCTTTGTGACGCACTTCACACTGTTAAACTGAAGTTAAGCAGAGAAAGTTCGACACATAGTTAGCCAATAGTAGCGAGTTGTGTTCTTAGGGTTTGATTGTGTAATCTTGGGTAAACAGCGAGCAGGTAGGTGTGTTTTGGTAATTATTAGCTTGGTTTTAGTCTAGTTTTTTAAATTATTGTGGCAGATTAACGCTTAAAAATGCTTTGGTGATTACATCCCTGTAAAAACTTCAGGCTTTCAAATATATCAATAGAACTTTAAATTCCCCTCTATACCGCTCACATACCAGTTCATACGGTGTAGATCTTCGTCGTCCAGAGATTTGCCTGCCTTAATACGTACTCGGCCTTTATGGTTTTTAATAGGACCTGCAAAAATATCAAGTTCACCACTACTGATCTCATCTTTAGCTGTATTTATCTTTTCTACGATATAGCGAGGAACCTTGGAATTAATGGCCGACAACTTGGTTGAGCCCTCTTTTAAGCCCGTCCATGAGTCTTCTACTTTAGCGGTTTTATCCATAAAGGATTGAATGCGTTTCTCGTAAAGTGTGCCCCAATCATGAATGACAGATGTGAGATGACTAGCTGGACCAAACGCACTCATGTCACTGTGATAACCAATCGCGTAAACGCCTCTTTGTTCGGCTACTTTCACCGGAGCTGGTGAATCGGTGTGTTGAGCCAGTACATCTGCACCGTTATCTATTAACTTGTTACTGAGTTTTTTGGCCACTGCTGGCGCATACCATGCATTGGTCCACTCAACCGCCACGGTAACATTTGGGTTTATGGCCTGAGCCCCCAAAGTAAATGCATTCACGCCACGAATCACTTCTGGAATTGGAAAGGCTGCCACGTAGCCAATGCGGTTGGTATTGCTCATGGCCGCAGCCACCATCCCAGATAAATATCTAGCCTGATAAGCTCGAGTGGCGTAGGTAGATAGGTTGGCACCATGACGAATTCCCGTGGCATGCTCAAACTTCACATTAGGATATTGCTCAGCAACACGCTCCATAGACACCATGTAACCCCACGACGTGGCAAATACCACATCGTTTTCCTGCGCTAGCTTTACTAAAACTTTTCGGGCCTTACGCCCCTCAGGAACCGACTCCACAATTGAAGTCACTATATCGCTGCCAAATTGTTGTTCTAGATATTTTCGGCCCAAGTCATGGCTGTAGCTCCAACCCACGTCACCCACAGGGCTGACATAAACAAAGGCTACTTTTAACGGCGCGGCCTGAATAATTATGGAGCTTAACGTAATACAGATGGCTAGTAGTAAACGCATCGTAGTTCACTCAAATGGAATGTAGCCGCGCAGTATAAACTCAAGCTGACCAACTGGTTAGCAATTGAACTTAATAAAGCCAGATAGAATGAGAAATGTGAAGTGTTTCAATTTTACATGGTAAAAATTAGGAGTGGTTATAATCAAAAAATCAGATTTGGCGTAAAACAACCAATTTACAGAGCGGAATAGAATTATGAGAAAAATTTACCTGACTACAGAGCTTCCTATATAAAACTGCATCCATTAAAAAAGCCCCTCTATTTTCATAGAGAGGCTTTTTATGAGACGACTATTTATACATTAAGCTAAATCGTTTTAGCCGGCTCTTTTTAACCACCTATTCTTAGCCAAGATAGGAAAGCATCACACCAGCGGCTACCGCAGAACCAATTACACCGGCTACGTTTGGACCCATGGCATGCATCAGCAAGAAGTTATGAGGGTTATACTCAAGACCTACCTTGTTAGATACACGGGCTGCCATTGGTACCGCTGATACACCAGCCGAACCAATTAATGGGTTGATCTTGGTCTTCAAGAACAAGTTCATCAGCTTGGCCATCAATACACCACATGCTGTACCTACACAGAAAGCCGCAAGACCTAGGCAAAGAATACCCAGAGTCTTAAGGTTTAAGAAGGCTTCAGCCGAAAGCTTAGAGCCCACGCCTAAACCAAGCATGATGGTCACAATGTTGATTAAAGAGTTTTGTACGGTATCGCTTAAGCGATCTACCACACCACATTCTTTCATCAGGTTACCAAAGCAAAACATACCCAATAGAGGAGCAGCTGAAGGAAGCGCTAGCGCCACCAAAATCAAGACTACAATTGGGAATAAGATTTTTTCAGTTTGACTCACGTGGCGAGACTGCACCATCTTAATCTTACGCTCGGCATCGTTGGTAAATGCACGCATGATGGGTGGCTGAATCATAGGCACAAGTGCCATATATGAATAAGCTGCCACCGCAATAGCGCCCAATAGTTCAGGAGCTAAACGTGATGCCACAAAAATAGAAGTAGGACCGTCGGCACCACCAATGATACCAATGGCCGCTGCTTCATTAAGGCTGAAGTCCATGATGCCGTAATGGTTCATCACCACCGCACCAATGACAGTACCAAAAATACCAAACTGAGCCGCTGCACCTAAAAGCAAGGTTTTAGGGTTAGCCAGTAACGGACCAAAATCGGTCATGGCGCCCACGCCCATAAAGATAAGCAATGGGAACAAGCCGGTTGCTATACCCGCATTGTAAATGTAATACAACAGACCCGCTGGCGTTGTTAGGTGCCCCACTGCATCGTATACAGGTGCGTCATAAAAACCGGCACCTGGAATGTTCACAAAGATTGCACCAATACCGATAGGTAATAGTAGTAAAGGCTCGAAGCCTTTTTTGATGGCTAAGAACAAAAGCAATAGACCGATGATAATCATCAGTCCTTGGCCCCATTGCATCTGGTATACACCAGAGTCCATCAATAATTGTATTAGTTTATCCACGAGTCAGCCCCTTATGCGATGGTTAGCAAGGTTTGGCCAACAGTCACAGAATCGCCTTCTTTCACGCTGATGCTACCGATAGTACCGGCTTTAGCTGCGCGAATTTCAGTTTCCATCTTCATGGCTTCAAGAATGATCACAACATCGCCTTCGGCAACTTGTTCACCAATTTGTACTTCAACTTTCCAGATGTTACCCGCAAGAGGTGCATCAAGAGGCTCACCGCCACCTACCGCTGCAGTTGCTGCACCAGGTGCTGGAGCTGCTGCGCCACCAAAGCTTAGAGGAGCACCATTAATAGGAGCAAGGTCGGTTACATCGCCGCCATCGTCTACTTTCACTACATATTCGTTGCCGTCTACATTTACAGTGAAAGTATCTTCCGCATCACCTTTAGGTGCTGGCTCAAACGCAGCTGGGTTGCCACGGTTCTCAAGGAACTTAGGAGCCACCTGAGGGAACAAAGCATACGTTAGCGCATCGTCAATCTTGTCTGCAGAAAGCGTAAAGCCTTTCTCAGCGGCCAAAGCATCAACATCGGCAACCAGCTTATCCAATTCGTTGGTTAGCAAGTCAGCAGGACGACAAGTAATTACTTCGGCGCCATCTAAAACGCGATCTTGTAATTCTTTGTTGTAAGGAGCTGGTGCTGCACCGTATTCACCTTTAAGAATGCCCTGAGTTTCTTTAGAAATAGACTTGTAACGCTCACCCGTTAATACGTTAAGTACCGCTTGAGTGCCTACAATTTGAGAAGTAGGTGTTACCAAAGGAATGTGGCCAAGGTCTTCACGTACACGTGGAATCTCTAATAATACTTCGTCGAACTTGTCAGAAGCACCTTGCTCGCGCAATTGATTTTCCATGTTGGTCAACATGCCACCAGGCACTTGAGCCACAAGAATACGAGAATCGGTACCACGTAAGGCACCTTCATATTTAGAGTACTTCTTACGAACGTCACGGAAGTAGGCTGAAATTTCTTCAAGCAGATTAAGATCTAAACCGGTATCGCGATCAGAACCCTTCAGAGCTGCAACCACTGTTTCAGTAGCAGAGTGGCCGTAAGTACCAGACATAGAAGAGATAGCTGTATCAACACGGTCAACACCCGCTTCGATAGCCTTAAGCAAAGCCATGTCGCTCATACCCGCAGTGGCGTGGCAATGAAGTTGAACTTCTAAATCAGTTTCTTTCTTTAAACGCGAAACCAGTTCAAAGACTTCGTATGGATTGATGATGCCGGCCATATCTTTAATGGCGATAGAGTCAACACCTAGGTCTTCAATTTGCTTGGCAAGAGACAACCAAGCATCCATGTTGTGTACAGGGGAAGTAGTATAAGAAATTGTACCCTGTGCGTGTTTACCTTGTTTCTTAACTGCTTTAATTGCAGTTTCAAGGTTGCGCGGATCGTTCATGGCATCAAAGATACGGAACACATCAACGCCGTTAGTAGCTGCACGCTCTACGAATTTTTCAACTACGTCATCTGCGTAGTGACGGTAACCCAACAGATTTTGACCACGCAGTAACATTTGTTGTGGTGTGTTTGGCATAGCTTTCTTGAATGCACGAATACGATCCCAAGGGTCTTCGCCCAAGAAACGAATGCACGAATCGAAGGTAGCACCACCCCAAGATTCTAAAGACCAGTAGCCTACTTGGTCTAGTTTTTCTGCAATTGGCAACATATCGTCGATACGCATGCGTGTTGCAAATAAAGATTGATGGGCGTCGCGTAAAACAACGTCCGTAATGCCTAATGGTTTTTTAGTCGCGGTCATTTGTAATGGCCTTTATTAAAATAATCGTTGTACGTTTTATTAGCTACTATTCTCACTTTTGGCGAGAACGGTGCTCTTTTACGGCCGCAGCAAGCACGTTTAATAACTGCGGGTCGACGCCCTGTGTTGGTACTACTGGCACTTTTGCTGGAGCGGCTGGCGCTTCAGGAAGAAACCGATTTACCAATTTTGACATTAACGAGGTGGCAAAAATCAAAATGATTAGGAACACAAATACGGTTCCCATGCCAAACCCTGATAATGCTAGGCCGTCAGCTACAATATCAGCTTTATCAACTACGCCAGATACTAGATCAACGTCAGATAAATTAGGGGACATATCATCCTCTCCTTTTATGGTACTGAACGGTTCTGCAAATGCAGGTTTTTTCGATCAAAAAATAATCAAAAAATAATCTCTGCCTAAATTTAGTGCATCCAGACAGATTAACGCCGCTAATCTACTGGATTAGTGCCATTTAGGCAAATTCCACACTTAGGTGCAATCTATAGGTAATCGTGTAAAAGCGCGGCTTTGCGGGGAGTTTATTGGTACAATGGCCCTTCTATTTTTTTGCCTTATTCCCACTATTTATGAAACTAATTTTGGCCCCCATGGAAGGCTTGGTAGATGTGCATATGCGCAGCCTGCTAACCCACGATGGTGCATTTGATTATTGCGTCACTGAATTTTTACGCGTTAGCAACTTGCTGCTCCCTAAAAAAGCCTTTTACCGTATATGCCCAGAAGCCCTCAACGGCTGGAAGACGCCATCGGGGACGCCTGTACATCTGCAGCTGCTAGGCAGTAATCCTGAACTTATGGCACAAAATGCTCGGCGCGGCGCACTCTTGGGTGCGCCGGTCATAGACGTAAATTTTGGCTGCCCATCAAAGACCGTTAATCTCAATCGCGGTGGCAGCGTGTTACTGCAAGATCCTGAGGATATATATCAAATCCTAACCGCCATGCGCCAGGATATCCCTGAGCATGTACCGCTTACCGCCAAAATGCGCCTGGGTTACGAAGACAAGTCTTTAGCCATTGAAAATGCACAAGCCATTGAGGCTGCTGGCGTCAGTGAGCTATGCATTCATGCACGCACTAAGGTAGAAGGCTACAAACCTCCGGCACATTGGGAATGGATTGCCAAAGTGAAAGAACAAGTAACGATTCCCATCATCGCCAATGGTGAAATATGGAATTTGGAGGATTACCAAAAATGCCGAGAGTTAAGTGAATGCGACAATATCATGCTAGGACGAGGCGCCATCGCCAACCCTGATTTGGCGAACCAGATAACAAACAGCCTCCACAAAACCAATAAGCCTAACAGTGACTGGGCAAAGCGCCTTGAAAATTTAATGTGGATGATCAACATGACGATGGAGACGGGCAATAGTAAATTTGCCGCCGACCGCATCAAACAATGGCTAGCCTACCTTAAACTGGCTTACCCACAGGCAGATGTATTATTCCAAGAAGTGAAGCGCTATAAAAAAACCGAACAGATGCTGCAGAAATTACAAGATGAACTAGCAAACATTAGGTAATTCTTTCCACTCGACGCCCCTGACTTTATTGAACGTTAAATTCGCTCAAGGTTGGCCAGGGGTAATCCTTGCCCCTGTTAGCGCTTTCATTACAATGCTGGCAACTATTTTTTATTGGCCAAATCATTGTCTCCTTCGTCTTTTAAATCAAAAAACACCCTAATGGTGCAAGGCACCACATCCGATGCCGGCAAGAGTATTTTGGTTACCGCCATCTGCCGCATTATCAAACGCCACGGTATAACTGTCGCACCTTTCAAGCCCCAGAATATGGCGCTCAATAGTGCTGTCACAGATGATGGAGGTGAAATTGGTCGCGCCCAAGCAGTTCAAGCTAAAGCCTGCGGTATTCGCCCTAGCACCGACATGAACCCAGTGTTACTCAAACCTAATTCAGATACCGGCGCCCAGGTTATTGTGCACGGAAAAGTTTTATCGAATATGGATGCCCAGTATTACCACAAGCACAAACCCAAACTTTTAAAATCCGTATTAGAATCCCATCAAAGACTTTCACAGTCTTATGACGCAGTCATAGTAGAGGGGGCTGGCAGCCCTGCGGAAATTAATTTACGTGATCGCGACATCGCCAACATGGGATTTGCCGAAGTCGCGGATTGCCCGGTTATTATTGTCGCCGACATAGATCGTGGCGGCGTGTTTGCCCACCTAACCGGCACTCTAGATTGCTTGAGTGAATCGGAAAGGAAACGGGTAAAAGGTTTTGTTATCAATCGTTTTCGCGGTGACATCAAACTACTTGAGCCTGGCCTTGACTGGCTTGAAGAAAAAACGGGAAAGCCGGTGTTAGCCGTCATCCCATACATTGATAATTTACACATTGAAGCCGAAGACGCCATATCCATTAAAGTACAAAACAACCATAAAAAGTCTTTAAAGGTTTGCGTACCCGTTTTACCCAGAATTAGTAATCACACCGATTTTGACGCCCTAGCTTTGCACCCAAACGTGGCTTTATCCTTTGTAAAAGATGTACGAAAATTTGAAGGTTGCGATCTAATTATATTGCCTGGCAGTAAAAGCGTGCGCAGTGATTTTAATTGGCTGGTTGAAAGTGGCTGGCACAGTATTATTGAGAAGCATCTAAGATACGGCGGTAAAGTATTGGGGATTTGTGGCGGCTTCCAAATGCTAGGACAACAAATTCACGACCCTGATGCCATAGAAGGTACTGCAGGCAGCTCAAAAACATTGGGCTACCTCGATTTTGAAACCACACTGCAACAACACAAACAGTTAATCAATGTTAAGGGGCTAGTAAAAAATAGCAGCATAGTAATACGCGGCTATGAAATTCATGCAGGTGTAAGCCAGGGCCCTGCCTTTAATGATTGCCTATTTAATTTGGGTGACCATGAAGATGGCCTGCAAAGCCCCGATAAACAAGTACTGGGCAGCTACCTTCACGGTATATTTGATGAAGAAGGTATGATGCAGTATTTATTAAATTGGGCGGGCTTAGAAAACGCAGAAACATTCAATTATGACGCCTTGCAAGAATCAGAAATTAATCGTTTAGCAGATGAAGTAGAAAAAGTTTTAACCATTTCTAAATTGCGGGGATTGTTGTCGCTTGATTAAATAGGAATTAGTTATGTATAAATCACATTACGTTAGTTATGTCGTGTGATTTATTACTGAGAATAATAGGGGAGGCTGTTAATTCAACATGGAGCGCCTTAGCTCTGCACACCGGCACCGCTTGCACGTTCCCGACACAAGCTCACTCTCTAATTTAGTAAGCTACATCCTGTAGGCAAAAAAAAACCCAGTTCGTGAGAACTAGGTTTTTTAATAGTGGTGCGCTTGGGAGGATTCGAACCTCCGACCCTCTGGTTCGTAGCCAAATACTCTATCCAGCTGAGCTACAAGCGCAAATCTGGTAACACTCACTTCACTACTAAACGAATTGCCATTTTAAGTAAAAATAAAATGGTGCGCTTGGGAGGATTCGAACCTCCGACCCTCTGGTTCGTAGCCAAATACTCTATCCAGCTGAGCTACAAGCGCATCGTTTATGCCGGCTGATTATAGGTAAACTCAAACTTAAGTCAACCTGCGCCATCCTTTTATTTTTTAATTTATTTAAACGAATTACAAAATAAACTAATAAATAAATGGCGGAGAGAGAGGGATTCGAACCCTCGATAAGATTTCTCCTATACACCCTTAGCAGGGGTGCGCCTTCAGCCACTCGGCCATCTCTCCAACACGCGGCGTATGTTAGCAGCTTATGAAAATAATAAAAGAGAAAACTCAATTAAATTAACAATTTAGCGCAGTTTTTTTAATTCGGCGCTTATTCTTCGCTAGGTTGCTCTTTTTCTTTCTGAATACGCTGATAGATCTCTTCACGGTGAACCGCAATTTCCTTAGGTGCGTTAACACCTATCCGAACTTGGTTACCTTTCACACCAAGTACCGTTACGGTAACTTCATCACCAACCATTAAAGTTTCGCCAACGCGACGTGTTAAAATTAGCATTCCATTCTCCTGAACACTGCAAACCCGAACTTTCAATGCCGGGTTACAAAATCCCTATATATGACAATATAGGCATCCATTAGATTTATTATTGACCAGCTTTGTAAAATTAACAGCCCCATTAAGAATCTTTCCATACTATTTTGTTATGGATAGAAGCCTTAATGGACATTACAAGCCTGCGACCTAGGGTGCGATGGAAAACCAGCGCAATTTACTACTAGAAAGCCTCATTCCTTGACGCCTTCAAATGCGAACACCCAATTCCATTGGGCATTCGCAAATTCTTACCAACAACAAAGATACTTATTTTGTATCGTCGTCTAAATCAAACGCTGTGTGCAATGCACGAACGGCCAATTCTAAATACTTCTCAGCAATCACTACCGAAATCTTAATTTCAGAGGTAGATATGATTTGAATATTAATATTCTCTTCTGCCAATACATCAAACATTTTACTGGCCACGCCAGCATGGCTACGCATACCGACACCTACAATAGAGACCTTAGCGATCTTATTGTCGGTAGATACTTCACGCGCACCCAATTCCTGAGCAACCGCCTTCAATACTGTTTCAGCACGGGCAAAATCGTTACGGTGCACAGTGAAGGTGAAGTCAGTGGTATTGTCAGCCGCTACGTTTTGAACAATCATGTCCACTTCAATATTAGCTGCGCTTACAGGGCCTAAGATTTTAGAGGCAACACCAGGAATATCTGGTACACCCATTACAGTCAATTTGGCTTCGTCACGGTTAAACGCAATACCGGATATAACGGGTTTTTCCACGGAACTATCATCCTCTGTTGTAATTAGAGTGCCATTGCCTTCTTCTCTACTGTGAAGAACACGTAATGGGACTTTATATTTGCCTGCAAACTCCACAGAGCGAATTTGCAATACCTTTGAACCCAGACTTGCCATTTCAAGCATTTCTTCAAAAGTGATTTTATCTAAACGCTTTGCTTTATCCACAACCCTTGGGTCGGTGGTATAAACGCCATCTACATCTGTGTAAATATGACACTCGTCTGCCTTCAAGGCTGCCGCTAACGCCACGCCAGTAGTATCAGAACCGCCACGGCCCAGAGTGGTAATATTACCGTGCTCATCCACACCTTGGAAACCAGCCACAATCACAACTCGACCTTCATCCAAGTCAGCTCGAATTCGCTGGGTATCAATATCCTGGATGCGGGCTTTGCCATGGGCACTATCGGTAAGGATTCTCACCTGACTGCCGGTATAAGAACGAGCCGGCAGACCAATCTTGTGCAACGCCATGCTTAAAAGTGAAATGGTCACTTGCTCACCAGTGGAAACCAAAACATCCATTTCTCTGGGTGTCGGTTCATCACTAATAGCTTTTGCTAAAGAAATTAAACGATTGGTCTCGCCGCTCATGGCGCTTACTGCCACCACCACGTCATGACCTGCGTCTTTGAATTTTTTAATCTTTTGGGCAACACCCTCGATACGCTCAGTGGTACCGACCGATGTGCCGCCGTACTTGTGTACGTACAATGCCATTGGAATAAGGCTCTTTAATAAAGGGTACTAAAATTGGGCGCTAATTAGACACTAATTAACGCCGATTTGGAACACTTGCTCAGGCAAGTGCGTATTCAACTTACAGGCTGGCTTGCACCTATTCTGTAAAGATCTACAGATTCGCCTTTGCCCAGCTAGTAAAGGCCTGGAGCGCATCATCAATGCCTTCAGGTTTTTTACCACCTGCTTGGGCCATATCAGGTTTGCCACCACCACGACCATCTACATAAGGAGCCACATCTTTAACAATGTCACCAGCCTTATATTGACCCACCAACTCCTTGGTAACACCAGCAAGCAAAGTCACTTTTTCACCTTCTGAACTAGCCAATAAGATAAGAGCATTACCTAGCTTGTTTTTCAATTGATCCATAGTGGTACGCATGGCTTTAACATCAGCACCATCTAGCTTAGTGGCCAGCACTTTAATGCCGTTAATCTCAATTGCTTGACCCGCCAGATCGGTACCAGCACCACTGGCTAATTTGGCCTTTAATTGATCGACATCTTTTTCAAGCTGACGACTCTTGGCCACCAACTGCGCCACTTTATCCTGTGCGGTTTCAGTGCTGCCTTTTACTTGGCTAGCAATTGCGTGCAGAGTATTTTCCATTGCCAAAACAAAATCAAAGGCGGCTTGCCCCACTACAGCTTCAACACGACGCACGCCTGCGGCAATACCGCTTTCACTGACAATTTTAAGCAAGCCAATGTCGCCAGTGCGTTGCGCATGAGTACCACCACAAAGCTCAACCGAAAACTGGTCGCGCCCCATGCTCAATACACGCACATCGTCATCGTACTTTTCGCCAAACAACGCCATCGCACCGCTTTCTTTGGCTTCCTCAACATTCATCACCTGCGTTACCACAGACTCGTTCATGCGAATCTGCTGGTTTACACGTAGTTCAACTGCCTTAATTTCATCTGCTGTCATGGCTTCAAAATGAGCAAAGTCAAAACGTAACTTATCAGCAGTACACAAAGAGCCCTTCTGCTGAACATGCTCGCCCAGAGTTTCACGTAGCGCTGCATGCAAAAGGTGAGTAGCCGAATGATGCAAGGCTATGTTTTGGCGTTTGCCTTCATCCACAAGTCCACTTACTGCCTGCCCGATGGTTAAAGTGCCCGTTGCCACCACGCCATGATGCAAATGATTCTTTTGCTCTTTGGTGGTATTGGTGACTGTAAATTCACTCTCGGTATTATTTAAAATACCGGTGTCTCCCACCTGACCACCAGACTCACCATAAAAAGGCGTACTATCCAGCACCACCATGCCAGTGTCGCCGGCATTCAACTGCTCAACCGCTACGCCACTTTGACCTTCCTCTATTTTAAACAAAGCAATAATTTTGCCTTCGTTTGATAGGTGCTCATAACCGGTAAAATCAGTGGCGCCGTCCAAATCCAAGCTGTCGGTGTAATCCACTTTAAAGTTAGAGGCAGCACGAGCTTTATCTTTTTGCTGCTCCATGCATTTTTTAAAGCCTTCCTCATCAACCTTTAATTTTTTCTCACGGGCAATATCCGCCGTTAAATCCATCGGGAAGCCGTAAGTGTCATATAGCTTAAATACAGTCTCACCGGCAATGGTGTCACCCTTTAAACTACTAATGGCATCGTCAAGTAGCTTCATGCCGTTATCTAAAGTCTTGGCAAACTGCTCTTCTTCAAGCTTAAGGATTTTTTCAATTTGCGCTTTATTTTTGACAAGCTCAGGATAGGCGTCGCCCATTTCACTCACCAAAGCATCAACTAAGGTATGGAAGAATGTGCCCTTAGTGCCTAACAAGTGCCCGTAACGCAGGGCGCGACGAATGATTCGACGCAATACATAACCTCGACCTTCATTCGACGGCATCACCCCGTCAGAGATTAAAAAGCTGCATGAACGAATGTGATCGGCAATTACGCGTAATGACTTGCTGTCTAAATCGGTGCTATCGGTCGCCTTAGCAGCGGCCTTAATGAGGTTTTGAAAAAGGTCAATTTCATAATTCGAGTGAACGCCCTGCAAAATAGCAGAAATACGCTCAAGACCCATACCGGTGTCCACCGATGGCTTAGGCAGGGGCAGCATTTCACCGTCAGCCTGACGGTTAAATTGCATGAATACGTTATTCCAAATCTCAATGAAACGGTCGCCATCTTCTTCCGGGCTACCAGGTACACCGCCCCAAATATCTTCACCATGATCGTAAAAAATTTCAGTACACGGGCCACAAGGACCGGTATCACCCATTTGCCAGAAATTATCCGATTTAAACTTGCCGTCTTTATCACCAATGCGAATAATTTTATCCGCAGGCAAGCCCATTTCTTTATTCCAGATATCGAATGCTTCGTCGTCGCTTTCGTAAACAGTTACCAACAGTTTGTCTTTGGACAGGTTCATCCATTTTTCAGAGGTTAGAAATTCCCAGGCAAAAGAAATGGCTTCACGCTTAAAATAGTCACCAAAGCTAAAATTACCCAGCATCTCAAAGAAGGTGTGGTGGCGAGCGGTATAACCTACGTTTTCTAGATCGTTATGTTTACCGCCTGCACGTACGCAGCGCTGTACACTCGTGGCGCGGGTGTAATTGCGGTTTTCCTGCCCTAAAAACACATCTTTAAACTGATTCATGCCCGCATTAGTGAACATTAGGGTGGGATCATTTCCCGGAATCAAAGAGCTACTGGCCACTACCTGGTGCTGCTTTTGAGCGAAGTAATCTAGGTATGCCTGTCGAATTTCTGCCGTTTTCATACACTGTCCATCAGTGGGTTGCCGTCTATATACCCAGACGCTATCAGCACTGTCTGGTGGGCGACTCAGATTGTTATAAAAAGTGCGCAAGTATAACGACATTCGTCCATGGGCACGAGACTCAAAACCATTCCGTCTAAGATTGCTAGATTTAACCGAGTATAATTCCCCATAAGCAAAGCTTAAGTAGGTTACAAATTAGGACTGGCCATTTAAATTAGAATAAGCTAATTTAAAATAATCTAATATATAGTGAGGATAACCCCTATGTCTATCGACCGCCTAGTATTCCTTATTGCAGGTATCTTCATTCTGCTAAGCCTAATCCTATCCCAGCTTCACAGCGTCAACTGGTTATGGTTTACAGCCTTTGTGGGTCTAAACATGTTTCAAGCTGCCTTTAGTGGGTTTTGCCCACTTGCCAAGATATTAAAAACATTGGGATATAGGCCGGGCCAAGCTTTTAATTAAGACCGAAGAGCGTTACCGGATGGCACCGACCTTGACAATACTTAACCTATTTTCAGTTAATAACGGTTGAAACGCCCCCCTATAGCACAGATAATAGCCAACTAAACACGGGATTAACTTGGTTGCTGTATTCGTGAAAAAATTCTTATTTTTATCTATATTAGTGATGGCCTTGGGGCTTGGCGGCTGGCTTTACCAGGACACCGATGCGCGTCCCTGCCTAGAAGATTGGATTGCGCAAACTCAAAGCTTGTTTAATGACGCCACGGTAAGCCTTAAAAACCTATCCGACTCCAATAAACCGCCTATTTCACAAGACGACCTAGATGATAAGCTACAGGCGCTCTTGCCCAGCGATTCAGTAGACTTAAGCTACCAACCTATTGGCGAGCAAGGGCAAACACTGGCTCAAGGTGATAACTCTGATTTGCTTCCCAACCTTTTTCAAAGCCAGCAACAAAAAAGCACGTCACTAAGTGGCCAGGTGCACATGGATGAAAATGACAATATAATAGGCGCCGAGGTTCAAGTCTCGATACCTACCAACTTGTAATTTGGAATTCGCGTGATAGCCACTGCTTGCATTATATTAGTTCTGTGCGTGATATTGCTCATGATAGCCACAGGGGTTGGACCATTTACAAATGAGCCCTGGTTAAAATTTCATCTGTCCTTTCGTAAACTAAATCCAATATTTAAAATGTGCCTAAATTTGGCAGCCATTTCACTGGCGGTCATTTGCAGTGGCATTTTAATTGGCATTATCCAATAAACGAGTGTCCTGCTCATTTTTTTGTGATGACTAATCCTGTATTAACACACGTAATTTATAGACGTTATTAAAATGAGCTGTAAGAAGGCTTCATTAGTGATGATTTAAGAAGCTTTTTTCACATGCATTTAATAATAGGAGTTTTAAGTGATTAGAATTATTACCGGCCACCTTGCCTGCGGTCGCTGGCGTTTAAAACAACTAGATGGTGCCTACTTTTTAGCACATCCTCAGCCTTTCAGCCGTCGCAGTGAATTTCGTATTGGCCCGGACCAAGTTACCGGGGTTGAAGTTGAAAAGTCAGAAGCCAAGCAAATACTGGTAAAAATTCTATTTACTGACGACCGCTATTGCCAAGCCTATATTGAACCCGAAGAGCTAGCTGGCCTGCAAAGTATGGTTAATTCACAAAACATCCCTCCTCTTGCTAAAGATCAAACTCAAAACTGGATATATGGCCTAATCGGCTTTTTTATCCTGTGTGTGCTTTTTGAACTGTTAAAGTAGCTTCCTATACCTGATGGGTTACCACATAGTGGATAATTCATCGCTATTATTTGTCAAATATGGGTAGTGCGTTATAATACTTGCCCTCAACAGGCGCACTTTTCATCCATTCGCCCCAGCAAGCAGCAATTATTCAAGCTCAGCCTGGACTTACAACCCTGAAGCTCCCACAAGATATTTCCAGTATTCGTCACACGTGTTCTCTACGACATTTTAGAGATGGAAAAAGTGGCTAATCCTAGAACTATTTTTAGGATAAATCCCATGAAAAAAATTGTCATCGTTGGCGGTGGTGCTGGTGGACTGGAACTGGCAACCAAGTTAGGTAATACCTTTGGTAAGCGTAAACAGGCTGAAATACACCTTGTAGATGCCAGCAATACCCATTTATGGAAACCGCTTTTACATGAAGTGGCTACAGGATCACTCGATGGTGGCATAGACGAGCTTAGCTACCGAGCTCAAGCCTATAATCATCATTTTACTTTTAATCTAGGACGTATGTGCGACCTAGATAGAGACAGTAAAGAAGTGGTTTTATCAGCCATGAAGGATGAACACCAGCAACCGGTTTTACCTGAACGCCGTCTTAACTATGACATTTTAGTCATGGCGGTGGGCAGTCAAACCAATGACTTTGGTACTAAGGGCGCTCAACAGTTTTGTTCGTTTCTAGATGGCCGTAAGCAAGCAGACGTGTTTCACCAAAAACTATTAAACACCTATTTAAAAGCCAATAATGCCGCTAGCAAACAAGGTAACTTCAAACTTAATATCGCCATTGTAGGCGCTGGTGCCACCGGTGTTGAATTAGCCGCCGAGCTGCATAACACTGCATCTGAACTGGCTGCCTACGGACTTGACCAGCTAAAAAAAGAACAGTTAAAAGTCACCATTATAGAAGCAGGTGAACGCATATTACCGGCTTTACCCCCTCGTATTTCTGCTGCAGCCCATGGTGAGTTAAGTAAACTTGGCATTGATGTTCAAACACAAACCTTTGTTGATGAAGTGACTCAAGAAGGCTTTATCACTAAGGATGGCACATTAATTCCGGCCGAGTTAAAAGTTTGGGCAGCAGGTGTTAAGGCGCCCGAATGGATGAAAGATCTAGGCGGATTAGAAAGCAACAGGGTGAATCAGTTGGTGGTTAAGCCCAGCTTGCAAACGAGCCTAGATGATAGCATTTTCGCCATTGGCGACTGCTCCTTTATGCTGCAAAAAGACGGCACACCGGTTCCTCCAAGGGCGCAAGCAGCGCATCAGCAAGCCATGCATGTATATAAAAACCTGGTACGCCTAGGCGAGCAACGCGAACCTAAAGATTATATTTATCACGATAAGGGCTCACTTATTAACCTTAGCCGCTACAGCACAGTGGGCAGTTTAATGGGGAACCTAAGTTCTGGTTCAATGATGATTGAGGGGAAGATTGCGCGCTTGGTATACGTCTCGTTGTACCGTTTGCACCAAGTGGCTTTACACGGATATTTTAAAACGATGCTTATGACTTTGTCTGGCAGAATCAATAAAATTATTCGCCCACGCCTGAAACTTCACTAATCTATATCAGATGTAAATATTCAGGAATTTCCTGAATATTTACACTCCCATTTTAAATACTTAAACTTGCGGCACGAAACGCTCAAAGCCTGAATATATTTGGTTTAGGGTGTAACCTCTGCGTTGCAAATATCCCATCACTTTATTTTTTAGCTTCATATCTTCAAGCGATAAATCTTTTACTTTCTTTATTATTAAGCGGTCAACCTCTTCACTCCACTCAAAGGCTAATTCTTCAAAGCTGTTTTCTATTAAAAATTCATTAATGCCTTTTTGCTTAAGATCTAACTTAATTCTAACCGGACCATAACCCCCCAATGCCCTGCTGCGTAAATACATCTGAGTAAAACGCTCATCATTTTGCAGCTCCATCTCCACTAGCCAGTCTAGAATTCTTAAAATGGTTTCATGATCTTCAGATACCAGCAGTAGCTTTTTTTCCAACTCACTATAGCTGTACTCGCGACGAGCCAATAGCTCTATAGCCTTATGGCGAAGCGCCTTTTCGTCGTATTCTTTTGGGGATTTGGCTTTTTTTTCTGTATACATAATACCGCCATGGATGGTGGGTATGCGGTTTTTGCAGGAGCAAAAAACAGCGCCCGCTAAAGCGTAGAATATAGATATTGCAGGAGCAAACCTGAACTTCCCTAAAAATTGCTCCCTGCATTTTCAGGATACCGTACATCCTGAACTTCCCTAAAAATTGCTCCCTGCATTTTCAGGATACCGTACATCCTGTACGTAAAAGGCCAGCAATGCTGGCCTTATTTTAAATGATTACCTAACTAAAGCCATTGGCGACTAGGCCTTAGCAGCGGCATCATCTTTAGCTTTTGGATCTGCTTTAGCTTTTGGGTCAGCTTTAGCTTTTGCATCAGTCGATTTGGCATCGGCTTTTTTATCTTCTTTTTCAGGCTTACCTGGTTTAGTAAGAAGCTGTGCACGAATTTGATCTTCAACTTCTTTAAATATTTCAGGGTTTTCCAGTAAAAACTTACAAGCATTAGCCTTACCTTGGCCAATTTTATCACCCTTGTATGCGTACCAAGCACCGGCCTTATCAACCAAGCCAAGTTTCACACCTAGATCAATTAACTCAGCTGATAAGTTAATACCTTCATTGTATACAATTTGGAATTCGGCTTGTTTGAATGGAGGCGCTACTTTGTTTTTAACCACTTTAACGCGTGTTTCGTTACCAATCACTTCATCGCCATTTTTAACGGCACCGGTACGGCGTATATCCAAACGTACTGAAGAGTAAAACTTCAACGCGTTACCACCTGTAGTGGTTTCAGGGTTACCAAACATCACACCAATTTTCATACGAATTTGGTTAATGAATATTACTAAGCAATTGGCATTTTTTACATTAGCCGTAAGCTTACGTAATGCTTGAGACATTAAACGAGCTTGAAGACCAACGTGGTGATCACCCATATCGCCTTCAATTTCTGCTCTAGGCGTTAGCGCGGCAACCGAATCCACAACAATTATGTCTACTGCGCCAGAACGTACTAGGCTATCTACGATTTCTAAACCTTGCTCGCCAGTATCAGGTTGGCTTACCAGCAATTCATCAAGGTTTACACCTAGGCGCTCAGCGTATAGTGGGTCTAGGGCATGCTCGGCATCAACGATAGCAACATTCTTGCCTTGCTTTTGAGCTTGGGCCAAAACAGATAGGCACAAGGTGGTTTTACCTGAAGATTCTGGACCATAGATCTCAACAATACGTCCATAAGGTAAACCGCCAATGCCCAAGGCAACATCTAGGCCTAATGAACCGGTTGAAACCGCTGGAATAGCTTCAATGGGCTGATCGCCCATCTTCATGATGGCACCCTTACCAAATTGACGTTCAATCTGGCTAAGCGCTGCATCTAGGGCTTTTTGACGATTCTGATCCATGTTTATCACCTGTTATATATGCTGTTTTACCCAAGGGTAATTTCAAATTACTGTAAATATAACCAGTATTAAAGCATATAGAATTTTTTTGGCAATGAGTTTTTTTCAGTCAGTGAATTGCGGTCAGATCCAGCCTTGTAAATTGCTGATTCCGAAACCCTTAAGCATACTACCTATGAGTCTCTTGAAATCTATTGCTCGTTACCACTACAGCTTACGCCACCTAAAAAAACCGGCCAGGGACTGCTACCGGTTAATCGAGGTCGGCTTGAATTAGCCAATAGCAATCGCAATTTTTCCAAATGCCTTACCCGACTCTGCGTAGCTATGAGCGTCAGCAAGTTGAGCTAGCGGGAAGCTCTTGTCTACGTTGGGTTTAATTTTACCATCTTCAATTAGGTCTTTTACTGCAGTTAAAGCCTCTTTATTAGACTTAAACATGCCCCAACCATAGTTTACGCCCTGCTTTTTAAAGGCTTTTTTCTTGCTTAGAAATGCCGATATTGACTGGATAGCCCCGCGAAAAATTCCGCTTTCATCAATGTTGGCCAGTACTGGAAAAATCAATGTTACATAATAGGATTCCCCATTTTTTTTCAGAACCCGCAAAGATTTTGGCTCAACATCCCCGCCCACGGTATCGAATACAACGTCACAATTGTCTACTAATTTTGTGAAGTCTTGTTGGCAATAGTCGATCACCACATCGGCTCCCAATGCTCTCACCTTTTCAACCTTACTGGTGCTGCACGTAGTTATGACTTCAGCTCCCCAGGCTTTTAATAATTGAATGGCAAAAGATCCAATACCGCCAGAGCCGCCGTGTACCAGTACCCTTTTACCTCGACTACTATCTGGGCCAAGCTTAGCTTTGGTCACTAAGGAAGCCCAAGTGGTTAGTGCCACATAGGGAATGGTAGCGGCTTCTTCAAACGAAAGGTTTGAGGGTTTTGTCACACAATACTTAGCCTTGATTGCCCTGTATTCACAGTAACTGCCCTGGCCTGTCACTTCTGGGGCCGTAAATACTTCGTCGCCAACTTTGAACTCAGTTACTTTTGAGCCGACTGCCTCTATCACTCCGCAAACATCGTTACCTAGGATGACAGGAAATTCAAAACCTCTCTTTTTAGTAAAAATTTTCCGACCATAGCCATTTCGCATTCTGCATTCGATAGGATTTACACTAGAGGCTTTAATGGCTACCAGTACTTCATCAGGCTTAATAGTTGGTTTGTCTACCTGACTGTCTTTAAATACAGATTGCGCATTACCATAGCTGTTGATTAATACTGCTTGCATTGAGGATCTCCTAGAGTGCGGTATAGAGTTTTATTGTCACTATACTTGTTGCATATCCCCCAATAAACAGCCCGAATCTCAATATACTATTCTTAAATCACGAACAATCCACACATAAGAAAAAGCAGCCAAACCTTCCATATTTGGGTTAATGGGAAGCGCCATCTGCATTCTTAAATACACGACTCAGAAACAGCCCTACGGCGTGAATAGGTTTGAGAGCAACTTCGATTAAACGGTCGCTGTAACCCAGTTTGGCTGCAAACCTAACATTAGCGCACAACAAAACCCGGCTTATTCAACCGACTGAAAAGCAATATATTGAAGCTAGGGTAAACACGGGGTTGTTAATCAGAAAAACAGGAGAGAAGAGAACAAAAGAAGTGAAGGGGTCACAAGCCCCAACCATAGCAGTTGGGGCAGGGTTAGCTCAGCTTAAAGCCAGGGCTTAGTTTTCACCTAAATATATATTTTGGTTCTGGAAGGCATATGCAGCCTTAAACGCCGGCATTTGGAACTTTTTCAAGCCCAGTTCTTCAGTGTCAGCCTGAATAGGATTACGCTTAATTTGCTCTTTCATGGTGGCACTGGAAATGGTTGATACCTGCATATTAAGCAGCTGTATGGCCGCTTCCAGCTTAAAGCTAGTGGCACTGCCGGCCAGCTTGCCCTTTTGATCACGCTCTATGATCACCACTTCATTCACCTTGTAGTCTTCCATAAGCTTTTCAAACTCATCTTGAAAAGTACGAATGGTATCGGTAGGCATGGAAGAAGTGATCGCAAACATACGCTGACGGCAATCGACTACGTTAAACGCCCCTTTATCATGGGTTAATAAACAGATGATGGCTTCGCCACCTTTTAACTCAACGCCACAAACTCGCATGTGCAAACCCTTAATTTAATTCTGGCGCAATTATAGCTGGTAATGCATAAAATGAGGACACTAAGGGCTGCATTTATTTACACTAGGCTTCACCCCCCATAATGCAATAAAGGCCTTCATTTAGTGAAATTCATTGCTTCCTAGCCTGTAAATCACCCACAAAGTCGGTTATTGGCTATCGAGCCGCCTCTAAACTTTTAAGCCCGCTAGGCTTTTTGGGCAAATAAACAATAATCACGAATATCCTGCCAAGTTTGATTATCTTTTATTAGGCTAGACCGAAAGCCAGAGGCCGCAAACACACTGTCATTCTTCGATAACAGCTGTGCTTGCTGGCTATAATACTCATCTCGATTTTCGAGCCATTCAAGGGTTTTTAAAACACAAGGCGATTGTGCTTGGGCCAATTTCATTTCGGCTTGATAAGCATGAATAACAGCCTGTATAGAGTGATTTTTACTGCGAAAACGCGTCACAAAACTGTCAATGATATCTAGCGCTTCACCGCCTAACTGCACTTCATCATTTTGTATAATGACGTCACTTATTCTGCTTGAGAGCGCCTCTACCGTATTGGCTGTATTTATACTCTCTTGAAAAATTCGTGACCATAAAGCGCTATTAGAGGATGTCTCTTTTACAAGCTTTAAAAATATCAGCATAGATTCTTGGGCCAATGAATTATTCATATGCCAGACTAACCAAGCTAAGCAGCCCTGTACACCCATAAAGCATCACAGATTATTAGGTTGCTACAGTGGCATTGGTTGGTGCGCCAGATCTTCAACGACTGCCAGCATAAAATCATCCAATTTGGGAGCTGAGGAGCTGAGGGAATAAATAAAACAAGAACGTGAAGCCGAGACATTAATCAAACTAGAAAGACCTTACAAAAGCCTAACCCCTAGTATCCCACCCTGCCAAAGGAAAATATTGAATCCACGCAAAAAGTCCATTACCATCGCGCCAAATTTTATATGTTTATTTAAGGACGAGTTAAACATGAATGTAAAACTTATAACGCCTATCTTATTAGGTCTGCTTTCTATCCCCGCCTCTGCCAATTTTGAAGACAAAAAATCGAGTGTATCTTTAGGCATTTCTTCAATGGCCCTTGTCCAGCAAGTTAAATTTAGTAACGGTGATAAAACCAATACCTTCGCGGGTTTACAATTAACTGCCGCTGGTAACCTAACCAACCATTTTCAAATGCAATCTAGTTTATACCGATTACAATATACCCAGGATTCAAACTCTAAAATTTCAGGCGGCAGTTTTAAAGCCAACTTTGGCAGTGGTTTTTTAAGCCAAGGTTTTAAATCTTATGTAAGCGTGGGCATTTTCAGCGAATCATATGAAGAAGACACCATTTCTGAACGTGTTAGCGGTTTCGAACTAGGTGCTGCTTTAGGTTATACCTTTAATACTGTTTCTCTAGATTATGGTTTCACCGTTCGAGATTCATCCGATTATCAGCGTGAAGGGCTTTATGGTAATGCTGAAGTAATTGCAGCTACTGGTTTCGTAAACATTTCTAGCAAATTTTAATACTTTAGAGGTGCCTTGCACCTCTTTGTAAAAATCACTAACAAAAAAGTTAGTCATCATCTTCATAAATAACCCAATAACGAACACGGGTACTGGTGTTATTAATGGTGGTCATATCTCGGTCGTCTACTTCGTACTCGACAGAGACTTCCATCTCTTCGCGGCAAGCCTCATTTCTGTCATCATCATCGGCTTCACAGGCAGATATCACATAAGTGCCCTCTTCTTCATCTCCTATGAAGTCTATATCGCAAGTACACTTAACCGAATCACCTAAAATGCTTTTTCTCAGCACGGCAGTATTGTCGGTTTCATAACCTCTTAGGTCTAACAGCTCACTGCTATTTTCATCTTCCCATAGGTTAAAAACAGAATCTTTTTCGCCTTCGCCACCACAACCGTTTAACAACATTACCGCTATGACAACCAACGCCCATCTATAAAATTTAACCATTTATTTCTCATTAACTATTGGGTGCATTTAAAAATCAATTAAGCATCGGATAAGTATAAGGGAATGTGGGTTAACAAAAGGTTAAGGTTAAGTGGCAGGTATTTGGCTAAAAAATACATCAATAAAAACATTTACTTAATAAGGCAGTGAATTCATTTCACTAACAATTCTTAATTACCTAAAACGATCAGTAAAACAGCATCATTCTAAATATTTATATTTTTATAAGTGTGCAAGTTAAAAATACTTGCCAATAAATAAAAGTATAAAACATCAGTACCTTATAATTGGTTTTAAAATTCTAACAACCTAAGTACTAGAAAAATTAGTGCTTTTTAAGTATATAAAATCCCCTGTAGGCATCGTGAAGTTTTATTCCAAAACGGCCCATAAAACTTGGCCCGTTTGTCACTTCCTTTGCATGTTCTAAAGCCGATTTCACAATATCGTGAAATCGTTTTAAAAATACTAAGGACATGTAATGAAATTCCCCAATTGGATTATTGGCAGCATGACGGCAAGTTTGCTTTTAGCCACGCCTATTATTACTCATGCAGAAGATGCGGTAGTTGGCCCAGTAGGATTTTTAGTCTCGCTTCAGGACGACAGCGGTAATCATATTTGCAATGGCACCTACATTGGTAACTCGCAAATTTTAACCGATGCTTATTGCAAACAATCAGCCGTTATCAGTTTTCCACCCATCATTACACCGATAGATCCACCCGTTATCATCTCCCCCACTCCAGGCACATTGGCCTTGGTTCAGGATTCAGAGGTTATGTCACAACTAACTAATGCAATGCCGGCAATGCAAGATTCCCCCATGTCATCTGCGATGATTCAAGCTACTCCAGACACAGACGTCATTACCAGCGCGTCGTTAAACGGGGAAGCCACTCACGCTGTATTTTTATTACCTAATGGTGACTCCGCGCCGATTCCTTTAGAGCGCGATTTCTTTTACACCAAGAAAGATATGTTTCCCGTGACCGGAAGTGAAATGATTTTAACCGCCACATCCGTGCCCGAGGGTGTGGTGGCCATTACAATGGCAACCGAAGTACAAACAACCGAGCTATTAGAAGATAGCAATACTCAATTTACCCTAGTGGGTAAATACATAACCGGAAATGAAAAAGTCACTCAACAAGAACATGTTATATCAGACCAGTGTTATAACTTGAGCACTAAAAAATACCAACAAAGCTTATGCTTTACACCTGATAGCGGCAGTTATTGTATAAGTGATAGCGTTGCGCTTGGCGCCCCTTTAATTGCAAACATAAATGGTCACCAGCCTTTATTAATAGGGGTTAAACCCATTAATGGTTGTGGCTTTTTCCAAAATCAGGGAAGTAGTTTTTCTGCCAGTGCACGCTTGGTCTCGTGGGTTAATTTGCAGGGTTTAAAACAACAAGGGTTAAACGTAGTAAGTGCTTTTGAATTTGGTGAATTTAAAAAGCGCAGCCATCATGAGCTAACCATTACCTTTAAAAACGAATCCGATACACAAAAATTTGACCTTAATGATTTTCATATGAATGAGTGGCAAGCCATGAGCGTCACTAATAATAATTGTGAAACCTTGTTACCGTTGGAGTCATGCTCAGTTTCAGTTCACACCTCTGTGCCCGAATCTATTAACTACATGGAAGTATTAAACTTTAATGCCTTAGGAACCAATGCAGGTATATTTGTATCCTTAAACGGCTATCAAGATAGAAAATTTAAAAGCGACCAAAAATCTACTTGGCGTGTAAGCGGTTGGAAAAATGTTAGAGAGTCGGGTTTTAGTCACCCTAGACTAAATAGCCACCTCATTACCCAGGATGCGTTTAGCAGCAGACCCACCATTACCCGTAATGAATATGTAGATGGCCCCACTAAGGTTAACGTGACTTATAGAACTTCAGGAAGCGACTTCCTTGCCTTCATGGTATTGAAACAACGTAAAAGCCTAAAGGATAATAGTCAGTTGTTATCACTTGGTGGCTTTATGCCCGGCACCAATGGTGAATGGCGAACAGGCGTTTTAGACATTACAGAGCCTGGAAGATATAGCCTAACACTTCAACGAGCAGTGCTTTCCGTTGTAGGGCTACCCTTAGAAGATTTAGAAGTACGCGATGTGTGCATTGGCGAATGTGAAAATTAACTTAAACGTTCCTAACAATTAAACCAACCACATTAGCGGCGGCATTTTTAAATGCTGCCCTTTTCCTTATAATTAAAGAACTATTAAAAGCCCCCTTCAATAAAGCGGCCTCTATTACCCGCATCATTATCCGCTTTATAAAACCGGCAAGATAAGGCCCTTGTATTTAGCAATATTTAAATGGTCATATAAAAATACAAAGCCAATAACAAACTAAAAATTAAGTTAAGCACTAGCCCTACTTTCATCATGGTCGTTTGGGGAATATAACCGCTGCCAAAAACAATCGCGTTAGGAGGCGTAGCCACTGGCAACATAAACGCACAAGATGCGGCCAGTGCAATGGCGCTTACGATAATGGTTTGGTCAAACCCCATTACCTGCGACAAGCCCATAAAAGTGGGAATCATTAATGCCGATAAAGCCGTGTTGCTTGAAATTTCAGTCATAAAAATAACAAATATTAATACCAGCCACAGCAGCCCAAACAATCCTATGCCTTGAGTTAATTGCGCAAGCTGTTCGGCCAAATATAAATTGGCTTGGCTATGGCTTAAAATAGCGCTTAACGTTAGGCCACCACCAAATAATATCAGCACACCCCACTGGGTATTTTTTTCAAACACCGGCCAGCTTAATCCCTTGCTTGCATGCAGCAATACAATCGCCAGCACCGCCACCCAACTATCAAACCCTTTTAACGTGCCTATATAACCTTGCACCACAGATCCAAATATCCACAAACCTGCGGTTAATATAAATATCATCACCACCGCTATTTTTTGTGCATTCCAACTAAATGCCAACGACTCTTTTGGTGCCTTAAACAGGGCCAAATTAGGCTTAAGCAAAACAAATAATAAACCCCACATTACTGGCAGTAATAATACTGAAATAGGCAGAGCCAGCGCCAGCCAGGCTTTAAAATCCAAGCCCAATGCAGTGGCGGCAATGGCATTAGGAGGGCTGCCCACTAGCGTGGCCATTCCGCCAATACTGGCCGAGTAAGCCACTCCTAATAAAATAAATACAAAAGTATTTTTATTACCCTCGTAGTTAAAGTTAACCAGTAGTCCCAAGGCTATGGGCAGCATCATGGCGGTGGTGGCGGTATTACTTATCCACATAGATAAAAATGCACTCACACTAAATAAAATAAGCACCATGAACAAACCATTATTCTTGGCTCGCTGCATAATTAAGTTTGCTAGGTACTTATCTAAACCGTGCTCGTGTAAGGCCGCGGCTAAAGCAAAACCGCCTAAGAATAAAAATATAATAGGGTGGGCAAAACTGAGTAACGCTTGCTTAAAGTCCATTAACCCCAGTACGGCGGCCAGTAGCGGTATTAACAAAGCCGTAACAGGCAAGGGTAATAACTCGGCCATCCAAAAATTTGCCGTTAAGCCCAGTATAATTAAACCCAACTGCGTAGGCAGGGGTATTTGCAAAGACAATACAAACGTAATGAGCGCCACTTGCAGCAATATCGATACTAAATATTTCATTATTTCTTATTCACTATATAGCCATACAAACAACACCTATAAGTGTAGCGCAGACTAAACAGCAGCCAAAGGGGCTGCAGGCTGACAGCCAATTAACCAAAACACCTATTCATTGGCAGGCTTAATTTAAAAACTACATATTTCCCCCACATTTATTGGCTAGACTTATTCATTACATATCCGATAGTGAAAACAATTAGCAATTTAGGGGTGGAATCACATGAGAATGTATCAAAAAATGTTAATTTCTTGTGTGGCTTGCGCCGCACTGGCGGCCTGTGGCGGCAGCAGCAGCTCAAGCAGCAGTAGCAATACTGCCCCCGTTGCCGCCGCTGGCAGCGACAACACCGCCACCACCAGCGTGCAATTTAGCCTAGATGGCACAGGCAGTTCCGATATTGATAACAACGCCCTAACCTATATATGGAGCATTTCCACCGCCCCAACGGGTAGCAGCGCCACATTAAGCTCAAGCACAGTTTCTCAGCCAACCTTCACCCCAGATGTAGACGGCACCTATGTTTTTTCATTAACCGTAAACGATGGCACGGTGAGTAGCTCAGCCGATACCGTTTCTATCACGGCCGCCAGCGCCAGCGAGGCTTTGTCTATATACAGCGATGCCTTTAAAGACACCGGCAGCGACTACTTTAATATCCCGCTTAATTACACCTGCGATGGTGCGCCAACAGGCACCGCTACCGTGGGCGGTATTTCTCCGCAAATTTCCTGGTTAAATATCCCTGACGATGCGGTTTCTTTAGCCTTAACCATGCACACCAATGATAACGCCAGCACACCGGTATTCACCGTGTTTAATATTGCAACGTCTGTGTCTACCCTGCCAGAAGGGGATTTTTCAGTGGGCACAGCCGCAATTGGTGACATGGATGCCGCTAACATTACCGCCGCCGGCGACACCCCTTATGCATCCCCCTGTACCGCAGGCTCGGGCATTGAAACCCTATATACCTTTACGCTGTATGCACTTTCCAGTGAATTATCGTTAACCAGTGGCGCCACTCAAGCCCAAGTAATAGAAGCTGCCCAAGCGGTTAGCCTTGAAGCCAGTAGCTTAATAACCAAACGCATCCGCTTTGATGCCACCGCGTTAGCCAATGACGACCATGTGCCCACAGCCGTGCCATCAACTTGCAGTGAAAAAAGCGCCCACTTTAACGAGTACTCCCGTGTGCATGACGCCATTGAATGCGACACCACTAATAATCAAATGGACATTGTTTCGCACATTGCCAGCGGCTTAAAAACCCCACTTGATGCACAACAAGTACAGGTAGGCATACAAAGCTGGATAGGCCGTTTATCACTGCCCAGCCAGTCGGGCCACTCTATTAACATTGAGCCCACATTTTTAAGCGGAGTGAATAACAACCTGGCCTGTGATGGCGTAGAAACCCTAGGCATCACCGTAGATGGCCAAACTATTCTGCCTTACTACAAACAAGGCAGTGGTAGCGGCACAGCCTGTGGCCCCACTGATGGCAGCGACTACTCCGACCGCGATACCGTTGTATTGGGCGAAGTAGATCAATGTTACGGCCACTCACCCAACGGCGAGGGCTACCACATGCACGGCGCGCCAGTGTGCTTAATGGATGTACACGATCCCAGTAAACCCATTGCCTACATGACCGACGGCATTCCTTTGTACTATGGCCAAGGGGGCGGCACCATTACCAACACCACTCACGGCGTAGCCGCCGCCAATGATGGCCACTCGGTGACCGACATAAACTACGGCGGTGGACTATACGAGCACCTAGACTATCGCCCTAGCGATGTAATAGATGGCACCAACCCACTTAACGAATGTAATGCCTACGACATTAATGGCGATGGCACCACATCGGGCTACGTGTACTACACCAGCATAGACGCGCCTTATACCATAGGTTGTTACATGGGTGAGACGCCCACAGATGCGGGCAACCCTGGCTCTGCCAATACCCGCTTAGTAAGTGATCGCGAAGGCTTTACTGGCCAAACGTTAGGTGGGCCAATGGCAGGCGAAGTAATATTGAATACCACCGCCACCTTTAATGACAAAAGCTACAACATGACTGAATTTGTAGTCACCGATACCAGCCTTTCATTTTTAGATGCGGGCGATACAGCACAAGTATTATGGCGCACGCTGGATTCATCTGATGCCGCATACGACTCAACCACCACCTGTTTTGAGTTTAGATACCGCAAAGATAAAACCGTCACCGACAGTGATGAAACCGAAACCATTTGCAGTGAAAACAGCGTACCGGCCGCCACCTTAAACTTTACCCCGTTTGATTCGGTCAGCTCCACCACCATCTCAACCAGTGAAAGCCACAGCTTTAAACTTGAAGCTTGGTCGGATAATTGGTTTGCCGCTTACTCAGGTGAAACCTTAATAGTGGAAGACTCGGTTTCCATTACTACCGAACGCTCGTTTAACGCCGAAACCGCTACCTTTACCGCCACCTACCCCATAACACTAAACGTAATACTGAAAGACTTTAAAGAAAACGACACAGGTCTTGAATATATTGGAGAGGGCAACCAACAAATGGGCGATGGGGGTTTTATTGCCCAAATTACCGACATCGAATCTAGTGAAGTGATTGCCGTGTCAAACAGTGATTGGAAGTGCGACGTGATTCATGAAGCACCGCTGGACACCAGTTGTGAAAATGAATCTAACCCAATAGCCGGTGTGGCACCCTGTACTTTCACCAGTGAAGACGAACCCAGCGATTGGAAAGACACCGACTACAACGACACTGCCTGGAGCAGTGCCAGCGAATACACCGAAGCCGATGTTAGCCCTAAAGATGGTTACGATGAAATTTCTTGGGATAGCAGTGCCCAACTAATTTGGGGCCCCGACTTAGAAACCAACAACACACTTTTATGCCGCATCACCATAGAAGCGCCGTAGAAGCGCCGTAAAAACAATTAATAGCAAAGCCAAGGAAGGCTTCTTATTAAGTAAGAGTATTAATAAGAATATTAAGCAAGAGTTATAATGAGAGTGATATAGAGAGTTTTATGATATTTAAAAAAATAAAATTTTTAATGGCTATTTTTATAGCCGCCATGGCGCTGCCAATTAATAGCTATAGCCACGGCATTAGCACGGCAACCGCTAAAATATCAGCACGCCCCGCTGGCGTGGTGGAGCTTAGAGTACAGTTTGATTTTATAGACTTACTAAACCATAACTCCCACGATTATTCGCTGCCGGTGATTGCCTCGCTTTCACAAAAAGAATTTGGGTTATTGTACAAAGAAGTGATAAAACTTTTTAAGAATAAACTGAAAATAAAAAATGGCGCTGCAACACTGCAACCTAATATGCGCCTGCCCACTCAAGAGCAAATGTTTAGTTTAATTAAAACCGAATTCATAGAATCTAAAATAAGCCATACAAAACCCTATACCTACAGCGACAGACGTTTTTATCAGGTACTGAATTTTGATGTTCGCCTAGCCAACATCAAAGACATGGCGCAGCTATCCATAATATTCCCCAAAGAGCTGGGGGATGTTTATGTCACCTATACACAATCAAACAATCAAGAAATTCACCGTGGGGAAGCTTGGAGCTATAGAGCGCTGTAAATAATCAAAGAATGGAGGGATTACAGAAGTGACCCATGGCACTCGCGTGGAACAAAATTTAAGGCCTAGAATTTAGACCTTAAACATTAATGATCACACAAAGTCTGGAACATAAATTTGTCGTAACGGCATTAGTGTTCGATAGCGAGGAGAAAGCTTATGGTAATTATCCAAAATTATTTCGACTAATTGCTCACCGTCGATCAATCGCAGCTTTGCGCGATTACGCTCCAGCACTCTTGCCGAGCGAGAGTAAGATCCAAGGTTAACAAATAAAGCAAATTCGCCATCCCCTAGTGTACCCAATAATTGGTTGGCCTCTGGCTCGGAAGATTTTCCGGTGATTTGTTTGCATTGTACTTTTATGATTGGAGGCTCAAACCCCAATTCATCTTTATGAGCAATCACATCCACACCACCATCTGCCGAAGCCTGAGTGACCCTTGCGGTATATCCCATGCATTCCATTATATGGGCCACAAAATGCTCAAAATCATAAGGTGACAGCTGATTTTTTAAAGCACGAATAATAAAGTCATGAGTGGTTACCTCTGCCTGGCGAGACACTTCATCAGTAGCCGTTTGATCATCTTCCGACTCTTCAATAGTATCCATTTCACCGGCAATATTTTTAGCATCTTCGGCAAAACCCACTTTTTCTAAAAAGTCTTGTGCGTAACGCCTTACCGTAAACAAGGTTACCGCCGAGCCAATCTCATTAAGAGCGGCCTGCGCAAATTCATCACGGGGATAGCTGCCTAACCATTTAACGCCGCGCTGATTGGGATAACCACTACTATCCCCCTCTATGTATTGATAGCTGCCATCAAAGCAACCCACATTCACCATACGATCATTTTTTGAAGGGTATATGACTAAATCCCCTTCCTTAATTTCATTGGCGAAACGAAATAACACCCCAGCCTTTACAGGAATGGCACCACTGTTAATTTGTGGGTAGGTTTGTGCTAACTGATTTTTAAAAGCGTCACGATTGGGTTTAACTGCCGTTAAATCACCAAAGTTAGGCCAGCCAATGGCCACATAATTGTTTTCGATAGGCGCGCTGGCTACATGCGCGCCCATATGTATTCCCCAAATTCGCATTAACTACTCCAACTCTGGCTCAAGGCTTCTGCCTGCTGCAAACACAACTCAATCGCTTCTGCTTCTTTATCAGGTGGGTACTTCCACTTACGCAATGCGCGCCTTACTAAATTACGCAACCTTGCCCGTACACTATCCCGCACTTGCCAATCTACTGTTGTTGATTTCTTTAATTTTTCGGTCACAAAAACGGCCAACGATCTAAGTTTGTCATCCCCTAGCTCTTTTACCGCCGATTCGTTTTGAACCAATGCCCGGTAGAAGGCAACTTCATCCGGGTTTAAACCCGATTTTTCCGCCATATCTGCATCTGCGGCCATGTCTTTGGCCATTTTAATTAGCTCTTCAATGACTTGGGCGGTTTCTATGGCGCGGTTATGATATTTGCGCAGGGTTTCCATAATACGGTCAGAGTATTTCTTTTCCGATACCACGTCGGTTTTCATGCGGGCTTTTACTTCGTCACGTAACAGCTTTTCAAGTAGATCTACCGCTAGGTTTTTCTCTTCAAGCTTGCCTACGTCTTCCATAAATTCGGGGGATAACAAACCTATATTGGGTTTATCAAGGCCCACCAAACTAAAAATATCATCTACGCCATCGGCAATAATGGCGTTATCAATAATTTGCTTTAATGCGGTATTTTTATCTTCGTCGGTGCGGCGTTTATCTATGGTTGTGAATTTACTGATGGCGTTTTTAACCGCGCCAAAGAAGGCAATTTCTTTAGAAAACTCGGTGGCTTCGTCCATGGTGCCACACAGAGTAAAAGCAGCACGGATGCTGGCCATAATGTCTAAGAAGCGCTTCTTGCCATCCAGCTCGCTCTTTCCATCTGCATTTTTTGGCCCTTCTAGCGATAGAATGTGGTTCATTATTCTTGGTAAAATTTGCAGTGCTTGGGTTTCATAATCGCTGTAATCGCAACCGTGCATCAAACCTCTTAGCTTATCTATGTTTTCCAATAGAATGGCAAAGGCTTCATGGGTGTCGTGGGTGGGCTTGCCTTTACCATTAGAGCCCGTATAGGTTTTAAGGGCCTGCTTTAGCTCATTGGCTATGCCTATGTAATCGACTACTAGGCCACCGGGTTTATCTTTAAACACACGGTTAACACGGGCAATCGCCTGCATTAGGTTATGGCCTTTCATGGGTTTGTCGATGTACATGGTATGGCAGTTTGGGGCATCAAAGCCGGTTAACCACATATCCCGTACAATCACTAATTGCAGCGGGTCGTTTACATCTTTAAAGCGTTTCTCGAATAGTTTTTTGGTTTCTTTATTATGAATATGCGGCTGCATTTTTTCTTTATCGGATGCACTACCAGTCATGACAATTTTAATAGCGCCTTTACTGGTGTCTAGATCATGCCACTCTGGCTTTATGGCTACGATGGCGTTGTACATGTCTACACAGATTTCGCGGCTCATGCACACCACCATCCCTTTGCCCGGCATAGTGGCTGTACGGCTTTCAAAGTGTGCGACTAAGTCTTTACCCACTTGTTGCATGCGCGGCTCACTGCCCACCAGTTTTTCAAGCGCTGCCCATTTAGATTTAGTATTTTCTTTGTCGCGCTCTTCTTCATCTTCAATGATGTCTTCCACGTCATCATTCAAGGCTTCAATTTCGGCTTCGTTAATGTCTAATTTTGCCAAACGTGATTCATAATAAATAGGCACCGTGGCACCATCATCTACCGCATCTTGAATATCATAAATAGAAACGTAACTGCCAAATACTGCTTGGGTATCTTTATCGGCTGAATCTATGGGAGTGCCGGTAAAACCAATGAATGAGGCTTCTGGCAAGGCATCGCGCATGTGCTTTGAGTAACCAAAGGTGTACTTACCCGTTTTAGTATTTAACTTTGCCTTGTCGCCATATTGGCTGCGATGGGCCTCGTCACTCACCACCACAATATTGTGACGCGAGCTTAATACCGGGTGATTAGCTTCATCACCTAGCAGTGCAAACTTTTGTACTGTAGTAAAAATAATTCCGCCCGCTTGGCGTGACGCCAAAATTTCGCGTAAATCATCCCTATCGGCTGCTTGCATGGGTGTTTGCTTTAACGTGTCTTGTGCCATAGCAAAGGTATTAAAAAGCTGACTGTCTAAATCGTTGCGGTCGGTTACCACGACAATGGTGGGGTTGTTCATGGCCGGCTGGGCTAGCAATTTACCCGCATAACACACCATGGAAATAGATTTACCACTGCCCTGTGTATGCCAAACTACTCCTGCCTTACCCGAACCAGGCACTACCTTATCTGCATAATTAGCACGAGACTCTGCCACCATTTTTAGTTGCGGCTGTTGCGCGGCTATCACCGTGGCGCGCACTGCTTCACGCACTGCGTGAAACTGGTGATAACCGGCAATCTTTTTAATGGTTGTGTCACCATCTTGCTCAAACAATATAAAGTGGCGAATGTAATCTAAAAATAGTTCGGGTTTGAAAAATCCTTTTACCAAGGTTTCTAAAAAGTATTCAAACATGGGTTTGTCGTTTTCATTGGCAACCGTACGCCAAGCCATAAAGCGTTCTTTATTCGCGGTTAACGAACCCACCCGTGCATTTAAACCATCGCTCACGACCAGCGCTTGGTTAAACATGAATAAATCGGGAATTTCATCTTTGTAGGTTTGTAACTGTTGAAACGCCGACCAAATATCGGCGCTACTGTCGGCGGGGTTTTTAAGCTCTAACACCGACATGGGTAAACCATTAATAAATACAATTACATCTGGGCGACGGTTACCTTTACTGCCAGTAATGGTGTATTGGTTTACCACTAAAAACTGATTATTTTCTACAACGCTAAAGTCGACAAGCTGCACATAATCGGTTTTCTCTTCGCCTAACTTGTCTTTATATTCTGTTTTCACTCCTTCCAATAACAAGCTATGGAAGGCTTTGTTATTTTTAATAAGGATGGGGGTTTCAGCTTTGGCTAGCTGAATAGTAACTTGTTCAAGGGTAGCCACAGGTATGTGGGGATTGATGACTTCTAATTGGCTTAATAGGCGATCGTGTAAGATGACTTGGCGGTAATCAGTACGTTCAGCCGCAGACTCACCAGGGGCGATGTCATAGCCGCAGATATAGTCGTAACCTGTGGTTTGAAACCATTCAAGGCAAAGTTGTTCTAGTTGGTCTTCGGTTATCATAATTAATACGCCATCCCTTTGCATTCGCCATAAACCACTACATTTACTACCTTTTTCGTTGCCCTGTCATATGGAAAGGCAACCGAACATAAGGGTTCTTCAGACAATTTATAGGCAGGAAATTCTTTGTAATGAAAAAATGAATCTGATTGGCCTAAATGCTCAAGCACAGTATCACGGGTTAATTCATATTCAGGGTTTTCAATATAGTCTTCGAGCATATCCCATCTACTCAGTATGTTACTTTCCCAGTTATTAGGATCGAAACGATTTCGGCTTAATGAGTATTTTTTCAAAGAAGGAATAAAAGGTCTGTGTTGCAGCACCCTACCTTTTGAATTCAAATAGTACAATCCGTCACTAGCTACAAAAAAAGTATGTTTTTCATTTGAGTAAGCAACATAACCAACTTTATGATCTTCACCTATTAAGATAGATGCACAGTAGCTATCAGAACCAGCATAAATACAGGGCTCTTCAACTAAAGTCTGCCTCCCGTCATTGAGTCCAAAGAGATTCCCAACTACTGCAAATAGAAATATCAATGCAAAGCCTATCAGTACGATATACGGCAACAAATAAACTACTGTACCCGTTAAAGTAGCTATAAATAGTGCAATCAAAAACTTGTAATATTTGCTTGCTTTAAGAGAGATATACCATCCATTAACTTTAAAACTAATAGGTTCTGGTGGCGATATTTCATAAAATATAACAATTAGTGCTATGAAGATTATCACCGCAATGGAAATCGAGTAATAAATATATTTATTACCTTCTAAGAAGTTACGCCCCCAAAATTCAGATGTAGATGAAAAGAAATAATAAACAGCCTCCCAAACATCCATTGAAACATAGACAGACTCAAAACCAACACCAGATAAAAATGCATTTAAATACATATACCCATAAAAAGGCACCCAAGAAGTTACGATAGCAATTAAGGCTAATTTCTTGCTATTAGTCCAAAATATCTTTTTTACTGGCTCTTCTTTAGGCTCAGGGATATTAATTACTATGTGATTTTTAATTCGTCTCATCTTAGCCTTGTCAACACAATTTAAATTCCATTTTTACTATTTTCATTGCATGCATTAGACAAAATCACTGAAGCGCAACAGCTCTAAAACGAAGAGCCTCACTCTTATCACTCAGCACCTGAAACATTCTATCAAGCTGCTTAAGACCCGGTAATACAGGACGATCCCCCTGACGATCAATATCCCCCTTAAGGGCAGTGAACATATCTTTGTAATTAAAAATTTGATGCTCTGACTGCATCCTCACATCAATTTCATATTGGGTTTCTAAACCCTGGCCACTTAGAGAGAGGTCTGCTTTTAAAGATACTGAATTTTCAACTAACCGTTTAGCCACCTCTTGCAGGCTAGCCTCAAGCTTAGTGCGCTTAAAGTCATTTTCCTCTAGTGTTTCCAATTCGTCTTTAACTGAAAAAATATGCATTAACGTATCTATGTCTAGGCCCGTTAATAGAATATTTGCATGTGCAGAGCTGACTGTCTCGTCTCCCATGCTACCAGCAAAGACATCGGCCAGCGTAGGGCCGCTATGCTGCACAGACAAGCCTGTAATATTTAATGTGGGTAATTTATCATCACTGTATTGATAAGATATTGATTCAGCACTAAACACCCCAACTGCCATATACATAGTGGTTGGATCAAGCTCATAATTCAGGCTAACTTCACCACCTGACCTTTCGATAACCAGTTGGTCGCCTTTACTATAAAGTACACCCTCGCCTTCCAAGAACTCTGTAGATTCTGCTTCTTTGGCGATTAAAATAAAGTCGCCATCCAGCATGAGCTGAACAGATAGCGAGCTATTAAAATCTTCACCCGTTAACTTCCCTACTCCTTCAAGGGTATAACGATTGTATTTAGGTTTTTGATTGGTCAGTTGCTTCACTTTATCTAAATTGGCAGCCAACACATCAATACGCATATCTAGGCTCTGTAAGAGATCAGTATATTGCGTATTATTAAAGCGATTCATAGGAATCACCTCTGCGCTAACATTCACATATAAAAAGCTTTGTTCTACTTTGACATTTTCAAACTCAATCCCATCGAAGCCCTTTGCTAATTCCTTCTTGATGTCACTGGCTGCAAGGTAAGATGATAAATATTGAGCCCCCGCAACTATTATTACCAAGCCAAATGTGATTTTGTAAAGCCAGCTCTTTACAGCTCTACTTTTATTGTTGGCAGGCTCTTGTTTTACTTCTTGTGCGTTTTCCATTTTTTAAAAATCCTTCTACAAATTTATGCACTAAAAATTAGCATTCAAATAAACAAACTTAATTCGGGTTAGACCATCACGATCTACGCATTCATCCTTCCAATGATGCAGCGACACCCTTACTAGAGGAAACCATCTCTTCATACACTGCAATAATTTCTAAAACATCCCCCAAGAACTCCGCCGCTTCTACTGAAGACGAATGGGTTCGCAAGTAAGCTGGTATGAACTCAGCAAACTCGTCACGGTCCGTAGGACGTTCTAATTCCAAGAAATGAATCATTTCATTTCTTAATAAACGCTCTTCAGCTGGAGTATCAGGGAAGTGTTTTTCGATTATATTTTTATTAAAATCAATTAGGCGGTCATTCAAGTTCTTTAAAGATACTTTCTCTTCAAGAATTAACTCATCTACTACATCTTCATCTTGAACCACAGGTTCTTCAGCAGCATGTGCTTCTTTTATACTCACTACTTCACGAACTGGTGTGGCTAATTCTCTTAATTTATCCATAATCGGCTTTAATTCGGCATCCGGGTTTTTAAACCAATCGGTGGACCACACACGCTGAATATTCCAGCCCAAACCCTCTAGTACACCTTGACGAACACGATCTCTATCACGGGTAGATTTACTGCTATGGTAAGTTGCCCCATCACACTCAATCCCCATTAGGTAGCGACCTGGCATTCCAGGGTCACGCACACCCACATCAATTTTAAATCCAGCCACACCCACTTGAGGAACACAGTCAAAACCTGCACTTGCCAATTGCTTCATCACGGCTATTTCAAAATCACTGTCAGGCTTCCCCTGTGACTCACCGGCCTGATCAATCAGCTCACCACTCTCAGCGTATGCCAAGTAATTTTTAAGTGCCTTAACGCCTCGCTTACTGCTATCGGAAACAACAATATTGCTAGAGCGCATAGAGCTATAAACCTGAATACGTTTCTTAGCTCGGGTAAATAATACGTTTAAACGACGCCACCCATCATTACTATTAATGGGACCAAAGCGTTGTGGAATACTAGTACTGCCTCTATTTTGCGGGCCGTAAGTAAACGAGATCATAATCACATCGCGTTCATCACCCTGAACATTCTCTAGGTTCTTAATAAAGATGGGATCATCGGTTTGCGCATCCCGCATAAAGCCTGCCGCCAATACTTCATCAGTGGCCCTAGCCGCATCCAAGGCTGCCTCAATTTGATCGCGCTGTTTGGTGTTCATGGCAACTATGCCCACGCTTTCATTTGGATTATTCACAAAGTGATGTTTAACCGCTTCTACTATGTACTTAGCCTCTTCATTATTAACATTGTTAACAAAAGCACCATTCGTAACATGGGTAAATTTAATCCCAAACTCAGCTGATGTAGCCCAAGGTGAAGGGAATATAACCAACTCACTGTCATAGAAATGTCTGTTGGAAAACTCAATAAGGCTTTCATGGCGAGAACGATAATGCCATTGCAACATTCGCTTGGGGTAGTGCGCCCCTATGGCCTCTAAAATACTTTCAGACTCATTAATTACGCCTTTTTCATCATTATCTTCAGCATCTTCATTTGAGGTTGAGCGTTCAAAAAATGATGTGGGTGGTAACTGCTTAGGGTCGCCCACTACAACCGCTTGCTTACCACGGGCAAAACAACTTAACGCATACTCAGGTTTTACCTGGGATGCTTCATCCATTACCACAAGATCAAACTCTACTTCACCTGGTGGTAAGTATTTGGCAACGGCCATGGGGCTCATCATGAAACAAGGTTTATAACCCAGCATGGCTTCACCGGCACGCTCTACTAATTTACGAATTGCAATATATTTTGATTTTTTACCAATCTCATGGCGAAGTAATTTACCACCACTGTAGCTAGCCACTGTAGCCCCGCTGGTGCCTGGATCAATTTTTCGGCCTAACGCTAAATGTGCAACTCGCTTGCGCTGTAGACTCTTTAGCCCTTCATCATATTTTTTAAATTGTTGCTGAACTGCTGTTTGTTCATGGCCAGAGCGCTGCGACAACTCAGGCTGCTGCTGGTATACCTCATTAGCCAAACAGGTATAAACAGCAAAATTCATCACCTGCTTGCCATATTCCACGGAAAACTCAGAGTCACTCAAGTAATCTTTTAATCGGCCATACCCACCCTGCTGCATGCGGTCTTTGGCGTGTAAATATTTGGTCCAACCATCTAGCCATTCAATATTATTGACAGCTAATTGGTTTCTATTACAAACCGCTAAGGCTCCGTCGCCACAGCCTTTGGTCCAATGATCTCGGTCAGATTCGATGGTTTTATACACCTGCTGCTCAAGGTCAATACTGTCAGCTAGTGCTTTTTCTAGTTCTTTAGCATCTACAAGCAAGCCTCCCACAACTTCAGTGCTTACTCTTTTAGTTAATAGCCCAAGAAGTTCAGGCTCTGATATCGCAGAATATAAATGACTTACATAAGCAATTGTTGATTCAACCACAGCAAGGTCAGTTGGTACCTTTCCTTTTGAATTTAGGGTTAGATCTAACTGACCATCAAAAAAGGTTTCACTTAAGTTCGATTCCTCTAACTGATCTTTATGCTGGCTGATTTTTTCAAGCCTACCTAGCGCTAACAATAAAGCCTTTTGATCAATATTAGGATCAATTAAATATTTCTGAATGCCTTCTAAACTAATGCGAATATCAAGCAGTAACTGCTGTAAAGGCTCAGCTGCTGGCTCTAATTTAAAGTCAGCGTCAGTAATACATTCCTGCTGAGTATAAATGGCGGATAAATCTTTAAGATTTGTCAATGCATCAGATATTTGGGTATTCACTCCGCCACTGTATAATTGTTGAATACCACGAAATATATCTTTATTAGTATTAAAAAGTGCATTTGCCATGACGGTACGGGTACCAAAGCCAATACCGTAATCTTTACGCACTTTTTGATACCAGTTCATCAAGGTGTCTATACGCTGACTATCTGTATCCAAGCCATTAAAATCTCGACCAAATGCTTTTTTATATTTTTCAGACTCGCCAAGAGCCAAGCTAGCGGCCTTCCAAGTTGCCAAATCTTCCAGCCCCTTGGTAATGGTTTTCTTGTCTAGTTTGTCCTTTACCGTAAAGCTTAAAATGGCATGCTTAGTTTTACGCCAGTTACCGCTTAAGAAAGAAAACAAACCTGTATTTTCCATAACACTGGCAAACTCTTGAATCTCACTAACCTCTGGTAGCCTGGCTAACTTGAATACTTCTTGTAACGCTTGTTTATCGGTCAGTAGTTTGTCCTGCTCTTTCTTAAACTCTGAAAAAACCAAAGGTAAAGATTCTTCATCGTATATGTCATCACGGAAACTGAGCAGCTCCGAAGGCAGGTTCATGGCATGCTCAATAAAACAGCCTAACTCGGTGAAGCCTTTTTGACTCATGGAGAACTGCACTTCAAGATCAGCTTTATAAACCATGGGTAGGTGGGGAAGTAATTCACCACGCTTATGCTCAATAGATTGCACCAGCTTAATAGTGTTTTCTATGCGCACAACCGACCTTGCCAATTCATCAAACTGTACGTTTTTCCCTACCCCCAAACGATCGAGACTAGAAATGGAATCTTTAATATCCGCCAACAGGGTTAAGTCAGATAACAAACCTTGGTTAAATACGCTGCCTAGCTCATAAAATCCGCTGGCAACACCCTGGCTCATTTTTATATAGTTTTCCAAAGGCTCTATTTGCTTGGGCTCTATACGCTTAAAGGCAGGTAGGTATTCATCCCCTTTCAGGGGTTTTACTAAGCTTAACTGTACTACCCAGTTTTCTAAGTCTGGCAAACTTAATTCTTTGTTATGGGTAATTGTGTATTTATCAAACACAGAAAATAAATTTTCAGTAACGCTATTCAGTAACGCTGTCCAATCTTGCAGTTGTGACAGTAGCTGGCGCTCATCGGACCCAGATATTTGTTTGTTATTAACGCCGTACCAAGGGTGGCTCTGCCAGTTTCCTGTTTCAGGTAACTGTTGGCCAACAATCTCTAGGAATTTAAAAAACAGCTCTAATTGCTCTAGCTGTTCATCTAGGTTAATACGAGTAAAGCTATCGCCAGTTACTCCATCTGGTGCAATGGTGTGATATTCAAGGGGGGGCACATCTTTAGCGTAACGGGTAGCAGCACATAATATTTCATGAATGCTAAAGCCGGTTTCTTTCCAAGGTTGATTCACCATTAAGCAGTAACTTTGAAGTTGTTCGCGGCTGCGCTCAAAGCGTTGCACTTGCACATCGTAATCAGCGGCAGAATATTCATGCTGGCTACCAAATTGTATGCGCTCGTTAAAACTGTCTAGCACCATGCGCTTTTGTGCTTTGTCACTGTGCAAGTCTAAGCAAAAATCCCCTAGACCTGCTTTATCCATTCTACGTTTTACCACATCCAGTGCGGCTTGCTTTTCAGCCACAAATAATACAGATTTTCCTTGAGAAATGGCTGCTGCAATCAGGTTGGTTATGGTTTGTGACTTACCAGTACCCGGTGGCCCTTCCACCACCATATTCTGGCCTTTTAAAATATCGATCAACGCTGACATTTGCGACGAATCGGCATCTTCTACCATCGGGAATTTTTCATGCAGTTCAGGCACATCATCCAGCACATAACCTTCGCTGCTGCCACTGCCACCATTTGAACCAGAAGAAGCGGTAGACTGGCCATCACTAAAAAATTTACGAATAAACTCGTGATTTACTAGGTTGGCATCCCCCTGTGGCCATCTGGCTGGGTCTAGGTCACGGTACATTAACAAGCGCCCTAGACTAAGAGTAGCCAGCGTTCCAAAACGACGAACCCTCCAGCCTGCCATGCTGGCATCCCCTTTTTTAAACGCTAACAGAGTCTCTACTTCATTAAAGTACTCTTCTGGGGTGTAGAGTTTATCCTCGTCGTCGCTTGCCATTATGTCTGGCAACTCTACTTCAAAATCTTGGCTGAGTTTTTCACGCAGGGTTAGGTTGGAAATAATGTCTTCGCCGGTAAACCTAATTTGGTAACGGGTTATGCCTTTTTTAGAAACGAACTTATCTATAGATACGGGGATCATATACAAGGGCGCTAAGCGGCTCTTGCCCCCTATTTTATCTGCCCACTCTAAAAACCCTAATGACAAAAACAGAATGTTATTGCCCGTTTCTTCAATTGACGTTTTGGCTTCTTTAGTAAGCTTTTTAAGGTTGGTGGTGAGTGCCGATTCAAATAACA
>JBALXQ010000016.1:101062-104235 GCA_036960565.1 Bermanella sp.
CTTACGTCCGGTAAATGGCGGTCAATCATATCGGTATCAGCACTGATCGGCATGGCCTGAATCTAACGGTAATTCATAATCAATTTTAATGCCTTTAACCCTGGCCCACTCTCTGGCAGTGGGCATACTTTTAACCGCCACCCAGTTTTCGTCTTCTTCGTCGCGTTCAAGATAACCGTGCTCTATGAGCTCTTCTTGTTTAGGGTCATCCACCGCATCCATGATGAAGGCCTTACCTGCCAGTAACTCTCCAGCCAGTTGGTTGGGCAGTTCATCTACCACCCGTACAAAACCCCTGGTATCTTGATTAAGGTTTAACAAGCGAGAGCGGCCACCAGAAATATCCAGCAGTTTTTTGCGCATGTCATCAAAGGTTTTGGTTAGAAACCCAGTTGGATAGTTCACTTCTGCTTTGATGGATGACACTGTTGATTCACTCATATTATTTAATATATCGTTTGGTGTACGTTTTATTGTTTTGCTAGTCATGCTTATTTTAGTAACACTTTTATCACCAAGGGTTTGACTCTTAAGCGCAGGCTCGCTTTGCAACTCGGAGCCCTCGACCACCCTTATTCTGGGTTTTGTTTTAACTCTTGGCTTCGCTAACGGATAATCGGAGCCAACGTCTAGCTTGCCTTCTTTGTTTTTAATTTCGCTTAACTTTTTAGCTATTTGTTCTCTAAGATCATAAACACGTTTTTTCTTAGCTCGGTAGGCCAACTCGGATCGAATAGCACGCAATACACTGGCATCCGAAGACTCAGCCACTAAAGCTTCGAGTTCGGGTATCAGCTTTGAAATGTAAGGGCGCTTTGTCATATCCGTTGATCCCTAAATTTTAGTTCTTCGTAAGTTAAACGGTCTCAGCCGCTAAACCTTCAAGCCCAGGAACACCCGAAAATATTTTTCTAATCTTTTCGCCTTCATAAGCACTTTCTAAAGCCGACGTATATTCATCTCTATCTATAAAGGAAACATCACCCGCCTTTAATATGTCGAAAGTATCATCGATGCCATAGGGATTTACTATTTTCCCATCAAAGAACATTTGATAATAAAGCAACCAATACTGGTCAAGTTCATAGACATCAGAGTGGTCAATATTATTTAGGAAGCCAATAATTTCAGTATCAAATGACCCACTAACATACAGCAGCGTTAATCCAACACAGTCAGCGGAGTCTATAACTTTATCTGCTACTTCGTAAGATATTGGCAATTGGTATTTATTGAGGTAATACAGTGACCAAGCTATTCCATCAGAGCGCCCTTCCAGTGCATTTTCGGCACAAATTGCATTTAAGTATTTCGCATAAACTTGATTACTAGTTGTATTCGAATCTAACAACCTAGCCATTAATGGCAATAGAATTGGAAAGTGCCTAACTAGATTTAACAAATATTCAAGTACCTGCGTCTTCGCGCCACCATCTAAACGATCAAGAATCGCTTTAACTGCATACTTAATTACGCTGCCATCTGGGTATTGGTTGTTCACACGCACCGCGTAGTCTATGTATCTAATAGATTCAGAAGCAGAATATTTTTTTACCTGGTTACTATCAAAGTACCCAATCGGCATTCTGGTTGACAAGTCAACAAGCCAATCGGATTCAATTGGCGATGGTAACTCTACAATCTCAGTCTTCTTAATATTAAGGACTAACTTATACTTTTTTAACTCTTCTCTTAATTTTCGTAAAAATGTCTGCCCCTCTTCAAAAGTTTTGCAATAACAGGTGTAGTCATCAATATAACGATAGTAGGAAAAGTTTTTAATAAGCACTTCATCAATACGCGAAAGGATTGACTCAGCTAATATATTAGATGTGGCTGGGCCTATAGCAACTCCCTGTGTTTCACCACGTTTTAGCATTCTTTGGCAAAAATCTATTTGATTAAACCAATGCTTCTTCCCACGATGAGATTTTGAGTGCGGAACACCAACCAGCGCCCATGGTATTGCATGGGTATATACACTTGGGAAGCAATTACTGATATCCGTATGAACCCGAAATTTCTTTCCAAAGCCAAATTTCAGTGCCACTTCTGAGCTTGAAATGTCATCCCCGTAGTCCATTAATAAAAGGCGACCATCAAGGTGTTGATCTGGTTTCACCTTGCTGGCTTCATTCTCACAGACATAAGAGAACTTATCCCAGTTATCTACTATTGATTTCACCAGATGGCAATAAGCTAACGGATGCGGGATAGATAGTGGTCGTGACACATTTGTATGGCGGGTAAGTAAATACTCAACTTGGTCATACCCTCCCTTTCTGTGATCTTTAGCCGTTAACTTAGCGGCCACATCAGGCACTAATTGCCTTGATGTAAAAATGGGAGGTAATTCTTCTTTCTGTCGCTTCTGAAAAGGAAAGTAGTTATGGCGTAGTAAGGCCTCTTCCGTGAAATCCTTATCTACACTCATGCTGCACTCCCAACACTCAATTCTCCAGAAAGAAGTTTAGGAAGCAGCTCATCTCGTAAACAAATCAGCCTTTGAGATTCCAACTCACCAGCATTAAGTTTTTCAAACACAGGTAATATTGATTTTTCAAAGTTCTTCAATATTTCTATTGAGGGCACCAAAGAATTCACTTTCCTTAGCTCAACCTGCCTAATCCCAACAACCGTCGTGCCTGTCGCACGACCTTCTAAGTCAGCTTGTGCAATAGAAGTTTGTAACCATAAATATAAGAAGCTAGGTGTTACATTTTCGTTATCTGCCCGCAATGCATATAAACGCTGACTTAAACAATATTTAGTTTCATCAGTAATAAAATACATTTCACCCATAGGTGCTTCTGACGTTAATAAGATATCGCCCTTTTCTATTTCTACCTTCATCCATTTTGAGTAAATTTCATCATCTAAAAAACGGATAGTGTCATGCCTTGTTATCCGGCCACCCTTAATATTTTTTGCAGATACAGCTGAATGACCTTCCTCTACCCAGTCACCCCCTAATTTTTTTGGTGTCTTCCCACGATGATCGATAATGATAGATGTAACATCATCGAGGGTTTTAACTTCCCAACCCTCGGGTACCTCACCCAACTCTGAATCCACCAGCGCATCGGGGAATAAAGCGGCGGTGGTTTTGAGTTGTTGGATTTGTTCTGGGTTTAGCTGATCTAGCCCGGCTAAAGCGCCTGTGGCGCTATCGT
>JBALXQ010000076.1:0-15669 GCA_036960565.1 Bermanella sp.
ATTTAAGGCACTGCCTAAAAAGCAGTGCCTTAAGACTCTAGCCCCCTCCCAGATGTACATTCTTTCTCTATTTGTTCACAATATGTCACCCGCCTCAAAAAATAAGATTAAGAGATGCTCAATGAATAACAAAAAAATTCTCGTCTTAGGGGGATATGGAAATTTCGGCAAACGAATTGTTGAAGACTTATCATCCATTAAAGATCTCACTATCATCATTGCTGGGCGCAACCTTAAGAAAGCTCAAGACTTAGCCAATTCGTTAATGGGCAGTGCCGAGGCTCAGTTAATAGCACTATCAATGGATATAAACAGCGAAACATTGGACAGGCAGCTCTGCAACTTATCCCCCTTTCTAGTGATACACACAAGCGGACCTTTCCAAGGACAGAACCATCGAGTTCCTTTAGCTTGCATTCAAGCTGGCTCACATTATATAGATCTTGCTGACGACAGTAGTTTTGTTTGTGGAATTGAGAAACTTAACCTAAGAGCTGAAGAAAATAAGTTATTGGTCGTCAGTGGCGCCAGCTCCGTACCAGGACTTTCGTCAGCGGTACTAGACCACTATAAAAAAGAATTTACGAGAATAGATTCCATAGACATTGCAATCGCTCCTGGCAATAAAGCTGAGCGAGGAGAAGCGACTGTTCGGGGCGTTTTATCATATATAGGCAAGCCTTTCCCTAGTTTCAATAAAGGCATTGATACACATTCATATGGTTGGATGAATATTCGCAGGCTAAATTTTGGTGGCATTATTGGAAAACGATGGCTCGCTAACGTGGATGTCCCTGACCTTTCAATTTACCCTACCCGCTACAACGTGCAAGATAGCGTAACGTTTCAGGCTGGGCTGGAGCTACCCGCCCTACACATCTCAATGTACATTATGGCTTGGCTATCTAAACTAAATTTATTTAAAAGCTGGCATAAACTAACCAAGCCCATCGTTTTAATGAGTAATTTATTATCAATTTTTGGCACCGATAAAGGAGCCATGCGCATCTCAATTATTGGCAAAGATAATGAGGGGAAAAAGACCGCTACCTGGACATTATTTGCTGACAATGGCGTTGGCCCTTATATCCCTACTATTTCCGCGATCATTATCGCTAGAAAATTAATTGCCAATGAAATTAAAATGGTTGGCGCGACTCCCTGCTTGGGAATCTATCAATTATACGAATTTGTGCCCTATATTAAAAAATTTGAGCTCACCACTCAGGTAACAACTAATGGATAATTACCTTATCCTTAAATTACTTCATATTTTATCAGCCACTGTTCTATTAGGCACAGGGGCTGGAATTGCTTTTTTTATGTTAACAGCCTACCTATCAAAGTCCCCTACTGCCATATTAGTCACCTGTAAAAATGTTATCACTGGCGATTGGTTATTCACCACCCCCGCCATCATCACTCAAGTAGTGACTGGCGTATTACTTATGGAGCAGTTAAATTATGCATTTAACTCTGCCTGGTTTTTATGGGTGTTGGCCCTATTTGTAGGTATTGGCCTTTGCTGGCTACCTGTAGTCAGAATCCAATACTTACTTAATGGCATTATCAAAGCATCTATCAATAAAAATGAAATCCCTGATCAATTTCACAAACTTTTTCGAGTTTGGTTTATTTTAGGAATACCCGCTTTTTTTATGATTATTGGCATTTTTTACTTAATGGTGTTCAAGCCTTTCCTTTAATACAAAGTGAATAAATACAATGAAACTCTTCGCAAAATTATCCTTGTCCTTTTTATGGATATTCACAGGCATCACATCAATATATTTTTCATCTGAAACAGGCTACGAAATTCTAGCTCAAGGCGGCATAACAGGACTGTCAGCAAAAACACTGCTGACTTCAGGCAGCGTAATGGATATAGTTTTAGGAGTTTGGATTCTCACCCACTTTTACACTAGATGGTGTTATATTACCCAGCTTGCCATAATTATTATTTATTCATTTCTTCTTTCCTACATAGCACCTGAATTTTGGCTTCATCCATTTGGACCAATTACTAAAAACTTGCCAATAATTGCTCTTATACTGTTTATGCTAACCACTGAAGATAAAAAGCCGCTTAAATCTCCGTAGCTTTAAGCGGTTTGTTTAAATGGACCTCAGAATAAATTTAAAAAGTTGACTTAAAATTAAGACTGTAGCCATCAAGTTTAAGGGGTGCTTTATTCATCGATAGATAAATCCCATCGATAATCCCATCGAGCGTTAATTTTGATAAAGCTTTTATGGTCTAAGTCTCCTACTTGCTAAAACCCTCTTCTTAAATGCAGATAAACATCTGCATCATTATGTTTAGTCATTCAAAGGGATAGCACATTAAATGATGTCCTATCGTATTTTGATGAAGCTTGCGCAGGAAACGTTCCTCCTGCCACTTAATATAAATTTGGCACTGTACAATTTAGATAAATTATCCCGGCCAATTAAAGTTAGCAAAGCGGTAGAACCTAACCCGTTGTCGATTATCTTTATCGGTACAGGCGCATACATTTTTACCAACCAGCCCACACCCACCACAAGCGCGGCGCCCACAACTTGAATCCGTTGCTGGTGGTGGTGAGGTGACCACCCATTTTGTGCCGTTAGGATCGGTATAAAATCCTAATCCGCCAGAGTGACCAGGCTGACCATCCATAACAAGAGTCTTTAGCGCATTATCTTTGGAAAGTACTGTTTGATTGGCTTTCCACACTCTTATTTTATTTTCGTCAGCTGAAAATAAAATACACGCTTTATACCAAGCACCATTCTTATAATAATTATCACAATCCTGAACGCTATCAGATAGCTTAGTAACAGGGCCTACCGTTTTTCCGGTTGTTATATTGCTATAACGGTTGCATTTACCAGCAGTACCCTTGCATTTGCGCAAATAATACTGAGTGTAAGAAGCGTATATTGTTTTAAGATTAAGCTCTGGGTTATACATATCCAGAAAATTAGCCCCCACAAAACCCACCGAATGATCAAACCACCCTTGGTATTCCACCTTTCCCTCGCCGTTAAATCTCCATAACTCCGAATCATAGGATAGATTTAAAAAGCCCGCATGGGTAAATCCAGTGTAAGCCCACCCTTTATATAATAATATTCCACTTGGGTGCTGAAACTCGCTCCCTTGAGTGAACTCTTTGATCAACCTCCCCCTGGCATCATGAACATATAAATAACTAGCATGTTTACCGTTTGTATCCATGCAAGTGAAATAATAATTCTGTCCGTCAAATTTAATGCCCTGGGCATGGCAGCCTTGCTCGTTTTTCCCTTTGGCTGCAGTTCCTATGTCGTCAAGAAAATAATCAACATTTTCTAATGGATATAGTCCCGATTTTCCCAAAGCAAAAACAGACGATGCTAACGTCAATGACAGCAATATCAATCCTGTTTTCAGGACCATGTTAAAGCGTTCTAAAAATTTCATACTCATGATTTTTCCTTCTTTTATTTTTATATGGTCATTCATTTAGTAATACTTTGAACAGTACAATCATCATTAAAACCCCTCCAAGCCAATGAATAATTAATCTGCACACTTTGGTTTCCTCGTTATTTACCCGGCTAGAAAATCCAGCCAATTTTTTGCAGACTTTTGGCCACCCCCCTGCCATCCTGTTTTCTTTGCGCGTATTCATTTAGAAGATTCAACCAATCTTTTGAGAATTTATTACAATCACCCGGCCAGCGAGCACTTAGATAATTATCATCACGTACCGTAAAACCAAAACGATGCGAATTTTCCTTATCACGTATTGGCAAAATCGGCCCTTTATAAAAGCAACCACCTTTGCCTACCGCTTCACTCACTTCACGCTCCACTGTTTTAGGATAAGTACGATAATAGCGACCTAGCCATAATGCAGTCGCAGCCCAAGCTGACAACTCCATTGATGCAGGCAGCGCCGTGCTCTGACGTCCGTTGAGAACTGATAGACCTGCTCTATTCTTGCTGCGGGCCAACAAAAGCACACCATGACACACTGCCGCAACCGGTTTATCGTTTTGAAAGAAGTGACGACAAATACTCTGGGCAATGACAGAGTCAATCATCGTTTTCATCCCTGCAGCATGCCCCCCAGGAATAAACAAAGCGTCGTATGCCGCTGCCAACACACCTCTATATGAAAGAGGTTGTAAAAATCGATCACTGGCCACCATTGCCCGGTATTTTTTTATATCGATTTTTCTCGTCATAAAAAATGGGGACAAGAATGAAAAGCCTCCATTAACTAAGCGGGTATCAGCATGAGCCGCTTTACCCGCGGGCGTAGCAAAATAGATATCGTGCCCAGCGTTTACCATTTCAGTCCATGGAACCGCCGTTTCAGTTGGGTCGTAATCACACTGGGGCAAAAGGATTAATACTTTCACTTCACATTCCTCTTAAATACATGGCTCTCAACCTTGTGCTAATAAAACCTAGGATTTATCCGTAAGCAGTATAAAATCAAGCTTGGGTAACCAGACATCAACTCAAGTTTTTACTGGTATAGGTAATCGCCATTACCGGTTAAGCCGCCACTGTTACCACTAAAGGTATGTACTTGTCCGTCATTGTTATTTCCACCTCGAGTTAAATCTTCTTTGGGTGCCCCCACGGCTAAATCGCTATAACCATCGCCATTAAAATCGCCTACAGAAACAGCCCAGCCAAAACGATCATCTTCTTCAGGGCTGTTCACTACACCCACTGAATCCTGGGTAAAAGATTGATCTCCAGCATCATCGAGACCATTAGTTGCTCCGAATAAAACGCTAACGTAACCGGTATCCCATTCGCCGTTGGTATCTTCATTTGGCGAACCAATGGCTAAGTCATCATAGCCATCACCATCGAAATCTCCGGAAGATAAAGAGTAACCAAAGTGGTCGTCTTTCTCGGCGGTACCATTAACCGTCCCAACTGCTTGGTTCCACATCTTAGAGCCACTGCCGCTCAAACCCGAGGAGCGTCCATACAAAATATGGATCGCACCATCGTTATTGTTGTCACCAGCCTCTATATCTTCTTTGGGTGAGCCTATGGCTAAGTCTGCATAACCATCATTGTCAAAATCACCCACAGCCAATGCGAAACCAAAATGGTCATCACTTTCAGTGCTGCTCTCTATACCATCCGTATCCTGATGAAAAGACTGGTCATCCGCATCATCAATTCCATTACTCGTACCAAATAAAACGTTAACGTAACCGGCATTGTCATCTCCATTAACATCTTCCTTGGGCACACCAATAGCCAGATCATCAAAACCGTCTTTATCAAAGTCGCCCGCAGCTAAAGACCAACCAAAGCGATCATCTTTTTCTGCGGTTCCATTAACGCTGCCCACATCCTGTGCCCAATCGGTTGAACCTGAAGTTTTAATGCCCGTACTGCTACCATAAAAAACATGGGCCATGCCGTCGTTATCATTGCCACCAGCGGTACGATCTTCGTTAGGGGAACCGACTGCCAAATCGGCGTAACCATCGTTATTAAAATCTCCTGAAGCCAAGGAATAACCAAACTGATCATCGCCTTCTGCACTGCTGGCTACATTAGATGCATCCTGATGAATATAAGTATCACTCGTCGCAGTCAGGCCAACTGCACTACCGTAAATAATACTGACTGCACCGCCGTCTTCCGCATTACCAATTTTTTCATGGGGTGCGCCTATGGCTAAATCGGCATAACCATCATTGTTATAGTCGCCAGTGCTTAGCGCAAAACCAAACCAGTCGTCCCCTTCTGCACTGCCGGCCAATCCTGGGCTGTCACCACTCCATAACTGACAAAAACCTTTTTCAATTTTAGCGCCATTGGCACTGCCATAAACTATATTGACCGCACCCGCATCATCATCACCATTAATATCTTCATTAGGTGCACCTATGGCTAAGTCATCATATCCGTCACCGTTAAAATCTCCGCTGGCCAGGGCCTTACCCAGATGATCATCTTTTTCGGCGCCACCTGCTAGGTAACTATCCACTCCAGGCAAGACACCACATGCCCAAATATTTTCAAAACCGGCTATACGAGTATGTTCAGGTAAGGCCTGACCATTAGCGATCCACTCACCCTCTTTTGCTTGATCGGTGTAGTTCAGCCAGACGGCTAACTCACGCTTCTGAGCCATAAGTGCTTGATTATCTATAACAGTCGTTGGAACTGAAAAACTATGTGTACCGGAAGTTTCTTCTTCACAATAATGAGCTCCCTCATGCCATTCGCCCGCTGCTTGGGTTACAAACCAATCGTGGCTACCAGATTTTTTGCAAGCGTAGTTTTGTGCATTGCTACATACGCGATCTTCAAAGCGTTCCGAATCCCTTAAAATAGCGCAATCATCGTTCTCACTTGAATGATTAGGTTGGTTAACATCCCAACTCCACAGCAAAGCATCCATGCGAGAATCACCAGGAACAATTTTATCCAGGCCAAAAACATTGACGCCACAAGACATGGCGAAAGCGACATCATTAGCTGAAAGATTTACTGGATCTCCAAAGGCGTTTCCATTCCAAGTTAAGTCTTCAAAAACACGTACCCATTTTGTATCCATCTGGCCAGCACTGTATTTGTCATGACATTGGCGAGTAGTAATCATGGCGTTGTCGGTTTTAAATCCGCCATTAAATACCCAGTCGGTGAAGTCTGCTGAACCAGAAACAGAACAGTCACTGCCGGTTGTAAAAGCAATAACCTGCTTACCTGCATCAAGAATATCCTGCTTGCTTAAATTCACCGGGGGATACTCACAGCCATTGCCAGCGGTTTTATATAAATACAATCCTAGATAGCTATTGAATACGTCATTCAAGGCTAAGCTATAATCATTATCAAAGTACTCCTCAATATAAAGCACAATAACTTCATTTGGATTTTTCGCTAACCACTCAGCTATTTCTTTTAATCCATTTTTAAAATCGCGTTCAGTGCCCAAACACCCTAGGTCCCCACTACCATGACATAACACGATATTGCCAAATATTTTATGGGCATCCAATTCCAAAGAACGAACACCTACCTGCAACAAATCAGTAAGTGAAAGTGTATGATTCGGATCAATGTAGTTTAAGCCGCTGGCATATGCCTTTGAATTATATGCATTATGCGCATGAACAAAGGTTGCCTTTGAAAGTGGTTCATTTATATCCAGTAATTGCTGGTGCATTAATGTTTTATATTCCCAACTATTACGGTAGTCGGATACCGATAATGCATTTGCACTTAATATGTATGTAAACCCAAATACAAATGCACAAACCATTAAGGTTATTTTCTTTATCATTACACCACTCTCTATTTTTATTATTGCTTTCATGTCATAAACGGACACTTATAAAATCAACACAATCCACAAAAAAAATTAGCAGCATCTGTATTAAATAGGCTTTAAAAACAGCTAAATACAGATGAATTTACGGATTGCTACATTTTTATAGGAAACATTTCACAGTAAAAACCACCCATAAACTGCTCCATAAGTTCCATTAATATAACATTCACCCAATTGATTTTATTGACAGGATGCGCTTCTATTGACAGGTTACGACAAGCTTATAAGTTATTAATGTCGGCAATTAGCAAGTTAGAACTCGCATCCACCGTAAGGGAAATTGATGAAGATTATTGCGGTTGGCAGTCCTTGGGTAAATGCAGTATTGCGAGGTTTTTCTGCTTTAGGCTTAGACATGAAAGCCATTACGCGGGACTTACCCGGCTTTAGTGGCACTGAGTTTAAATCTGGCCAGCGCCTAGAGTTAGGTGCTACACGGGAATTATGGCATCGCGCTCAAAAATTATCTAAAGACCCATTAATGGGGGCAAAAATGGGCTTTACCGGCAGTTACCGCTCCATCGGAGTTTTAGCCCCAATAATATGGCACAGTGAAAATTCACTAGATGCAATAAAAAGTATTATTCGTTATCAACCATTACATGGAGAGGGCGGTCTATTTCGCTGTATTTATATTGACGACACTGTGCAACTTAATTATCAGCCTCGCGATCATGTGGTACCGCCAAACCCACATCAAATTCAGGCCCTCATTGTTGGCACGGCTTCTTTATTAAACAATGCTTCACATCATTTATTAACACCTTACCAAATAGGATTTAAAGATAAAGTAGACGCTGAAGCGATTGGTTCCATGCTAAAAACCAAAGTAATTTCTGAACATACCGACACCTGTATTTACTACAAATTAAATGAACTTAAACACCCATTTTTTGGTAGAGATATATATCTTTATAAGTTAACAAAAGCTTATGCCGAAGAGTTGTTGGCCACCAAAAATCAAGGCGCCATGCTTATCTGTGAAGTGAAGCAGTTTATCCGCGCCAATGGCTTCTCTAAGGTCAGCATTGAGGAATTGAGTAAGGATCTGAAAATACCCGTTCGCGCAATGCAAGGAGCCATGTCAGAGCAAGGCACTTCCTTTCGGTTATTAAAAGAAGAAACCTGTAGAGAAACTACCATGGAGCATCTTCAAAATAGCCAAAGTATCGATGAATTAATTGGCCTATTGGGGTACTCAGAAGCCAGTGCATTTTATCGTGCGTTTAAAAGCTGGTTTGGGGCAACACCAAGAGAGTATTTGAGACACCGTGTTATGAAGTAGTATTCATCGACCGATATTTTTATGACCTAACCATATTTCTTTTTTAATCCGAACAGTTCACACATTTAATTAACCTTATAAAATCAACACATCCCTATTAGGAAATCTATTGGCCCGCCGCATATCTAAATCAAATGCATGACTTAACATCTACCCCATTTATAACTTAAGTTATGATTGCACAAATGAAACTTTAGTCCATTTACGCCCTTTATTCACACAATTTTGCCCACTGACTTAATAGGATAATGACTGGCTTGAATTGCTAGCCTAAAGGCGCAAAACCTCTATTTATTAGTATTGTTAGGGATTTTATTCTCAGTAATAATTCCGCTATATAAAAATAAAAATATGGCAAAGCATGAAATCAATAATAAAGATAAATATTTTTAAGCATTTTTCATTCGCTCTCTTTCTCTTTACCAGCATTGAAAGCCAAGCCACCATCACATCCACCCTACAAGATGAGGCCAGTTATGCCAGCGTCAATGACTGGGCCATCCCAACTAAGAGTGTCGAACTTTTATATCAATATTCTGCAGCGAAAAATTCAGACCTAACTAAAAGCCAACTGGTTAAAAGTATCATTGAAAATCATCTTCTGGCCAATTATGCCGAACAAACCATTGGACTAAGCAAAATATCAGATGAAACAAAGGTGGGTTTCAAACAAAAATACGCCACACAAGAACAACTAATTAATGTACTGAAATACAAATACCAGGAGAACATCAGCCAAAGCATTCACCAACTAGAAGGTGGTAACCTTAATAGCGTCATTGTCACACCAATTACTATTTCCAAAGCAATGTTAAGCAAGCTTTTCATCATGAATAAGGCCATGGAATATAAAATAAATTCCAAACAACAAAATACGTTTAAAATCACCTCTTTGTTGAACTATCAATTCCCGCAGGGAAAGCAACAGTCTATTACGCTATGGGATATTTATGATCGCACTAACATGCAAGAAAAGATCGCCTTATTTAAGGCTGACACACATACCTTAAAGAAGCTAACGCATCGATATTTATCCTCACTATATGTTTCATATTGGGTTAAACAATTCACCGAAGTCAGCGACACAGAGCTCAACAGTTTGAAACAATTCATTGCAGAAAACCGAATAGGCCATCAAGTTCACCTTTATAAAGGATCAAAAACAACAGTACACCACAGTAATCAAACATTAAGGACCTTATCTAAGCAGGTAAGCCCGCAGGAAATTGAACAATATTTTCTATCACACAAAGAAGAATTTAAAACCGTTCAAAAGGTAAAGGCACGTCATATACAGCTCACCAGCCAGATACAAGCCGACCAAGTATACCAAGAATTAAAATCAGGCTTGAATTTCAATAAGGCCATCAAGAAATACAGCCAAGCAGCCGATAAAAACAACCGTATCCCAGGTGGTTTAGGTTGGATAATACGCAAGGACATTAAGGGTAACTGGCTTCGTACTCTCCCCTTTACTCAAAAACAAGTCGCCACTTTTTCAGCCCCCTTTATGAGCCCAAAGAAGAATTATGAAAATCCCGTATGGGAAATAATTTATCTGGATGAACGGGTCTTAGGCTATCTTTTACCAACCAGTAAGACCGTGCAATACAATGCATCCAAAGCCATTGCCAAGAAAAGAATAAACCAATCTGTTAACGAGACTAAAAACCAGATTTGGAAAAAAGCACGGGTAAACTTAAATAAGAAGAAAATAAGTCTTGACGTTTTTAACCAACAAACCACCGACCTAACTTTATTTAGCAAAAGCCATCAGCACGGTGAGAACGGACATGAACACTAATACGCTTTTAGCGATTTCAGTTTTATTTATTGTAGTGATTTCGGCAAATCATTTTGTAATTCCTTTAATCATACAAACCGATAATGAATATAATTCTCAGCCTGCAAACCTGATGGTTAAACCCAGTACATTAGTAGGAATCGACTCAAACACGGCTATCACCTCATCCGTTGAGGTAAACCTTACAGAGCTAAATTTAACTGAAGAGAAAACAATTGAATTACATCCAGAAGCCATAAGCAGCCTGGAACAGGCCCGCTTAAATGGAGATCCCCGCAGCCCGCCTATTCATCATAGCGAACTATCTCAAAGAGCCAACAAACAACAACTTGAAGACTCTGACCAATACTCCTCTTATCAAGCCAACAAAAAAAAACAACTCATTAGTCATTACCTGCAAGCAGCCCAACCTAAAATTAATAAGCTAAAAGAGCAGGTACAAATCGCTAAAGAGAAAGGGTTGCCACCAGAGCAGCTTGCGGAAGGTGAAGAGAAAATTAAGAGACTAGAAGACATGGTAGAGCAACTAAAACAGCAGTACCCAGATGCGCTTTCCGATAAAACATCAATTTAAAGTCTAATTAAAGAGAACCAATAATCCATAAAACTTTTGAATATTACACGCACCAACCCTGCAATAACGCAGATAACTAAAATAAAAAAGGAAAGTTACATGTTACACCTCACAAAAATGGCCACCTGTGCCGGCCTTGTGCTGGGTATGAGCACCTCAGCTCAAGCTTGGTACCAGGAAACCCATAAAAATATTGTTATCGATGCGGTGAGCTATATGGCCGCCAATCCAGATACCACCAACTATAACAAGCTTGAAGCCGCCGCCACCGCTGCAGGCTACAGCATGGATGAGTTTGCCGATGTATTAGGCCAAGGCGCTTATGATGTGGATGACTTTGAAGATACCTTCATGTGCGGCCCAGTTAGTGGTATATGCGAACAGTATCCTCTTTATGACCTAGGCAAGTCGTTAGGGCATTACACTTCTTGGTGGCACTTTCAAAACCACACGAGAGGCACCGATGCTCACGGCAATGACTTTGGCGGCTATAACTACGACCTGCTAACAGTATGGGGCACGCTAGACTCACTGATTGCCACCTGGCTGGTGAACGATCATATGGACGATGGTAAAGGCGGCAAGCGCGGTTGGTTCGGTGCTGAGATAAGCCATTACGACACTTATGGCGTAACCGAGAAAAATTATCGTCAAGGCAGCAGCTCAAATTACAAGATGTATGACGATTTCCAAGACAGTCCTTTCCAGCCTATCGATAATCTTGGGCAATACTGGTACAGCCAGTTTATGGCCCAACCTACTGCGCAAACACTAGGTTACGTATTGCACACCACCGATTTACTTCAGCCGCACCACACTTACACCACCATAGATTTGATGCACTCCCCATGGGAAGAATGGGTGATGGATTATTATGTTGAAGAAAATCTTAATGACTTTTCCTTGGTGACCGAAGCTCTAAATGACTTCACACCATTAGACAGTAATACCACGGAAATTAGAGGGTTATTAACTGAAGGTGGAGACTACTCTTATGCGCTGGGTGGCATAGTGCTAGAAAGTGAAGTTCATGAAGAGCGCGTGCAAACCGCCAAACTCATGGTGCCTCACTCTACTGCCATGGTAGTGCATATTTTAAACCACGCCGCCGATCGGTTCTAATAATGGGCGGCCAATTAATTGGCCGTCTTCCAAAACAAAATGCAATTTATTATCTCGCGCTTTCAAGCAATAGGTGCCCTGCTGTATTGATAAAAATTGAAACATTAATAACAGGAAAGCTACTATGAAATTATCCATCTTTTTCACCGCTTTATTAACCTTGTGTTATGCCCAGTTCAGTTTGGCTGGATGGTGGAGCGGCTACACAGAAACCAAATACCCTATCGTTTTAGTGCATGGTAATTTGGGGTTTGATGAACTATTAGGTTATGAATATTTTTATGATATTCCTCACAACCTTGAACGCAGTGGCGCCACTGTTTTTGTAGCCCACGTAGCAGCGGTTAACAGTTCAGAAGCCAAAGGTGAACAACTGTTAATTCAAGTTGAAGAAATTCTGGCCCTAACCGGTGCCGAAAAGGTAAACCTAATTGGTCACAGTCACGGCGGCCCTACTCTGAGATATGTGGCCTCGTTACGACCTGAACTTGTGGCTTCCGCCACTTCCATTGCCTCCCCCCATAAGGGTGCACCGTTAGGTGATGTGCTGGAAAACCCGGATGACCCTGCCGCCATTGAAATAAACAATGCCGTGGCTGAGCTAATTAATTTTCTATCAGGTGGCAATTTTGAACAAGATGCTGCCGCCGCTAACTGGTCGTTATCCCATGATGGTGCAGCCGAATTTAATGCCCTTTATCCCGAAGGTATTCCGGCTACTGAATGTGGTGAGGGTGATTATGAAGTAAACGGTGTTAAATACTATTCTTGGAGTGGCACTGGGGTATTAACCAACCTATTCGATATTTCAGACATTCTTTTGGGACTGGCCAGCCTGCAATTTGATGAAGAAAATGATGGTTTTGTGGGACGTTGTGGATCTCACATGGGCATGGTTATTCGCGATAACTATTACATGAATCACGGTGATGAAATCAACTGGTTATTTGGTTTGTACAGTATTTTCGACACCTCTCCCATATCTACTTATCGCCAACATGCAAACCGTTTAAAAAATGCTGGCCTATAGACGTCTGTAACTTTTAAAACCTAGATAAATGCGTAGAGGGTACTGAACTTCGCCCTCCACCATTTTAATAACACTGACGACAGGCTCAATCCATATGAAATCGATCAAGCGCTACAGCGCCTTACTTCTCTTCGCAACGATCATTATTTCATTGGTGAGTTACAGCCTAATGGAGCCTTCACCCAGATTAGCCACCGAGCCAACAAAAGGAGGCAACACTCAATCTTCAAACATTATTTTAGCCAACCCCTTGTCCCAGCTGCAACCTCCACCAGTCGCCTCTTTTAAAGGGACCGACATAGACGGAAGATTAGCAATTGATCATCTGGGTAACTTGATCGTTGGCAAAAACCTGAAAGACATGTTTGATTATTTTCTTTCGTCTTTCGGAGAACGTTCCATTGCGGCTATTTTGGTATCACTTAAAAATCACATTTACCAACAACTAGATGAGCCTGCACGCTCACAAGCATTAGAAATCTTATATTCATATTTTAGTTATAAAAATGCTCTGCTTGAACTAGAAGCCCCACTGGATGAAGGCAACGCCGACATTTTGAAAGGAAAGAAAATAGCGTCCTTCAAGGAAAGATTATTGGCCATAAAAAGCCTACGCCAGAATCATTTTAGTGATGACGTAAACCAGGCGTTTTTCTCCCATACAGAGCAATATGATCAATATACCCTGCGACGCATGGAAATTAATCACAATGAATTACTCAGCGTATCTGAAAAGCAAATTTTTCTGCTGGAAGCTGCACAACTGTTACCAGAAGACGTTTTAAAACTTAAACAAGCCAGCAGTAAACATCTATCACTAAAAGCAAAGCAAGTGGCCATGAAAGACGCCACTCAAGAAGAAATATTTAACATGCGAGCGCAAGAAGTTGGGGCTGAGGCAGCCACCAGACTCTCAAAGCTAGACCATAAAAGGACTCAATGGCAACAGCGTATAAAAGACTACCAATATGAACAGAATATCATTCTACAATCAGGGCTTAGCACACAAGATCAAACACGAGCTTTGCAACAACTGAAGGAAAACCGATTTAATAAAAACGAAATAAGACGCCTACGAGCCTTAGAAAGCATCTCCTCAAACCCATGAGAGGTTGGTTTTATAACCTCACAAAGGAAGTGATATCTCAACTTTACCCCCCTATTCACTGCACTGCTCATGCTATTATTTCCATATAGCTCTTTCTCTACCAACTGCTTCACAATCGACATACCTAAATCATTGCCACCAGAAACTGCCTTAGTGGTGTAATATTCTTCAAATATCCTATCCAAACCGGGCGGTTCAATTCCGATGCTATTATCAGAAGATTCCAAATGAAGTCTGTCTTTTTCAACCCGATGACTCATCCGTATCTCGCCTATATCAACACCCTAAAAACCGTGAAGTATGGAGTTATTAATCTAATATTCCGAATAAAACACAAATAAAAAAGGCCACCCGAGGGCAGCCTTAATTCGTATCTTTAGTTTTTAGCTAACCACTACATCATGGCCTGTAAATAGTTTGGTAAGCCAATACGGGCAATTAACCCCAGCTGCTTTTCCAGCCAATAAGTATGGTCTTCTTCGGTATCTTCCAGCTGTTGAACCAGCATGGCACGAGTTTCGTAGTCTTGCTCGGTTTCACACAAGGCAATGGCTGCCTTCAAGTTTTTAACCACTGAGTATTCAATGGCCAGGTCATTCTTTAGCATCTCTTCTACGTCTTTACCTACATTTAGCGGTTCACGCTTAACAAGGTTAGGTGTGCCTTCTAAAAACAAGATGCGCTTGATCATTAAATCGGCGTGCCCGGTTTCATCTTCCATTTCATGGGAGATACGTTCAAACAATTTTTCAAAGCCCCAATCTTCATACATTCTTGAATGCACAAAGTATTGATCCATAGCGGTTAATTCACCCGCCAATAAATCATTTAATACATCAATAACTTTTTGATTACCTTTCATACTAATTCTCCTGGTAATTAAGCGTGCATCATGGATTGTAAATAATTCTCAATACTAACTTTATTGACTAAGTCCAGCTGAGTTTCTATCCAATCAAGATGCTCTTCTTCGTATTCCAAAATCTCAGCCAGCATGTCACGAGTAACGTAATCTGAAAGGGTTTCACACAAGGCAATAGAATCACGCAGATCTTTCAGCGTGGAAACTTGCAATTGAAAATCGCTTTTCAGCATTTCTAAAGGATTTTCGCCAATTTGCAATTTACCCAGTTTTTGTAAGTTAGGCAGGCCTTCTAAAAACAATACTCGCTCGATAATTTTATCGGCTTGTTTCATGTCTTTAATGGATTTTTTATATTCCACTTTATCCAGTGCTTCAAAACCCCAATTCTTAAACATGCGGGCATGAAGAAAATACTGGTTAATGGCCACCAGCTCATTGCCTAAACACTTATTAAGCTGCTCAATTACTTTAGCATCGCCTTGCATGGTCAAATACCCTTTAAACCAGACCATTGCGGCTCATCGCGACGCGC
>JBALXQ010000077.1:0-15414 GCA_036960565.1 Bermanella sp.
TTAGGGTAGTTTTACCGTGGTCAACGTGGCCGATTGTGCCAACGTTTACGTGGGGCTTAGTACGGTCGAATGTTTCTTTAGCCATTAGGGCTCTCCTTTAAATTTTTAATTAATTGGCTGAAACTAAGCTCTGCCAATAATTACATCTGCGACATTAGATGGCGCTTCAGCGTATTTTGAAAATTCCATTGCATAGGTCGCACGACCTTGCGTGGCAGAACGTAGGTCAGTTGCATAACCAAACATTTCCGCCAACGGTACATCCGCGGTTACTTCTTTACCCATAGGGCCATCTTCCATGCCCAGGATAAGACCGCGGCGACGATTCAAGTCGCCAATCACATCGCCCATGTTTGCTTCAGGGGTTACAACTTCCACTTTCATAACCGGTTCAAGCAGTACCGGAGCACCTTCTTGAGCCAGCATTCGAGTGGCTTGAGTAGCAGCGATTTTAAATGCCATCTCATTAGAGTCAACATCATGATAAGAACCGTCATACAAGGTCGCTCGTAGACCTAGAAGAGGATAACCGGCAAGGATACCGTTCTTCATTTGTTCTTCGATACCTTTTTCAATCGCACCAATGAATTCCTTAGGAACCGCACCGCCGACGATCTCGTTTACGAATTCAAGCTCTTCACCTTCTATAGGTTCAAACTTAATCACCACATGCCCGTATTGACCACGACCACCTGACTGTTTCGCAAACTTATTATTGATATCGCAAGTTTGAGTGATGCGCTCACGGTAGGCCACTTGTGGCTTACCAATATTAGCTTCAACACTAAACTCCCGTTTCATACGATCAACCAGGATATCAAGGTGTAATTCACCCATACCTGAGATGATGGTCTGACCGGTTTCTTGATCGGTTTCAACCCGGAAAGAAGGATCTTCTTGAGCAAGTTTGCCCAAAGCAGTTCCCATCTTTTCTTGGTCGGCTACTGTCCTTGGCTCAACCGCAACAGAGATTACTGGCTCAGGAAATTCCATTCGCTCAAGAGTAATCTTGTTATCAACATCACAAAGAGTATCGCCAGTGGTAACATCTTTCAGACCGATAGCGGCCGCAATATCACCAGCGCGAACTTCTTTGATTTCTTCACGGTTGTTAGCATGCATTTGCACCATACGACCCACACGCTCTTTTTTATGCTTAACAGGGTTAAAAACACTGTCTCCAGAGTTTAGTACACCTGAGTAAACACGCATAAAGGTTAGGGTCCCCACAAAGGGGTCGGTAGCAATTTTAAAGGCCAGAGCAGAGAAAGGTTCTTCATCAGACGCGGCACGAGTCCCTACGGTCTCGTCTTTGTCATCCAAAATACCTTCCATTGGTTTAACTTCAGTAGGCGAAGGCAAGTATTCGATTACATAATCCAATACGGCTTGCACACCCTTGTTCTTAAATGCAGAACCACAAGCCACCAATACAATTTCGTTGGCCAGTGTGCGTTGACGCAAGGCAGATTTAAGCTCTTCTTCGGTTAAGTCACCAGTTTCCAGGTACTTATCCATTAGTTCGTCAGAGGCTTCCGCCGCTGCATCTAGAAGGCCTTCACGATACTCATTAGCAGTGTCGATTAGATCACTAGGGATATCTTCATAAGTGAAGGTCATACCCTGATCTTCTTCATTCCACATAATGGCCTTCATCTTGATGAGATCCACTACGCCTTTGAAGTCTTCTTCGCTGCCAATGTTAATTTGAATAGGAACGGCGTTTGCACCCAAACGTTCTTTAAGTTGGTCAATCACCATAAAGAAGTCGGCACCGGCACGGTCCATTTTGTTTACGAAGACCATGCGTGGCACTTCGTATTTATTCGCTTGGCGCCAAACGGTCTCAGTTTGAGGCTGAACACCGCTGGAACCACACAACACAACAACAGCACCATCTAAAACACGCAAAGAGCGCTCAACTTCAATAGTGAAGTCAACGTGCCCAGGCGTATCGATGATGTTTATGCGGTGTTTATCGAACTGATTCCCCATACCTGACCAGAAACAAGTAGTCGCAGCAGACGTGATAGTAATACCACGCTCCTGCTCTTGTTCCATCCAGTCCATGGTAGCGGCACCATCGTGTACTTCACCAATCTTATGAGAAAGACCGGTATAAAAAAGAACACGCTCGGTAGTTGTGGTTTTACCCGCATCTACGTGAGCGACGATACCAATGTTACGGTAACGCTCAATAGGAGTTATGCGTGCCACTATATCGTCCTCAGTCGATTAAAAACGATAGTGAGAGAATGCTTTGTTGGCTTCAGCCATACGGTGCACATCTTCACGTTTCTTGATCGCAGAACCTTTGCCTTCAGCAGCATCAGACAGTTCACCAGCAAGACGTAAACCCATGGATTTTTCACCACGTTTACGAGCTGCGTCTACGATCCAACGCATTGCAAGAGCAACACGACGAGAAGGACGTACTTCAACAGGAACCTGGTAGGTAGCACCACCTACACGACGAGACTTAACTTCAACCATTGGCTGAACAGCTTCTAGAGCTTTCTCGAAGGTTTCAACAGGGTCGGCGTCTTTGTTACGCTCAACCATTTTATCCAATGCACCGTAAACAATTTTCTCGGCGATTGATTTTTTACCACTTTCCATGACCATATTCATGAACTTCGCTAACGTAAGATTGCCGAATTTTGGATCTGGCAATATGTCACGTTTAGCTACGACGCGTCTTCTTGGCATCTGATAAGCCTCTTCTTCAGGAGTACCTGAGCAATCTCGCATACAATACGCGGGCCCAGCCTTACTCTTATCTTGTTTTCTGTGTAAACAGTCTAAATTCTACTTATATAAATAAGTGTTACTTAGGACGCTTAGCACCGTACTTAGAACGAGCTTTTCTACGATCGCTTACGCCAGCGCAATCTAATGCACCACGTACGGTGTGATAACGCACACCAGGCAAATCTTTAACACGACCGCCGCGAATAAGAACAACACTGTGCTCTTGTAAATTGTGACCTTCACCACCAATGTAGGAAGACACTTCAAAGCCGTTGGTCAAGCGTACACGACATACTTTACGTAAGGCAGAGTTAGGCTTCTTAGGCGTAGTAGTATATACACGAGTACATACTCCACGACGCTGAGGACAAGCCTGCAATGCACGAACGTCAGATTTCGCAACTTGACGCTTACGAGGCTTACGAACCAACTGGTTGATCGTTGCCATTATAAACTCCAATGGATAAACACAAAAACGTCAGGTACAAAAGGCACCTGACGCAGGGGGCCGAAGTCTAATCACTGTCCCGTATAGAGTCAAGAAAGCCGTGCAAATAATGCACAGCTTTCTTTAATTTTTCAGGCTCGAAGCCTAAAAGACTCTAAATAACCCAAATATCGTTAAATACTTGGGTCATTCGCATTAAATATTATCTTTTAATGCTTCGGACAATGCTGCTTCAACATCATCAGCGCTAACGGTAAGAGCAGGCTGAGAGGCTTGTAGCTTCTCATTATCACGCTCTTCACGTTTACGCTTACGTTCCGCGTGGTAAGTCAGACCAGTACCAGCTGGTATTAGACGACCTACTACAACGTTTTCTTTCAGACCACGTAAGTAGTCTTGCTTACCTGTTACCGCACCTTCGGTTAATACTCGAGTCGTTTCCTGGAAGGAAGCCGCCGAGATGAAGGATTCAGTAGATAGTGATGCCTTGGTAATACCCAGCAATTGACGCTGACCTTTCGCGGCAAACTTTTCTTCAGTTACCAGCTCAGCATTCCTGATACGGAAATCAGAGAATTCAACTTGGTCGCCTTGGATAAAATTACTATCGCCAGAGTCTAGGATTTCAATCTTACGCAGCATCTGACGAATAATCGTTTCGATGTGCTTATCGTTAATGCCTACACCCTGCAAACGGTAAACTTCTTGTACTTCGTTGGTGATATAAACAGCCAACTGACTCACACCTAGTAGACGAAGGATATCGTGTGGGTTTAATGGGCCATCTGCGATAACCTCACCCTTTTCAACACTTTCACCTTCGAAGACGTTCATGTGACGCCATTTTGGAATCAACTCTTCGTATGGATCTGTTCCGTCTTTCGGTGAAATAACCAAACGCTTTTTGCCTTTGGTTTCTTTACCGAAGCTCACTACACCTGTCATTTCAGCAAGGATAGCCGGTTCTTTAGGCTTACGCGCTTCAAACAAGTCAGCTACGCGAGGCAGACCACCGGTAATATCCTTGTTACCAGAACTTTCCTGAGGAATACGTGCAATCGCATCACCTACTTTTACTTCGGCTCCATCTTCATGGTTAACCAAGGCATTGGCTGGCAATAGGTATTGAGCAGGTGTCTGAGTACCAGGGAAGTACAATTCTTCACCAGACGCACTCACCAACTTAATCATTGGGCGAATATCTTTACCCGCAGCAGGACGAGACGTTGGGTCCATAATCTGAATGGTAGATAGACCTGTTAATTCATCTGTTTGACGCGTAATGGTAATACCATCTTCAAGACCAACAAACTCAACACGACCGCCTACTTCAGCAATGATTGGGTGAGTGTGCGGATCCCAGCTAGCAATTTTGTCACCAGAGGTTACCTTGCTGCCATTTTGAGACGTTACTACGGCACCGTAAGGTAACTTATACAATTCACGCTCACGACCAAACGCATCTGCGATGGCAATGGCGCTAGAACGAGAAACCAGAACCAAAGCACCGTCTTCACGAGTTACTGTCTTCATATTATGAAGACGTACAGTACCGTCATTCTTAACCTGAACACTATCAATAGCAGTCGCACGAGATGCCGCACCACCAATGTGGAAGGTACGCATTGTTAGCTGAGTACCCGGCTCACCGATAGACTGTGCAGCAATAACACCCACAGACTCACCAGCATTAACCAAATGGCCACGAGCAAGATCACGACCGTAACAAGCAGCACAAATACCAAATTTAGTGACACAAGTAATTGGAGAGCGAACAATTACTTCATCGACGCTAGCCGCTTCAATTATCTCAATCCATTCTTCGTCAATAAGAGTGCCGGCAGTCACAACAATTTCATCGTCAGTACCAGGCTTAACAACATCTTTAGCCACAACACGACCAAGAATACGACCACCTAGTGGAACTACTACGTCACCGCCTTCAATTAGAGGCGTCATGCTTAAGCCGTCATCGGTACCACAATCATCAGCGGTTACCACAACGTCTTGTGCTACATCTACCAAACGACGAGTTAGGTAACCCGAGTTTGCTGTTTTAAGTGCGGTATCGGCTAGACCCTTACGAGCACCGTGAGTAGAGGTAAAGTACTGAAGTACTGATAAACCTTCACGGAAGTTCGCGGTAATCGGTGTTTCAATGATCGAACCATCTGGTTTCGCCATCAAGCCACGCATACCCGCCAACTGACGAATCTGAGCTGGGCTACCACGAGCACCGGAGTCGGCCATCATGTAAACACTGTTGAAAGATTCTTGGTCTACAGTATTTCCATCACGGTCAACAACCTCGTCAGTACCTAAGTTGTCCATCATGGCTTTTGCCACAAGTTCGTTGGCACGAGACCAAATATCCACAACCTTGTTGTACTTTTCGCCTTGAGTTACTAAACCAGAAGCAAACTGACCTTCAATTTCTTTTACCTGGCCTTCAGCATCAGCCAAAATAGTGGCTTTCGCATCTGGGATTACAAAGTCGTTAATGCCGATAGAAGCACCAGACTTAGTCGCATATGAGAAACCTGTGTACATGATTTGGTCAGCAAACATAACCGTGTCTTTAAGACCGCAGTTACGGTAAGCCATGTCTAGCAAGCTAGAAATCGCTTTCTTTTTCATTGGCTGGTTAAAGGCTTCAAAAGGCATGCCCGCTGGCGCAATTTCAAACAATATAGCGCGACCGATTGTCGTATCTTCAACCGTTGTAGTCGTCACTGCAGTGCCATCTTTTTCAAACAAAGTCTGAGTAATACGCACTTTTACTTTAGCGTGCAGCTCAACCTGACCTGAACGGTAAGCGCGCTGTACTTCTGCAAGGTCAGCAAGGATTGAACCTTCGCCTTTAGCATTGATGCGATCACGGGTCATGTAGTAAAGACCCAATACAACATCCTGAGAAGGTACGATGATTGGATCACCGTTGGCAGGAGACAGTACGTTGTTAGTAGACATCATCAACGCACGAGCTTCTAACTGTGCTTCGGTGGTCAAAGGCACGTGTACTGCCATTTGGTCACCATCGAAGTCGGCGTTAAATGCCGCACATACCAATGGATGCAACTGAATAGCTTTACCTTCAATTAGCAAAGGCTCAAACGCTTGGATACCCAAACGGTGAAGAGTCGGTGCACGGTTAAGCATAATTGGGTGCTCGCGAATAACATCCGCAAGAATATCCCAAACAACTGGCTCTTCACGCTCAACCATTTTCTTAGCAGCTTTAATGGTGGTCGCTAAACCACGGTGCTCAAGCTTACAAAAGATAAATGGCTTAAATAATTCAAGTGCCATCTTCTTAGGAAGACCACACTGGTGCAAACGTAAGTATGGACCTACCACGATTACAGAACGACCAGAGTAATCTACACGCTTACCAAGTAAGTTCTGACGGAAACGACCCTGCTTACCTTTAATCATATCGGCAAGAGATTTAAGTGGGCGCTTGTTAGAACCGGTGATGGCACGACCGCGACGACCATTATCAAGTAATGCATCAACAGACTCTTGCAACATACGCTTTTCGTTACGTACGATGATGTCTGGAGCATTTAGCTCAAGAAGGCGCTTAAGACGGTTGTTACGGTTGATTACACGACGGTAAAGATCGTTCAGATCAGATGTAGCAAAACGGCCACCATCTAGAGGAACCAATGGACGAAGATCGGGTGGCAGTATTGGCAATACTGTCATGATCATCCACTTAGGATCGTTACCTGACTTATGGAAAGCTTCCATAAGCTTTAAACGCTTAGAAATTTTCTTAAGTTTGGTTTCTGAATTAGTGGCTGGAATCATCTCACGAAGCTCTTTAACTTCTTCTTCCAAGTCAATATCCATCAATAAGCCCTGAATTGCTTCAGCACCCATCTTGGCATCAAACTCATCACCAAATTCTTCGATGGCTTCAAAATACTGCTCATCGTTTAGCAACTGACCTTTTTCCAAGGTAGTCATGCCTGGCTCAATAACAACAAAGGATTCGTAATAAAGAATGCGTTCGATGTCACGTAAAGTCATGTCTAGCATTAAACCAATACGGCTTGGTAGAGACTTTAGGAACCAAATGTGAGCAACTGGAGAGGCCAATTCAATGTGACCCATACGTTCGCGACGTACTTTAGCAAGCGTTACTTCAACGCCACACTTCTCACAGATAACACCACGGTGTTTCAGACGTTTGTACTTTCCGCACAGGCATTCGTAATCCTTGATAGGACCAAAAATACGTGAACAGAAAAGACCATCGCGTTCTGGTTTGAACGTACGATAGTTAATTGTTTCTGGTTTTTTAACTTCACCAAATGACCATGAACGGATCATTTCAGGTGATGCCAAGCCAATTCGAATACTGTCGAATTCTTCGGCTTGAGACTCTTTGCGAAGCAAATTGAGTAAGTCTTTCATATGCCTTTAGCTCCTAGCGGAATTAATAACGGCGGGCCGAAGCCCGCTCCTTTATCTAAATAGGATCAGAGTTTTAATCTTGTTCCAGGGTAATATCGATACCCAAAGAACGGATTTCTTTAACAAGTACGTTAAAGGACTCTGGCATACCCGGTTCCATACGATGATCACCATCTACGATGTTTTTATACATCTTAGTACGGCCTTGAACATCATCGGATTTAACGGTTAGCATTTCCTGCAAGGTGTAAGCGGCACCATATGCTTCCAGTGCCCACACTTCCATCTCACCGAAGCGCTGACCACCGAATTGTGCTTTACCACCAAGTGGCTGCTGGGTTACCAAGCTGTATGAACCAGTAGAGCGAGCGTGCATCTTATCGTCTACCAAGTGGTTCAATTTCAACATGTACATGTAACCAACGGTCACAGGGCGGTCAAACTGATCGCCTGTACGACCATCAAACAGCGTAACCTGACCTGAGTCTGGAAGATCCGCTAGACGTAACATTTTCTTAACTTCAGATTCTTTGGCGCCATCGAAAGCTTGAGTTCCCATTGGAACACCGCCACGAAGGTTACCAGCCAATTCTAAAATCTCAGGATCTGAGAAGCTATCAAGATCTTCTTGTTTCACTTCATCACTGTGGTTGTAGACCTTGTCTAAGAATTGACGAATATCGGCAACAGCTTTCTGTTGCTTAATCATATCGTCAATTTTTTCACCAAGACCTTTAGCAGCCATACCCAAGTGAGTCTCAAGAATCTGACCTACGTTCATTCGCGATGGAACACCTAGCGGGTTCAACACGATATCAACGGAGACACCTTTTTCATCGTAAGGCATGTCTTCGATAGGCATGATTGCAGAGATAACACCCTTGTTACCGTGACGACCCGCCATTTTATCACCAGGCTGGATAGTACGTTTGATAGCAAGGTAAACCTTAACAATCTTAAGTACGCCTGGAGCTAAGTCATCACCAGTTTGTAGCTTTTTCTTCTTGTCTTCGAATTGCTCATCAAGATCTTTACGACGTTCTTCAAGTGCTTCTTCAGCACGATCAAGCAACTCACCAGAAGCTTCGTCTTGTGGACGAATTTTGAACCATTCTTTGTGCTCTAACTCTGACAAATATTCGTCGGTTAATGCATCGCCTTTAGTCAAACCAGGAGCAACTGATACAGTCACACCAGACAGGCTACGGCCAAGACGTTCAAATGTAGCTTCTTCAACAATGCGCAGCTCTTCATTCAAGTCTTTACGAACCTGATCAAGCTGAGTTTTTTCAATGTCTAAAGCACGCTGGTCTTTTTCAACGCCGTCACGGGTAAATACCTGTACGTCGATGATAGTACCCTTGGTGCCAGTCTTAACGCGTAAAGAAGTATCTTTAACGTCAGAAGCTTTTTCACCGAAGATGGCACGTAATAGCTTTTCTTCCGGAGTAAGCTGAGTTTCACCTTTAGGTGTTACTTTACCTACTAGGATATCGCCGGCCTGCACTTCAGCACCGATATAAACCACGCCAGACTCATCAAGCTTACTAAGAGCTGACTCACCAACGTTTGGAATATCGGCAGAAATTTCTTCTGAACCCAACTTGGTATCACGAGCCACACAGGTTAGTTCCTGAATGTGGATTGTGGTTAAGCGATCTTCTTGTGCCACTTTTTCAGACAACAAGATGGAATCTTCGTAGTTGTAACCGTTCCAAGGCATAAACGCGATGCGCATGTTTTGCCCAAGAGCCAACTCACCTAAATCAATAGATGGGCCATCGGCCATGATATCGCCACGAACAACCGCATCACCCTTACGAACAAGAGGCTTCTGGTTGATACAAGTGTTTTGGTTAGAACGGGTGTATTTGGTTAGGTTATAAATATCCACACCAGCTTCACCAGCTGAAGTTTCATCATCACTTACACGAACCACAATACGGCTAGCATCAACTGAATCAATTACACCGCCACGCTTGGCTACAACACAAACACCAGAGTCACGAGCAACGTTCATTTCAATACCGGTACCCACTAATGGCTTTTGCGCAATTAGAGTGGGTACGGCCTGACGCTGCATGTTCGATCCCATCAAGGCTCGGTTAGCATCATCGTGCTCTAGGAATGGGATAAGCGATGCCGCCACAGAGATCACCTGTTGTGGTGATACATCCATCATGGTTACACCTTCAGGTGTAGTCAGCGTAAATTCGTTTTTATGACGAACACTGATTAAATCACCTGTTAATCGGCCATCTTCATCACGTGGCGCAGATGCTTGTGCAACTACTTGATCGGCTTCATCAATGGCAGATACATAACGAATTTCGTCTGTTACTACACCATCAACAACTTTACGGTAAGGCGTTTCTAAGAAACCATATTCGTTAGTACGAGCATAGGTTGATAGAGAGTTAATCAAACCGATGTTTGGACCTTCCGGTGTTTCGATTGGACATACACGACCATAATGGGTTGCGTGTACATCTCGCACTTCAAAACCAGCGCGTTCACGAGTCAAACCACCTGGGCCTAACGCTGAGATACGACGCTTGTGCGTTACTTCAGAAAGCGGATTGTTCTGATCCATAAACTGAGACAACTGAGATGAACCAAAGAATTCTTTGATTGCAGCCGCAACAGGCTTGGCGTTGATCAAATCCTGAGGCATAAGACCTTCAGATTCAGCCATCGTTAAACGTTCACGTACGGCACGCTCAACACGAACAAGACCTACACGGAATTGGTTTTCTGCCATTTCGCCAACAGAACGAATACGACGGTTACCTAGGTGATCGATATCATCCACCTCACCTTTACCGTTACGAATATTAATAAGCTCTTTTAATACCGCAATGATATCTGAGTTATCAAGTGTTCCGTTGCCTAGAATTTCTTCACGGCCAATACGACGGTTAAACTTCATACGGCCTACACCGGATAAGTCATAACGCTCATCGCTAAAGAATAAGTTTTCAAACAAACCTTCAGCAGATTCTTTAGTTGGTGGCTCACCAGGGCGCATCATGCGGTAAATTTCAACCAAAGCTTCCAAACGGGTACGGCTAGGGTCGATACGCAGGGTGTCACTGATGAACGAGCCACAGTCCAGCTCGTTGCTGTAAATGGTTTCTATTTCTTTAATGCCGGCAGCGTTAAATGCTTCAAGTATTTCAACAGTAATTTCAGCATTACATTCAGCCAACAATTCACCAGTTGATGGGTCAACGATATCTTTAGCAACTACTTTGCCGAAAATATAATCCGTTGGAACCTCAAGGCTGGTCATGCCGTCTTTTTCCATTTGACGGATATGGCGGGCAGTTATACGTCGACTTTCTTCGACGATTACTTTTCCGCTGGTATCTTTAATATCAAATAACGCAGTTTCACCACGTAGACGCTCTGGAATCAATTCAAGACGAATGGTTTCGCCTTCGAATTCAAATTTGTCGTTATCGTAGAACAATTCCAAAATTTCACTGGACTCAAGACCAAGAGCACGCAACAAAATAGTGGCGGGTAATTTACGACGACGGTCAATACGCGCATATACCATGTCTTTAGGATCGAATTCGAAATCCAACCAAGAACCACGGTAAGGAATAACACGGGCGTTATAAAGCAACTTACCCGAGGAGTGCGACTTACCCTTGTCGTGATCGAAGAACACGCCAGGAGAACGGTGTAATTGAGATACGATTACACGTTCAGTACCATTAATAATGAAGGTACCGTTATCAGTCATCAAAGGCATTTCGCCCATGTAAACTTCTTGTTCTTTAATGTCTTTAATTGCTTTGTTTGACGAGTCTTTATCATAAATGATTAGACGCACCTTAACTCGCAATGGTGCCGCAAACGTCACGCCACGAGACATACATTCTTTTTCATCAAATACAGGGATACCTAAGCGGTAGCTCACGTACTCAAGGGCCGCACTTCCGCTATAACTAACAATCGGAAAAACAGACTTAAACGCCGCATGCAAGCCTATGTCAACACGGGCTTCAACCGCTTTATCTGACTGCAGATAACTACGATATGAATCTAATTGAATCGCAAGTAAGTAAGGGATATCCATCACCCTTGGCAACTTGCCAAAATCCTTACGGATTCGTTTTTTCTCTGTGTAAGAGTACGCCATCAGCAATCCCCAGCTGTATCACCTAGACTAAGATCTAGTATTAAAGATCTTGCATATGGGCCTAAAGCCCCGCATTTGACTCAAAAGAGTCGCCGTTCTGATAGAAATCAACCACAAACAACAGGTTTACAATTCGACTCAAAACGGAAAAAGGCCGGCAGACACGAGTCCACCAGCCAGTGTGCAACTAAATAACTTAGCGCGTCACTATAAGCAATGCAAATTGTGGCTTAAGATTACTTAAGTTCCACAGATGCGCCAGCTGCTTCAAGCTTAGCTTTAAGTTCTTCAGCTTCGTCTTTAGAAGCAGCTTCTTTAACAGCTGTTGGTACGCCGTCAACGATGCCTTTTGCTTCTTTAAGACCAAGGCCAGTCGCTTCACGAACGGCTTTGATTACAGCAACTTTCTTTTCGCCGATAGCAGTAAGAACTACGTCGAATTCAGTTTGTTCTTCAGCACCGCCTTCAGCAGCAGCAGCAGGACCTGCAGCAACAACAGCAGTTACGCCGAATTTTTCTTCCATTGCTTCGATCAAAGCAACAACGTCAGTTACAGACATTTCAGCAACAGCGTTTAGAATATCTTCTTGAGAGATAGCCATTTTTAATTACCTAACTTATGGGGCAAAAAGCCCATTTAATACTTTAAAAGGAAACACAATCTTAATTAAAAAATTAAGCTGCTGCTTCTTCTTTCTGGTCACGGATTGCGGCAATGGTACGTACCAATTTGCCTGCAGATGCTTCTTTCATAACACACATTAGCTTGGCGATTGCTTCGTCGAATGTTGGCAATACAGCCAATACATTAACGTCAACAACTTCACCATCGAAAGCGGCTACTTTAAGTTCAAACTCTGCATTATCTTTCGCGAATTTAGTAAAAATTCGTGCTGCAGCACCTGGGTGCTCAGTAGAAAATGCAATTAAGCTTGGACCAGTTAGTGCGTCAGAAACACACTCAACACTAGTACCTTCGATTGCGCGCTTAGCTAGAGTATTACGAACAACCTTCATCCAGACGCCGTTTTCACGAGCCTCTTTACGAAGAGCTGTCATCGCTCCAACAGTTACGCCGCGGGCATCCGCGACAACTGCAGATAGAGCGCCGGAAGCAGCTTCCTGAACCTCAGCAACGATCGCTTTTTTACCGTTCAGATCTAAAGCCACGTTCAACTCCTACAAGTTGTGGTTAGTGCTCAAAAGAGCAAGTTAGGTGTGACTTAATTCAGTACTACAAAATAATTCTGAATGGGGACACACCATCTGCGCAGGAAATTAAGTAAAACAATTAGAATGCTGACTCATTAAGCCACTTAAAAGTATTACACCTACGGTCTTTGACAGTCCTTTTAACAAACGCTAAAAGGACCCCAAAGTTCTTTGTTCCAGTACGACTTAAACTGCGTCGATACCAGATAAATCAACAGTAATACCAGGACCCATAGTTGTAGATAGAGTCGCTTTTTTAAGGAAAACACCTTTGGCATTAGCTGGCTTAGCTTTCTTAAGATCTATTACTAGAGCAGCCAAGTTTTCAGTAATGGCTTTCTCTTCAAAAGAAACCTTACCAAGAGAACAGTGAATGATACCGTTCTTATCGTTACGGTAACGAACCTGACCAGCTTTAGCATTCTTAACAGCAGTTGCTACGTCAGGAGTTACAGTACCTACTTTAGGGTTAGGCATTAGGCCACGAGGACCAAGAAGCTGACCTAGTTGACCAACAACACGCATAGCGTCTGGAGATGCGATAACAACACCAAAATCTAAATCGCCGCCTTTCATTTGCGCCATAAGATCTTCCATACCTACTACATCAGCACCGGCTTCTTTTGCTTTTTCAGCATTAGCGCCTTGTGTGAATACAGCAACACGAACAGTCTTACCAGTACCGTTTGGAAGCACAGTTGCGCCACGAACGTTTTGGTCAGATTTACGTGCATCAATACCAAGATTGATAGCAATATCTAGAGACTCAGGAAACTTAACAGTGGCAGTTTCTTTTAAAATAGAAACCGCTTCGCCAACTGTGTAAGTCTTTAATACGTCAACTTTTGCACGGAAAGCTTTAACGCGCTTGCTTAAATTAGCCATTATTCAACACCTTCTGTATCTAGACCCATGGCACGAGCAGAGCCCGCAATGGTACGAACCGCAGCATTCATATCAGCAGCCGTCAGATCAGGCATTTTGATAGTTGCGATTTCTTCTAGTTGAGCACGGCTAACCTTGCCCACTTTTTCAGTGTTTGGACGACCAGAACCACTCTTAATACCAGCAGCTTTCTTAAGCAAGAAAGAAGCAGGTGGAGTTTTAGTTTCAAACGTAAAGCTGCGATCGCTGTACACAGAAATGATTACAGGTACTGGACCTTCCATTTTCTGAGTAGAAGCGTTAAACGCCTTACAGAATTCCATAATGTTTAGACCGTGCTGACCCAGAGCTGGACCAACTGGTGGACTTGGGTTTGCTTTACCCGCTTCAACTTGTAGCTTTATATAAGCCGTTACTTGCTTAGCCATAATAACCTCTAGTTTGGGTAATAACGCCTTTCGGCTCCCCGACAATGCCTACAAAATTATTTTTGTTAGGCAGCTTTCTCTACTTGGCCGAACTCGAGTTCAACCGGCGTAGAACGACCGAATATTGTAACCGCCACCTTAAGGCGCGACTTAACATAATCGACCGTTTCAACCACACCATTAAAGTCTGCAAACGGACCATCGATAACGCGAATCATCTCGCCAGGCTCGTAAACAGTTTTATGAGTAGGCTGGCCGTCTTTACCATCTTCAATTCGCTGCAAGATAGCATCAGCTTCTTTCTTAGTAATTGGAGCAGGCTTATCAGCCGTACCACCAATAAAGCCTAACACTCGTGAAGTGTCCTTCACCAAGTGCCAGCTAGCATCATTCATATCCATCTCAACAAGCACATAACCAGGATAGAACTTACGCTCACTCCTGCGTTTTTTGCCGTCGCGCATTTCAATTACTTCTTCAGTGGGAACTAATATCTCACCAAAGCTGCTTTCCATACCATGATATTCAATTTGCTCTTTAAGCGTGTTCATAACTCGCTTTTCATAGCCTGAATAGGCATGAACTACATACCAGCGCATTGCCATTTGTACTCTCCTATCCAATCACGCTAGAAATGATCCAGCTTAGCAGAGAATCTAAGCCCCATAACAAAATAGCAACCAAGACCACTACAGCTACAACAATTAATGTGGTTTGAGTTGTTTCTTGTCGAGTTGGCCAAACAACCTTTCGGCGTTCGATATTCGCTTCTTTGAGTAGAATTCTAAAAGCCTTACCCCTGGTTGTTGTCGCAGCCACTGCCATAGCAAGACCCATAAGCGCAACAACGCCGAGAATGCGATAAAGCAAACCAACTTCGGCATACATTTGATTACCAACAATAGCACCGCCAGCCAATAAGATGGCAACTAGCCACTTTACTATGCTTAATGGTGATCCTGTGGCTTCAGTATTTCCACTCATCTTCGCGACTTCCTATAACGAAAAAAAGCGGCACAAGTGCCACTTCTCTAAAATTCTGGCAGGCCAGGAGGGACTCGAACCCCCAACATTCGGTTTTGGAGACCGACGCTCTACCAATTGAACTACTGGCCTAT
>JBALXQ010000078.1:0-15257 GCA_036960565.1 Bermanella sp.
TTATATCTTAACCCTAACCCTGTCTGGTAGCGGTCGTAAGAACGAAAGAGCTCATTTTCGGTATCAAGTAATGAAAAAGACAATTGACCATTTAAGGAAAAAGAGGTGGATAGTGAGTGAACAAAAGAGAGGCTGCTCTTCAATAATAATGCATTCTCGCGCTCTTCATTAAAACGCTGATAGTCTCGGTAGCTGACCTTTTGCCCTAGTGTAAATCGGCTGCGGTTAATGTTGAAACCATAAGTGATTTTACCATCATAAAAACGCGCGTAATTTTCTCCATCCAGTTGAATACTTTTAACTGCAATCGGTAAGGACAAACGACTTTTTTGATTACTGCGCCTGGCAATTATGGCTCCCAGTTCAAGTACTCGATAATTACGATGTTGAGCTTCATTATTTTGATACTGACGATCAGTGAAATTGGCATGAACAGCTGTTTCTATATGGTGGGTTAATATGCCATCAGATAATACGGGGTAGCTATTTATCAGTTTTACGCTGGCATTGATTCGACTAAATAGGCCTGATTTTTCACCAATAACGTTATCTTCCTCACAGTCGTTAATGTCTTCACACTCGTTACTTTCATCAGGATCCTCGAGCTCCTCTTCATTCTCAAATTCACCTTCTTCAAACCCATCTTCATTGAATCCATCTTCATCAAATCCTTCTTCATTGAATCCTTCTTCATTAAATCCTTCTTCATCGAATCCATCTTCATCGAATCCTTCTTCATCGAATCCTTCTTCATCGAATCCTTCTTCATCGAATTCTTCTTCATCGAATTCTTCTTCATCGAATTCTTCTTCATCGAAAAGGCCATCTAATCCATCACTGCCACTGGCAAGGATGTTGTCGTCATGGCCTATTACAAAGGAACCTTTTATATTGATTCTTGATCTGGTTTTATAATATTTATGGTAAAAATACTTTAATTTTCCATATGAAGCTTCTTCCGATGGGGTAAGGCGCATATATGAAATGACATCCAATACCTGCATCGCTTCGCTGCCTCGATGCTGTCTTAAATAGAGAGATGCTAAATATAATTGGGCTTTCTTAAAACCGGTATTCTCTTGGATTAAGGCTTGGGTATGATTGATTTTAAAAGCAGTAATTTGTTGACTGCCTTTAATACTGGCCAATTGCTTATTTAAAGAAGCCTGCTGGGTTATTTGCGTTTTGTGCTGATTGATAAAACGAATGATGTTCTTTTTTATTTTCTCGGGAGTATGGCTTTTTGCTAGGATTTTTTTAAAAAGCCTTCCTCCTCGAGCATAGTCTTTGGCCAGAAAATAATTAGCGGCCAGTTCAACTCGGGCATGCAAGTCTTTAGGGTTATTTTGCAGGTATTTTTGTAAATGCTTAATGGCTTGGTTTAATTTTCCAGCTTGTTTTAGTTCAATAGCCTTGTTCAAACTGCTCTGGTTAGTCGCCTGATTGATCGCTGAAACCTCTTGAGCCCAGGAGGTATTACTTATGAAAATTAGCTGGATCAATAAAATCAGGGTGCAGCTGGCAGTGAATCGGGCCATCATAATATTGTCCCCCCAAGTACTTCTTGGGTTATTAATATGCTTATTTTATTATTCATCAAATAGATCCTCAAAGGCACCTTGTAACTCGTCACTGATGTCTTGGTCGAGACTGGATTCAATTTCTTCATCCATTTCAGAAGACAGTTCGCTATCGTCATCTGATAAGCCATTGGCGGTTTCCAATGATTTCAGTATGTCTTCTTCAAAATGGTTTTCTTCGTCTGGGGATTGCTCCAATAGCTCTAGCGCCTCTAATAGGGCTGCTTCACTGGACTGGGTATTAGTGGCTGCATTGTTTGAAGAGTTGTCTTCAAAAAAATCAAAATCCAAATGTGATTGGTCTAATGCCTGAATTTCTCGAATAGCTTGGCTGTCCGCCTGATTTTGATCAGGGGGGCTGGCTTGCACTAGGCTGCTGACGAGCCACACTATCACTAAAAAGAAAACCCAGAGGCGGTTCATGGAGATCGCCTTTTTGTCTCAGTGTTTTTAGGCGATTGAAAGGTAACTTTAAAGTTAGCGCCGCCCAATGGCGAGTCAATAACGACTATGCTGGCATGGTGCAGTCGGGCAATGCGCTGAATGATAGCAAGCCCCAATCCAAAGCCTCCGGTTTGACGGTTACGGCTGGAATCGAGGCGCACAAATGGGGTAAATATGCGTTGGCGTTGATCTTCTGGTATGCCTTCGCCGTCATCACAAATTTGCAGGGTGACAGGCTGCTGATCAAGTGAAACTCGTACTGTAGATTGTGCGTGTTTAAAGGCGTTGATAATTAGGTTTTGCAGCATGCGGCGTAATTGGTTGGCGTCGCCTTTTACCCAGATGGGCTGAGCTGGAAAATTTAGTTCAAGTTCTATTGCTTGGTAAGGCTCATATATTTCAGCAATCATTGTATGAATGAGCGCCACCATATTCACAGGGACAGGTTCTGGAGCATTGCTAGAATCAAGCATTTGAAAAATTAATAATTCTTCAACCAGTAAGTCCAGTTCATGTATGTCGTGGTTGAGTTTTTCAAGCTTAGTAAGATCATGGGCGTCAGCCTTATCTTTTAACATCTCAACGCGAAATTTCATACGTGAAATGGGGGTTCTTAATTCATGGGAAATTGCCTGGGTAATGTCTTTTTGGTCTTGCAGTAAACTTTCGATACGACTGGCCATGGCGTTAATGCCTTTGGCCATATCGCTAATAGCATCCTGGCCCTTGTCACTAATGCGAGTATCCAAGGTAGATGGACCAAAGTTGACCACCACATCGCTGATGCTTTTCATGCGTCTTTCAAGGGATCTAACCAGTAAATAAATAAAGAGCCCTGTGACGCCCAAGGCAAACACTAATAAAGTGGCCATGAGCCAGGTAGGATTTGCGTTGTAGGTGGCGATGGGGCCAATGGCCAAATATTGGTGTGTACTTTTATAGCGGCTATATACCTGCAATACATCTTGATTGTCTTTGTCTTTATCAAAAGAAACCACTACATCGCCACGGTCAAGACGAAGCAATTGCTGGTTATCAAGATTCAGTTGTTCCTTGCTATAAATGTTAATGTCGAAATGAAAATATTGGCGCAGGCGTATGAGCTGCTCAAATTGCTTTGACCTAGGATAGCGACCTAATTCATTCAAGATTAAAAATGCAGTAATACGAAGTTGTTGTTCGGCAATATTTTTTAATTTTACGCTGATTAGTTTTCCATCATTGGCTTGAGTCCAGATGCGGCTATGAATGCCATCAGGTAGCGGCTCGATAAAAATATTATCGCTTTCAAGTGTAGCCAGATCACGATTACCCAAGGGTTTTTTGTCTATGGGGATAATCGCGATAGGCAAGCCAATCAGCTTCTCCACCAGATCAATCCATTGCCTTTGTTTTTTCCCTTGATGGCGATTCACACCTTCAGTAATAAGTTGTTGAGTACCACTGAATATGGATAGGGTGTAATCGATACTGCGCACATGGTTAATATACTGATAACCAAAGTAGCAGCATGAAATAGAGATTAATGTAGAAAACAAGATACCGCTGTAAATTCGTACAAACATAAATATCTAATGTGGCAAGTAATGATGGTTTTATTGATTGGCTCTAATAGTAATTAAAGGATTTTGTGAGCCAGAACACAAAATTCTATACAGTTTAAATGTTACGGCTTTATTGTATGGGGGCTGCTATATGTAGGGAAGCACTATATTAGCCTTACAAAACACTAACAAATCGTCCTTAGCCCAGATACTACGCCCCTTTCACTTCAAATTACCGATTGTCCTACTCAGGTTCTACTGCCTGATATGGGGATTTGAAGTACTTATTCTTGCAAGGCCCAGCTGCCAAAACCAGTTCTTAATCCCTCCTTAGACAAAGCCCTAACACTCACATAACACTCATGAAACAAGAGGGAAACACAGCTAACACGCAAACTGGTTAGGATTAGTTCATGGCTTGAAGGCACTTACTTAGCGCCGCAGCTTACCTTTAATAAAACAACGAGTCGCAAGCAAGAATCATTTTTTCGCAAATACAGGAATCACCATTATGAAGTCTTACATGAAAAAAAGTTTGCTGGTAACGGCCATGATGACCGCCATTACCGGTTGTAATCTGGAATTATCCCAAGAAGAAGTTGATAAGGTTAGTTCGGCTAAATACCAAGGCGAGGGCACTAGTACTGGCGAAGTGACTCGCAAAGATGGCTCAAGTATTACTGTAAATGGCATTCGCTTTGATATTAGTCAGGCCTCAATTAACTTGGATGGCCAAACTGGCTCCCAGGATGAAATAAAACTAGGCCAAGTGGTGACCATTACCGCAAATTATAACAGCGATGGTACCGGCACCGCTTCTTTACTGAATTATGACGATAGCCTGCAAGGCCCTGTAGACAGTGTGAATGTTACTGGTCACAGCCTAGTCGTGATGGGTCAAACCATATTAGTTAACAATGAAACACTGTTTGATGGCGTGACTCTGGAAACTATTGAAACGGGTCGTATAGTAGAAATTAGCGGTATGAGCAATGCGCTGGGACAGTGGCAGGCCAGCTACATCGGCTTATCCGATCAGAGCATTACCGAGTTCGACACTCTGGGTGAGGTGAGTGAACTCGATGCCGCCGCCATGACATTTAAAGTAAATGATCTGTCAGTGGATTACAGCCAGGTTCGTGATTTAAATGAAGTGCAGCAGTGGCTGGCCAATGACGTATTGGTTAACCTGTATGGCACCATGACCGAACTAGAAGACGGTACTAAGGTGTTGTTGGCTGCTGAGGTTGAAGCCGAAGATGCCATGATGGGTGACGATGGCGAGTTACTAGAAGTAGAAGGTTTTATTGCTTCGGCATTAACGGATGGTCAGTTTGAAGTGGCCGGTATTACCGTGTTGGTGAATGATCAAACTCAGTTTGATTTTGGTGATGCATCACTGTTAGTAGTAGATGCGTTAGTAGAAGTGGAAGGCAAGGTGAATGAAGACGGTACCGTGACCGCCGAATACTTATTTGTTGAACCTGAGAATATGATTGAAGTGGCCTCCGTTATTGAAGCCATTGATGTAGAAAATAATACCGTCACGGTACTGGGTAAAACCTTTAGCATTAATGAAAGCACGCTTATCGCTAATGAAGAAATGGGAGAGATGGACGGCGAAGGTTGGGATGAAGACGACTACGGCGACTTTAATGAAGATGACTTTTCCGAAGAGGGATTTGATCTAGAGAACTTTAATGAAGAAGACTTCAACGAAGAAGATTTTGATTTCAGTAGTTTTGACGAAGGTGGCTTCGGTGAGAGTGAAGGAGGAGATGATGACTGGGATGATGATTATGATGAACAAGATTGGGAAGAAAACATAAGCACCATTACCCTAAGCGATTTAAGTGTCGGGGATTACATTGAAGTGGTGGCTTATAGCCAGGGTGAAGGTCAAGCCATGGTGGCCATGTTTGTGGGCAAGATGGAGCAGGAAGAACAGAACGAAGTGTATCTTTCTGCTGCGGTTGAAAGTGTAAATTTGACCGAGAAAACCATTGTGGTTTTGGGCAAAAGCATTGATCTGACCGCCACGGGAATTGAACTGTATAGTTTTTCTGAGGACGATTATGACGAGATGTGGGACGACTATGATGAGATGTCAGGCGAGTATGAAGACATGGGTGCGATGGATGATGAAGGTGCCGAAACAAATGGCAATGCTGATTCCGAGCTAAATAATGAAATGGCCGAAAGTGAAAACGATGAGTTAAATAGCGATGAAGAAGAGGTTTCCCTAAGCGCTGATGAGTTCTTGCAAAAAGTATCGGTAGGCAGTCAGGTGTTCTTGTCGGGCACCAATAACGGTGGCAGTGTTACTTGGGAATTTGCAGAAGTGGAAGTAGAAGCTGAAGAGGAGAGCGATACCCCAGTCGAAGAATAAAGATTACAAGGTAAAGTTCAAGACACCCTGTTTCGTTTAATGCGAACAGGGTTTTTTTATTTAATAGAGGGTTGCAAACAAATAATCTAATTAGTTATCCATATCTGTATCGTAAACGGCACACTGGTTGCGGCCATTTTCTTTGCTGTAATACAAAGCTTTGTCACTTTGCCTTAACCAATCCATATAAGAGCTTGAATCAGTATTTACTTCAGATATGCCAATGCTTATGGTGAATTTTATTTTATGGCTATTACTTTCAACCACATACTCTTCAATATTCTTTCTTAAACGTTCGGCAAAAACCAGAGCTTCATTGGCACAAGTATCGGTGAGGACAATACCAAATTCTTCACCGCCATAGCGCCCAGCAATATCGGTTTCTCTTAAAGATACGGTCAGTAAATCAGAAAGTGTTCGTAGAACATCATCTCCAGATTGATGGCCATATTGATCATTTATGTTTTTAAAATAATCGATATCCAACATGATTAACGAACTTGAACTGTCGTAACGCACACAACGATGGTACTCATTTTTCATGGACTCTTCCCAAAAACCCCGATTATTAAGCTGGGTTAACGGGTCGGTTCGGCTAAGGTCTTTTAAAGCCAAATTGGCATCTTTAAGGGCTAACTTGTTAACCGCTACGTCGGTGACATCATAGATAGTCATGCATATATGGTTAACCGTGCTATCGGTGGAGCCCAATGGAATGATGGTGGTGTTTTGGTACATGTATCGGGCGGTACCAGTTATGGGACGATAATTCTTAAATTTAAAAACGTATGGTCGTTGCTCCCAAGTAGTGAATGCTCTATTTTTAAGTAAAAAAACCGAACGGGCTTTTTTACGTAACCACTCTTCAGGAATCTCCTTAAAGACTTCAAACAGAGATTTACCTTTCACTTTGTCCGGGCCTAAACCGCTGTGGTTTTCCATGAAAGAATTCCACACCAATACCTTAAAGTCTTTGTCCATCACCACCAAACCAACGTCTATGGTTTGCAGCATGTCTAAAAGCCAATGAAACTCGGTTATGTCAACGGTCTGTCTAGACATAGCACCTACTCATAGGCCTATTGGTTAGGCTTAATTGGCATTGGAATATAATATTGGGTGGCTTATTCATTATCCCTCACAGCAAGCAACTTATACGTTCATTCAGGGACAATAGAGAGTCCTCAGTGAATAATAACAACAGGTCGCAATCGATATTGTGATCTTTAATGGTGTAATTAATCTCAATGGCCAAGGCTTTTTTCCAATGTTTGTTTTCCGCCTTAACCAGTTCGGCGATATTGCAGTGTTGACCCATAATGACCGGGTGACCCAGACTAAAATCAATGTCTAGTTGACTAGAAAAACCATTAATACAGGCGCCGGTGAGAATGCTCGAAACTTCGGTGAGTAGTTCAATTTCAACGGTGTCGGTTAATTCGCCCTGATAATCCATAAGCTGAGCTATGTCTTCAAAGCTGGCGTCGTTAAAAATAATAAGGGCCTCACCGCTGATGCCTGAACCAATAAATCCCTGACACACGGCTGAAACCGAATTGGTCTCTTCAATGGCTGATAACGCCATTTGCAGTTCGGTGACTTCCAATAAATTTACATTGGGGATGGGCAAGATAACGTACACTTCTAGCAATCTAGCCAATAAATCTGCCGCCTGACCCATGGCCACGTTAGTGATTTCTTGGTAGCAATCACGCTGCTCTTCAGTGAGCATTAAATCTATTGGTGGCAGCTTGCTCATGGGCTTAAAATCCCAAATTGCGTCAGTACTTGGGTTATTTTTGCCTCATCTATGGGTTTTTTAATGAAATCCATCGCCCCCAGTTTTTTAACGCGGGCCATGGCTTCTGGCTGAATATCTCCGGATACTACCACCACCATAGCCGGTAGATCTTCAGCCTTAATGACCTCAAGCGCCCCGTAACCATCCATTATGGGCATGGTTAAATCTAGAAAAACCACCTCGCCCTTGCCTGCACGAATGGCTTTTAAGCCTTCCTCACCGTTCTCGGCGTAGGTGATGCTCACATCCCATTCCTTGGGCAAGGCTCTGGCCATCTGCTTACGGGCAAAGCTGGAGTCGTCACATATTAATATCGGCGTAGCCATAAAATGCTTTTAACTATTGAATGGGTATAGCCTAATTAAAGCTGGAATTGGCTGGGTCGCCAGTAAAGTACAGCGACTGTGCTGAATTCAATATATTGTCCGGCTTGGATGAGCGGCCTAATTCAATGGTTTAGTAATTGTGCTGGTGCTGTAACGCCAAATAGCAGGGTTTGGCTGCCACGCTCTGTATTACTAACCTATGTCGTTATTCGAATTGTGCATTGCATATTATAGGTGGTGCATTAAATTTTATTTGGCCGCTTTAGGGGATTAATGGTAATAATCGAAAAGTACAGAACAGCCTCTTATAGGTCTATTTAGACTCTTAATGTAATTTCCTAAGGAAGGTACTCTGTTGGCATATTAACAAAGCCGATCTATCAAGCTTTTAAAGCATCAGCTTAAAACACAGAGGCAGGAAATTATCATGAGTGAAATCAAAACACACTTTCGATCTTGTAATATTTGTGAGGCCATGTGCGGCTTAGAAATTAAAACTCAAGACAAAAATGTACTGTCTATTAAAGCAGATAAAAATGACCCTTTTAGTCAGGGACACATTTGCCCTAAGGCCATTGCACTGCAAGATTTCTATAGCGACAAAGACCGTTTGAAAACACCTATAAGACGAACTCAAAATGGTTGGGAAGATATTTCATGGGAAGAAGCATTTACAGAAATTACCGCTCAATTTAAACGTATACAAAATCAATACGGAAAAAATTCCTTAGGTGTGTATTTAGGAAACCCCAATGTTCACAATATGGGCAGCATGTTGTCGTTGTCGCCGTTTTTAAAAAGTTTAGGGACCATAAATCGTTATAGTTCTGGCTCTACCGATCAATTATCACATCATGTCTCTTCTCACTATATGTTTGGCGCGGGCATGCTCCTGCCGATACCCGATATAGATCACACAGACTTTATGCTTATCATAGGTGCCAATCCAATTGTATCGAATGGCAGCATGATGTCGGCGCCCAATATCTCAGCCAGATTAAAAGCGATTCAACAACGAGGTGGAAAGGTGGTGGTGGTTGACCCACGCCGAACCGAAACGGCTAAGAAGGCCGATGAACATCTTTTTATTAGGCCAGAAAAAGACGCACTATTATTGTTGGGTTTGATTCACACTCTATTCGAAAACAAACAAGTTAACCTTGGGCACCTTGAGACGCATGTTAAAGGCCTAGAAAAACTAGAACCTATTGTCAGTGAGTTTTCCCCTGAAGCTGTTGCTGATGCAATGGGCATTGATGCCAAAACGATTAGGCGCCTGGCCCAAGAGATGGCCAGTGCCAAATCGGCAGTGTGTTATAGCCGCATGGGTGCATCGGTTCAATCTTTTGGGGGGCTATGTCAGTGGTTGATTAATGTGCTTAATATTATAACGGGTAATCTTGATCAAAAGGGTGGGGCGATGTTTCCAGACCCAGCATTTGACTTACTTGCAAATGTTAAAAAATCGGATAAGAGTTCTTATGGAAGTCGTAAATCCAGAGTGCGCGAGTTACCGTATTTTAATAACGAGTTTCCAGTTGCTACCTTGGCAGATGAAATTTTAACCCCAGGTGAAGAACAAATAAAAGCCATGATCACCATTGCGGGAAACCCAGTGTTATCCAGCCCATCAGGAAATAAATTAGGAGAGGCATTTGAAGGGTTAGAATTTATGGTAGCGGTTGATATTTATCTAAATGAAACCACCCAATATGCCAATATTATTTTACCCTCTACTACGGGCCTGGAAACTTCACAATACGATATTTTCTTTAACTATTGTGCGGTGAGCAATGCCGCAAAATATTCACCGCCTGTTTTTCCTAAAGAAGCCAATCAACGTGCTGACTGGGAAATTCTTAACGAGCTGTCCGCGAGAATGAATGATGCTGCTGATCAAAACTATCCTCCTGAAGTCATCTTGAATTTTGGATTGCAACATGGCCCATATGGAAAGCAGGGATTGAGTTTGAAAAAGTTGCAAGACAATCCCCACGGAATAAACCTAGGCCCGCTCATGCCTAATCTATTAAAGCGGATAAAAACCAGCGATAGCAAAATTGACCTTGCCCCACAGCTTTATCTGGACGATTTACCTAGGCTACAAGCATCTTTAGATCAGCCTATTCAAGATAAAGAATTTCCATTTAAACTCATTAGTCGGCGAGTTGCACGCAGCCACAATACCTGGACCAAAAATTCAAGGCGCTTAGTTAAGGGAAAAAATCAGTGCACGTTACAAATTAATCCTGAAGATGCTAAAGAGCTAAATATTGTTGATGGGCAATTTGTTACTGTTCGCTCACGAGTGGGCCAAGTTGAAATTGAGGCCATTATTGATAATGACATTCTTAAAGGCGTAGTGACCATGCCACAAGGCTGGGGCCATCATTATAAGAATACCAAGTTGTCGGTGGCGTCATCCCAGCCGGGGGTTAGCATGAACGATTTAACGGACGCAAATCGAATAGATGAACTGACAGGCACCGCGGCACTTAATGGCACGGCAGTGGCCATTATTGTTATTTAGGATAATGAGGCCCAATGAAGAAAAGCATTGGGTATGACGAGTGACGCTGGAGGAGAGCAGTATGAATCTAAAAGTATTGACGTTATCTAAAGACGACAGGGAAGAATGGGAGCATCTTTATATTGGCTATGCTGAATTTTATAACATGCCAATGAACAACAAGATCCTAGACACAGTATGGTCTTGGATTTTTGATGAGACTAATAAGTTCCATGCTCTCATTGCCAAAAATGATGAAGGCAAAATTTTGGGCTTAATGCATTTTAGAGAGACACCATCGCCCATACGTGGTGCCGTTATTGGCTTTTTAGATGATCTTTATATCTACCCAGAATATAGAGGGCAGGGAGTTGTAGACTCTCTTTTTTCTGCGTTAAACGATTTTGGTAAAAGTAGAGGCTGGCCTTTCATTCGTTGGATTACGGCAGATGATAATTATCGAGGCAGGGGCTTCTACGATAAAATAGCGCAGAAAACGCAGTGGCTTACTTACCAAAAGCCGGTGAATTAAATATGCTATTAAAGGTGTCCTATCATAGAGCGATGAAAACACATGGGAGTTATTGGTGCAGGTATTGGATGAGCTTTGTTTAGACAGTGAGGCTTTTGAAATACGACTGAAATGAGTCAATGTAAAAAGCTTTCATTGGTCAAAATTATGGTTTGAATGTTGCTAATAGAATCGATCACGGTTTATTGTGATTTATAGGTTTTTCTATTTAGTCTCACTCTTTTGGGGCGCTGTTTTTATATGGCGTGCCTTACGAGGGTTGATCCCATGCCATCTATGATAGGCCCGGGTAAATGCACTTAGATTGCTATAGCCTAATAATATAGCGATATCGGTAAGGCTGTATTGTGTGTTTTTTAAATATTGATTGGCATGGGTGAGTCGTACAGAATCTAATAAATATTTAAAGGAGCTAGAAGAATCATTTAAGCGCCGTTGTAACGTGCGTGCAGAATATCCCATAGATTTCGCTATAGAATTAATATCGGTTTTACCGCTGGGTAAAAAAATAGAAATCACCGCCGACACCTGCTTTAAAAACTCCTCTTGGGAATCCATAAATGATCGCATACGGGAAGTGATGTAATTGCGAATATCTAAAGTGGATTCTTGTAAAACAGCGCTGTCGATGGTTATTTTTATTTGATCACTTCCAAACCCCACTGGGCAGCCCAATAAGTGAGTAAAGCGTTTAATTTTTTCAATATCACGTTCAGTGCGAGTGAAAAAACACCCTCTGATACGGTATTTCTGCCCAATAATCTCCCTAATGACTTTTAAAATGCTGGCCAGTAAATAATATTGGAACTGAGGTTTATCATAAAGGGCGGGTAAATTGCAGTGTAAACATAATTCCAACAGCCCTTTGTTTTCACTAATCTGCAACTTGATGCCGGAAACGATTATGTTCATGTATTGCTGAATGACAACTAGCGCATCGGCTACGGTTTGGCAGTCGTCGAGCATTATTCCCAGCGGCCCTAAAATGGTGATGTCTTGACGCTGCGCTAAGGAGAAGGATATGTCAGGGAAGTTTAATTCTTCGGCCGCCAACTCTAACAGGGCGATGAATTGGCTAAAGGGAATGGGCATGTGAGCCCCGTTAATTGCTTCGCTGGGCAAACCCACTGCTTGTGCTAACGCATTGGCATCACCACCGCGGGACAGTACTAGCTCGCCAAATTGGCTTAGGAAGCTGCTGTTTACAAAGGGGGTCTCCTGCATATTTAGCAACCTCATGAGGGGAATGTTTGGCGCCTAATGGTAACTTAGTGGCGTCAAATGGTAAATACAGGTTTGGTCATTTGTTAATCTTGTTTGGTCAACACAATAACAAGAGAAGACAAAATGGAAACCAAACACGTTAACTGTGCCACTTGTGACATAGCTTGCCAGCTTGTCGCCACCCGAAAAGATGGGGAGTCCCGCTTCACTCTTAATGGCGACCCTGATCATCCCTTAGCGCCCGGTGCTATTTGTGCCAAAGGCAAGCTTTCCCACGAAATTTTTGATCATCCCAACCGCATTACGGCACCTATGAAAAGGGTGGGTAAACGTGGGGAGAGCAAGTGGGAGACCATTAGCTGGCCACAAGCCATGGATGAGATAGCGCAAAAGCTTAAAAAGGTGGTGGATGTTCATGGCCCTGAATCTCTAGTGGTGACCAGTGGCCCTTGGAATTGCTCTACCGAATCGGGTATGACCCGGCGTTTTATGAATTTGTTAGGCACACCCAATTACCTTTCTCCCGTGGCCCTTTGCCTAGGTAACACAGCTGCTGTAAACCGTTTAACCCATGGCTGGATGCCGTATCCCGACTATGAGCATACTGACTGTATTGTTTTATTTGGCCATAACCCTCATAACCAGTCTTGGGTGATGGAGTACATTCGTATTCGCTTGGCAGAGGATCGCGGCGCTAAACTAATTGTATTGGATCCAAGAGCCAGTCAAAGCGCCGAACGTGCTGATATTCATTTATCCGTTAAGTTAGGTACTGATGCGGCGATGATGTTGGGTTGGGTAAATGTCATTATTTCTGAAGAACTTTACGATAAAGAATTCGTGAAAGAGTGGACGACCGGCTTTGATGAATTATCAAAGCATGTCTTTGATAATTATCCTCTTGAAACAGTTTCCCTGATTACCGGTGTCGCGGTGGATGAGATTAAAGCCGCCGCTCGAATGTATGCCAATGCCAGCAGTGCCATTATTCCTTGGAGCCCTATTAACGATCAGCAAGTAAGCAGTACCTCGGCCATTCGTTTGTTTTCAATATTGCGGGCCATCACTGGAAACTTGGATGCACCCGGTGGTGAAATGATGATGGGCATTAACCCAGATATTATTATGGACTCTGAATTAGAGTTACACGAAGCCTTACCCTTATCTCAAAAGAAAAAACAACTGGGTTACGACGAGCACCCGGTCTTTACATACAAGGGCGCCGAAGTATTTAAGGAACACACTAAGCGGGTATGGGGGATAGAATACCCCAACCAAGTTAAGGGTTTGGGCATGGCGGTACCATCACCTACCTTCCGCGCCATGGCCCATGGAGATCCTTATAAGGTAAAAGCTTTTTTTGCCATCGCCAATAATGCCCTGCAGGGTTATGCCAATCAAAAGCTGGTTTACGATGCGATGATGAATCAGGACTTAATTGTCTGTCACGAATTATTTATGACGCCCACCGCGAGTCTTGCAGATTATGTACTGCCTGGAGACACCTGGATGGAAAGGAATCATATACATGATGGGTTTGAGTGGTTGTCGTTTATGCAAACATCAGAAAAGCTGTATGAACCACCCGCGGAATGTAAAAATATCTATTATTTCTGGAAGGAACTGGCGGACCGAATGGGCATGGAAGAACACTTCCCTTGGCAGGATATAGAAGAGTTATATGACTATCGATTGTCACCCTCAAAACTAACGCTTAAAGAGTTCCATAAAAAACACAAAGCTAAGTTAGCTGACTTTACATTCTATAAATATCGTGAAACAGGTTTTGCTACGCCAAGTGGTAAGGTGGAACTTGTATCCTCGGTGTTGGAAAACTGGGGCTTTAATTCTCTGCCTTATCATCGGAACGCTCCGGAACCTTGTGAAGAATTTCCTTTGAAGTTTTTTGTGGGCATTCGTGAGCCGCAGTATTTTCAATCTGGCCAGCGTCATGTAAAAGCCCTGCGAAAATCAAATCAGGAGCCTAAAACGTTTGTAAACGAGGCGGATGCGCTTATTTATAATTTAGTGAATGGCGAATGGGCCTGTATTGAATCTCCTAACGGGAAGATAAAAATGCAGGTGATGATTCGTGAAGACATCCCTAAGGGCGTGATTCGAATCCCCCACGGTTGGTGGAAGCCGGAGAACGACGATTTAGGTATGTGGGATCATGCTGATGGTATTTTAACACCGGATAGCTGCGACTATTTAGACCGTGAACAGGGTATTCCCCATCTGAAAGGTATTCCATGCCGTATCACGCCTATGAAAAATATTGATGACTGGGAGAAAATTGATGCTAATGCTTAAAAGAATTAAAAATTTTTTAAAGACCAAGAAAGTTATTATTACTTTTAAGATTGCTAACTTTATTTTGGCACGTCATACCAATCCCTTTAAACAATTCTTAGTGCGTCTGGGTTGGTTGATTTTTTATAAGCGTTATAGCAAGAACGCTTTGAGTTTCTTGGGAAATGAAAAAACCAAAGATGATTCTTTCTAATTTGAGGCTACCAATAAAGAGAATATATTGTGAGGTTGTCTAAAGAAATATAGGTTGGTTTTGATTTTCCTATATTAAAAAATCACGACCTTGTGAAAAGGGTGGTTCAGGAGGCGCCCCTATCACCTAGGGGTGTAAAGTATCTCTTCTAAATTCCACCTAGCGGCTGTATTGGGGTTCAATGCTTCATTATTTAAAAGTGAGCGAAATTCAATCAATATAGCTTGACTGTTTTTGATTAATCTAAATGCAACTAATTGCTATTATCTGTCCGTGTCGTTTATAAGCTAACTTATGCAATAAAATGGCTATATAAGGGCTTTCTTGTGCATTACCGGTTGGCTTTTGGTCAAGATTCTATATTATCCAGAAATTAAAATTCCACTGTATAACCACCTTCAT
>JBALXQ010000079.1:0-15110 GCA_036960565.1 Bermanella sp.
AATCCACTCAAGGCTGGAGGCATCCCAAACATAAGGATAGGTAACAGGAGCTGTTAGTAGTGGTGCTTCTGTTATGTCTTGATTGGTGTGACCGTAGTGCAATTTGTTCAATATGGCACCGATGGCATCCAAGCGAGTTGGACCATTTTCGATACTTGAATGGGTGGTTGCAGCATAGTCCGCTACATATTCAAGAGATTCGTCTAGGTACCTTTCTGCAGAAAATATGCCTACAGGCCATGCTGTTAAATCAATATTAGAAAGAGCGTAGCGTCTAAAGCGAGTTTTGAAACGGGAAAGTTTTGCTGGGTCATCTTTGTTGGCTTGCAATGCATCGCGTAGTTTTCCTAAAAACTTAAACAAATCGGCGTTAGCTTGGCCACCTTCTACATAGTAGGTGTTGTCACCGTAAGATACTTTACCTGTATGACAAGCTGCGCAGGTAAGTCCCATGTAATTGCGACCATTTAGTTGGCTTTTATCTTTTACAAAACCAATCGGTAGACCGTACTCGCTGGTGTATTGTTCAACACGTTCTCCGACAGAGCCGTCATAAATTTCAGACCCTTCATCATAGCTAGCAGCTTCAGGATATAAAAAACCATAATCAGTTAAAGATTCACGTGCAGAAAAAAGCTCTTCGGAATTTTCAGATTCAATCGTATTAAAGACTTCCCACTTTATAAGATGAGAGCCTTGAGGAATGCTGTACCAGTCTTCACGACAGGTATTGGTATTATTTTCATAGCAGCTTTGATCCCAGCTGTTCATCCAGTAAATGCCATCGCTTGCCATTAATGGCAACGGCAGCAATATCAAACACAACAACAGTGCCTGTTTTATCTTTCTAGGTGTACCCATGTTATCCCCCATCAGGACTTATTTTTTACATAAGGATTATTATTAGTCGGGTTAAGATTAACCCGGGGGCAATGCTATCGTGCAAGTTTTGTAATAGGAATAACGCTTAAGTATGAATGGTGGCGCGTTGAGTGCCACTTCTTTGCTTCTGACCTGGTTGGTCTTAATAAAATTTTAAAAATCGTAATAATTTAAAATTGTTGTAATACGATTGTTTTAAATGTGTGGTAGCTAGTAGCAGAAATAACTGGTTTTGGCAGGATAAAAGTTTTAATGAAATTAAGTAGACTCTGTAAAAATCGTACGCTTTTTAAATACTACACTTGTACCAAAAGCATGATTTATATAGGCATTGGTAATGCGTAAAAATAGTATTGGTATTAGCAAAAATATTTATTCGCCAATTTTCTCGGTTTTTAAATTCGTTATGACCAACCATCTTTATTCTTCGTTTCTAAATCTTCATTATTATTCTTGTTATCAATACTCCGTCTAGTACTCATTTGAGTTAGCTAATTCAAAAAATATCTACTCGTTCTCTATATATCTTAAATTGATTAAAACCTCTTAATATGACCTCTGCGGTCATTATCACCAATACTAATAATGGGGTATTCTAACTTTGAATTTCTGCTTTGATGTAGCTTATGGGATGATGATTCTTAAGCACTTTTTAAGTGATCTATTAAGTTGGCTGATGATTTAACTTTTATCGCTCAATAGACGTTTTCAGGAGAGACAAATGACAATTGGCGTAACAGCAAAATTACAAGTTCAAGCGGGCAAGAATCAAGAGTTTGAAGGAATTTTTAAGCAACTTACAGCCGCGGTAAAGGCCAATGAAGAAGGCTGTTTGTTATATGCCTTACATCAGTCCCGTGAAGATTCCCAAATCTACATCGTACTAGAACAATACGCAGACGAAGCCGCATTAAAGGCTCACAGTAAAACCGATCATTATCGTAATTTTGGTAAAGAAATGGCGGGCTGTATGGCCGCAGCGCCTGTCATTGAATTGATGGATAGCATTTAGTTCCAAACATGAGGCTAATTATTACAAAAGCCTTGTTGGTTACAGTTAATTTAAAAATATACATTAAAGAATTTAAAGGTAGTGGAAATGAGCCAGTTTGCAGGTAAAACAGCAGTAATTAGTGGTGGTGCGGAAGGCATTGGTTTTAGCGTTGCCCGTGCTATGGGCAAACAAGGCATGAATGTGGTGTTAGGCGATATTGATGCCAACCAACTTGAGATTGCTCGAGAGAAGCTACAAAGTGAAGGCATTGAAGTATTAACCGTTCAGATGGATGTAACCGATCTGGCCCAATGGCAAAACGTGGCCGATAAAGCCATTGAGCGTTTTGGTAAAGTGCACATGTTAGTGAACAATGCTGGTGTGGGTAGTAAGCCTGGTGCCATCGAGCAAACAGACGACAAAGACTGGCGTTGGGTGTTAGATGTAAACCTAATGGGTGTGGTTTACGGCACACAAACCATGGTGCCCTTAATGAAGGAACACGGTGAAGGTGGTTGGTTGATTAACGTCGCTTCCATGGCGGGAATGATGGGGGTTCCTATGGCCGGCACTTACACAGCCACTAAAGTTGCCGTGGTAGGTATGTCTGAAAGTTGGTATGCAGAATTAAAACCACACAACATTCAGGTGTCGGTATTGTGTCCTGCCTTTGTTAAGACGCGTATTAATCTATCAAGCCGTAATAAGCCTGCTGAAATTAAGGGTGAAAAAGAAAATGGCGATCATGCCGCTACGTCTTCAGCTATCGCAGCTCATATGCAAAAAGTAATTGATAACGGTCTTGCACCTGAAATAGTAGGTGAGCGTGTAGTAGAAGCTATTTCTAATAAAGAATTGTATATCTTCACCCACCCAAATTATCGCAAGGTAGTGCAAAAGCGCTTTAAAGCGATTGATGATGCGTTTGCTCGTGCAGAAACCAGTCCGCTATTGGAAAGTGTTCTTAACGAAGAAATTGTTGCTTTCTCTTAGTGTTAAAGGCGAATCCTAGATTCGCCTTTTGTTTTTTTGCTAAACGTACTAGTAAAAGGTTTTGATATGTCGTCTCGTGAATTTGGTGTAGTGGTATACGGCGCAACAGGTTATACCGGCCGTTTGGTGTGTGAATATTTAAATAAGCAGTACGGTATTAATGGCGATGTAAAATGGGCCATGGCTGGGCGCAGTGAAGAAAAGTTAGTTCAAGTGCGTGACGAAATGGGCATTCCTAAAGATGTTCCATTTGTAGTGGCCGATGCCAATAACCCAGAATCGGTTCAAGCCATGGTTGAAAGCACACAAGTGGTATTAACTACGGTGGGCCCGTATCAAAAATATGGGTCAGACCTAGTGCGTGTGTGCAGTGAAACTGGAACAGATTATGTAGACCTATGTGGCGAGCCTGCTTGGATGCATGAAATGATTGCCGCCCACGGTGAGACCGCTAAAAAGAGCGGCGCAAGAATTGTTTTCTCATGTGGCTTCGATTCGGTACCGTTTGATTTAGGTGTGCACTTTTTACAAAATGCAGCCATGGATAAACTAGGTGCGCCACTTTCACGTATCAAGGGTCGTGTACGTGCCATGAAGGGGACTTTCTCTGGTGGTACCTTGGAAAGCTTCCGCTTAACCATGAAAGCGGCTGCTAAGAACCCTGAGTTAATTAAAGTATTAACCAATCCGTTTTCTTTGTCTGAATCGTTTAATGGTCCAAAGCAACCATCAGGTATGGCGCCAATATTTGATGAAGATCTAAATAGCTGGTCGGCCCCATTTGTAATGGCCACGATTAATACTAAAAACATTCACCGCAGTAATTTTTTATTGTCTCATCAATATGGCGATAACTTCGTTTACGATGAAATGATGTTAACCGGTGCAGGTGACAAGGGTGAAGCCATGGCGAAGGCGGTGGCTGAGGATAAATCGATGGCCAACGATCCTATGCAGCCAGGTGAAGGCCCTTCAAAAGAAGAGCGTGAAACTGGTTACTATGATGTTTTATTTGCAGGCTCTAATGACAATGGTGATCGTTTAATGGCCAGTGTTAAAGGCGATAAAGATCCAGGTTACGGATCAACCTGTAAAATGATTAGCGAAAGTGCCATATGCCTTTTGAAAAACTTAGATGCAGCCAGTGGTGGTATTTGGACACCAGCTTCAGCACTAGGCGATTTACTTATTGAGCGTTTGCAAGAAAACGCCGGTTTAACCTTCCAGTTAGAAGGTTAAATGTAACAATATTAAAAGTGCCCCTTTAAATAGGGCTCTATACTCTTTTCATTTGTCTCACTCCCCCATCGGTTTATTCAACCCATGGGGATTTTTTTGTCTGCAATTTTATTTTGTGGCTTAAATGATATAACCACAGGCAGTGAACGGGAAAACTTAACAAATGATATTTTGTTTTGATGCTGATTGTGGGATGCTGAAGAATATGGTTCGTAATTAATTGTCATATTAAAAATAAAAATATATTTGAGATAAAAAATGAGCGAAGTAAACGAGACCTTTGGCGAAGCGACCATTTCAGGCTACTGCAAACCTGAATTTGAAGATGTGGCCTATGAGTTTATGCAAAACTTTACTGAGCGTGGTGAAGTGGGCGCCAGTGTTTGCATTCGTATCGGTGATGAAAAAGTGGTGGACCTATGGGGCGGGCTTGCGAATACTCGATCCCAAACTCCTTGGGACGAAGATTCTTTGTGCGTCGTTTTTTCTTGTACCAAAGCCGCTACGGCCATGTGCGCTCATTTGTTAATCGAGCGTGGCTTGCTAGATTTAAATGCCCCAGTCAGCCAGTACTGGCCCCAGTTTGCCCAAGCCGGTAAAGAAGACATTACTGTGGCCATGATGTTAAACCATAGTGCGGGGTTACCGGCCTTTAAAGATCCGATTAAAGCCAATGGTTTTAACGACTGGGATTACATGGTGGAGCGTTTGGAAAAAGAGGCACCTTTCTGGACGCCAGGAACACGCAATGGCTACCATATGATTAGTTATGGTTGGACCGTGGGGGAACTCGTACGCCGCGTATCAGGCAAGTCCTTGGGGGAATTTTTTCAAGAAGAATTTTCTGTTCCGCTTAAGATGGATTTCTGGATTGGCTTACCAGAGGATGAAGAATCTCGAGTAGCTCACATGATGATGGGTGAGCCCAACATGAAGCCGCCATTTTCTGATTTTTCTAAAGCGGTTATGTCGAATCCTTCCTCTGTATCTCATTTGGCGTTAATGAATAATGGTGGTCACTCTGCCAATTCAGAAATAAGTCATGCCGCCCAAATTGGTGGCGCCGGTGGTATTTCCAACGCCCGCTCTTTATCCCGAATGTTTATGCCGCTAGCCAATAAAGGGTTGGCCAAGGGAAACCGGTATTTTAGTGAAAATACAGTTGCAAAAATGGGTGAGGTGTCTGTGGCGACATTACAAGATGCGGTGTTATTACTGCCCACGCGATTTTCTTTGGGTTTTATGAAATCCATGGATAACCGAAAAAATAAACCAGGCAATACTGAGAGTTTTATTATTGGTGATCGTGCCTTTGGCCATGTGGGCGCTGGTGGCAGTACCGGTTTTGCCGATCCCGATTGCAATATGGCATTTGCTTACACCATGAATAAAATGGCCAGTGGCATTTTGCTAAATGAACGTGGCCAGGCGTTGGTGGACGGTGCCTACAAAAGCCTGGGATATAAAAATAATGACGCTGGAATATGGGCTAAATAAAAAATCATACGTTTTTTTATTTATTAAATCGTAGTTCTTTTTAAAAATAATAAGGATAAAACATGGATATTATTTTACATCACTACCCCAGGTCGCCTTTTTCAGAAAAAGTGCGGGCCATGCTGGGTTATCTGAATTTGTCGTGGAAGTCGGTGACAATACCGGTTATTTTGCCGCGGCCACTATTGACGCCTTTATCAGGAGGCTATCGCCGTACTCCCATCATGCAAATGGGCGCAGATATATTTTGTGATTCCAATATTATTGCCCGACAGCTCGATTCATTAAGTGCCATGCCAAGCCTTTATCCTGAGGGTAATGCCTTTGCTTGTGAGCGCATCAGTGAATGGGCCGACAATCAATTATTCCGTATTGCGGTGAGCCTGTCGTTCCAGCCCAAAGCTGTGGCTCAACTGGTGGCCAGCATGGGGCAAGAAAACCTTAAAGCCTTCATGATGGATCGCGAAAAATTACGGGAAGGGGGAACGCTGGAGCGCATTCATGTAACCGATGCTGAGGCGTATTTAGAATCGTATCTTGTAAGTTTATCCAAGAGTTTAAGCCAAGATTTTGTTTTAGGGGATACGCCGACCATTGCCGACTTTTCTATTTATCATGCCTTGTGGATGATAGTAACGAATGATGTGATCAGTGAATTGGTGTTGCGCCATCCGGTGGTGTCTAGCTGGTATGATCGTATGACTGCATTTGGTCACGGCCAGCACAGTGACATGAGCGAACAAATGGCTTTTGACCTGGCTAAATCTACCAGTCCACAACCAGTAGAAGGCGTGCGTGTTAAAGACTTTGACCTAGGCCAAACAGTGAGTGTTACCCCCACGGACTATGGCAAGATTGCAGTTGAAGGGAAGTTGTTAAGTGCCAGTGGTGAGGAAGTGATACTGGCACACAATACAGAGGAACTGGGTGATATTAACCTGCACTTTCCGCGTTTAGGTTTTAATATTAAATCGCAATAAATTTTTAGTTGACCAATAAAAAAGCAAGCAAGGCATATTAATAAATATGTCTTACTTGCTTTTTTATTTTTGATCTTGAAATAGTTTTAGCTAGCGACTTTTTGATCATCCGATTTTTTAGGTGATGTTGTCTTTGGCATTTTAGCTAACGAACCATAGTGACGTTCTGCCTGAACCTCGTTACGTTGCCATTTAAAGAATTTCCCCACCCAATTAATAAGTGCTTCAGGTTTTCTGGCACGCTTCCATTCGCCGGCTACGTATTTATTCATTTCACTAAGAGTGGGATAAATATGTATGGTGCCTAAGATTTTGTTTAAACCAATGTTGTGCTTCATGGCCAATACGTATTCGGCAATTAAATCTCCAGCTTGTTCACCCACTATAGTGACGCCTAAAATTTTATCTTTACCTGGCTTGGTCAGTACCTTAATAAAACCATGGGCTTCCTCATCGGCAATGGCGCGGTCTAGTTCGGCAACGTCAAACGTAGTCACTTCATAAGGAATGTTTTGTTCTTTGGCTTCTTGCTCATTAATGCCTACACGGGCTACTTCTGGCTCGGTAAAGGTCGCCCAAGGGATACCTGAATAGTCCACCTTGAACTTCTTAAACTTGCCAAACAAAGCATTCACTGCCGCGTACCAAGCTTGGTGGGCAGATGTATGGGTGAATTGGTAAGGCCCGACTACATCACCCACTCCATAAATATTGGAGTACTTGGTTTGTAAATATTCGTTTACGGTAATGGTTCCGTTTTTATTTTTCTCTATGCCTAATTCTTCTAAACCAAATCCACTTGTATTCGCCGCTCTACCTACCGCTACCATTACCTGGTCAAATTCAATAGAGACTTGTTGGCCGTTGTGTTCACAAACAAGAATGTGTTGATCATTTTCTTTTTTAAACTCTAACGCCTTGTGATTGAGGCGTACGTCTATGCCTTCACTTTTAAAGCGTTTTTGTACCGCCAATGAAACGTCTTCGTCTTCGCGTATCATTAATCTTGGCAGCATTTCAATTTGTGTAACCTGGCTACCTAAGCGTGCAAAACTTTGTGTTAACTCGCAGCCGATAGGGCCGCCACCTAATACGATCAAACGCTTGGGTTGCTCTTTTAACTGCCAAATATTGTCGCTTGTTAGGTACTTAACATTTTCAATGCCTTTAATCGGGGGCACAAAAGGGCGAGCGCCAGTGGCAATGACGATATTACGCGTGGTGATGGTAATGCCATTTACATCTACCGTATAAGGAGAGGTTATTTTTGCTTCTCCTTCCACAACATTTACCCCTAACTCGCTGTAGCGCTCAATTGAGTCATGAGGCTCAATGGTTTTAATAATGCGCTGCACACGATTCATAATGTCTGAAAAACTAAACTTAGCCTGAGCAGAATGAAAGCCTAGGTCGCTGGCACGATTAACGTCATTCATGAACTTGCCTGAACGAATGATCGCTTTAGAGGGAACACAACCTGTGTTTAAACAGTCGCCACCCATCTGGTGTTTTTCAATTAACGTTACCTTGGCATTTACTACCGCGGCAATATAAGAGGTCACTAGACCACCAGAGCCGGCGCCCACGACGACAAGGTCTTCATCGAAGTGTTTAGGTTTAGGGAAGTCTTTATAAACTTGGCGACTTTTTAAGGTTGCTATAATTCGCTTGGAAATAATCGGGAATACGCCCAACAACACAAATGACGCAATAATGGCCGGGGATAATATGCCACTCAGAGATTCTATATTGGCTATTTGCGTACCGGCATTAACAAATACGGCTGTGCCAGCAAGCATGCCTAATTGGCTTACCCAAAAGAAAGTGCGTGCTGGCATTTTGGTTAAGCCCATTACTAGGTTAATGACAAAAAAGGGGACAACAGGCACAAGGCGCAGGGTGAAAAGGTAAAATGCGCCTTCTTTTTCAATGCCAGCATTGATGGTTTTTAATTGCTGGTTAAAGCGACTTTGAATGGCATCTCTTAACAGAATACGAGAGACCAGCATAGCAAGGGTGGCGCCTATAGTGGATGCAAAAGACACTAACAATAAACCTTCTGCTAACCCAAACACTGCCCCTGCGATAAGGGTCATGATGGCGGCTCCGGGAATTGACAGTGCCGTGACGGCCACATAGATCCCTAAGAATAATAAGGCACTGTTTAGGTGATGACTTGCCACATAATCATTTACAAGAGCTTGTTGAGCTTTGAAGTATTCAAGGCTTAAATACTGGCTCACATCAAAATAATAAGTGAGGCCCAGTATAGTGGCGAGCATCGCCATAAGAAAAATTTTGCCAAAGTTCATCTTCTAATTCTCTTCATTTTCTATGGTGATGCCGCTTTAAATTGTACTGATATTTTTTAAGAAATTACAAAGAGTACATCTTGCTGAATTTCTGGTAACGCTTGTGGTTTAGGCCCATATCAGAGTAGCCAGCACGAGACTGTGAGCGGAAGTGAACCAGTTGAGTGCTTTCATCTAACAAAACTTCTACGTCATCGTGATAGTGCATAGTGGGGGTAGTGAAAATGGTGTAGATGTAATTACTTTCATTTACCTGTACTTCATTGTTGGCCATTTCCGCCAGTACTTTTTCTACAGCCATAAGAGTTTCTTGAGCAGTGCCTTTAAAAGGAAGGGCGGCAACTTTTTTGTCGGCTTGTTCTGTTTGGCTTGAAACTGCATTCGGTTTTGAAGGCATATCGGCTAGCTTGCCATCCTTATGACCGAGGTGAGTAGGGTTTTTCATGTTTTGTACCACTAGGGATACAGCAAATAATACAAGCAGAGACGCAATAATTAGGGCAGCAATTTTCATGGGAAACCTTAAAAGTGAGAGTGGACTAGATACTCGAGGTTAATCGGTAAACTAGATTGCGCACAATTTAGTTTGTTTGGACGAAGGAGTCAACAATAATGGCTGAAATTTAACCATCTTAAGGGCCTTTAGTTGGAGTCGCGTCAGAAACTTTAAATATTAGGTTGGTAAATGAGTACCCCAATTAGCCTTTATAAATTGAGACTTGGTTAATATCAAATGTTAAATGGGGTCACTAGAATCGGTTTAATAAAGGACGTTTCGTAAATAATAAGAATTTAAAACCTTCTTAACAGGTAATGGATACCAAAATGGCATTTGCACTAAGACAGAAAAGGCGCTCAACGGATGAGACGCAATTTACTGCACTTCTTTCTCACTACCCCAAATTAACCCAGTATTGGAATCTTGATAAACGCGAATGTGACATTGAGATCATTAAGCGCGAACTGGTGGGCATGGGCTTAGGCATTAATGAAAAAATCATGCTGAAATTTCTGGTGATGGTGTGGCTGGGAATAGACGTATTAAACTTCAGTATTATTGATGCTATTAATATTTTAGATGCCGATGATCTGGAATACATCATCTCTTGGACCAATAAACCGTTCTTTCCATAGCTGAAACAGCAACCCCTTTAGTGAATGGACTAAAGGGATTGAGTTGGCTTTTTTAAGGCCTGATGATCATGCAGCTAGCAGTGGCATGGGCGTAAATCTTACCGTTCTCATCTTTGATACTCCCTTCAGAAATACCCAAGGATTTCGAAATATTAAGCACTTTCCCTTCTGAGATAAGCTTAACGTTTTTGGGAATAGGGCGAACCATCTTCACGTTTAAATCAATCGTGCCGTAACCTACACCAGCCTCTAGCATAGAATGCACCGCGCAGCCGGTGACAGAATCCAGTGTGGTAGCAGCAAAGCCGCCGTGAACACCGCCCAGTGGGTTTAAGTGACGCTCATCGGCCATCACTTCAAAAATAACCTTACCCTTTTCAACCGACGTAGCTTTCATGCCCATGGTATGTGAAATGGAAGCGGCGGGAATATCGCCATTTATCATGGCTTGCAGTACTTCTAAACCGCTCATCTTGTTTAAAGACATGGCTACCTCAAATATAATGCGCGCCATTAGCCATAACGACTGAGCGCGTTGTGATTGGAATTTGCCCTGCACTGTAAGTTATTTTGCGGCAGATGCGTAGTATTGGGCTTATCCACTGTGTTGGTAAGTCATTGATGTAGATGGTATTTTCAAATGGCCTGCAAAATGGCTTGAATACTGACATACATGTAAGTAAGGTGTGTGACATGAGAGATCAAATTTTAGAGAAAGCTGAGCAGCAACTAATGCTTGGGGGATACGATAAGCTTAACTTTGCCAGCATCGCAAAGGAGCTCGATACCACCCGGGCTAACCTGCATTATCACTTCAAAAACAAAGAAACCCTGGCCATTGAAGTCACCCGCCAATATACATCGCGTTACACGGTGAAATTTGAAAGGCTCAGAAAAACCTTTTTTGGCAATGTAGATGGTTTTTTTCAGGCGGTTGAAGAGATGATGTGGCTTCATTCCCATGGGGGAGATGATGGTAAACCCGCAGCCTGTGTGAATCTTGCAGCAGACCCTGATATTCCTGAGTCCATTGCAAAAATGACACGTGACAGTTATAGCCAAATAGAGGCCACTTTAACTGGGGTGGTACAAGACGCCATAGATAACAAAGAATTTAAGGCTGATGTTGATGCTGTACGTGAAGCCAACCGTTGCCATGTATTAATGATGGGGATAAATGGCTGTGGACAGCACCTTATTAGCGTCGGTGAGGCCAAGCAGAAATTCGGTGGTCTAATCATGGATTGGGTAAATAGCCTTAAATAGGCTGTTTTTTTAAAGCAAGTTACTTACTTGCATGTAAGTCCGTACCGCTAATCTATTTGTTTTAAGTAGTATTGAGTAAGTAGAAGCAACAATTGCTCGAGTGTAGGCGGCAGGGCCGCTAAAAGCACTTAATCACAATAGCCAAATTTGAGCTATTTTTTTGAACGAATCTACTTACTTACATGTAAGTAATTTTTAAGCGGAGGGAAAGTGGTAAATAAATTTAGCTTTAAAAAGCAAAAACCGTTAACCAGCAACAACCTACTAGTAACTTTTAACATCACTGACAACTTGTCTTTGGAGGAATCATGAGAGATAGACTTTTTGATTTTACTGCCAAGCATCCAATTTGGGTGATTCTGGCTTTTTTAATTTTTACCTTTTTGGCCGCATCCGGGGCGCAAAAACTGGTATTTAAAAGCGACTACAAAATATTTTTTGATGGGGTTAATCCGCAGCTCATTGCGTATGAGTCCATGCAAAAAATTTATAATAAAAGTGATAACGTCACGTTTATTGTGGTGCCCAAAGATGGCAACGTTTTCTCTCAGGAGCATTTGGGGGCATTAAAAAAACTTACCAAACAAAGTTGGCAAGTACCTTACTCTACCCGAGTAGATTCCCTCACTAACTTTCAATACACCTACGCCGAAGAAGACGACATGATCGTTGAAGATCTGGTGATGAATGCCAGCTCTTTATCTAACGCAGATTTATCCCGAATAAGAAACATCGCCATCAACGAGCCGCAACTGGCCAATAAAATTGTATCCCTAACCGGGCATGTTTCAGTAGTGGATGTGGCGGTGAAGTTACCGGGAATTGATCCCGCCGGTGAAGTACCTGAAGTCGCGTCTTATGTGCGTAAAATTCGAGACGAGTTTTTAAAAGAGAATCCAGGCACACAGATTCACTTGTCTGGCATGGTCATGCTTAACAATGCCTTCACCGAATCGGCCATGGAAGATGGCTCTACTCTGGTGCCCTTGATGTTTTTAACCGTGATTGTGATCATAGGGGTTTTGCTAAGAACTATTTCCGGTACTTTTAGTACCGTGTTAGTTATCTTCATGAGCATCGCCGGTGCTATGGGGCTTGCTGGTTGGATGGGATTTTTCCTAACGGGTCCTTCGTCATCAGCGCCGACCATTATTCTTACCATCGCGGTGGCCGATTGTATTCATATACTGGCCTCCATGTTTTATGAGATGCGCCATGGCCTAGATAAAAAAGCGGCCATTAAAAAAAGTTTACAAGTAAACCTAACTCCTATCTTCCTAACCAGTATTACCACGGCCATTGGTTTCTTAAGCATGAATTTCTCCGAGATTCCTCCTTATCGAGACCTGGGCAATATCGTGGCTATGGGCGGCATGTTAGCGTTTGTTTTTTCTGTGACTATTTTCCCAGCTTTACTGACTGTCTTACCCATTCGTGTAAAAGAAAAAACTGAAGGCAAGCAGGACAAAATGTCTGTATTGGCCGACTTTGTTATTAATAAACGTAAAATATTACTGCCACTGGTGAGCGTAGTGGTGATTGTTTTAACCTTGTTTATTCCTAAAAACGAAATTAACGATGACTTTGTAAAGTACTTTGATGAAACAGTGCCCTTTAGAACGGCCACCGATTTCATGCAGGAAAACCTTTCGGGTATGACCATAATGGAACTGTCGATTAAATCGGGCAGTGAAAATGGCATTAACAGCCCTGAGTATTTAAAAATTGTATCGAACTTCAGTGACTGGCTACGTGACCAGCCTGAAACCGATCATGTTAATACTCTTACCGACACTCTAAAGCGTTTAAACAAGAATATGCACGGCGATGACCCTGCTTGGCACAAGCTGCCAGAGGGTCGAGAAATGGCCGCCCAATATCTGTTGTTGTATGAAATGTCTTTGCCTTATGGTCTGGATCTTAATACCCAGCTTAATGTGGAAAAATCTTCGACCAAGCTCATCGCGACGTTTAGAAACTTAAGCAGTAACGAACAGATTGAACTGGGCGAAAGACTGGAATCCTGGTTCAACCAAAACGGTGGCCAATACCAACTGGATATTGCCAGCCCAAGTTTCATGTTTGCTCATATTGGTCAGAAGAGCATTAAGAGCATGCTAATAGGCACAGTGGTAGCGCTATTACTTATCTCGGTAATATTAGGCATTGCCCTTAAGAGCTGGCGTTACGGTTTAATCAGTTTATTACCTAACCTGTTACCTGCCGCCGTTGCCTTTGGTGTGTGGGCCATTATTAACGGTCAGATTGGCATGAGCATGTCCATGGTGATCGGCATGACGCTGGGTATTGTAGTAGACGATACCGTGCACTTTTTAAGTAAGTATTTACATGCACGCCGTAACAATAATAGCGATGCCAAAGCCGCGGTGCATTATGCCTTTGGAAATGTGGGCAGCGCCTTATGGATTACCACACTAGTATTGGTGGCGGGCTTCACTGTGTTGGCTCAGTCTACTTTTAAGTTAAACGGTGATATGGGTTTGTTAACCGCCATCACCATATTGATTGCGCTTCTTATCGACTTTTTATTCCTGCCGCCATTATTGATGGTCATTGATAGTAAACAAAATGATAGCAAGATTGGAATTGAAGGTGACTCGGATAGTGGCTTGTTAGAAACCCAAAATGTACCCGCTGCGGCACAATCAAACTAAACCAAATTTAACAAACCTTCTAATGAATGCTTTTAAATGAATCGAGAATTAGAAGGCTGGAGAAAATAAATGTTACAAACACAGAGTTTAAAATCTATTTTGAGTTCTATTATGCTGGGTGGATTATTGGCCGCAGTTAGTTTCACATCTGTCGCCCTGACCGAACAGCAGAAAAAGGGCATGGATATTTCTCAGGAAGTGAAAAATCGCGACCTGGGTTGGGGAGACAGTAAAGCCGACATGTTGATGTTCTTGCGCAATGAACATGGGCAGGAGAGTGTGCGTGAAATTAAGATGAAGACACTGGAGCAAGAAACCGATGGAGATAAGAGCCTTACTATTTTTAATAAACCTAAAGACGTAAAAGGTACTGCATTTTTAAGTTATTCTCATGCCGTGGGCGCAGATGATCAATGGTTGTATATGCCAGCACTAAAGCGTGTGAAACGTATTTCATCTCGTAATAAATCAGGGCCATTCATGGGGTCAGAGTTTTCATTCGAAGATTTAGGTTCGTTCGAAATAGACAAGTATACCTATAACTATTTAGGTGATGAGATGCTGGGTGAGCTTGATACGTTTAAAATAGAGCAATTCCCCACCGATGAAAACTCCGGTTATACCAAACGTGTGGTTTGGGTAGATAAACAGAATTACCTTATTCAAAAGGTAGATTTCTACGATAGAAAAAGCTCTTTGCTAAAAACTTTGTCGTATTCAAAATTCCAGCAATATCAGGGTAAATTCTGGCGCGCTCTGAACTCTAATATGGTGAATCATCAAAATGGTAAGAGTACAGAATTAAAATGGGATAACTATACTTTTAAAAACGGTTTGAAGGACTCCGATTTTAGCCGTAATGCCTTAAAGCGTGTGCGCTAAGCTACACTTTTAAAAATGCTTTTAAATATGCTTTTAAATATGCCTGTTTTAGGCGCAATGCCTAAAATTAGATGGGTAAATTATATAAGCTGAAATAGTGTCAGGGATTTTCTGGCGCTATTTTTAAGTAACATAGATTAAGTTGAAGTAAGGTACTTCCCCCCCTTTTTTCTTTTGCTCTCACCGGTTCATTTCAGCCAAACAACTGCTTCTTGATAAATCGCGCCAAAACTATTCCACATAGTGAAACCACAAC
>JBALXQ010000080.1:0-14552 GCA_036960565.1 Bermanella sp.
TGCAAAACTCGCAATTAGAGGTGTTATTAGGCTGTCTTGAGTGTTTACAACAGGGCCAGAAAATAACACTGGTCTGTGTTGCTAATGATTTTTGGCGGAACGGCTCCGTGGAATTTAAAATTCAGACAGTGCGAGGGCTGTAATATGCAAAACTCGCAATTAGAGGTGTTATTAGGCTGTCTTGAGTGTTTACAACAGGGTCAGCAAATGACCCTTGTTTCGGTAGCTAAAACCTGGGGGACGTCCCCCCGACCTGTAGGCGCTTTATTGGCGGTGAGCAGTGAGGGGCGGTTCTTTGGCTCTGTGTCTGGCGGATGTGTAGAAGAGGATCTAATTGAACAGTTAAAATTAAATCCGGCTTCTACTCCCCATATTATGATTTACGGCGAAACCCAAGAGCAGCGCCATCGTTTTGGTTTACCCTGCGGTGGTGCCTTGGAGCTAGTCGTTGAGCCCTTTAATGATATCGCGGAAGTACAAAAGCTCATTGAAGCTATTGAACAAAGGCACAGTCTTTATCGCAGTGTTTCGTTAAACGACGGCGAAATTTCTCACAAATCGTTGCAGGCTGAGCATAACCCGAACTTGGATGACCAAGTGTGGAGCAATGTGTTTGGCCCTTTATGGCAAATGATCATAGTAGGGGCCGGTGAGACTGGGCGTTACCTTGCTGAAATGGCGCTAGCCTTGGGTTACCAGGTATTGGTGAGTGATCCTCGACCTGAATACCGTAGAAACTGGCCCATGAAAAATATTGAGCTATTGCCGGGCTTTCCCGATGACGTTTTAGATAGCCTTGCTATTGATCATCGTAGCGTCATTGTTACTGTGGCTCATGATCCAAAAGTGGATGATATGGCGTTGCTATCGGCGCTTAAAAGTTCGGCGTTTTATGTGGGCTCTTTGGGTTCTAAAGTGAATAATCAAAATCGCCGCGAAAGACTCATGGAGCATTTTGGCTTTAGCTTAAAAGAAGTGAATCGTTTACAAGGCCCAGTAGGGTTGCCCATAGGCAGTAAGACACCGCCCGAAATTGCTTTGGCTATATTGGCCGAGGTAACAGCGCTGCGTAACGGTATTGATATTAAATCTCAGCTAAATCTTAATCAGAAAGTGCAGGAAGCCTTGGCGTGATTGCCGGCATTGTTTTGGCAGCAGGTCAGGGGAGCCGCTTTGGTGGCGATAAATTATTGCATCCAATTCAAACTCCTTCCGCCAACCACTGTGTTGCCATGGGCCTACAGTCTGCGCTTAACCTTCAACCTTATGTGGATGAAGTTATTTGTGTGGTTAGGCCTGAGGATAGAGAGCTAATAGCGTTATTTTTACAGCAAGGTTTTAAAATTTGCCTGTGTGAGAATTATTTAGATGGGCTTAGTGCCAGTCTGATGAACGGAGTTCGAGCCTCTTCAACGGCGGACATGTGGTGGTTGGCATTGGGAGATATGCCATTTATAACAGCGCAAAGTTATTTGGCTGTTCAGCAGGAAATAGCTTACCAATTAACGCAGCCAGAGCAGGCTAGGCAAATTATTCAAGCTTGTTCTCAAGGTTCAACTGGTGCTATTAAAGCGGGTCATCCAGTGATTTTTCCCCAGCGTTTGAAAAAAAGTCTGCTTGAGCTTAGCGGAGATGAAGGCGCTCGCAGTTTAGTGAAAAAAGAAGGCAGCCAGGTAAAGCGGTTATTGCTTAGTGACGCAGGCATTCATTGGGATGTGGATAAGTTAAGCGACTTGAAAGCCTGAGGATTGTCAGGCTTTCAAGGATTAACGCATTACATATTAGGCAAAGATTTTTTAAAGCCCTCCATCTTACAGATACGCTCATACCACGCTTGAATGTTGCTTTGGGTGGGAATTTCCTTGGCTAGCCCTAAGTGAAAAATATTGGAAGCCAGCGCTAGATCGGCAATGGTGGGCTTGTCTCCGGTAATGAATTCCTTCCCTTCTAGGGCTTGGTCAAAAATTTGGTTTAACTCCTTCATAGTGCTAATACCGCGTTCAATGGCGGTCTTATCGCCTTTATCCCCCATAAATACTCGATTAAATACGATATTCACCACGGCAGGAGACATGCGGCATTGTGTCCAGTCGAGCCATTGTTCTACTTCGGCTCTTGCAGCTAGGTCTTCTGGATACCAATCAACTAGAGCATGTTTGGCACACAAATAGCGCAAGATAGTGTTGGACTCATGCAGCTTAAGATCGCCATCTACCAATGTAGGCACCTGGTGGTTAGGGTTAATGGCTAAAAACTCAGCCGATACATGCTCTCCCTTCATCATGTCGACTAATTTGGCCTCATAAGGAATACCGGCTTCTTCCAATAACGACACCACACGGCGGCTGTGTTGTGAAAGTGGTGAGAAATAAAGTGTGGTCATGAGTAGCTCCGCATAAAAAGTAATGATGAGTGAATCGTTTCGAACTAAGGGCAGCATAGCAGGCACTACTGACATATCCTGTCAGTAGTGATGCTTTTTAATATGGAGTTCAGTCTTTTATTTCAGGTATGTTAATTGTTGAGCTAAGGCCTGTGTATCTCTTCAATAGGATAGATTTTACGGGCCTATGGTCTAGGCTGAAACCATGGGAATACTCACTTTTTCGAAGTGAAATGGGGGTTGTTGTCTGCCTTTGCATCCACAACCGGACAGGCATGGCTCAAGTAAAATATTTATGTTCGACTTAAATACAGGGAATATTCTCAGTTGATGAGTGAGTTATTGGCATCAGTGGGGTTTCATGGATAGCTGGCACCAGCGGCTTAAAAAGCAACTTGAGGACAATGGCTTGGATGCTGTTGAAATTAAGGAGCCATATCGAAAATTACTGGATGATATATCTTGCGACTATGAAAAAGGGCAGGCGGATAAACTGCTGCTTGAAAACAACCTAAAACAAACTACCCAAGATTTACAATCACAAGTAAAACAAGCTCACGCTAGTGCTGACAAACTTAAAGAATCAATTGAGTTATTGCAGGCGACATTGGATGCCAGTAGCGAAGGCGTGGTGGTGATAGATGAGAAAGCTCAGGTGGAAGTGTGCAACGATGCCATCTTGCAAATGTTCTCAATAACCAAGCAGCAGCTATTTGATTTAATTAATAAAAGTTTCCTGAAGAAAATAAAATACTACGTTGGTAATTATGCAGAAGTAAAAGAAGAGCTAATATATCTTCTGCAAAACACGGGTGCTTATTCTCAATTTACTTTAAAAATGAACGACCAAAAGATTCTGGAATGTTTTACTTTACCCAGGGTTGTCGATAATAAAACGGTTGGTCGGGTGTGGAATATTCGCGATGTTACCGAATTAAAACGCTCAGAAAGAGAGTCTCGCCACAATGCTTACCATGATCGTCTTACCGGCTTGCCAAACGGTGTGCAATTTAAAGAACACTTAGAGCAATCCTTAAAAAAATATAAAGATATCAAACAAAAAATAGCGATTCTTTTTTTAGGGTTAGATGGCTTTAAAATTGTGAATGATAGTTTGGGTCGTGAAGCGGGCGATGAACTTTTAAAACAGGTAAGTAAGCGGCTGGTGGGTACCTTGCGTAGTGATGACATGTTGTGCCGTCACGATGGCGATGAATTTGTAATGATGTTAAACGGCGTTAATAAAATCAAACTGGCCAGTCAGGCAGCCGAGAGAATTATTAATATATTTGAGGAGCCGTTTTATATTGAATCTCAGGAAGTTTCCATCACCACCAGTATTGGTATCGCCCTTACTCCTAATGATGGAGATACTCATAACGTATTAACGCGCAATGCAGATATAGCTATGTATCACGCTAAAAGTCGCGGGCGTAATAATTATCAGTTTTTTTCAGAAGGATTAGAGCGGCTTTCCAGTCATCGTTTAAAAATAAAAAACGACTTAAAATATGCGCTTGAAAATAAAGAATTCTATTTAATGTATCAACCTAAGGTTTCGCTAAAGGACGGTAGTATTATCGGGGTAGAAGCGCTTATACGTTGGAAGAAAGAAGGGCAAAATATTCCGCCCATGGAATTTATTCCCATTGCCGAAGAATACGGATTAATTATTCCCATTAGTGAGTGGGTTATCAATACAGCTTGTTTGCAAATAGCACAATGGAATAAAGCGGGTTTTAAAGATATTAAGGTGGCGGTTAACTTATCAACGCGGGATTTAGAATACGACGGCATGCTGGACATGATTAAAAATGCTATGAAAAAAAGCAATATCAAAAGCCATAGTCTCGAGATAGAAATTACTGAAACGGCGATTATGGGTGATATTAATGCTGCTATAGAGGTTTTACAGGAGATGAAGAACGATGGTATTAGTGTCGCCATAGATGATTTTGGTACTGGCTACTCTTCGTTAAATTATTTAAAACGTTTGCCAATTAAGCTGGTGAAGATAGATAAGAGCTTTATTGATGGGCTCAGCAATTCTAAAATTGATTATGCAATGGTGTTTTCAATCATTAGCCTGGCACATATTCTAGGCTACGAAGTGGTGGCTGAAGGAGTGGAGGATCTGGAAACTATTAAGGCTTTAAGGGCGATGGCGTGTGACTATATTCAGGGTTATTATTACAGTCGGCCGGTCAGCCCTAAAGAGATTATCAACATGCTGAAAGAGGATGTTCGCTTAATAATGAAATAGTCTTTTAGCTATTTTACTGTTCACTATTCTATTCTTTTAGGCGCGATCTTCTTTCAAGAATGAAGACATGCTTGCCGCTATTAAAATACCACTGATAAAACCCCAAGCATGACCTGCCCACGAAACGTAAGGCAATACCACAAACAAGGAAACCAAAGCGCCGCCATATAACGCAAAAGAGATGATGGCCACTAACCAGCTTTTAAAAGAGGGATTAAAATAGGCGTTAGCAAATAGGAAACCAATTAACCCATATACCAATCCTGAAGCCCCCACTACTACCCCAGCAGTTGAGAAAACCCAAGTACCTAAACCTGAGCCAATAACACTTAATACCATGACCAGTATTAATCGCGATGAACCAATTGATAGTTTTAACAACCAAGAAATAACAATGAGCGGCAAAGTGTTAGAAATAATATGGATAAGATTGCCATGTAAAAATGGCGATAAGGCAATGCCGGTTAAACCACTGAGCGTTCTAGGCTGAATACCAAAGTGATCAAAACTGGTATTCACAAGCACAGCATCTACTATGAAAATCAGCCACATAATGGCGACTATCCACAGAGCTTCTTGAGGTATAAGGCGTCTAATCATAATTACAGGGTGCCTTGATAAGATAAATTTACGTCTATGATACCTAAATCTTTGCGCATAGCGTTTAACATATCGTCTGACTTCTCTCGAATATCGGACCACTCACAGGTATTACCGTGATAAATAACGGTAATCATAAAATCAATTAAATCATTGTATTTATTCAGGACACTTTGGCTAGATACTAGAAATATATAGCCATAGGCTTTGTTTCGGTTGAGTGAGAAGGCGTGCTTAGTATCTTCATCTATAGAATTTTGTGTTTTCAGAGCTAAGGATTCCAACTCTCTTAACATCTCTGACACAATATCAATTGCATCACGATAAACGGATAGTTTGTCATTATGACGGGTAATATCTTTATGCTTTATAGAGTCAAGTTCGGATTGGATTTTTGCAAGTTTAGTTGAGTGCAAGGCGCGCTCATTTTGTAGCATTCGCTTGGCCCAGATACCCGCGAGCCAACTGGAAAAAGCAGCTATGATCAGAGCGCCTCCACCAAGTGAAGTGATGATGGCTGCTGAAATTTTTAGGACTTCAATGTAGGTCATTTTAATGCCTAATAGTTAATCATTTTTAACTTGCTTAAGTATGTCGGTCATTGCGTTTTCTTGAACATCCAGAACATCAATGATGGCCACTAACAAATCAGCAGAGAACATGCCCTTGCTAACCTTGCTGCGCAGGTTATCTGTGGTGAGGTGAATGCCGCGGCCTTCAAGCTCAATCACTAGGTCATCGTATTTTTTACCCGTTAATACCATGGCTGAACGAATGTAACGTGTGATGGCCGTCTTATAAGGGGCAAAAGCAATCTTGTTATTTAAGCTCTGCGTTTGTTCCATTTTATGACCTAAATGATATTAATGTGGCTAATGCTACACATATAGAGAGTTATGAGCAATAAAATCTTTTTATCAAAAGCATTGACTCTGTTTTTTAAAGTGTTACATTTGTTGCCTATGTTACACAATGATCACGATGAAGCAACAAAGGACATTTCTTATGACTCGGAGTATTGATTCTCTGAAGCTGCTGGTAGAGAACCAGCAAGATTGGGTTGTTGAAACGGAAGGGGATTGTTTAAGCCTTTCTAATGACGAAGGCATTGATGCGTTCGCCTATGTGGGTGATCAGCAAATTATCATTGAATCGGCTCTTTTTGCCGCCGACAGCGTAGCCGATAAAGCTGCCTTAAATGATCTGATTTTGCGCACACACCAACTACTTTCTTTAACGGCTATTAGTATTAAAAAGATTGATGGTCAGGACTATTACATCGCATTTGGCGCTTTGTCGTCAGATAGCAAAGACAGCGTCATTATTCAGGAAATCGAAACCTTGTTTAGCAACATTAACGATTTCTTAGATTTATATGGCGAGTACCTAAAACAGGAGTCTATAGCATGAGCTTAAAAAAATTATGGTCAGCACTACGTGGCGCCACTAACGAAGGCATTGAAGCGGTAGTGGATACCCAGTCAATTCGTATATTGGATCAAGAAATGCGTGAAGCCAAAACAGAGCTTAAAGCGTGTGATAGCAATCTAACTAAAATCATGGCCAAGCGTAAAATGGCCGAAGGTAAAGTTAAATCAATTGCCGCCGACGTTGAGACTTATACTAGTCATGCCATTGCCGCCAGTGAAAAGGGTGATGAAGCCCTAGCCATCGAATGTGCGGAGCGTGTTGCCGAACTTGAAGCCACACTAGAGACCGAAAAAAGTTTCTTACAAAGCTTCGAAGGTTCTGAAAAAATGTTGAAGTCTAACATTGCTAAAGCCAAGTCAAATGTGCGCCGCATGGAGCAGCAAATTGACCAAATAAAGGCCACTGAAAGTGTACAGAAAGCTCAGGTTGCTGTGTCTTCTCGTCACATGGGTGCCAACAGCAAAGTGAAGACCGCTTTAGATAGTTTGGATCGTATTAAAGAGAAGCAAAAAATGCGCGCCGCCGAATTAGAAGCTGCCGAAGAAATGGCAAGCGATGAATCGGGAACCGGCCTTGAAGCCAAACTAAAAGCTGCGGGTATTCAACCTGGTGGCGATGTAAGTGGCAGCAATAAGCTGGCCCAAATACTTGCCGCGAAAAAAGGTTAATTCGTGGTAATGGCAAGAATGCGCCGCCTTATGGCGGCGTTTGTGTTGCGCACCAATACGTACACCTCCTTAGGTGTACTTTTTTTCTATCTGGCTTCTAGTTATTGTTTGTTGTTATTGGCTGGCGAAGAAAATCTGATTCATGCAGACAATTTTTTGTATTGGATCATGGTGACTGCATCAACTGTCGGTTACGGTGATTTATCTCCCACCACGACAATGGGTAAATATGTGGTGAGCTTTTGGGTAATTCCACTTGGCTTAAGTTTATTTGCCTTAATCATTACCAAGATTGGTCTTTATCTATCTGAAAATTTGCTGAAATACCGGAAAGGCTTGAACATGCTTAATAATGAAGATCACTGCGTCATCATAGGCTGGAACGGCTCGCGTACTTTAAGGTTAATTGAATTGCTGCGTGCCAAGACCAATATTCATAAAATGAATATTGTCTTGTGTGTCGATGAGGCCATGGAAAACCCGTTACCCAAGATGATTGATTTTGTCTCGGTGGATTCTTTTTCCCATAAAGAAACCATGAGCCGTGCCAATTTAGCTCGGGCAAAAACTATTATTATTGATACCCCCATGGATGACATCACCCTAACCACTGCCTTGTTTTGTGAAAAGGTGAGTCCTAATAGCCATAAAACCGCGTATTTCCAAGATGAGCATGTGGGAGACTTATTATTGGAGCATTGCCCTAATATAGAAGTGATTCCGGGTGTGGGCGTGGAAATGTTAGCTAAATCGACGGTGGACCCTGGCTCAAGCTTATTGCATAAGCAATTACTGGATGCCACTTACGGCATGACGCAATACAGTATTGTGTATCCCAGTGATAAGGCCTGTGAGTTTGAAGTATTGTTTAATGACTTTAAGAAGGGGCATCAAGCGACTCTTATTGGCGTAAAACAAGATGGCAAAAATCACATAGATCTGAATCCAAATTTAAATAGCTTGGTCAACAAAGAAGATGTGCTTTATTACATCTCACAGAAGCGTTTATTAGGTAGTGAATGTTTCACCAAAAGTAAGTAAGTAAGGACTGGAGTTATGTTTAAAAAATTATTTGGTAAAAAAGACGCCCCAGAAGTAGTAGATAATTCACCCACTATAATGGGGCTTAGACTGGGCGGCAGTTTTGAAATTGATGGTTTGTTATTAAAATTGCTTGAGCCTGAACTCATTACCCAAGGCAGCGCCAAAACTCATATCATTCAAGCAGCAGGCATCGTTAATTTAGATGGGACTTGGGTGTACCGTTTTTACACAGACGACGATGCATTTTTGCAAGTAATCAGTGAAGGCGGTCAATCTGAAGAGAATGTTGTAGATGTTAAGCTATTTCATTTTTACGATACCCAAGACATCAGTGCACAATCAGTGTGGGATAAATTATTAAATGAAGAAATGGGCAATGCCAGTTATGAGCTAGAAGGGCATGAGTACCAGCGAGTATGGACCTCAGCCAGCGAATATCACAATCCAGTACACATGAACGAAAAAACCTACGATGCGCCAGATGAGCACTCTCAAACGGATCAGTTTACTATGTTATTCGAGCGTGAAATTAATCAGGGCAATACCGAATCTTTATTTTTAAGTGCCGAAGAAAAACTAGAAGAGTCGGGTAATCTGGGGCGTTGCTTGGTAATCAGTACTGGCATCACAATTACACCTGCTCAGCTAACCATTCATGGTTAACTGCTACATTTGCCTATAAGATACCCTCAAATAAAAATCCCGATACTCAATAGGAAGAGCTATGGAAACCACCGATCTACTAACCAGTGTGATTAACTTCGCTATTTATTTCGCCATTTCAATTGGATTTTTGGTTTTATTTAAAGTGGTATATACCTTTGTTACTCCGCACGATGAATGGAAATTAATTAAAGAAGAGCAAAATAATGCAGCCGCCATAGGTTTTGGTGGTGCGGTAGTGGGCTTTTCAATTGCAGTGGCAGGGGCAGCCAGTAACGCCGTTTCCATTATCGACTTTGCAACTTGGGGCGGCATTGCACTGGTTGCTCAAACCTTCGCTTTTGCTCTGGTTCGCTTTGGATTTATGCCAAAAATTGTTGAACGTATAGAGAAAAATGAAGTAAGCGCAGGCATCATGCTAGCGGCTACTAACATTGCCGTGGGTCTCCTAAACGCAGCTTGTATGAGCTATTAAGGAGCCAAACAATGAAGCGTAGCAAAAGTATAAATCTAGATTTCATGCGTAAAGTGCCTCGTAAGGGCTTTATGTTTAACACCCTAGCATTGGGTGTGGCGGTTGCGTTAACCGGTTGTAGTCAGAGTGAACAGGTACGGGTGGTTGAGTCAGTAGAAGACTGCCAAACGTCCACTGATCTCACGATTGAACAATGTGAAGCGGCTTATCAAAAAGCCGTGCTGGAAGCCGAGCGTACTGGTCCAAAATACAATAATGCCCGCTCTTGTGAGGCTGAATTTGGTTATGATCAGTGCCATCGCACCAGCAGCGGTTTTTTTACCCCCTTCATGACCGGTTACTTGGTCAGTAGCATGATAGGCAACATAGGCCGTCAGGCTTACAACCCCGTCTATACCTATAATCGTCCTTATTCCAATTACCATAATAAAGTCATGACCGCTGATGGCAGTATTCTTGGTCGTGCCGGACGCACCAGCTACAAGGTGAATAAGTCCATGGTTTCTAAACGTAAGCCTACGGTATCTCGTACTGTTTCGCGCGGTGGTTTTGGATCGGTGGCATCGGCCAAGTCCAGTTGGGGCGGCGGCAGTAAGAGCAGTTGGGGAGGCTAATACGATGTTACGCATGCCCATTAAAGAGCGCGCCAATTGGCAGCAGCAGGCTCTAGAGTATGGTTTTAAATTCCATACTCTAGATGGTGAAAAATATTGGGATGAAAGTGCGTATTATCAATTTACCCTTGAACAAATTGAAAAAGACATAGAAGAACCCACCGAAGAACTGCATCAAATGTGTTTAGAGGTGGTGGATCGTGTTGTCAAAGACGATCAACTCATGAAGCGCTTTTGTATTCCACAAAAGCAGTGGGATTTTGTGCGAACTTCGTGGTTAAACGGTGACCCTAGTTTGTATTCCCGAATGGACTTTGCCTATTCGGGTAAAGGCCCTGCCAAGTTGTATGAAAACAATGCCGATACCCCTACCAGTCTTTATGAAACCGGTTTTTGGCAATGGATGTGGCTACAAGATAATGTCGACTCTCGGGCACTGCATCGTCAATCAGATCAGTTTAATTCTTTGCAAGACAAGCTGGTCAATCGCTTTAAAGATTTAGAGTATTTAACACCAGATCGTCATTTGCATTTTGCCTGTTCAAAAGACACAGATGAAGATCGCGGTACGGTTCAGTATTTAGAAGATTGCGCAAAAGCAGCAGGTTTAGATGCACATTTTGTCTATACCGAAGATATTGGCCGCGATGCCGCTGGTAATTTTACCGATTCAAAAGATCAAATCATCACCTGGTTGTTTAAGCTGTACCCTTGGGAATTCATGTTTGAAGAAGAGTTCTCTGGGCTACTAGGAAAAAATAACGTGCGTTATATCGAGCCCCCTTGGAAAAGCATTTTATCCAATAAGGCGTTGATGCCCATGTTATGGAAAATGTTTCCTAATCACCCTAACTTACTCGCCTCTTTTTTTGAGGATGAACTCTCCCAAGCCGCAAATTTTGATACCTTGGTTAAAAAGCCTATTTTTTCTAGGGAAGGGGCCAACATTAGTATTATTCGAAATCAGCAAGAAGAGGTGGCCTCGCGCGGCCCCTATGGCGAAGAGGGCTACATTTACCAAGCAATGCATGCCTTACCTAAATTTGGCGATAACTACACCCTAGTGGGCAGCTGGTTGGTAGATGATGAGTCGGCAGGCATTTCTATTCGTGAAGATGCTCAGTTAGTTACCCAGGACACCAGTCGTTATTTGCCTCACATTATATTGTGAGGCTGCTTCGCAAGCTTGATATAGTTTGCGAAGCCATCATCTAAAATCCCTATACCTTAAGCCAATTTAAGCCTGCTCGTAATAATGAGCGAGCATCCTTTTCTAGAACCTCCCCATGAGCAATCACTACTTTTTCAAATGGAAACTCAAACATTTTTTGCAGGCTAACACGGGCTTTTTTGCGGTTAATGTAAACCAGCCTTAAAATGATTGGCCAGCTAATCTTGCCATGACACCCGCCCAGTTTTAGCCAAATACGCGTTAGTAGATGTTCGGAAGTTTTGAAGTTTTCGACAATGTCGCAGGTTAAAAGCACTTTTGATGATTTGTGATAAAAAACAGTCTCGTGCATTAAGCTGCCTTCAATAGTTAATAATTCTATATCTTGCTTCCAGTCTGGGTGCGGCGTGTCGCTTAATATATGGCTAAAAGATAAATCTTTTCGTTTTTTATGCAGTGCCTTAGGACCATGCAGGTTAGCTTGTGGATACAATGCCATTGCTTGGTGGGCATAAAGGTGATGAAAGTTATTGGGGCAAACCACATGGGTCACCTTGCCAACATTATCAATTTCCTTTTTTAAGGCAGGGTAAATAAGGACAGGGGAATAAAGCAGCACATCACCGTTTGATAAGCGCATAACTGTCATGCGAGTGCCCACATGAAATAATAAAAATTTGGATGGAGAGAATACCGTCCATAAATCATTTGATAACTTATTTAAAAGGCTCATTTCTTTCCTTTTTATTCTTAATTTCAGAAGGATTCTAATTCAGATTGTTTTTAATGTTGGCTTGCTTGTATTTAGGCAGGCTATAAAGCGCTGCTTGATACGAATATTCAATGAGCGACTTAAGATAATCCTCATTCATGTCTTCCACACTCACAGCACTTACCCAATAAAATCGACCCATGAAGCGAGCAGGTTTAAAGCCCTCTTGGTCGGTAAGCTCCATGAAAACAGCTGGAGCCGTTTTAAAGCTAAAACGCCATTGTTCAGGTTGGCTGGTTTTGAAATAAGCAAATTTTTTGCCCAATAGGCTGTAACTCAATAAGTTACCTGGGTGCCTTATTTCTTTCACTTCACTACCGGGCAAGGAAAGGCAGTAGCTTTTTAATTGTTCAACATTCATGCGGGCAGTATACGGCGGCTAAAAATATCGGCAATGGTCAGTTTACTCATTGAAATCAGTTATTTGTTGGAATAGTCAGAGCCTTAGATTAAAAAATCATTAGACATTAGTTCGTTAACGAACTAATGTCGGGCTAACTTAATAGGAAGCAAGTATGTACGGCGAAGACCAATTCATAATTTTGTTGGCTAAATTGAAAGATCGGGCATATGAATTCATACAAGCGGAGCTAAAGCGGCTGGATATCGAAGGGGCGCCTTCTCATGGGGCTATATTAGTAGCTTTATTACATTATAAACAATTGTCTCTAACCGAGCTGTCGAAAATCATCGATAAGAAGAAGTCATCTACTACCGAGTTAGTGGATAAACTGATTAAAATTGGTTATGTGGAAAAAACCATCGATGTGCATGACCAGCGCATTAAATTGGTCCAACTCACTAAAAAGAGCATGGGGTTAAAAAGTAAGTTTGCCCAATTTACTAAAAATTTAACCAATAAAACGTTTCAGGGTGTAAGCGAAAAAGAAAAGCAGCAAACTATTTTAGTCATGGACAAAATACTTAAGAACTTTGAAGGCTAAGGCCTTTTTTTAATATATTGGTTCGTTAACGAACTAATTGCAATTATTACACTATACTGAATATTAGGAAGGTAAATATGCAGGCCATTGTTCAAACCCAGTACGGTAAAAGTGATGTTTTAAAACTAAGCACTATGCCCACTCCCGAAATGGACAGCCAGCAGGTTTTGGTTCAAGTTCAAGCGGCCAGCATTAACCCACGAGATTGGCTCATTCGTGGCGGTAAATATCAAATGCAGTTTGCAGTGCCAAAGCTTCCGCTTATTTTAGGAAGCGATGCCTGTGGCAAAATCATTAAAGTAGGTCGTGACGTTAAGAATTTTAAGATCGGCCAAGAAGTAATGGTGATGAAGAACCCACGAGATGGTTTGGGTTGCTACGCGCAGCAAGTGGTGGTGAATGAAAAATCTATTGCTTTAAAACCCAGCAACCTCACCTTCGAGCAAGGTGCGGCAGTGCCATTGTGTGCGTTAACCGCCTGGCAGGCACTTAAAAACAAAGCCAGCCTAACCTCTGGGCAAAAAGTTTTAATCGTGGGAGGGAGCGGTGGAGTCGGTACATTTGCTATTCAAATTGCGAAAGCTTTAGGAGCCGAAGTGGATACCGTGTGTGGCCCTACCAGTGTCGCGTTAATGAAGGAGTTAGGTGCGCAGAAGATTTTTGATTACAAAAAAGACAACTTCATGAGCGAACTAAAATCATATGATGTGGTGTTTGACACCATTGGGCGTCACGGTTTTGGGCCCTATATGAAAGCGCTAAATAAGGGAGGTACCTATGTGTCTACCATTCCTAGTCCACAAAATTTAATCGCGGGGATTAAAACTTCTATTAAGTCTTTCTTTATGAAATCAACCAAAAAAGTATCCATGGTACTGGTGCAATCAAATGGAAAAGACCTGAAAGAAATTGCTAGCTTAATTGAAGGTGGAAAGGTCATACCGGTAATCGATTCTATTTTTCCTTTGCAGGATGCCAGTAAAGCTCATGATCACAGTCGTAGTTTTAGGGCTAAAGGCAAGATTATTTTATCTATGAATCAGGCATAAAGTTTCTTAATACGATAATAAACATGCTGCTGAGAGGGCTTAGAAATGACTGTATTTATGTCAAACATATATAAATGGCTTTTTAATCTCTCGCCTGCTTATAGAGGCTCGGGAGCTAGAGTGGTGAGTATTTCTCCCGATTTTCAAGAGATTAAAATTAAACTTAATTTGTCTTGGAAAACAAAAAACCATCTAGGCATGATTTGGGGGGGGAGTTTATACAGTGCACTAGACCCTATGTATGGCGTAATGCTGCATAAAATTCTAGGAAAAAATTTTCATGTAGTCGATAAAGCAGCCACCATTTACTTTAAAAAGCCGGGCCTTAAGCACTTATATGCTCATTTTAAAATTGAAAAATCTGAAATTGATCTAATTAAAAATCAACTTAAAAATTCTTTTAAGTTAGATCGAGTTTATAAAATATCTCTAAAGGATAAAGACGATGTGGTGTATGCCTGTTGTGAAAAAACAG
>JBALXQ010000017.1:0-100203 GCA_036960565.1 Bermanella sp.
ATAGGCATGTTGATTGGCGGTAAAGTAAATATAAATGCAAAAGGGGTGTTGGCTAATTGGATATCTCAGTGTGAAAATTTTGCTGAAGCATTTGCCACTTTCACACAACATATTTCACTGTTAAACCCATCTGAATGTTGGCATATAAAAGAATGTAAGAGTCATGTTGAAATTTCTTTTCAATTTAACCAAGCAAGTGACTACCCTTTTTGTGCAGTGGAGCGCAGTTTAACGGCCTTCATTGCTTGGTCGGAATCTTTAACCAATAAAAAGCTTGAATTAATCCGCGTTGACTTTGCCTTTCCCAAACCTGTTCATGCTGACCTGTATGAACCTATCTTTGGTGATGATATAAATTATGATGCCCTTAAGAGCTGTTTTATCCTTAATAAAATCGTTTTGAACTATCCATTAGTCACTTCAAATCGTTATTTAAAACACATTATGAGTGAGCGAGCTCAGGAGATACTCGAAAAATTAAATACCAAAGAAAGCGTTACGTTAAAAGTGACTGAACTTTTTAATTTAGATTTAAGCACTTATTGCCAGCAAGAAAAAGTTTGTGATGTTTTGCACATGAGTCGCGCTACCTTGTATCGAAAACTGAAATTGGAAAATACCTCATTTTCTCAGCTGTTGGAGATGGCTCGTAAAAAACATAACAAAAAGTTAAAGATAAAAGGGGTTAGTGTGGACAAAATTTCTTCGTTATTGGGGTATCAGGATGTGAGTACTTATTATAAAAAGTTTAAAAACAGTTAGATTTTTGTTCGTATTCGAAGCTTTACAAAAGGGCGCGCTTAGATCCTTTAGTTCTAACAATGTTTGCATTTTCTGCATGTCGCATTTTTTTCTTCCCAAGTTATGCTCAGCTATTTTAATAGTCAAAAAGCGTATTAAAGTTTTAGGCAATTGGTTTGAGGCTTCTTAATCTATCTGTTTAAATAATAGTCAGACAAAGGTTTTAGTAGGGAGTGGCTTATGCAAGTGGGTGGACTCGGTGGTGCATTCAGCGCCGGACTAGCAGGCATTCAAAAAGGCGAGCAGCAAGTTACTCAGGCAGCTCAAGAAGTCGCGTCGGCTAGCACTCAAAGACCCGTACAAGCCACACAAGACTTGGCTAAATCGGTCACCGAAGAAAAAGAAGGTCAGCGCCAGGTAGAGGCGTCAGCAAAGGTGGTAGAAACCGCAAACAAAACATTGGGCAGTTTGGTCGATATTGAAGTATGAGCAAAAAGAGGTGTAGGTGAATATTCAATTTGGTAGTGCAACAGCAACTCCCCATAACCCTATTCAAGGTAGTGAAGCCAGGGTGAGCGTTGCAGTGCCTGCAGATGCCGAAAGCACCAGTACCACCAGTTTTACCCCGGTAACCGAAATAGAGGAAGCACCTAAAGGTAAGCAAGAAAATGTTACTCAGGGAGTGGAGGAGCGTCGCGCTAATGATTTACAACGTAGCCAAAGGAGGCAGGTTAGCGAGCAAAGTTCGGAAGTACAGCAAGTAGAGAGGCAAGAGCAAAGAGCGGTAGAAGAATCCCAAGTGGATCGAGCAATACAGGCACGCCGGCAGGAAGATGCGGCCGAGCAGCGCCAACTTGAAGCTGAATTACAGCAGATCCAAAAGCTTGCGGAGCGAGATAGAGAAGTACGTGCCCACGAACAAGCCCATTCAAGTGTAGGGGGTGAGTTTGCCGGAGCTATTAGCTTGAGCACAGAGCGCGGACCTGATGGTAAAAATTATGCGGTGGCAGGAGAAGTTTCTATAGATATCTCTAAAGTCGCTAATGATCCTCAGGCAACTCTCGATAAATCACAGACCGTACGCAACGCTGCGTTGGCACCGGCTGACCCATCCAGCCAAGATCGTCGAGTCGCCGCACTGGCTAATCAAATGGCTGTGGAAGCAAGGGCAGATATAGAAAAACTAGTAAGAGAAGGAGTAGCTCAAGAAGCACAAGAAAGAGAAGAAGATGTTGAGCAACGAAAAGAAAGTGAAATGAGTGATGAAGAGCGCCTAGACGCGCAAGAAAAGGCGCAACTTGAAGAGCAGCAGAGTCAATTGGTAGCGGAAAATACAGCTGCTGAGTTAATAGAACTGAATGAGAAATTGACTCGCGTTCAGGCACAATTGCAGGAAATAAGTCAAATTGATGACAAGGTGCAGGCCAGTGATAACTTGTTGGATATTGTTACTTGAGTAGTCACGAACCTGATCCATAAAGCTATGCAATGTGCAGAATGGTAAAGGCGATACCGCAATTGGTATCGCCTTTTTTATGTACAGGATGTACGGTATGACGCGGTGCCATGGATGGCAAAGAGCGGCGTTTTTCAGGCTAGCGATGGCTTTTGTTCGAGCCATATCGGGAACGACTGCTCAGGTTGTAGCGGTCACCAGCAGCCTAAGTTAGACAGCTGATCCTTTATCATAACTGTCTTGTCAGTACGTATTGTTAATGCATTAGGAGCTGAATTAGAAATAAAGAAGACTTGCTGAATTATTGAGACTGAATTTCAAACTACTCAATCAAAGCCAAGTATTTTTCCTTTGAAGGGGAGACCCCTTCTACCCCCATACTCTTGGCAACTGCTCCTGCGTTGCTCTACCTCCTGCATCCATGCAGTCGCCCTTGTGGCCTTTGGTCATTTATATAATTGATGAGGTTTTTGCAATAAAGGCCACAAAACGTCGCGACTTGTTATCGGGGCTTGCTTGCTTGGTTTGGTAAAAAGCGAAAGCCCTTTATTACTATCTCTGTAACTCCAGTTAGCCCCCCTACCTCACCCTAAAAACCTCAGTCTCAGGATGAAACGCAAACCAAGCAAACCAGTAGGCCGATAACACAGGATAGGGTTTACCCTTCATATCTTCGACACGGCCAGATAAAGTTTCCATATCAAAATGTATCAGCAGCGGCATACCATTTACGGTGTCCCTCAAGGGTGAGTTAGCCTTACCTAATTCACTAAATGGGTAGGCTTTAAACACGCCGTTAATTTCTAGGCCTAGGGTGATTTCTTTTGGGTGATAACGTTTGTCTTGATGGCTTACCGGAAAATAAAGGGCTTCGCTATTTTCATAACCTGCATAGGGACTATAAAAATAGTTTCTGGCATGGCCAGTATCAAATGACAGTACCTTGCTGTCAGGGTGGCGCTTGTACCAGTGCGCCCATGTGGTGTGCTCTATGGGTAAAGAGTTTAAGGTTGTGCCTTTCATGGGTCCGCTAATGGCTTGTTGATCTATTTGCGACCATAGCGAATTGGTTTGTCGGTCGTACATTAATACATCGCTGTTATAGAGTAAGCCAGATACGCCAAAGTCTAAAACCTTCTCGCTAAAATTTGCACCTTTTACCTTGGCATCAAACCCCATGCCGGTACCACACAATGGGCAAAAACTAATTACTACAGGACGGTTGCCAAATAGATCATTTACAATTTCATGGTGATCAAGAATACGAATGGGGTAAGCCTTCATCTCACCGTTATAAACAAGTCCAAGGACTCGATCAGAAGGCTTAAGTTGTGTGACATCTTTGCCGTTAATAAAAATGGGTTTATCCAATGCGGGTATGCCGTCTTTGGGAGGTCCGCCGTGGCGGATTTGTTCAATGGCCACCAATGGGTTTTTAATCACAAAGCCATTTAGATTTGGCTGGGCATGTAAAGCGTTGCTTATCAATAACAGGGTGGCTAAAAACAACCATAGAAAACCCCACGAGTAGTGACTATTTTTGATGAGAAGCAGGGAGAAGCGATTCATGGTTAATACCTGTGCGCTTTTTAATATAGACCTACTAACAGCCTCTAAGTTCTGCGTGTGGGGAGGGCTGTTATTAATTGGTGTTCAGTTTCTTGCGAAATAACTCCTAGAGCGTTTTTTCTTTCAGAGTAGGTGATTAATAATCCTGACACAAAGAGATCTAGCCCCAGTGGCAGACGTCTTTCAATGATAATGCCCTGATAAAGCGTTACCAAGGCGTGCATATCAGTGGCATGATGCTGGAAAGAGTTGGTTAGACGTAAAGGCCGGAATAAGGAAAAACAGGTCAATACCTGATAAAAGGTCTTGATGATAATAAATGAAATGTTTTCAAATGGTTACGATGCCAATTAATTTGGAGTGAGACGCAAAAAGCCCGCATTGATTGACCGATTAAGTAGTAGGCTTCATTATAGCTGGCTTTAAAAATATGGACCGGCAAACACGTCGTGAAAAGGCGTCATAGCGACGTATAATAAGCTGTTATGTTCGTAGGTAGAAATTAATTATGAATGCTTCGGAGTTTACGGGACTATCATTGAGGCTAGGTGAAAAATATTTACTAGATATTGGTTTTCAGTTTAACGCAGGTAACTGGCATTTTTTAAATGATGAATATCAATTGTCTTTCATTCTAGGTAAGGATAAAAACGCATCTCACTTTAATGTTAAATATTTAACCGTAGCTTTAAGGCATATCGGTTTTAACTGGGATGATGCTATACCAATGAAACTCTTATCTGATATAGATAAGGCTTCGCCAATCCAAATATCACCATTTAAATTAAAGCAATATTATGAGTCAGGCTTCTCTAGCGACGAATGGATTTATACTAACTCTTTCCAAACACCAAGGCATGAGAATGTTTACTTTCCAATCTATTATGGTGGGAAGAAACAGAAAGGGTTATTAAACGCCCTATTTGGTAAAGAGGAAAAGCAAGCTCGTAGCGCTCATTCAATTGAAACGTTTGGGGCTGAACTAATCTCTGAAAAAGAAACGACAAAGCTAATGGAGGCGGCTTTTAGAAATATCGCTGATTATGGGGTGCAATGGGCAAATCTAATGACTCCTGTTAAAATCCTTTATCAATTGGAACAATATAATAGCGATTGGTGGGTTGAGAAGGAATGGATCAAAGCCTATCAATTAAACATAACAAAGCCATCTACGGGATAACCCATAATGGCAGGCGTTATGAGTAAACAATGTGTTAAATAAATGGAATAATTTAATCTTATGCATTTGTTTATGAGTGCTTAGGTATTTTACATATACAACACCTAATAATATTTTGAATGAACATGGGTTAGGTGATTTAGTTGTAATTTAATTATTGGCTTCGCTAATTATTGGATGCTTTTTACTAAACAATGGTTATAAAAATAAAGCTTCCTACAAATACAAGCCTACCTACTATCTCGCACAAGCACTAAATTTAGGGTTGGTAATTGAAATTCCGTTGTTGATTGTATGGCTAATAATTTCGGTCAAGTATTTTGGTTCCTGATACCCATAAAAGTTAATTAACAAACGCACTTCGTTCTGGCCGGCCTGCTGCGCAGTCCTCCCGTTATAAAGACGTTAGCCACTCCAAATGAGGTTCCACCTTTTGAGAACAAAAATAATAGTAATTTTGTTATCTCTCATTTTATTAAGTTTAGGGGTGTATAGGTATATTGCTGTTGATATACATGTTGAAGAGCAAGTTAAGGTTATTTGTAATTGGTTAAATTCCAGTTCTGATGGGGATAGCCCTAAAGTAGGTCCTTTAGCTCATAAAAAACTAAAATATTTAAAAGTTAAATATTCAAATAATTTTAAGTGTGAAATCGAAGAGCCTCCAATTAATATGATTAAGTATTATGAAAAAGCTATAGTCATTTATCACAACGGGATAAATAAATTAGGGTTATTATATGAATTTGGTGGAGGTGTAAAGCAGGCATTCAAACCTCATTACACTCTTCTGTGGACGCCTAAAGATAGTGGTGAAAATGAATATGAAAATTTCTAATCTCAGTTAACAGGTCACTCAAAAGGACAAGTAACAGTTTTTTTTGCTCCTTCGTCGCTTAATTCAACCAATTATTATTTTCACTCTTAGTGAGACGTTATAACGCTACTGCCAGCTCACTCTGCCCTTAAGCGCAAGTTCCAAGCTGTATATTTGTCGCTACCAAGCAGACGTTAAGTAATGTAGCTATCAACCAAAAATTTCCGATTATCAGCTGGACTCCACTTATTCTAGACTTCAGCTAAAGAGAGATTGCACCAACACTTAGGTGCTGCCCTAGATGCCGTGTACACTGCACTTTATGTGATGTTATTTTTAAAAGTCCGCCCCCCATACCCCTTTATTCCCTGAGAAGTCACCCTATGTCAAACCCCGAGAAACCACATATTCCACGTGCGCTGATCGTCGCTGTGCAATTAGACAATGTTAGCGATGTTGAATTCGAGTCGTCGTTGGCCGAATTGACTGATCTGGCAAAGACCCTAGGGCTAGAGGTGGTGGGTCAATTTACCCAAAAGCGTTCGTCTTTCGACTCGACGGCGTATATGGGCGTCGGTAAACGCGAAGAAATACGACAATTCTTAGAAAGCGACAAAGCCGACTCGGATAGGTTGTCGCAGGCCAACCCGCAGGCGGCCAGTGATGCAGTAGAGTTTATTTTGGTCGATCATGAAATCTCGCCGTCCCAGTCACTTAATCTGGAAAATGAAGTCGGTTGCGAGGTGATGGATCGCACGGTGGTTATTCTCGAAATTTTTCATCGAAACGCCAGCTCGCACGCCGCTAGAATCCAAGTTGAGATTGCGCGTCTAACCTATATGGCGCCGCGCCTGCGTGAAGCGGCCAAGCGCGCAGGGCCATTAGGACGACAGCGCAGCGGTACCGGCGGACGCGGTACTGGGCAGTCACGCGCCCAGACGGATAGTCAAAAGGTTCGCGATCGTATTAGCGAGCTGCAAAAAGAAATTGATGCTATGGAGGCGGGTCGCGATACCCAGCGAGCACGTCGTTTAGGGCAATCGGGAGTATCACAGGTGGCGTTGGTCGGTTATACCAACGCGGGTAAATCCACCCTGATGCGCGCTTTAACCGGCAAAGAAATTCTAGTGGCCAATAAATTGTTTGCCACGCTGGATACTAAAGTACGCACCTTGCAGCCAGCCAGTGTGCCTAAGGTATTGGTGAGTGACACGGTTGGCTTTATCAAAAATTTACCCCATGGGCTGGTTGCCTCGTTCAAGTCAACGTTGGACGAAGCCCTTAGCGCATCGCTGTTGCTGCACGTTATCGACGCAGGCGACCCAGGGTTTGAGGCGCAGCTTGAAGTAACCGACAAAGTATTGGCCGAAATTGGTGCCGATAGTGTGCCGCGCATTCGGGTGTTTAATAAAATTGACTACCTGCCAGACGCTGCCGCACAAGTTGCGCGTACTGCGGAGCTGCAAGCCAAATATCCAGGCTGTATCGTTCTTAGCGCGCGCCGCCAAGACGATATAGCGCAGTTGCATAAGTCGATTGTGCAGGCTTTTCAAAAGGATCTTATTGAATCCGAGATCTTTTTACCTTGGTCGGCACAGGCGTTGCGCGGCGAAATTTTTGCCTCGTGTGAAGTGCTTGAAGAACGCGCCGATGCCGAAGGTGCATTTTTTAGCTTTCGCGCCTCAGCTGATATGGTCGCCCGACTGAATAAACTCGCAGACGATGCGTGCTGAGGTCGAGCCTGAACTTTTAGATGGCGACGTTAAGCCGTGGGTGTATAACGAACTAACATTCACCGCTTAAAGAAATGAGGATGAAGTATTGGTTAAAATATGCGCCTTAATCTGCGATTTTCAGTTAATTGGAAGAAATCAGGTAAATATCTAATTCAATTGAATTTTAGCAAAAATGTATCCGCTAAAACAGATAACAAAGTAAGGCACAGCAAGCTGTGCTGGGTTCGCGGGCGTTATTTGTTTTTAGCTTATGAAATTAAGGAGTAATTAAGGAATCAAAATGGACGTAATAACTTTAGGTTTGGGAGTTGTAATAATTCTGTATGGTATTTACACGCTTGTAGCAAGAATTAAGTCTCCAGAGAAATTTGGTAAGCTAGTGGCTATGAAAGAGAAGTTTGGTAATGGTGTTGGTACTGCAATCCATACCTTCGCCTATACGTTCATGCCGGTAGCATTTGGTTCTATTGTTGTAGCTGCTGGTATTAATGGCATCTCTATAGCAGAGTTTATGGCGGCAAGATAAACACATGAAAATCGAACATACGGATCGAAGGGGCCGATCCCTACACTATTCTGTGGTTTAATCACCTATGCATCGAATAATCCTACTTGTCAGTGTCGCCTTGTTAGTGATATCAGCTGTCGGGTTTGCTAATCAAGGGAGCTTCCCGGGCCCGCTTCTAGCTTTGCTTGGTATTCTTATCGTTTTGTCATCTTTAGCTTCACCTGCATTAGTTTATTATTCTGCAAAGGATTTATCCTCCATAGCTGTTAACAAAATCACTTTGGGTTTTCTGGCTTTATCGGTGGTCTATTTTGTTCTCATCATATTTGGTGTCTATAAAGTATGGCCACAATTAATGAGCGTGTAGCACATAACAATAATATTTAATTTGCACCCTGCGGTTGCCCGACGCTTCGCGCGGTTTATATAGAGTGTTAACTGTTTAATAAAAATATCAGGTAAAAATACAAAATGAATTCTTCTAAATTATTGGTAGTACTAACGGCATTTATATTTTTAATCTATGGAATGTTATTTGTTTTGTTCCCTGTCCAACTATTAGAGCTGGTAGCAAATGGAGTGGTGACTTCGGCCTCAGCTGTTATTGATATGAGAGCTACCTATGGGGGCATGTCGGTTGCGGTGGGTTTTATTTTACTGTTGCTGGCTAAATCTGAAGAGACAATTAAAGTCGGCCTTATGAGTGTTTTTCTATTAATGGTTAGTATGGCTATTGGTCGTATGGTTGGAATTTTGATTGATCAAAATCCTAATGTCATGATGTATGTTTATTTAGCCTTAGAAATAATAAATTCTGTGTTGTCTGCCTTTTTACTTAAAGCATTGCCTAAGGTTGGCTTTAAGTAATTCATACCCAGGTAATGTTTAGGGTTAGAAACTTGGAATTATAAGTACTAAATGTAATTCACCAATCGGCATGGCAGGATTTACATAGGGCATCTTTTGATGTCTGTTTTTCAAAGCAAGCCCCGCAATAGAATCGATAATTAATGCGACGTTTATCATGCCGCATCACTCAAACCTAATTTAATATGACGTGCATGGATGCACTAACATTGTGAGTGCAGGATGCACAGGAACAATGAAAGGGCGCGACTTCATGGATGCAGAAGGTAGAGCAACGCATTGCCACATGGATGTGGCTTATTAGGATAACGCAGGAGCAGTTATCGGGGAGCGGTTGCCGAACTTCCCCCAGAAAAGGAAAACATAGATCAGCCATGTAGCAGTTTACCCAAACCACATCTTCAAAAAGTAACACTAACAACCCAACCAACCCCCAAAACCACCACAAAAAGCCACTCCCCTTGTCAGTAATAGCCACCTGTAATTCCCTCTAAAATATGAAACCATGCGCTCAATCTTAAAAAGTAGAACAAGTTATGACCTCAAATAACGAACAGCGTGTATTACTTAGCGTCAAAGACAGCATTGCTTATGTCACCCTAAACCGTGCTGAAAAGCACAACGGTTTAGACATGCAGATGTTTCTAGAGCTAATTGCTACTGCAAAAACCATTCGTAAAGATCGCACCATTCGTGCGGTGATCATGCATGGCAATGGCCCTTCATTTTGCTCTGGGCTCGATTTTGCGGCGGTAAGTAAAACCCCTACCATGATTCCTAAGTTTTTCCTTAAGACTCCTTGGGGCAAAGACAATATTTTCCAACGTGTGGCGCATATTTGGCGTGACCTGCCAGTGCCAGTAATAGCGGCGATTCATGGCAATTGTTTTGGCGGCGGCATGCAGATCATTTTGGGCTGTGATTACCGTATTGCCACGCCTGACTCTAAAATGTCTATTTTAGAAATGAAGTGGGGCTTAATCCCTGATATGAGCGGTATGGTGACCTTGTCTCGTTTAACCCGTGTAGACATTGCCCAAGAGCTAACCATGACTGGCCGATTCTTCAGCGGTACTGAAGGCGCTGAATATGGCCTAGTAAGTAAAACCAGTGAAGACCCTATGGTGGATGCAAAGGCGCTAGCCGATACTATTTGCAAGCAAAGCCCAGATGCCATTGCCGCCACTAAATACCTATTTAAGAAAACTTGGAAAAAAGACACCCGCGGTGCTTTGTTGTGGGAACGTATTACTCAGTTGCGTCTGCTGGGTCGCAAAAACCAGCGTACCGCCATGGCAAATGGTTTGGCTAAAGACGGCGTTGTAAAACCGTTTGTAGATCGTACTAGCTTCAAATAAGTACTCATAGTTCCTGTTACTTAGCTTTACCATTAAAGGGCACTGCATAGCAGTGTCCTTTAATGCCAATACCTTATGCCCAATTTACCTATTTTTTGCGTTTACATTTCTCCTGCTTTTTTTGTCTTATTTTTAACCAATTCCCCTTCCAATTAGTTGACAGTTAAAAAATTCAAACGTATGTTTGAAACAAGTGTTTGATATCAAAACAACTGTCCCATTTCCACGGACGTTAAGACTCATATCGAGGTAAACCATGCCAGAATATAAAGCGCCATTACGTGAATATAAGTTTCTTTTAGATGAAGTACTGGATATGCCGGGTCATTACGCCAGCCTGCCAGCTTATGCTGATCTAGCCACACCAGAGATGGTTGATGCCATTATCAACGAAGGCGCTAAGTTCTGTGAAAATGTTATTTCTCCATTAAATGGTCCGGGCGATGCGGAAGGGTGTACACGTCATGAAGATGGCTCAGTCACCACTCCAAAAGGTTTTAAAGAAGCTTACCACCAGTTTGTAGAGGGCGGTTGGCCTTCCATGTCTCATGATGAAGCGCATGGCGGTCAGGGTTTGCCTGAGTCTTTGAATATTGTTATTTCTGACATGGTGAGTTCTTCAAATGTGGCTTGGGGCATGTACCCAGGTTTATCTCACGGCGCCATGAATACCATTGCAGCTTGGGGCACGAGCGATCAAAAAGACACTTACATGTCTAAATTGGTCAGCGGCGAATGGACAGGCACTATGTGCTTAACCGAATCTCACTGTGGATCAGATTTGGGTTTGATGAAGTCAAAAGCAGAGCTTAACGCCGATGGCTCTTACGCGATTACCGGTTCTAAAATCTTCATATCTGCCGGTGAACACGATATGTCTGACAACATCGTGCACATTGTATTGGCGCGTTTACCTGGAGCGCCTTCAGGTACTAAAGGCATTTCGTTATTTATTGTGCCTAAGTTTATGCCCACTAAAGATGACTCCATTGGTGAGCGTAACTCACTAGAATGTGGCTCTATCGAACACAAGATGGGCATCAAGGCTTCTGCTACTTGTGTGATGAATTTTGACAACGCCAAAGGTTGGTTAATTGGCCCTGAAAACAAAGGCCTACAATGTATGTTCACCTTCATGAACACTGCACGAATTGGTGCTGCCTTGCAGGGTTCAAGTGCTGCTGAAGCGTCTTATCAAGGTGCTTTAACATACGCCAAAGATCGCTTGGCCATGCGTTCATTAACCGGTGCTAAATTCCCAGACAAAGCCGCCGACCCAATTATCGTTCACCCAGATGTTCGTAAATTGTTGCTTACCCAGAAGTCATTTGCCGAAGGTGGCCGTGCACTTGTAATGTGGGCTGCCAAGCAGAACGACATTGTGAAAGCGAGTGAAAGCGAAGAAGAGCGTAAAGCAGCCGATGAACTATTGGGTTTCTTAACGCCTATCGCCAAAGCCTTCTTAACCGAAACTGGCCTAGAAGCCACTAACCACGGTGTGCAGGTTTACGGTGGTCACGGCTTTATTCAAGAGTGGGGCATGGAGCAATTGGTACGTGATACTCGTATTTCTACGCTTTATGAAGGTACTACCGGTATTCAAGCTTTAGACTTGTTGGGTCGTAAAGTGATGATGTCTCAAGGGCAGTCACTTAAAAACTTCACTAAGATCATTCATACTTTTTGTAAAGAGCACGGTAATAACGAAGAGTTGGGTATGTACACGGCTAAGTTGTCTGAGCTAATTAAGGAATGGGGCGACCTAACCACTAAAGTGGGCATGTCGGCTATGAAGAACCGCGATGAAGTGGGTTCAGCCTCGGTTGATTACCTAATGTACTCAGGTTACGTAACGCTTGCTTACTTATGGGCGCTAATGGCCAAAGAAGCACAAGACAAGCTGGCGGCTGGTACGTCTGAAGAAGACTTCTATAAAGCGAAAATTGCCACTGCGCGTTTTTACTTTACCCGTATTTTGCCTCGTACTCTTAGCCATGCCGCCACTATGGTGGCTGGTGCCGATACCTTGATGGATCTAGATGCTGAACACTTTGCATTTTAATTCATAACCCTGCCGAATTAACTGGCAGGGAGTGATCTGTTTTGAATGGCCGACAGTTTTGAACTGTTGGCCATTTTTTATGCCCAAGGAAGGGCTGTATCTTTATTTTGTCGGGAACAAAAATAAAGGATTATGGAGGGTTATTGCTGCGTTTTTTCCCATTATCTTCACCATATGAAAAATTGGTCTTTAGGATGAGGTTGACAGTTTTCGATTCTAAACGTATGTTTCAAACAAGTGTTTGATTTATTAATTGCTCGCTACATTTAAGATCCAGCGAAAACCCAAATAGAGGTTCGTCATGCCAGAATATAAAGCGCCGTTACGTGAATTTAAGTTTATCTTGGATGAAGTGCTGGATATGCCAGCTCATTACGCCAGTCTTCCCGCTTATGCTGACCTAGCGACTCCAGATATGGTTGATGCCATCATTAATGAAGGGGCTAAGTTTTGTGAAAATATCCTTGTGCCTATTAACCGTTCAGGCGACATAGAAGGTTGTACTCACCACGCCGATGGTTCAGTCACCACGCCTACCGGTTTTAAAGATGCTTATGATAAATACGTAGAAATGGGTTGGTGTTCATTAACTCATGATGAAGAATTTGGCGGCCAAGGCATGCCAGAATCTTTAGGTTTGGTCATGACCGAAATGGTCAGTACTGCTAACTGGTCTTGGGGCACATACCCGGGTTTATCTCACGGTGCTATGAATACGGTTCATGCTTGGGGCACACCTGAGCAAAAAGAAATCTATATGAAGCCTTTGGTCAGCGGTGAATGGACTGGCACCATGTGTTTGACCGAATCTCATTGTGGTTCTGACCTTGGCTTAATGAAGTCTAAAGCCGAGCCAAATGCCGATGGCTCTTACGCCATTACCGGTAGCAAAATCTTTATTACATCGGGTGAGCACGATGTAGCGGGTAACATTGTACACATAGTATTGGCACGTATTGCTGGTGCACCTGCTGGAACAAAAGGCATTTCATTGTTTATTGTGCCTAAGTTCTTGCCGACTGAAACGGGCGCCATTGGCGAACGTAATGAAGTTAAATGTGGCTCTATTGAGCACAAGATGGGTATGCATGGTTCAGCCACTTGCGTGATGAACTTTGACGGCGCTAAAGGTTGGTTGATTGGCCCTGAAAATAAAGGCCTAAACTGCATGTTTACCTTTATGAACACCGCTCGAATCGGTACAGCGTTACAAGGCGTTTCTACCTCTGAAGGATCTTTCCAAGGTGCATTAACTTACGCCAAGGACCGTTTGGCCATGCGCTCATTAACCGGGGCTAAATTCCCTGAGAAAGCCGCTGACCCAATTATCGTGCACCCAGATGTACGTAAAATGTTGTTAACTCAAAAAGCCTTTACTGAAGGTGGTCGTGCGTTGTTGTATTTAACCGCTAAGCAAAATGACTTGGTTAAAGTGGGCAACACCGAAGAAGAGCGTAAAGCAGCCGATGATCTACTAGGTTTCTTAACACCAATTGCCAAAGCCTTCTTAACAGAAGCGGGTCTTGAATCAGCCAACCACGGTGTTCAAGTTTACGGTGGTCACGGTTTCATAGCGGAATGGGGCATGGAGCAAATTGTTCGTGATGCACGAATTTCTACTCTTTATGAAGGCACCACAGGTATTCAGGCTCTAGATTTACTAGGCCGTAAAGTGATGATGACTCAAGGCCAGTCTTTGAAAAACTTCACCAAAATGATCCACACCTTCTGTAAAGAAGAAGAAGGCAATGAAGAATTGGCTATGTACACCGCTAAGTTGTCTGAGTTGAATGCAGAATGGGCTAACCTAACCACACAAATTGGCATGGCAGCCATGAAGGATCGTGACGAAGTGGGTTCAGCCTCTGTTGATTACCTAATGTACTCAGGTTATGTGACGTTGGCTTATATGTGGGCAATTATTGCACGCGTAGCGACTCAAAAGCTGGCTGAAGGCACTACCGAAGAAGACTTCTATAAGGCTAAATTAATCACGGCCCGTTTCTACTTCACTCGTATTCTGCCTCGTACATTAACTCATGCTAATACCATGTTGGCCGGTGCGGATACCTTGATGGATTTAGATGCTGAACATTTTTCCTTCTAACTTTTAAGGGCCGCAGCGCCCTGAATTATTAACTAAAAAAGCCACAGCCCTAGGGTTGTGGCTTTTCACATTGTGGTGCCCCATTCCTCTGAAAAGCCCGTTTTTACTGGGTTTTAGATCATTTAAGTATATTTATTCGTCAATGATAGCTACCTAGAATTATGTCCTATACTAGGTTGATATTTGCACAAGTGGAAATATTGCGCCCCTTGACTTTGAAGGCTGGCAAACGTATGTTTCAAACACTTGTTTGAAAGTGTGTCATTTGGGCCTTTGTTTTAGAGCAAATGACCCAGACGAAATTAGGTACGAACTCCAATTTTTAGGGGTTTGGATTCAATATTTAAATTGCTCAGCTACCGGTTCAAAGTAGTACTAGAGCACGACAGCAGAGGTCTTCATGCCTGAATATAAAGCTCCCTTACGTGAAATAAAATTTGTAACTGAAGAAGTATTGGATATGCCTGGCCACTATGCCAGCTTGCCTGTATTTGCTGACGTTGCCACTCCAGATATGGTTGATGCCATTATCACTGAAGGTGCAAAATTCTGTGAAAACGTTCTTTCTCCTCTTAATAAAGTAGGCGATGAAGAAGGTTGTACTCGTAATGAAGACGGTACTGTAACTACACCTACTGGCTTTAAAGCTGCTTACGAGCAGTTTGTAGCAGCTGGCTGGCCTTCAATGACTCACGGCGAAGAATTCGGCGGCCAAGGTCTTCCTGAATCTTTGGGCATCGTGATGTCTGAAATGGTGGGTACTGCCAACTGGTCTTGGGGCATGTACCCAGGTCTTTCTCACGGCGCCATGAACACAATTACTCGTTGGGGTACGCCTGAGCAAAAAGAAACTTACCTACACAAATTAGTAAGCGGTGAGTGGACCGGCACTATGTGTCTAACTGAGCCTGCTTGTGGTTCTGATTTGGGCATTCTTAAAACTAAAGCTGAGCCAAATGCAGACGGTTCTTTCGCTATCACAGGTACTAAGATCTTTATCTCTGCCGGTGAACACGACATGTCTGGCAACATCGTACATATCGTTCTAGCTCGTCTACCTGGCGCACCAGAAGGTACTAAAGGTATCTCTTTGTTCATCGTGCCTAAGTTCGTTGTAGCGGAAGACGGCTCTTTAGCCTCTGAGCGTAACGATCTAATTTGTGGTTCTATCGAACACAAAATGGGTATTCACGGTAACTCAACTTGCGTAATGAACTTTGACGGCGCGAAAGGTTGGTTAATTGGTGAAGAAAACAAAGGCCTATTGTGCATGTTCACTTTCATGAACACTGCTCGTATCGGTACTGCACTTCAAGGTGTTGCTGCTGCTGAAGGTTCTTTCCAGGGTGCGTTAACTTACGCCAAGGACCGTCTAGCGATGCGTTCACTTACCGGTGCTAAGTTCCCAGAAAAAGCTGCTGACCCAATTATTGTTCACCCAGACGTTCGTAAAATGCTTCTAACTCAGAAAGCATTTGCTGAAGGTGGTCGTGCATTGGTTTACATGACGTCTCAACAAAACGACATCGTTCATCACGGCAACTCTGAAGAAGAGAAAAAAGCCGCTGACGATATGCTTGGTTTCTTAACGCCTATTGCTAAAGCCTTCTTAACAGAAGTGGGTTTAGAGTCTGCTAACCACGGTGTTCAGGTTTACGGTGGTCACGGTTTCATAGCGGAATGGGGCATGGAGCAAATCGTTCGTGATACTCGTATTTCTACTCTTTATGAAGGAACTACTGGTATTCAAGCGTTGGATCTATTGGGTCGTAAAGTATTGATGACTCAAGGCCAAGCTTTGAAAAACTTCACTAAATTGGTTCACGGTTTCTGTAAAGAACAAGCAGATAACGAAGAATTGTCTTTGTACACTTCAGCACTAACTGACTTGAACAAAGAGTGGGGCGATTTGACCATGAAGATCGGCATGACTTCTATGAAAGATCGTGACGAAGTAGGTTCAGCTTCTGTTGATTTCCTAATGTATTCTGGTTACGTAACTCTAGGTTACTTATGGGCTCAAATGGCTAAAGTAGCACTAGAAAAACTGGCTGCTGGCACTTCAGAAGAAGAGTTCTACAAAGCTAAGCTAACCACAGCTCGCTTTTACTTCACTCGTATCCTTCCACGTACTCGTTCTCATGCAGTAACTATGCTTGCTGGTTCTGATACGTTGATGGATCTAGATGCTGAACACTTCCAGTTCTAAGTTGAGCTAATTATCCTCAAGTAACTTGAGGATAGGCCAATATAAAACCGCAACCCCTCACGGGCTTGCGGTTTTTTTATGCCCATGGATGGGCTGTATCCTAGAAATGCAGGAGCAATTTCTAGGGACGTATAGGGCATACGTATGACGCGGTGCCAAGGAAAAATAATTGCTCCATGCATTATTTTCATTTCCACCATTCGTGGTGGTCATGGCAAAGAGCGGCGTTTTGCAGATGCAATTCCCTAGTTTTACCTTCACACCTCCCCTTTCAATAAGGTCTGTCATGCCTTATCACCCAAATTCCACCCAAAATCATCTCTGTTATTCACAATTTAATTAAAAAAACCTAAAAATTATTAATGGTTATTACTCGCCAAATTTTACTCATTTCACGCCAGAGAATTCTTGAATGGGTTTTTATTGGCTGTTTTATGCTCATATTTGGCGCGGTACTTTGATGAGTGCTTTAATTTGGTACGCAAGAATGGCCACATAAGTCAGATTGATTGGCGGAATAAATGGGACGGCGCGCTAATTGCTTTTGGTTAGTGTAAAATCTGCACGCGAAAAACAGTGCTTGGCGGAAATTGATAAGCCGTCTACATATAGAGAGGATCGAACATGCCTGAATATACAGCTCCTTTGCGCGATATGCGCTTTCTGTTAAACGAAGTTTTTGAAGCCGATAAATTGTGGGCTTCTATGCCACGATTGGCCGAAGCGGTAGACCCTGAAACTGCCGATGCTATTTTAGAAGAAGCCGGCAAAATTGCCGCGAATGTTATTGCCCCTCTTAACCGTACAGGTGATGAGCAAAGTTCACAGTGGAATGACGGTGAAGTAACAGCACCTGACGGCTTTAAAGAAGCTTACAAAACCTACAGCGAAGGCGGTTGGGGCGGTCTAGGTGGCAGTGCTGAATTTGGCGGCATGGGCATGCCTAAGATGCTGGTGGGTCAAGTTGAAGAAATGATTCAGGGTTCTTGCGTATCATTTGGTTTGGCGCCTATGTTGACAGCCGGTGCTTGTCTTTCGGTTGCTGCACACGCCAGCCAAGAATTAAAAGATAAATACTTGCCTAATATGTACTCTGGCCAATGGGCGGGTGCAATGGATTTAACTGAATCTCATGCAGGTACTGACTTGGGTATTATTCGTACCAAAGCTGAGCCAAATGCTGATGGTTCATTCGCGGTAAGTGGTACCAAGATTTTCATCACTTGGGGCGAGCACGACATGGCGGAGAACATTATCCACCTTGTACTGGCTAAGCTTCCAGATGCGCCAGCCGGGCCTAAAGGTATTTCTTTGTTCATCGTGCCTAAGTTTTTGGTAAACGAAGACGGTTCTCTTGGCGAGCGCAACACGCTTTCTTGTGGTTCTATCGAACACAAAATGGGTATTAAAGCTTCAGCTACCTGTGTGATGAATTTCGATGGTGCTAAAGGTTGGTTAGTGGGTGACGAAAACAAAGGCCTTAACGCCATGTTTACCATGATGAACTACGAGCGCGTTGCGGTAGGTATTCAAGGTATTGGTATTGCAGAAAATTCTTACCAAAATGCTGTTTTGTACGCCAACGATCGTCTACAAAGCCGTGCGCCTACAGGTAAGCAAGCGCCTGAAAAAGCCGCTGACCCAATTATTGTTCACCCTGATGTTCGTCGTATGTTGTTCACTATGCGTGCGCTAACCGAAGGTGGTCGTGCGTTCTCTACTTACGCGTCTAAGTGGTTGGATATTTCTAAATTCTCTGACAATAGCGATGATAAGAAACTAGCCGAAGCCATGGTTTCATTGTTAACGCCGGTTGTTAAATCTTTCCTAACCGATACCGCTCATGAGAGTACTGTTGCTGGTCAGCAAGTTTTTGGTGGACACGGTTTCATTCGTGAGTGGGGCCAAGAGCAACACGTACGTGATATTCGTATTACTCAAATTTATGAAGGTACTAACGGTATTCAATCTCTTGACCTTATCGGTCGTAAGATTGCTGCTAACGGTGGTGCATTCTTCAAACTTTACATTGAAGAGATTAATCAGTTCATTGCTTCTCAAGAAGACAATTCAAAAATGGCTGAATTCATTACGCCATTAAAAGCAGCCGTTGCTAACCTTGTTGATCTTACAGATTGGGTAATGGATAAAGCGCAGGGTAACATTAACGAAATTGGTGCGTCTTCTGTTGAATTCTTGCAAGTATTTGGTTACACCTCGTTCTCTTACATGTTTGCTATGAGCTCTGTAGTTGCGCTAGAGAAAGAAGGTAACGAACCTTTCTATGCGAACAAACTGGCAACTGCTCGTTTCTTCACCAAGCGTTTATTGCCAAGATACATTTCTTTGAGCGAAGCCGTTAAAGGTGGCGCTGATTGCTTGTATGGTATGGATGCTGATCAGTTTTAAGGCCAGGATGGCCTGTACCCTGAAAATGCAGGATGCAATTTTCAGGGTAAGTTCAGATTCAGGTTATTCAGATTATTCTGATTGAACTTAAAACTGTACATAAAAAAACCAGCTTCGGCTGGTTTTTTTATTTTTACGTGTTGATGGAACTGTTTTGCAAGCAGTGTTAACGTTTAGCTACTCCTAAAGTAGTGAACAATTATATTAGTTAGCTGAGGCTTAAAGTTAAAGCTAGCTGATATGAAGTTATTCTGAATTCTGTTGCTGTATAACAAGAGATATAAAATGGCATTGGTTAAGTATTTACAAGTTTTAGCGAAGCATGATGGCTCCGATTTATATTTAAGCACAGGTGCCGCACCAAGCGCCAAGTTTCAGGGAAAGTTGAAAGCACTGGGGAAGGAAGCATTAAAACCAGGGCAAGTTAAAGCTTTGCTTTACTCGATACTGGATGACGAACAAAAAAAGGAATTTGAAGAAGAGCTAGAGCTTAATATTGCCATTTCTACTTCTGGCGGTGGTCGCTTTCGTATAAATGCCTTTAAGCAAAGAGCAGAAGTGTCTGTGGTTGCTAGGAATATTGTCACCAACATTCCCAACTTTGATACTCTGGGATTGCCCGAAATATTGAAAGAAGTGATTGTTGCCAAGCGCGGTTTGGTTTTATTTGTAGGTGGCACGGGCTCGGGTAAATCTACTTCATTGGCCTCGTTAATTGATCATAGGAATTCAACCTCCACTGGCCACATTATTACAATTGAAGATCCTATTGAATTTATACATAAACATAAAGGCTGCATAATTAATCAGCGTGAAGTAGGAGTGGATACCAAAAGCTTTCAGGCTGCATTAAAAAACACCTTGCGCCAAGCGCCAGATGTTATTTTGATTGGTGAAATTCGTGATCGTGAAACCATGGAGCATGCCCTAGCATTTGCAGAAACTGGGCATTTGGCTATTTCAACTCTTCATGCCAATAATGCTAATCAGGCGCTTGATCGTATTATTAATTTCTTTCCAGAAGAGCGCCACTCTCAGCTATTACAAGATTTGGGTTTGAATATGCGGGCGATTGTTTCGCAACGTCTTATTCCAACTATTGACAATAAGCGAGTGGCGGCAGTTGAGGTGTTGTTAGGCACCAAAACAATTGAGGAACTTATTGCAAAAGGGGATACCTCAGGCATTAAGGAGATTATGGCTAAGTCAGAAGGGTTAGGTATGCAAACTTTTGATGGCGCCTTATTTAAACTTCATGCAGCAGGAAGAATTAGCCTAGAGGAAGCAGTAAAAAATGCAGACTCTGCCAATAACCTGCGACTTCGTGTTAAATTGAATGACAGCACAAACGGTGAAAGTGAGAGCGGAAGTTCTAGTCCAATGTCTCTTTCATTAGAGAAAACCAATGAGGAAATGCGTCATGATAAACAGCGCGAAAAAGAAGAAGCTGAATTGGCAGGATTAACGTAGTAAAAATAACTGCGTAAATAATAGATATAAAAAAGGCTGCATGTGCAGCCTTTTTTATTATTGCTGAAGTGCTTTAAAGTACAAAAGACTCTGCACTCATTTCCATTAAGCTGCCACTTCCTGCTTGAATAGTTTTTTCCAAGGTAAGTGTGCGCGGTAAAATGCGATCAAAATAGAATTGAGCAGTTTGCAGTTTGGCTTGAGTGAAAGGAGTTTGGTTTTCTTTATCGGCCGCCGCTTGCGCCATGCGTACCCAGAAATAACCAAGAGTGACGTAACCTGAGTACATTAAATAATCGACTGATGCTGCACCTAGGTCATTTGGATTCTTCATGGCGGCTCCGCCAATGCTCATTGTGAGTTCTAGCCATTGAGCTGTGGCAGCCTTTAATTCAGCTGCCATTTTACCCACTACTTGATGATCTTTATTATCTTTGCAGAATTGATTTATTTCGTTGGTAAATATCATTAAAGTTTCTGCCTTGCTGGCCAGGATTTTACGGGCTAATAAATCTAGAGCCTGAATCCCTGTAGTGCCTTCATAAATTGCGGCGGCGCGAGCGTCACGGACAAATTGTTCCATGCCATTTTCACGAATGTAGCCGTGGCCACCAAATACTTGTAGACCGTGGTTTACACACTCCCAACCCATTTCAGTGTTAAAGCCTTTGCAGATAGGGGTAAGTAAATCTAACAATGACTGGCATTGCTTTTTGCGGCTTTCGTCGTTGCTGTAATCAAGTTCATCAAAAAGTTTTGCCACGTACAGGTTTAAAGCACGAGAGCCTTCAACGAACGCTTTTTGTGTTAATAACATGCGGCGTACATCGGGGTGGACTATGATTGGATCAGCTGCTTGTTGGGGTTGTGTTGGGCCGGTAAGGGCGCGCATCTGTATTCGATCTAACGCATATTGGGCAGCATTTTGATAAGACACAGCGGCAAGAGCCGTTCCTTGTTGGCCAATTAGAAAACGTGAGCGATTAACCATGGCAAACATGGCGGTCATGCCTTTGTTTTCCTTGCCAATTAAAAACCCCTTAGACCCATCATAATTCATTACGCAAGTGGCTGAGCCGTGTAAACCCATCTTATGTTCAATGGAGCCAACGCTAGTATGATTGCGCTCCCCAAGGCTGCCGTCGTCATTCACTAGAATTTTTGGCACTACGAATAAGCTAATGCCCTTAATGCCCACTGGTGCCCCTGGAATGCGTGCAAGTACCAGCATAATACTGTTTTCGCCTAGGTCAGCGTCACCGCCTGTGATGAACATCTTGGTGCCAGTAATAGCGAAGCTACCATCGGCCTGTGGCTCAGCTTTAGTGCGCAATAGCCCTAAGTCAGATCCGCTATGCGGTTCGCTCATGCACATGGGGCCACCCCAAACACCTTCTACCAATTTGGGCAGATATTTGTCCTTAATTTCCTGTGAGCCATTTTTCTCTATAGCGGCGACTGAGCCGTCACGAGTTGAGTAAATAGCAAAAGCGGCACAAGCCGATAGGTTCATTTCCCCTATGGCGCCATTTAGTAAATAGGGTAAGCCCTGACCACCGTATTGAGTGGATTCGCTAAGCTGGGTCCAGCCACCTTCAATGTATTTCTTAGAGACTTCTTTATACCCGTCTGGAGTAATAACCTCGCCATTTTCCACACGGCAGCCTTGCTCGTCCCCCGCTTGATTCAATGGTTGAATTTCTTGTTCGGCGAAACGGCCAGCTTCACTAAGGATGCTTTCAATCAGCTCGCTGTTTACATCGCTAAATTGAGGGATGTCTTTGTAGCAGGTGTAGGTGTCTAAAACGTCATCGATAATGAAATTATAGTCTTCAAGAGGGGCTTGATAAGTAGGCATGCTGGCTCCAAACTTTTTTGTAATTAGTTTAACTACTGCAAACTTACCTGAACAGCATGCTGCTGGAATTGGTGAGAAGGCTTAAAAGTATTGGCCTAACTTTAGATTTCTATTTATTTTGTTTTGTTATTTCTAGTTCTAAGGCTGGTGTAATGGGGAATTGAGAGTAGAAATAGCCTAGGAAAACTAGGCTATTCTGGTTTATGTTATGTGATTAAAGTGTTTGGAAATGGCTAAATGAGAGTGTTTGAACGTCAAAACAGACACTTCCCTTTGAGTGGAAACTTTTAATATCCCTACTAACGCAGTTGGATGGGGAGTGTTCAGGGAATAATTTTTTTAGTGAACTTTGATCCTGTGGGAAACTCTCCCAGAGTTCATAATGTACCTTCTCCCCAAAAAAAGGTATTTTTTCCATTTTATATTTAACCAGTTCTTCTGGGTTTATTGGCGCTTTTTCTAAAACTATTTTTGGGTAATAGCCGCTGAATTTATCAAGTAAATTGACTTGTATACCACTATCTTTAAGTTCTTGAGCGTCAAATATTTTGAAATTATTATTGTCATAAACGACAACCAATGGACGTTGTTCATATATAAGACTCATACCAGCGAAAAGGCATGCTATTTGGAGTATGGCGATGATAGATAAATCTCGAATGAGTTCTTTTCTAGGTTTTGCAATATTATAAACAACCAGTGTTAATAACGGCCCTAGTACCATGTCTACGGCGATAACTATTTTTAAACCATTTTGCGCCCCCCCTGCGAAGGTTAGTGCCCCTGGGTACCATATAAAATATATGAGGCTAAAAACAATTAATAACAAAATTGTGCTAAAGCCTATATGGATGGCGGTTCCGCCCCAGCGGGTTTTAGGGAAGTGGAATGTGCTCATATTAACTACTCAATGATGTATGGAGCAATTATGCTTAATTTCATTGATTAGTAAAATCTTTAGTTTATTAATGTGATGATAATGTAGGGGGGGATGGAGGTGGAGAAAAGCCTCTTGTTTTTAACAAGAGACTTTTGACGGTTTAAATTAGATTAGCATTTCTCATCTAATTTTTGCTTAAGTACTTTATTTACCATGCCAGGGTTAGCAGAGCCCTTACTTGCTTTCATTACTTGTCCCACAAAGAAACCAACCATCTTGCCACGCTTGTCAGGCTCAGCACTAACGTAGTTGTCTACTTGGGATACATTGTTAGCCAATACTTCATCTACAATAGATTCAATAGCACCTGAGTCACTAACTTGCTTTAATCCAAGGCTTTCAATAAGAGAGTCTACGTTATCGCCCTTTTGTTCCCCTTCGTCTAAATCCCAGAGTGCAGCAAATACAGACTTGGCACCTTTACCCGAAATAGTGTTGTCTTTTATACGGGCAATCATGGCACCAAGATTATCGGCACTGATTGGACAGTTGGTGATTTCAACTTCATTTTTATTTAATGCGGCGGATAATTCGCCCATTACCCAATTAGCAGCTAGCTTATAGTCGCCACATTTTTGCGCCGCTTGTTCAAAGTAAGCGGCCAATTCACGAGTGGCGGTTAACACACTAGCGTCATATTCTGACAAGCCTTGTGCATCCATAAGGCGCTGCTTTTTCTGATCCGGCAGTTCCGGTAACGTTTTGCGAATAGCTTCAATGTACTCATCATCAATAACGATGGGCAGTAAGTCAGGGCATGGGAAGTAGCGATAATCATTGGCCACCTCTTTAGAGCGCATGGAGCGGGTTTCCATTTTATTAGCATCAAACAAGCGAGTTTCTTGATGAATCATACCGCCGTCTTCAAGAATGTCACGCTGACGCGCGATCTCAACATTGATAGCCTGCTCAACAAAGCGGAAGCTGTTTACGTTTTTAATTTCAGTGCGAGTACCAAATTCTTCTTGGCCTACAGGACGTAAAGAAACGTTGCAGTCACAACGCATAGACCCTTGTGAAAGATCTCCATCACAAATGCCCAAGTAAGTCACAATGCTGTGTATTTTTTTGAAATACGCCACTGCTTCTTTAGCGTTGCGCATCTCGGGCTCACTTACGATTTCAATTAGTGGTGTGCCTGCACGGTTTAAATCAATGCCGGTCATGCCACTGAAATCTTCGTGTAATGATTTACCTGCATCTTCTTCTAAGTGGGCGCGAGTTACATTGATGGTGCGAGTCGTGCCGTCATCAAGTGTGATATCAATAGCGCCCATGCCCACAATAGGGTGATGTAATTGTGTGGTTTGATAGCCTTTAGGTGAATCAGGGTAAAAATAGTTTTTACGATCGAATACTGAAATCTTGCCAATTTCAGCTTCAATTGCGCAACCAAATTTAACCGCCATGGCTAGAGCCTCGGCATTAAAAACAGGCAGTACGCCAGGTAAACCCAGATCTACCAAGGATGCCTGACTGTTAGGCTCTGCACCAAATGCGGTACTGGAACCTGAAAATATTTTCGATTTTGTAGCCAACTGAGCGTGAATCTCAAGGCCAATAACAACTTCCCATTCCATGATGGATTCCCATAAATAATAGTGTTAAAAAGCTAAAGAGTTAAATGCCTTGAGGGGCGTCGTTATGATGAGTCGTCACTTGCTGGAATTTATGAGCAACGTTTAACATGTCCGCTTCACTCCAGTAGTTGCCAATAATCTGTAATCCCACAGGTAAATTATTTACCTTGCCAGCAGGAATAGACATACCTGGTAAGCCCGCTAGGTTTGTCGCAATGGTAAAGGCATCCTCAAGATACATGGCCACAGGGTCATCGGTTTTTTCCCCAACTTTAAAAGCGGGTGTGGGAGACGTTGGCCCCATAACGAAATCGACTTCTTCAAACGCTTTCATGAAATCATCTTTAATCAGGCGACGGATTTTTTGCGCTTTTACATAATAAGCGTCATAGAAACCGGTCGATAATGCATAAGTACCGATCATGATTCGACGTTTAACTTCATCGCCAAAACCTTCGCCACGACTACGGCAATAAAGATCTCTTAAATCTTTAGGATCTTCACAGCGATGACCAAAACGTACGCCATCCATGCGAGATAAGTTGGCCGAGCATTCAGCAGGAGCCACCACGTAATAAGCCGGGATGGATAGGTGGGTATTAGGTAGGCTGATTTCTTTAATGGTACAGCCCATTTTTTCGTATTCACTGATAGCCGCACGAACGGTTTCGGCCATGGCCGGATCTAAATTCTCAGGGAAATACTCTTTAGGCAGGCCAATGACTTTACCTTTAATGTCGTTATTTAGACTGGCGGTGTAATCAGGGATTTCCTGATCAATGCTGGTGCTGTCTTTTTCATCAAAGCTCGACATTACGTTTAACATCATGGCGGCATCTTCGGCGTTGCGTGTCATAGGACCCGCTTGATCTAAAGATGAAGCAAAGGCAATCATGCCAAAGCGTGAGCAACGACCATAAGTAGGTTTTAGACCTGTTAGTCCACATAGGGCTGCAGGCTGGCGAATAGAACCACCGGTATCGGTAGCGGTGGCTGCAGGCACAAGGCGAGCTGCAACAGCTGCCGCAGAGCCACCTGAAGAGCCACCTGGAATGCGATCTTTATCCCAAGGGTTTTTTACGCCGCCAAAAAATGAAGTTTCGTTGGAAGAGCCCATGGCAAATTCGTCCATGTTGGTTTTACCCAAACAAACCGCGCCCTGCTTTTTGAAATTATCAACCACAGTCGCATCATATGGAGGGATGAAATTCCCCAGCATTTTTGAGCCGCAGGTGGTTAATACTCCATCTGTACAAAAAATGTCCTTGTGTGCAAACGGTACACCGGTCCATTTAGTGGCCTTGCCTGCAGCGCGGCGTTCATCGGCTGCAGTGGCGTCGCTTATTGCTTGTTCTTTAGTGACGGTAATGAAGCTATTGATGCCATCGTTACCTTGATCTAGTTTTTCAATTCGATCTAAAAAGTGCTGAGTGATTTCAACGCTGGTGAAATCGCCAGCCTCAAGGCCGTTGGCTATTTGAGTAAGTGTTAGGTTATGCATGGCTATTAATCGATCACCTTAGGGACAAGGAAAAGGCCGTCTTCCTGAGCAGGTGCGCAGGCCATGTATTTTTCACGTTGATTGGTTTCAGTGACCACATCCGCGCGTAAACGCTGAACAGCATCGGTTGGGTGTGCTAAAGGCTGAACATTGTCGGTATTAACCGCATTCATTTGCTCTACCAAATTTAGGATATTACTGAGGTCAGATTGATATTGATCAATCTCTCCTTCAGCTAGGCTTAGGCGGGCTAATTCCGCGATATTTTTCACATCTGAGCGATCAAGCGCCATGGTATTCTCTCTACCTTTGAGTGCATCTTAAAAAGGGGTATAAGTTAACACATTTGTGCCTTGCTCAAAAAGCCCGCCGTTGATAGTCTAGGCCAAAATAAAAGCCTACGCTTATTCGGATACGACAGATGTTTAAAAAATTAAGAGGTATGTTCTCCAGCGATCTATCAATCGATCTAGGGACTGCTAATACGCTTATTTATGAGCGTGAGAAAGGCATTACCCTAAATGAACCGTCTGTGGTGGCTATTCGCTTGCAGGGGAATCAAAAGTCTGTGGCGGCTGTAGGGACTGAAGCAAAGCGTATGCTGGGTCGTACACCTGGCAATATTCAAGCAATTCGCCCTTTAAAAGACGGTGTGATTGCCGATTTTCAAGTGACTGAGAAAATGTTGCAGCACTTCATTAAACAAGTGCATCAGGATAGTTTCTTTACACCAAGCCCACGAGTGTTGGTATGTGTGCCTTGCCAGTCTACTCAAGTCGAACGAAAAGCCATTCGTGAATCGTGCATTGGAGCTGGCGCTCGTAAAGTGTATTTAATTGAAGAGCCTATGGCAGCTGCCATTGGTGCAGGCCTTCCGGTTGAAGAAGCCAGTGGTTCCATGGTGGTGGATATAGGTGGTGGTACTACCGAAATCGCCATTATTTCTTTAAACGGTGTGGTTTATAGTGAATCGGTCAAAGTGGGTGGTGATAAATTTGATGAGGCCATCGTAACTTATGTACGTCGCAACTACGGTTCTCTAATTGGCGAAGCTACGGCTGAACGTGTTAAGCAAGAAATTGGTACTGCATACCCAGGTGCCGAAGTGCGAGAAATTGATATTCGCGGCCGAAACTTGGCTGAAGGTATTCCTCGTTCATTTACGCTAAATTCCAATGAAATTCTCGAAGCCTTGCAAGAATCTCTTGCGGGCATTGTGCAATCGGTTAAAAGTGCACTTGAGCAATGTCCGCCTGAGCTGGCTTCCGACATTGCCGAGCGTGGTTTAGTGCTAACAGGTGGCGGTGCCATGTTGCGTGATATCGACAAACTATTGAGTGAAGAAACTGGCCTGCCAGTGTTCCTTGCTGATGAACCCTTAACATGTGTGGCCAGAGGTGGTGGCCGTGCGATGGAAACCATGACCGATCAGGAACTGGAACTTTTGGCTTCAGACTATTAATCGTTTAATCTAATTAAGCGATTGTTCACACACAGAAATACTATTGCTTTTTCTGTGTGACCATTGAACTAAGGAGCAAACCATTAAGGGTATTTTTACAGCAGGGCCAACCCTAGGCTACCGCTTATTCTTTGCGGTGTTTTTTTCTGCAACACTCATGATCTGTGATAAGTATATAGAACCCACCAAGGCTGTACGCAGTTCCCTGGGTTATTTGGTCTTGCCTGTGCAATGGGTATCAAGCCTCCCTGGTCAGTTAGGTGTTTGGGCTGGCGAATCAGCCCAAAGTCACGCCAGCTTACTAGAAGAAAACAAGCGCTTACGCTTAGAATCTTTGGTGCTTAGACAAAAAATCCAGCAAATGATTTCCATTCGAGCAGAAAATCATCGCCTAAGAGAACTCCTAAATACCTCTGAGCAACTGGATGATCAAATTTTGGTGGCTGAACTGATTGGCGTTGATCCCGACCCCTATACCCATCACATCATAATTAATAAAGGTGAGCATCACGGTGTCTTTGTTGGACAGCCTATATTAGATGCGCAGGGTTTGATGGGGCAGGTCATTGAGGTGCTGCCTTATACTAGTCGAGTTTTATTGGTGGCGGACAGTAATCACGCCATCCCGGTTCAGGTGAATCGGAATGGTGTTAGGGCAATTGCTGTAGGTTCTGGAAAGTTAAATGAATTGAAACTTATTTATGTACCTGATACCTCAGATATTAAAGTTGGGGATCAATTGGTGAGCTCGGGATTAGGTGGACGCTATCCTAAAGGCTACCCGTTAGGGGTAATTAGTGTGGTTGAGCATGATCCTGGTGAGCCTTTTGCCATCGTGACTGCCACACCAGCAGCCAGTTTAGATAGAAGCCGTCATGTTTTGCTGGTTTTTTCCATGGATAGCAGGTTACCCGAAACTTCCTCCAGCGAAGAGGTGAAGCCATTATGAAGGCTTATTTGATTATATTGCCGACATTCTTTGTGGCTTTTGTATTGGCGGTTTTTCCTCTAACTAAATACTTGGATTATGTTCGTCCCGAATGGGTCGCAATGACATTGGTATTTTGGGTGCTGTCCTCGCCCACCAGAGCGGGGATTCTATTAGGTCTATGTATGGGCTTACTGCTTGATGTGCTTCACGGTCATATATTAGGGTTGAATGCCTTAGCATTAAGCGTTTTGGCTTATTTGTGTATGCTGCTGCATTCACGGATGCGCCTTTATAATACTCTTCAGCAAAGTTGCTTGGTTTTTGTCTTAATTGGTTTGTATTTATTGGTACGCTATTGGACTGAGTCCATAGTAATGGGGCAGGGCAATGTTGCTCTTTTATGGCCCTCATTAGGCAGTGCCTTATTATGGCCAGTTTGGTACAACCTGTTGTCAGGGCTGCGTCATTATTTTAGAGCTTGAATATACAATGCTAAATTGTAAGTTGGGGAAAGCATGAGTCAATTGATTCTGGCGTCTTCTTCTCCACGCCGTAAAGAACTGTTGCAGCAAATAGGTGTCTATTTTAGTTGTATGCCTATGGACATAGATGAGACGCCTCTGGTTAACGAGGATGGTACCGCCTACGTTTTAAGGTTAGCCGAGCAAAAAGCATTGGCAGCGATCCCCATGTCTAAAGGACTGCCAGTTTTGGGCTCAGATACTTGCGTATTAGTCGATGGGTATATTCTGGGAAAGCCGGAAAATGAAGAAGATGCCATCCGGATGTTAAAACGCTTATCCGGACGTAGTCATATAGTGAAAACAGCAGTGGCTATTTGCTGTGAAAAAAACTCGAAAATACAGGTATTGTCAGAGATTGTAGAAACACAAGTTACTTTCATACATCTTAGTGAGGCTCAAATTTCCACTTATGTTAAATGTGGCGAGCCCATGGACAAAGCTGGAGCCTATGGAATTCAGGGTAAGGCTGCCGTTTTTATTGAAAGCATTAAAGGAAGTTTTAGTAATGTGGTGGGGCTTCCCTTAACTGAAACTGCTCGTTTACTGGAAAAAATGGATGTGGAAATTTGGCAGTATTGACGCTACCTTGATTTTCATTAAGCCTTTTACCGAAACAATAAATTGAATTTAACCTGTCTGTTTACAGATACATTAAAGTAGTCGACACATGAATACTGAAATTCTATTAAATGTGACCCCCACAGAAACCCGCATGGGTTTAGTGGAAAATGGCGTACTGCAAGAAATATATATTGAACGCAGTAATCGGCGTGGCATTGTGGGGAATATCTACAAGGGCAAAGTCGTGCGTGTACTGCCTGGAATGCAGGCTGCATTCGTAGAAGTGGGGTTGGAGCGAGCAGCCTTTATCCATGCTGCTGATATTCAAGGCCCAGTAAAAAATAGCGAAGCTGCACGTAAACAGCCTGATGCAATTAGCAGTCTTTTACATGAAGGGCAAAGCTTGGTGGTGCAGGTAACCAAGGACCCTATTGGCTCTAAGGGAGCGAGACTCACTACCCATATTTCTATTCCTTCTCGTTATTTGGTTTTCATGCCGGATACTCAACACGTAGGCATAAGCCAACGCATTGAATCTGAATCTGAACGGGATCGACTTCGTAATCTAGTGCAAGATTGTATGCAAGCCGAGGGGTTGACTGATGAGTGTGGCTTTATATTGCGTACAGCTGCAGAAGGTGCGGGTGAGGATGAGATTTTAAGTGACACTCGTTATTTGCAGCGAGTGTGGAATAAAGTACAGGAACGAATTAAAACTGTTCAGGCCCCAGGGAAAATATACGAAGAACTGCCTCTGCATTTAAGAACATTTAGGGACTTTATTCGTCCTGAAGTAGATAAAGTTTTAATAGATTCCAAAGAGAATTATCAAAATTCACAAGACTTTGCCAAATTATTTGTGCCGGAAGTAACCGGGAAACTGGAGTATTACCCTGGTGAGCGCCCTATTTTTGATTTGTACTCAGTGGAAGATGAAATTCAGAAGGCGCTGGGTAAAAAGGTTCAATTAAAATCAGGTGGCTATCTTATAGTGGACCAAACCGAAGCCATGACGACGGTAGACGTAAATACTGGGGGTTTTGTTGGGCATAGAAACCTAGAAGAAACCATATTTAAAACCAACCTTGAAGCGGCGACAGTAATTGGCCGCCAGCTTAGGCTAAGAAACTTGGGTGGAATTATTATAATTGACTTCATCGACATGGAAGATCAAGAGCATCAGCGTCAAGTTTTGAGAATGTTAGAAAAAGTGTTAGAAAAAGATCATGCCAAAACAAAAATTAGTCAGGTATCAGAACTTGGTTTAGTAGAGATGACGCGTAAGCGAACTCGTGAAAGTTTGGGGCAAATGTTATGTGAACCCTGTCCTCATTGTCATGGTTGCGGCACCGTAAAAACACCTGAAACCGTATGTTATGAAATATTTCGAGAATTACTACGTGAAGCCAGAACTTACGATGTTAACGCATACCTTATTTTGGCTACTCAAGGAGTGATTGATTTATTGTTGGATGAAGAAAGTCAAAGCCTAGCCGACTTGGAAAACTTCATTGGAAAAACCATCAAACTTCAAGTAGAGCCCATGTATGGCCAAGAACAATATGATGTGATATTGCAATGATTTTATGAAAATCACCGCTTTAAAGCAGGGCCTAAATGGATTGAACTTGCTGCTGGTAGCAGCATTTCTGGTACTTGCGCTTTATAGCGCCATCGGACAACAAATTCTTCCTTACATTGGTCAGTACAGATTAGATGCTGAGCAATTTTTAAGTAAGCAACTTCAAAGTCAGGTACGTATTGGTAAGCTGTCTGGCGATATGAAGATGCTTACGCCATCGGTTCATATTGAAGATATTTCTCTGTCTGGAGAAAATGTCGATCAGCCTGCTGTTTTGACTATTTCATCTGTCGACGCCGTGCTCGACTCTCGCTTATCCTTAATAAACCTCACTCCTGTATTTAAATCCATTCGCCTGTCCGGCATAACCCTAGTGCTTGATGACAAAATTTTCATACAAGGATCGGACCATGGGGCCTCAGCTAATGAATTGATCATTCAGCGTTTTGTCGAAACGTTGTTACTGCAGCAACACCTTGAGTTTACTGACGTCAGTATTGAAACCAGAATAAATAATCAAAAACAAACCATTTCAATTGATCAGGTGGTCATGAGCGGAGATGGATTCAACCGCCTTATGACCGGTAGTCTAAGTTACGGTAAAGAGAATGAGATCAAGGCAGCTGTTCGAATATTTAGTCAAGGAAGCCCATATGATCTAGATGATTTCTATGCTCGTGGAGTAATGGAGGTACCGAACCTAGACATGGCTTACTGGTTAAAACAATTTACAAATAATACAGGGCTTAAAGAATTTAATGCTTCTGGCATATTGGGCTTTGAGTTTAAAAGTGGACTTCTAAACTATGCGAAACTAAATATGGTGAGTCCATTGCTGTTATTGGATGGCCAGCCACCATTAAAACAAATTACTACTGAAGTTTGGTTGAAACAGGAGGCTCCTGATACATGGGGGATGTGGTTGGAAAATGGCCAGTTGCTTGCAAACGAAAAGAATTGGAAGCTGGAAAGTATAGGGCTAAAGCTCAGCAAAGCAGTTGATGGTCCACGTTGGCAAGGCTTTATTGAAAAAGTAGATCTAAAGTATCTTCAGGATCTATTACTTGAATTCAAATTACTTCCAAATAATACAGCTGATTTATTGATTGGTTTGCAACCAATAGGGCTAATCAACAATGCGAGCTTGATTTACCATGACAAAGGTAACGCAGAGCCCGAAATTACATTAGCAGGTGAATTAAACGGTGTATCCAGCCAAGCTTATGGGGCTATACCCAAGTTAGGTAATTTAAATGGTGTAGTGGCCGGAAATCAACGCCGGGGTCGCTTGCAATTTTCTTCAGAAGATATGGAATTACATTTCCCTACTTTATATGAAAATGCTTTTCAGATAAGTAAGGGTAGCGGTCAGATTGATTGGTATGTAGAGGAGGAGCAATTGAAAGTAATTGGAGATGCTCTTCATTTAACTTTAGACAATATTCGGTCAGTAAAGGGTGGGTTTCAATTATGGTTTCCTACTGTTGAGGAAGTTCAGCCTGCATTGGCCTTGAACTTATCTCTATATAAGGCTCATGTAAGTGCTCAGCATAGCTTGGTGCCTAAGGCCGTTAATAAAAACTTAAGGGATTGGTTAGATGCAGCTCTGCTTGATGGTCTTGTTGAGCAGGGGAATTTCTTTCTTTTTTCTTCCCTAAACGATACACAATCACTTTCGCAACTAGAAATGTTTTTCGACTTTAATGATGTTGATTTGAGTTATTTAGATAAGTGGCCAAACGTAGAGCACAGTAAAGGGAAGGTGTTTGTAGAAGACACAAGTGTTTTTGCATTACTCGAATCAGCCACTACATTGGGTGGAAGTCTAACGAAATCAAAAATTGCTTTTCAAAAAGATAGAAATGATCAGGGATTTTTGTGGGTGAACGGTTTTGCTTCAGGTAAAGCGAGGGAGTTATTGTCCTATTTACAGGTCACAGAGCTACAAGAGCTGGTGGGTGGTGTTATGGATAACTGGACATTATCCGGTAGACACCGAACAAACTTAGGATTAAAAATCCCTTTAGACACGCCTATTAGTGAAACAGTTGTGGACGTTAATACGTTATTGGGTCAAGCAGATCTGAATATAACAGACCAAGGTTTAGTGTTTTCTTCTATTGATGGCAGTATTGATTATCGTAATAGCAATGGTTTGAGCAGCACAGGGTTAAGTTCAAATTTATGGGGAAAAGCACTTCAAACTAGCATAAGCAGTCAAGTGGATGGAAAGGATATGAAAACAGATATCGCGTTTTCCGGTGCTGTTGATTCCATTTCACTAAAGAGCTGGCTTAAGCTAGGTTTATTAAATGGTTTATCGGGAGAATCATTGGTTAATGGGCATTTTTATATTGATAGCCATGACAATGGCTTTACTGGTTTAAAACTGCAATCTGAGTTGAAAGGGATGGCGCTTAATCTTCCCAAACCTTTGTTTAAAAGTGCTGATCAGCAGGCAAATTTTACCAGCAGCTTGCAATTAGATGACGGACTAACCTTTAAACTTTCTTATGATGAAAAAGTTAATCTTGCCATGCGCTTGGAAAATGGTCTGTTTAAATCAGGGCAGGTTTTTCTAGGCGCAACGGAGGCCTACATTCCAAGTACTGATGGGATGATTATTCAGGGGCATTTACCTAGTTTAAACATTGATGAATGGCTGGATGCTTGGGAAGGTATAAAGCTGTTAGATCAGCAGTACACGGTAGGGAAGAGTGATAGCGAAGATAAAAATGTTATTAAAAAGGTCATCTTGAGCACAGACGATCTTATTTTTAATGAGCTTCACTTTGAGCATGTAAAAACAGAGGTATCGAGTATTGATAATAGTTGGTTACTTGATATCGATGCCCCTATTGCCAAAGGAAAAATATCTTATCGTGAAAATACGCCGATAGGTGTCAAATTAGATTACTTGCATTGGCCAATGCTTGAGCCTAGTGAAGATAGCGGTAATGAAGATCCTTTAGCTGATATTGATCCGAGTATATTTCCGGAAGTTGACTTTGATATAACAGAAATTTTTATCGGCCCAACCAATTATGGTCAGTGGAAGTTACTATTTAGGCCCAATGAAAATGGTATGAGTATTTCAAATATTGATGGGAGAATTAAAAAACTAGATGTTAAAGGCGCAGTAAGCTGGGATAAAACTAAAGATATTAGCGAGCCTCAGAAAACGAATATTAATCTGGTTTTATCCAGTAAGGATATTGGCGGGATTCAGCGTGCTTGGCATAAAAAACCGGCTGTAGAAGCGGATTTTGGCGAGGCGAAGCTCGATGTAAATTGGCCAGGTAGCCCAGCAGAGTTTCAACTGGATAATTTAAACGGTAATGTTGATGTTCATTTCAAAGATGGTCGCTTTATTGAGACAGGTGATACTGCCGCCCTAAGTGCATTTGGGATATTGAATTTTGGTGCTATCGGCCGCCGGCTGCGCTTGGATTTCTCTGATGTTTATCAAAGCGGTTTAGCTTTTGACAGTGTTAAGGGTAAAACTGAAATTAATAACGGCTTAATAACCATAATAGATACTCTGGATTTTCAAGGGCCCTCCGCAAATTTTTCGGCAAGTGGTACGATCAATACACTTAATAAGGAACTGAATCAGGAGCTTTCGGTTACTTTCCCAATTTTTAGTACTTTGCCAATTGTTGCAATACTGGCTGGATTTGCACCTCCCATTGCAGCATCTATTTTTGTGGGTGAAAAACTGGTGGGCGATGAGATCGAGAGATTTAGCAGTGCAACTTATAAGCTGTCGGGCACCTGGGATAAGCCAGAACTGAATATTAAGAAGCGCTTCGATAATGAAATTGATGGAAAAAAAGAAAAAACCTTTTGGCATAGAATGAAAGATGTCTTTGGTATGGGGAGTGACGAATAATGTTGTGTTGTGTAGCTCAGATGAATAGCGGAAAAGATGTTGATGCCAATTTAGATAAGGCACAGCAGCTTATTGAAAGTGCCGCAGAGAAAGGAGTTGAACTCTTAGTTTTACCTGAGATGTTTGCTTGTCTGGGGGTAACTAACCAGCATGAAGTGGCGGTAACACGATTTATTGAAAAGGATGTTTTGGCTACTTTGGCTCGTTGGAGTAAGCAGTATCAAATGTATTTGGTTGCCGGATCCATTCCAATGACGGCAACTAGCAGTGATGAAAAGGTACACGCTGCATGTTTAGTTTATTCGCCAGAGGGTAAAAAAATAGCTGATTATCATAAAATACATTTATTTGATGTGGATGTAACAGATGAAAAAGGCAGCTATAAAGAATCGAATACCTTTAAAGCAGGAACCCAACCCAAGGTGGTTAATATAGGTGATGTGAAGCTTGGTTTAAGTATTTGTTATGATTTACGCTTCCCAGAGCTTTACCAATATTACATGGCAGAAGGTTGTCAAATAATGACCGTACCCTCAGCTTTTACCTATCAAACTGGTGAGGCTCATTGGGAAATATTACTACGTGCAAGGGCTATTGAAACGCAAAGTTTTATTTTGGCTGCCAATCAAGTTGGTGTGCATGAGGATGGGCGTCGTACTTGGGGGCAGAGTATGATTGTGGACCCAAGTGGTAAAATTTTGGCTCAGGTATCCAAGTCCGAGCCTGGATTGGCAATTGCCAATCTAGACTTTAACAGTTTGCTAAAGCGCCGTGAGGCTATGCCGCTGCAGCAACACAAACGCTTAAAGTAATTTTCAATATATTATTCATAATGTGATTTTATAAATAGAAATAGTTTTCGAGCATCTGTTTTTCCCGTTTGTGACTGTGCATCGGGGTTTTCTTCTTTAAACTGGTGCTCTTTTACTGCATTGCGAATCAGTTGTCGTAAATGTTGAATATCACTGACTTCAAATTCATCACAGAACTCATTTAAAGCAACAGGCCCTTGCTCGATTAAACGGTCACGCCAGCGTTCTTGCTGATGCAGCACACGATTAAATACATCGCTACTTGGATTCATCTTATCTAATGCCAGTTGAATGCCCTCAAGGTCTTCAGTTCGCATTAGTTTCCCTATGTATTGTAGGTGGCGACGCTTAGCTTCATTTTTTTTAATACGTGCCCATTCATTGATTGCTGCTAGCATTGTGTCTGATAAAGGCAGGTTTACTCTTTGCTTTTTTGGCAATTCACAAATGAACTTTCCCTGTTCTTGCAGCGCATGCATTTCTCTTTTTACTTGAGATTTACTTGGGCCCGAATATTCGTTTTCTTGCTGATCATCTTCATGCATGAGAAGTTCCAAACAGTTTTAAATTATATTTTGTAAATCAAAGTTGCACTAAAGGCATTATTTAAAAATAAAAACCAGCAGCTAGCCCTAAAAAAGCAAAGAAGCCCACCACATCAGTAATAGTGGTAAGTAAAACGCTACCTGCTAGTGCTGGGTCAATGTTCATTCGTTTTAGCCATAGAGGTAAAAATGCGCCGGCCATAACAGCGACTATTAAATTAATTATGATGGCCGCGCCAATGATTATAGATATTTTTATATCTGAAAACCAAAAATAGGTGGCACTGGCCACAACAATAGCCCAAAGAACTCCATTGCTGCTTCCTACTAAAAATTCACGACTCAATAGCCAGCGAACGTTACTAGAATCTATGTGGCCTACGGCCTGACCACGAATAACGAGAGTCAGGGTTTGGCTGCCTGCAATCCCCCCCATGCTTGCGACAATAGGCATGAGAACAGCCAGTGCCACAACTTGGTCAATTGTAGCCTGAAATAACCCTATGACAGCACTGGCTAAAAAGGCCGTCATTAAGTTTATCCCCAACCATACAGCCCTGCGGCGGCTAGTTTTTAGAGCGGGAGCGAATGTATCTTCATCTTCATCTAGACCCGCCATGCTCATTAAAGAGTGATCGGCATCTTCACGAATTACATCCACCACATCATCGATGGTAATTCGGCCTAATAATTTGCCATTTTTTTCATCTACTACGGGGGCCGATACAAGATCGTGACGTTCAAAAATTTGTGCTACACCCGTGTCTTCCATCGTCGCCCGTATAGTGATGATATCGGTGCTCATGACTTCACGAACAGTCGTATCTGTATCGCTTACCAAAATCTTGTTTATGGGCAAGATTCCAATGAATTCATCATGACGGTTTACGACTAGAAGGTTATCTGTCATCTCCGGGAGGCTACGATGGCGGCGCAAATACCGGAGTACAACTTCGAGAGTAATGTCTGGGCGTACCGTAACAGTGTCCGTGTTCATAAGGCCACCGGCACTGTCTTCTGGGTAGGATAATACGGCTTCTATGCGCGCACGATCCTGGCTGTCCATGGTGGTGAGGACTTCTTGTGTGACAGTATTCGGTAGATTTTGAAGTAAATCTGCAATGTCATCTGTATCCAGGTCGGTCATGGCATTAGCCACTTCCTGAACACTCATGCGGTTTAGTACCCAGCTTTGTAATTCATCGCTAAGGTTTTGTAGTACCTCACCTTCATTATCTTCGTCTATGAGGCTCCATAAAAGATTACGTTCTTTTGGTGGAGACGACTCTAATAAATGGGCGACGTCAGCGGCTTGCAAATCACTATTAAGAATTCGGCGCACTTGAGTTAGGGCACCACTTTCTAAGGCAGCGCCAAGGCTTTTTAGTTTATTTGATTGACGCTGGCCCCGAGACATAACCTTTCCTTTTTTCAGGCGCGTAATTGTACAGCCAAAGCTGAAAACAGGCTATTAAAGTGTAGTTGAATCGAGTATTAGATGGCAGGAGAAAGGAAAAATAGTAGTTTATAGGCCCTGATTTATATTATGTTAGGCAGTGAATAGGGTGGATTATAAAGCGGAACTTGATGATTAAATAAGTTATGAACGGGGAAAGTAGAGGCTCTACCTATTCATCCTCTTCAAATTTGTCGTTAATTAGGTGCAAGACTGCCTGCATGGCAGCTGTTTCATCTTGGCCATCAATTTTAATGGAAAGTGTGCAGCCTTTGCTGGCAGCAAGCATCATCACCGACATGATACTTTTACCATCGACTTCTTTTTCATTGAAAGCAATTTTTACTTTACTGGAAAAAGCCGAAGTAGTAGATACCAATTTAGCAGCGGCCCGCGCGTGCAATCCTAGTTTGTTGATGATGGTGGCAGAGTTTTCAAGCATCTTATACGTATTTATTTAGGTTAATTCAGCTACCTTATAGTCACAAGGCAAGGGTGTCTAGTAGCACTAACAGTTGTGGTCTGCTAATACCGTTAAATCAGGAAAGGAAACTTATACTAGGTGTTTAGCTCTCTATGACGAAGCTGGACATTACTGAGGTTATCTCGATGGTAGCGAAAGAGGCGTTCAGCCATGTAAACACTGCGGTGCTGGCCACCTGTACAGCCTATGCTCACTGTCATATAGGTTCGATTATTATCTTGAAATTGTGGTAACCACTTTATTAGGAAACGTGATATGTCCTCAAACATCTCATTTACACTGCTTTCGTTTTCGAGAAATTCAATTATAGGGGTATCTTGGCCACAGTATTGGCGAAGCTGCGGGTCCCAATACGGATTAGGAAGGCAGCGCACATCAAATACTAGGTCACTGTCTTTAGGGATGCCGTGTTTAAAGCCAAAAGATTCAAATAACAGCGACATTTCATTGCCTTGTTTTTGTATGACTCTATTTTTTACCATGCTTCGTAACTGGTGCATGGAAAGGTGCGTGGTATCAATCGTTAAATCGGCCATTTCCGCTATATGAGAAAGTAGATCCCCTTCCCGATTGATGGCTTCTAAAAGTGGAATGTCTGGGCCAGTGAGAGGGTGTTTACGTCTGGTGGCACTAAAGCGGGTGAGTAAGGTATCAGGATCGGCATCTAGGTAAACAATTTCTATTTTGCACTTAGATTGATCAATTTGATGGATGAAATCAGCAAAATTCGCAAGCTCTGAGGGCACATTGCGAGCATCTATGCTAACGGCTACGTCAGTACTGCTAGCTTCATCCTTGGGCATCTGGGTGATCAAGTTAGGAAGTAACCCAACTGGTAAATTATCAATGCAGTAGAAACCAAGATCTTCGAGTACATTAAGTGCCGTACTCTTCCCTGAGCCACTGCGTCCGCTAACTATGACTAGTTTCATAATAGGCCTTATTGCAAGAGTTAATAAAGTTGGGATCAACTAAATTCTAAAGCAACTACATGATAAAGGTATTAAAAAATTAGAGTATTAGCTAGTAGCAATCTGAAATAACTCATTACTGGAAGTGGCTTGGCGTAAACGATCTCTAAAGCTTTCTTGATTGAATTTTTGTGCAAGCATACTTAGAGTTTGTAGGTGTTGCTCTGTGGCTTCTGCAGGTACAAGCAGTACAAATACAATGTCTACTGGAGAGCGATCAATAGAGTCAAAATCAACAGGGGACTCTAAAACAAAGAGAGCACCTAAAGTGTCTTCACATTCACTTAGACGGCTATGAGGAATGGCAATGCCTTCACCAATACCGGTGCTGCCAAGTTTTTCGCGGTTGATTAGCCTCTCATAAATATCATCGGATTGTGCATCAATGATTTTATCAGCTAAAAAATCGGCTACATGTTGAATAACGCGTTTTTTGCTGGAACATTGCGCACCCAGCTGGGTGCGCTCCAAGGTCAAAATGTCTGAAATACTGGTGGTCATATTTACTTAAAGGTAGCTTTAATGACGATGATTACTCATCTTTTCTTTATGTTTTAACAATTGACGATCGAGCTTATCGGTTAACCCGTCAATGGCTGCATACATGTCATCGTTTTCTGAATTGGCATGTAATTCTGCTCCTGATGCGTGAATGGTCGCTTCGGCTTTTTGTATGAGCTTTTCAACGGTTAATGTTACTTGAACATTGGTTATGTTCTCAAAATGTCGCTCAAGTTTGTCAACCTTCGACTGTACATAGTCTTTGAGGGCTTGAGTAACTTCAACATGGTGGCCGCTGATATTGATTTGCATAGATGGCTCCTACTGTTGGCACCCCTGAATTGGAGTGCATTAATATGCTGGTATCCTAAGTATAGGCTACCGGCTAAATCTGGTGTAACGACATATATCAATGTGTTAACAAGTTTAATTTTATATTTAAACTAATCTCTTGCGTTCATTTGAAGGCGGTATTTGCATAGCTTCGCGGTATTTTGCCACGGTGCGACGGGCTACTTTAATGCCTTCTTCTTCTAGTAATGCTGCAATTTTACTATCGCTTAAAGGCTTTTTAGCACTTTCTACAACGATCATCTTTTTAATCATGGCACGAATGGCGGTAGATGAGCACTCTCCGCCACTTGTGGTGCTGACATGGCTTGAGAAAAAGTATTTTAGTTCAAATATGCCTGCTGGGGTGTGCATGTATTTTTGTGTGGTCACACGAGATATGGTGGATTCATGCATGCCTACTGCTTCGGCAATATCGTGAAGCACTAAGGGTTTCATGGCTTCATCGCCTTCTTCTAAAAAGCCTTCTTGGTACTCAACAATTTTTTTAGCTACTTTCAAAAGGGTGTCATTGCGAGACTGTAAGCTTTTAAGGAACCATCGAGCTTCTTGTAAGTGATCTTTTATAAAGGTGTTATCTGCACTGTTATCGGCACGCTTCACCATAGATGCATATTGGTCATTGATGCGTAATTTGGGCGAAATATCTGGATTAAGCTCTACTCGCCACTCATCTTTAACTTTGCGGACCATGACATCAGGAATTACATATTCACTGGCTTGTGGCTCGATCTGCGATCCAGGGCGAGGGTTTAACTCTTGGATACCTCGAATGACCAACTTTAGTTCGTCTTCTTTAACCTTTAGTTTGCGCATTAAGGCTGAGTAGTCTTTGGCACCTAATAGGTCGATATGATTATCAATCAGCTTGCGGGCCAATTCTAACCATGGAGTCTCACTGGGTAGATGAGATAGTTGCAAGGAAAGACACTCTTGCAAGCTTCTAGCGCATACACCACTAGGCTCAAATTGTTGCAGGCGCCGAAGGACAGCTTGAATTTCATCCATTTCAATATCGAGTTCAGGGTCTAGGCTTTCTAGAATATCTTCCAGAGATACCTTGAGGTAACCATCAGTATCGACACCTTCAAGTATATTGATGGCAATTACATGATCGTTATTCGTCATTGGAGTTAGATTGAGCTGCCATAATAAATGATCTTGCAGATCATCTGTGCTGCCATTGCGTGAGTCCATATCGAAATCATCGCCGGAGCCTGAATGGCTGGTACTGGCAGGAGTAGGTGCGGCAGATGCTTGCCAAGTATCGTCCCAGTCGCTGTCGGTGGACAATTCTTCTGGAATGGTCTCACTCCATTCACTGTCGGCTACAGCTTCATTTTCATTGTTGTTGTCTTCTTTGCTACTGCTTTCCGCTGCCTGAGATTCAGAATCGTTTTGGTCTTTTTTATCGCTGGCAGGTGTTTCAAACTCTTCGTCTACATCAAGTAGTGGATTGGAGTCTAATACGCTTTGAATTTCTTGTTGTAAGTCGAGCGTCGAAAGCTGTAGCAGTCGTATAGCCTGTTGCAGCTGAGGGGTCATGGTCAGCTGCTGACCCATTCTTAATTGGAGCGACGCTTTCATAAAATACGATTTAATCCTGTCACAAAATCAGTTTACAATTAAGTCTGGTCATGTAAATGCAATGAATGCAGAGCATATATAAAATATAACTTAATCTTGTTATATAACCTATTTAACATCGCTTTTTTTAAAACGCTTTGACGCTTTACTACTTAAATATACAAGATTACAACTTAAAGTCATCACCTAAATAAATATCTTTTACTTGTTGGTTTGCCAGAACTTCTTCGGCGCTGCCTTCGGCAATAATATGACCATTTCCCACGATATAAGCTTTCTCACATATATCAAGAGTCTCACGAACACTGTGGTCGGTAATTAGTACTCCTAGGCCCCGTTTTTTAAGTTGTTTGATAATGCTCTTGATATCTCCCACAGAGATGGGATCAACACCCGCAAAGGGTTCGTCTAATAAAATAAAAGCAGGATCTGCAGCCAAGGCTCGGGCTATTTCGACCCTTCGGCGCTCTCCGCCTGAAAGGGCCATGCCCAAACTGTCACGAATATGCTGGATATGAAATTCGTCCAGCAAGCTTTCAAGTTTTTCTTTGCGTTGAGCAAGTGTGAGCTCTTTTCGGGTTTCCAATATGGCGAGTATATTGTTGGCGACAGTCAGCTTACGAAAAATAGAAGCTTCTTGAGGTAAATAGCCGATGCCCTTTTTGGCTCGCCCATGCATGGGAAGGTCGGTGATGTCTTCGTCATCAATGAGAATGGATCCTTGGTCGGCATTCACAAGGTTGACTATCATATAAAAGCAGGTGGTTTTACCTGCACCATTGGGTCCGAGCAAGCCAACGATTTGACCACTATTAATAGATAGTGAAACGTCTTCCACAACTTGTCTTGGACCGTAGCTTTTGGCGAGGTGTTGAGCGCGTAAAGTCGCCATTATTTGTTCATTCCTACTATTCTCAAAATTGCTGAGTATTTATTATTTGAGGCCGGTAAAGAATGACTATTCATTACTGTCTTTTTCTTTTCTAGGCTGAATGACCATGTGTACCTGGCTGTCCGCTTTTATTCTTTGCTCATTTATCAAGTAGACTATTTTTTCACCAGAAAATAAATTCCCTTGTTTCTCAAGAGATGCCTCTTTAATTAGTACCAGCTCTTCCGTTGCTGCATGGTAAATGATGGTTTCCCCTGAAGCCTGGGTTTTCCCTTCTTGTTTCGAGATAATCTGTTCGTATTGAGCGGGTTTCCCTAGAGCCACTACTTTTTGCAAGCCATCTTGGTCGCGAGTAAGCGTTATTTGATCAGCTTGGATCTTAAGGGTGCCCTGATTCATTTTTACATTGCCTGTATAAATGATAATTCCCTGCACCTTATCAAGTGAAGCACTGTCACTGGTGATCTGAATTTCCTGTTGGCTGTCTTCGGGCAATGCCCAGCTTGGGCATGCGAAAGTAAGCGTTGCCAGTATCGGCAATAGTAATTTATTGAGCTTTGGGATCATGCTGTCCTCTTACTTGAGATTTAAACTGAACCTGTTGTGTTTTTAGGTTCATGTTCATGCCTTTGGCATTTAGCCTAGTACTGTGGCTTTCAATGAGCACGGGTTCAGCAGTGTCGGCGATTTGTTTATTTAAGTCCATGGACAAATGTTGAGTAGATAAGGAGAAGTCAGCTTGGCTGTCTTTTAAAGGTGTGACTGAAACATCTCCATTTAAGTCCAAGGTTTCGCCTTTTGATAAAACCCCTTGTTTTGATTTGACGCTCCAATGAGCTTCCTGACCTTTGCGAATCACCAGGGATGGGGCTACTAGTTCAGTGCTGTCGCTGGCAGGGAAGTGGTGAGCGCTTTGGGCGTCTATTTGACGATCCAGTTGGCCATTTTTATCATAAAACTGGGCGACAACGCCCTTAATAATGTAATCGGGTTCCTGATTAATTACCTCAATAGACGCATTGTCTGGGGTTAACTCCTTATCATCAACCGCAAGGTAGCCTACTACGCCCAAGGCGGTAAGAATGGTGACTATATAGCGCCTACGCATGGGTTGTTCCGTTTGTTAGTATGCTCTTGCCTATCGAAGGAACAATGCGTAACCGGTGCATTAAATCACTCCGGCTCTTAATAAATCATGCATATTTAGTACGCCCACCAATTGATCTTGATCCACTACCACTAGGGCATTAATTTTCTTTTCCTCCATAACCTGCAAGGCTTCGGCTGCAAGCTTTTCGGGATGAATGCTGGCAAAAGTGCTGGTCATGACATCGCTAACCTGGGTGGTATGAAAATCCAGATCTTTATCCAGGGCCCGACGTAAATCCCCATCAGTGAATATGCCTTTTAAATTATTGCTTTCATCGACGATGGTTGTCATGCCCAAACCTTTTTGCGTCATCTCCATTAAAGCTTCCTTAACAAAGGTATTTTCGCTCACTTGTGGAATCTGACTACCGCAATGCATAATGGTTTTAACTTTTAACAATAAACGACGGCCAAGACTGCCCCCTGGATGGCTGAACGCAAACTCCTCGGCGGTAAAGCCTCGGGCTTCCAGTAAAGCAATCGCCAATGCATCTCCCATGACCAGAGCAACGGTGGTGCTTGAAGAAGGCGCCAGATCCAATGGGCAGGCTTCCTTGCTTACACCCACATTTAGGTGACTATCAGCAGCTTGAGCCAGGCTAGAATTGTCATTACCTGTTAACGAGATTAAAGGGATGTTTAGTCGTTTTATAAGGGGGAGCAGGGTGATTATTTCGCTAGACTCACCTGAATTAGAGAGGGCAATTACCACATCATTTTGTGTGATCATCCCCATGTCACCGTGAGCAGCTTCTGCAGGGTGAACAAAAAAACTGGGGCTACCGGTACTGGCCATAGTGGCGGCGATTTTGTTACCAATGTGGCCTGACTTGCCCATGCCGGTTACGACGATACGGCCTTTGCAATTTAATAAGAGCTCACAAGCAATATCTAAAGACTGTGTATCCAAGCGAGATAATAGTTCATTTACCGCATCACGTTCGGCGGTAATAGTGCGTTTTATGGAGGCGATAAAATCAAATTGAGTCATTAATACTTTTCTTATTTAAAAATACTGATCTACAAAGGTGTTTTAAGTCTTGGGGCCAATTAAGCCTGCACTAATAATAAACCTAAATAGCTTACGTAGGCTAATAACAGTACCCCTCCTGCAGTTCTGCCGATGCGTTTGGAGCGGCGGAACCCATATATGAACGCAATTAATAGCAGGGTTAATAACAGCATAGTGCCATAATCTCGGTAAAGAGCCATTTCTTGCACCTGAGTATAAGCAACTAGGCCCGGGATCGGCATAACTGCTAGCAGGTTGAATATATTTGAGCCCACTACGTTGCCAATGGCAATGTCATGGTGGCCTCTTAATGCGCTGGTGACACTAGCAGCTAGCTCTGGCAGGCTCGTGCCTATAGCCACTATGGTGAGGCCAATCACTAATTCACTAATGCCAAAGAAGCGTGCTACATCCACGGCCCCCCACACTAGTAACTTGGCACTGATCATGAGTGCAATCAACCCAACCACCATCCAAAAAACACTTTGGCCAGTGGTTAGTTTATTCATGGCCTCTGCTTCTTCTTCATCAAGGCCACCAATGCCTTCATCAGAGCTTTCATTGAAAAGCCAAAATAATGTTACTACCAAGCAAATTAGCATGATGACACCGTCAATCAGGCTGATACCTAAATCTTGTAAAACCAATCCAGCAATCACCGTTACCAACAATAATATCGGAATTTCTTTTCGCATCATGCGACTTTGAATGGGAAGAGGTGCAATTAAAGCAGTGATACCCAGTACTAGGCCAATATTGGCAATATTGGAACCTAGTGCGTTGCCTATGGCGAGGGTTCCGGCTCCGTCAAGGGAGGCGGTTAAGCTTACAAAAATTTCAGGGGCACTGGTGCCTAAGGACACGATTGTCATGCCAATTAACAGAGGAGACATACCAAAGTGGCTGGCGGTTGCCGCTGCTCCTAATACAAATTTATCGGCACTCCATACCAATATGACAAGGCCGACAACAATGGCCAGGCAGGAAAGCAACATATTTTAATACTCTGAAAAATGATGAAGAGGGCATTTTACAGGCTTTTGATGGGCTCTCAATAGCCAGCTGCCTTACACAAGGCCAGCCATAGCGTTGGTTCCTTGGTTGTGTCCATGCAGTCAGCGTCTATGCTTTGAATAAAGGGACATTAAATACAGTAAACAGGATAACCAGTCTTCCATGGAAAATTTTGCTGAGCTTGTGGATTTGAGTTTCTCTCGAGACGGCCGGCTCATTCTTGATCATATCAGTTTGCAAATTCCAAAAGGCAAGGTGACCGCTATTCTTGGCCCAAGCGGCACAGGAAAAACCACGCTATTACGGCTGATAAGTGGACAGCTAAAACCTGATAGTGGTGATGTGATTGTAGATGGTTTGTCTGTCCCTAGTTTGTCACGAAATGACCTGTTCACATTGCGTAAGCGTTTGAGTCTTTTATTCCAAACCGGGGCTTTGTTTACCGACATGAGCGTATTTGAAAACGTAGCGTTTTCTTTAAGAGAGCATACGCGTCTACCTGAGCACATGATTCGTGATTTGGTTTTATTACGTTTGCAATCTGTGGGTTTGCGCGGCGCCGCCCATCATATGCCGTCGGAATTATCCGGTGGCATGGCTAGGCGTGTGGCATTGGCGCGCAGCCTGGCGCTTGATCCTGAGCTTATTATGTATGACGAACCCTTTACAGGTCAGGATCCCATTTCAATGGCGGTTTTGGTGAAATTAATTCGCAATGTGAATGACCTGTTGTCGTTAACCAGTGTTTTAGTGAGTCACGATGTAGAAGAGGCTTTGAGCATTGCCGATCAGGTTTACGTACTGAGCCATGGTCGGCTTATTGGCGAGGGAACCCCTGAGCATGTGCGTCAAACCGATAGTCCGGAATTAAAACAGTTTTTATTTGGGCATGTAGACGGCCCTGTCTCTTTTCACTACCCCTCTAAGCCTCTTGCGCAAGAGGTGTTGCCATTATGATGGTTAAGGCTCTTGTAAATCGGGTGCGTTTCATCGGCAATGGCATGCTTAATATAAGCGCTGGTGTGGGTAGAGCAGCTTGGTTTTTCATCCATGTTTTATCCTGGGGGAGCGGTTTTAAGGCTCCGTTTAAGCGGTTATTGCAACAGGTGTATCAATTGGGTGTGTTGTCTTTACCAATCGTACTGGTGGCAGGCTTATTTGTGGGCATGGTGTTGGCATTACAGGGCTATCACATATTAGTGGGGTACGGATCACAAGAAGCGGTTGGGCAAATGGTGGCATTGTCATTATTGCGTGAGTTTGGTCCGGTCGTAACCGCATTATTATTTGCAGGAAGAGCTGGCTCGGCCTTAACCGCGGAAATAGGGTTAATGAAAGCCACTGAGCAATTATCTGCTATGGAAATTATGGGGGTTGACCCTTTTAAGCGAATCATGGCGCCTAGGTTGTGGGGTGGCGTCATAACACTGCCAATATTGACTGTGATGTTTAGTGTGCTGGGTATTTATGGTGGTGCATTTGTGGCGGTAGAGGTGTTGGGTATCTACGATGGGTCGTACTGGGCCAATATGCAAAACTCTGTGGAATTCAATGAAGACGTAGTAAAAGGCGTGGTGAAAAGCCTGGTATTTGCGGTGGTGGTTACCTGGCTAGCTATATTCCACGGTTGGAATGCTACGCCCACCTCTCAAGGTATTAGTAGGGCTACTACCGCTACTGTTGTGCAGGCTTCATTGGCTGTCTTGGCTTTAGATTTTATTTTGACCGCTGTCATGTTAGGTGGTTTTTAAGTAATTCGGAAAGGGGGTGTTAAGTGACCAGTAAAAATTTGGAAATTAGCGTGGGAGCATTTGTTTTGGCTGGGATATTGGCCTTGGTGGTGCTTGCTTTAAATGTGAGTGGATTAAGCTACCGAGCAGATGATCAAAGTTATTATCTGTTTGCCCGCTTTGAAAACTTGGCCGGACTTAGCGAGCGAGCCAAAATTTCCTTGTCCGGCGTTACAATTGGCCGAGTTGTCAGTATTACATTGGATACTGAAGACTATGTGGCAGTGGTAAAAATGGCTATTGATAAGGATGTGCCATTAACCACAGATACTTCAGCGTCTATTTTAACTGCAGGTTTGTTAGGTGAAAAATACATAGGTTTAAGCGTAGGAGCTGATGATGAACTGCTCATTAACGCCGATGAGATTGAAGATACACAGTCCTCTATTGTATTAGAGGAACTCATAGGTCAATTTCTATTTAGCCGCAGTGAATAAGATGAAATTGTTTAGTGCTCTAATTCTATTGTTTAGTCTTAGTTTTCAAACCTTTGCTCAGGGTGATCCAGAAGATGCTTTGGCGTTGGTGGAAGAGCGAATCTATTTGTTATTGGCTCAAATAGAAGCGCTGAAGGTTGAGCCTAACGTTGCGGATAAACAGAAATTAGATCTTGTGGAAGATGTTATTGGAGAGGTCGTTGATTTTAATCGTATATCTCGTCGCGTCATGGCCAAATATTATAAAAAAGCCACTAAAGAGCAAAAAAAGATGTTTTTTCAGGTATTTAAGCAATCTTTGTTAAATACGTATGCGAAGGGGTTGTGGGAGTTTGAAGATTACAAAATTCGCCTTAAGCCTTTAAAGTCTGCCCATCAAAGTCAGCGCAATACCTTGGTCGAATTTGAAGTGGTGACTGCCAGCGGACAAGTGTTTCCAGTGACACAAAGCCTCTATTTTAATAAGAAACAGAAACGCTGGCTGGTGCAAAACGTGATTATAAGCGGGGTTAATATAGGGCAGCTTTTTCGAGATCAATTTGCTCGCTTAGTTAATGAAAAGAATGGAGATATAGATTTGGCTACCAATGCTTGGGCTGGGATTCTAGAGGCTTCCAAAACCCCTTCTTCCGCGGATGCCTTGAGTGACTGATTCGCGATCCAATAAGTATTTTTCTGATTTAAGGTGGTACTCATGCGTAATCAGCAAATTGAAAAACACCGAGCTGGTGAATATGGAGTGGTGGGGGATTTGACATTTGATACCGTAGTGTCGATTGAGGCGGAAGGTTTTGATGCCATAGCTGAATCGGATGATCAGATTGTTTTAAATTTGTCTGAAGTGAAAAATTGCTCAAGTGCCGCGCTTGCCCTACTACTTAGCTGGTTAAGGTGTGCACAGCAGCAGCAGAAAATACTCTCCTTCAAAGATACACCGCCTATCCTATTGTCACTCATCCGTGGTGCTGAGTTGCAAGCAATTTTTGGTGTATAGCCATAGGAATTATGTGAGTTAACTCTAATTTGGCTCGATGCAGGGCCTTAGCTATTTGCTAGGGTTTCCGCTACAATATCCGCCTTTATTTTTACCCATTATATCGCCCCGCATCACTTGGAGACACTATGAGTCCTGAAGACTTACAAACCTTATTGGCTGAAAAGTTAGATAACTGTCAGGTTTCTGTTCATAGTGATGGGCACACGTATCACATCGGTGTTATCGGTGACGTATTTGAAGGACTAAATGCGGTTAAGCGTCAGCAGTTTGTATATGGCGCATTAAACGAAAAAATTGCAGACGGCTCGGTACACGCCGTGAGCATTAAAACCTACACTCCAGCCCAGTGGGCTGCACAATAACTAATAAAAGAAGTAGTAGTGTTATGCCTTCAAAGGACAAATTAATTATTCAAGGTGGTGGGCCTGTATCGGGTGAACTACGCATTTCTGGTGCGAAGAACTCGGCATTGCCGATAATCGCAGCCACTTTATTGGCCGATACTCCTATTACCATAGGTAACTTGCCACATCTGAACGATGTCACCACCATGATCAACCTTTTGGGTACCATGGGTGTGGATCTTGTGATGGGTGAGGATTACTCTATCGAAGTTAATGCCAATGCGATTAAAACACTGATTGCGCCTTATGAATTAGTGAAAACCATGCGTGCTTCTATTTTGGTGTTAGGACCATTAGTGGCCCGTTTTGGTGAAGCTCAGGTGTCTCTACCTGGTGGTTGTGCCATTGGTTCTCGCCCTGTTGATATTCATCTATCTGGCTTGGAAGCCATGGGTGCAAAAATCGAAGTTACTGATGGCTATGTTAAAGCTACAGTAGACGGCCGTCTAAAAGGCGCTAAATTCTTCATGGATACAGTGACCGTTACCGGTACTGAAAACCTGCTAATGGCTGCCGTTTTGGCCGATGGTGTTACTCACCTTGAAAATGCCGCTCGCGAACCTGAAGTAGTCGATTTGGCCGAATGCCTAATCGCCATGGGAGCCAAAATTACCGGGCATGGTACCGATGTAATTCGCATTGAAGGGGTTGAGTCACTACATGGCTGTCATTACGACGTAATGCCTGACCGCATTGAAACCGGTACTTATTTAGTGGCAGCAGCAGCCACTGGCGGTAAAATTAAACTTAAAGATACCCGTGCGGATATCTTAGAGGCGGTTCTACACAAGCTTGAAGAAGCCGGTGCGAAAATTGAAACAGGCGATGATTGGATCAGCCTTGATATGGAAGGGCGAACGCCTAAAGCGGTAAGTATTAAAACCGCTCCATACCCAGCTTTTCCTACCGACATGCAAGCCCAGTTTTTAGTGATGAACATAGTCGCCGAAGGCACTGCAACCGTGACCGAAACAATTTTCGAAAACCGCTTTATGCACGTTCAAGAGTTGGCTCGTATGGGCGCAAATATCACGCTTGAGGGGAATACTTGCATTACCCACGGCGGCGATGTTTTAACAGGCGCGCCAGTGATGGCCACCGATTTACGTGCCTCTGCCAGCTTAGTGATAGCCGGTATGATGGCCAAAGGCGAGACCGTAGTAGATCGTATTTACCATATTGATCGCGGTTATGAATGTATTGATGAAAAGCTACAGCTCATTGGTGCCAATGTTCGCCGTTTACCACACTAGCTTTTGTTCTAAGGAAAAAAATGAGTCAACAGCCTCTTACTATTGCCTTATCAAAAGGCCGAATTCTGGATGATACTCTGCCTTTGTTTGCAGAGGCGGGCATTGTGCCAGCAGAAGACATTAAAAAAAGTCGTAAGTTAATTTTCGATACCAATCATGAACATATTAAATTGGTGGTGATTCGAGCCACCGACGTTCCCACCTATGTTGAATATGGCGCAGCGGATATGGGCGTAGCGGGTAAAGATGTTTTAATGGAATACAACAGCAAGGATTTATACGAGCCGTTGGATTTAAATATTGCCACTTGCCGCCTAATGACTTGTGCATTAAAAGGTGCGGTTGAGCCTAAAGGGCGCATAAAAGTAGCGTCTAAATTTACTGGGCTAACCAAGCGATTTTTTGCCGAGCAAGGTCGTCAAGCGGATATTATAAAGCTTTACGGTGGCATGGAACTGGCGCCAATCATGGGGCTGGCGGATATGATTGTGGATATCGTGGATACCGGCAATACGCTTAAAGCCAATGGTCTGGAAGAGCGTGATTTAATTGCGCCAATTAGCTCACGCTTAGTGGTGGGTAAAGCAGCCATGAAAATAAAGCATGAACAAATTCAATCTATCATTGAGAAACTGTCTGCTGCAGTTGAGCGTCGTCGTTAGGATTAGAGGCAACACATGAGCTTTGAAATACAAAAGTTAAACACTCAAGAAGCTGAATTTACTGCTTCTTTGGATAAACTTTTAGCCTGGGAGTCAGTATCTGATCATCAGGTTCAGCAAACAGTTTTGGATATACTGCATCAGGTGAAAAGCCGTGGCGATGATGCTGTTATTGAATACAGTAATCGCTTCGATCATCTGCAGGTAACAGGTATTGATCAGCTGGAAATTTCACAGTCGCAATTGCTTAAGGCTTTGGAAAATCTTCCTCATGATCAAAGTAAGGCTCTGTTAACGGCCGCCGAACGTGTGCGTCGTTATCATGAACGCCAGCGTAGTGAATCTTGGCAGTATGAAGAAGAAGACGGCACGGTGTTGGGACAAAAAATCACCCCAATAGATCGCGTTGGAATTTATGTGCCTGGTGGTAAGGCGTCTTACCCTTCAAGTGTTTTGATGAATGCCATTCCTGCCCACGTGGCAGGCGTAAAAGAAATCATTATGGTGGTGCCTACTCCTGGCGGAGAAGTAAACCAGTTGGTATTAGCAGCAGCCGCAGCTGCAGGTGTGAGTCGAGTGTTTACGGTAGGCGGAGCGCAAGCTGTTGCTGCTTTAGCTTACGGAACGCAAACCATTCCTAAGGTGGACAAAATTGTTGGGCCGGGGAACATTTATGTGGCCACCGCCAAGCGTTTTGTTTTTGGTGAAGTGGGTATCGATATGATTGCCGGACCGTCTGAGATTTTAGTGGTGTGTGATGGCAAAACTGATCCAGACTGGATAGCCATGGATTTATTCAGCCAGGCAGAACACGATGAAGACGCACAGGCCATTCTAGTATCTTGGGATGCTGAATTTCTTAAACAGGTTGAAGAAAGTATTAATAAACTATTGCCGACTATGGAACGCAAAGAGATTATTCGTGCTTCTCTATCTGGTCGCGGCGCATTAATTCTGGTTAAAGATCTGGATGAAGCCATTAGCATTAGTAACCGTATTGCTCCAGAGCACTTGGAGTTGTCGATAGAAGATCCACAGGAAGTGGCCAAGCAAATCCGTCATGCCGGTGCCATTTTTATGGGACGCTATACAGCGGAAGCATTGGGAGATTACTGTGCTGGGCCTAATCACGTTTTACCTACATCGGGTACGGCTCGCTTCTCTTCACCATTGGGGGTTTATGATTTCCAAAAGCGTAGCTCACTCATCATGTGTAGCAGCGACGGTGCCTCTGAACTGGGTAAGGTTGCCTCTGTATTGGCGCGAGGTGAGGACTTAACTGCTCACGCCCGTAGTGCAGAATATCGTATAAAAGATTAGTGAATTAAAGTTCCACTATGCCAAAGGTGCATAGTGGAACTTTACAGGTTATTTAGAAAATCCTCCGCAGCCAAAAGCCCTCGTAGAATTCTCATTAAAATTGGTAAAGGTTTGTAATATGAGCCGTGTTAAAAAAATAGTCCGCCAAGAAATTCAAGATTTGTCTGCCTACCCCGTCCCAAACTCAGACGGCATGATAAAGCTAGATGCCATGGAGAACCCTTATACCTGGCCGGCAGTAGCTAAAGAAGCTTGGAGTGAGATGTTAAAAACCCTGCCTATAAATCGCTATCCAGACCCGCAAGCACAATATGTGAAGGATGAATTGCGGGAAGTGATGGGTGTTAGTGATGAGTTTGATATCTTATTGGGCAATGGTAGTGATGAAATTATTCAGCTTCTGGCCATGGCGCTAGCAAAACCCGGAGCCACCATATTGGCACCAGAACCGGGATTTGTGATGTATAAAATGATTGCTACTTTCTGTGGCCTAAATTACGTAGGTGTTCCATTAACCAGTGATTTTGAGCTGGACGAGCCAGCAATGCTGGCAGCCATAGAAAGTCATCAACCTGAATTGATTTTTTTAGCGCAACCAAATAACCCTACAGGTAATTTATGGTCTCAAGAAAGTATTGAAAAAATCATTGAAGCTGCAACAGGCGTTGTAGTGATTGATGAAGCCTACACCGCATTTACTGATGCGGATTACCTTGATCTACTTAAGCAGCATGATCATGTATTGATCATGCGTACTTTATCAAAGGTGGGTTTAGCAGGTTTACGTTTGGGTTTTCTAGTGGGTCGTAGCGAGTGGCTAAATGAATTAGAGAAAATTCGTTTACCTTACAATATTAATATTTTAACTCAAGCCAGTGCATTATTCGCATTAGAGCATTACGACATGCTTTTGGTGCAAACAGAACAATTGCGTGTAGATAGGTTGTTATTGGCGAGAGATTTAGACGCTGTAAAAGGTCTGGAAATTTTTCCAAGTGAGGCCAATTTTATTTTAGTGCGGACTCCAATAGGAATGGCCCGAAACTGGTTTGAAGAGTTAAAAGAACGTAATATTTTAATTAAATGCCTAGACAGTGGTCATGAACTTTTGAAAGATTGCTTGCGAATTACAGTGGGCACTACCGAACAAAACGAGCAGTTAGTGTCGGCGCTATCTGAAATATCTTTGTCTGGTTCTGTGCATTAATATTAGGCAATGAGTATATGAGCAAGAGTGAGCAAGGCATTTATTTGTTGGGTGATATTGCCGGAGGGGCACAGATAAAAATCCAGCAGGATTTTTCTGATATAGACCCCATTATTGGTATTAGTCATCATTTGCGAACGGCAGGTTTTCCAATAGATGCGATGACAATAGATTGCCTGACAAGTGGTAAACGCATTCTTATGTTGTTGAATGATTCGAAGCCAGACTGGGTGTCTTACCAATTTGGTTTTAAAGGTAAAGATCCTGCTGTAGAATTTGAAGGTAAGCCATTAAAAGAGGTGGATGAAACTCAAATCTATAATTGGATTAAACAATATTTTTCCAGTTAATGAACATATTGCGTTTCTATAGCAGGTAATAATAAGGCGATCAACGATCGCCTTATTTATGCTCATGGATGAGCGGTATATTGGCGCGTCATGGAGGTAGCGTCAATGAATGCTCATGGATGAACGGTATATTGGCGCGTCATGGAGGTAGCGCCAATGTAAGCTTCAATATTTTATCTATTTGGCAGGATGATTTTCAGCCCAGTGCTTGGCAATATCCTCACGGCGGCAAACCCAAACATCTTCATGCTGTTGAACGTAATCCAGAAAGCGCATCAATGAAGCTGCACGACCGGGGCGACCCACTAAACGACAATGCAAACCAACGCTCATCATTTTAGGGGCATCATTACCCTCAGCGTATAAAACATCAAAGCTGTCTTTAAGATAATTGAAAAATTGGTCACCACTGTTAAAGCCTTGAGGTGAAGCAAAGCGCATGTCATTGGTATCTAGGGTGTAAGGCACCACTAAGTGATTTTTGTCGCCATCTTTTTCCCAATAAGGAAGGTCGTCAGCGTAAGAATCTGCATCATATAAAACCTTACCGGTTTCGCGAATGAGTTTTACTGTATTTGGGCTAGTGCGGCCAGTATACCAACCAGCCGGAGCGGAACCGGTTACCCGCTCATGAATTTCCAGAGCTTGTTTAATGTGTTCGCGTTCCACTTCCTCGGAGACATATTGGTAGTTGATCCAGCGTAAACCGTGACAAGCTATTTCCCAATCGGCTTTTAACATGGCCTCTACAACATCAGGGTTGCGTTCTAGCGCCATGGCTACACCAAACACAGTGACAGGCATGTTGCGTTCAGTGAACATGCGATGTAAGCGCCAAAACCCTGCACGGCTGCCGTATTCGTAGACAGATTCAATACTCATGTGGCGAACGCCTTCAAGCGCTTGGGCACCGACTATCTCAGATAAGAAAGCCTCAGAGGCTTCATCCCCATGAAGAACACAGTTTTCACCGCCTTCTTCGTAGTTAATAACAAATTGAACTGCAACTTTGGCCTTATTTGGCCATTGAACTTTGGGGGTATCTTGGCCGTAGCCGATCATATCGCGGGGGTAGGTCATGCGCTGCATCCTGAGAGTGAATGTATTCATATTAACGAAAAAGTCAAAACCTGACCAGTTGGTTATGATTCAAAATAAAGATATTAATTTCGCCTTATGAGTATGGGACGTTTTAACGATATTTTCCATCAAGGGCAAGGGCCAAAAGAAGGCCATATCAAGCTTCTAACCTAAGCCTGTGGCGAGCTGGCAATCCTTGGAGCTATGTCGCTTCACTGGTATAGTGAGCCCATTTTTTACTCTCTTGGTTGCAGTGCCTCCACTGAATGGCGCCGTTTCACAAAAACCTAAGGATGTTGTGATGGATATGAAGCAAGCCCTGAATGCTGTTGTGGCTCAGCAAGATTTAAGCGAGCAGCAAATGGCTAATGTTATGGAGCAAATCATGACAGGGCAGACCACAGATGCCCAAATAGGCGGCTTTTTGGTGGCACTTCGTATGAAAGGTGAAACCATTGATGAAATCACTGGTGCCGCTCGTGTGATGCGCAGCTTGGCATCTAAAGTTAATGTAAATACTGAAAACCTAGTGGATACCTGTGGGACAGGCGGTGATGGCGCCAATATCTTTAATGTTTCTACTGCTGCCGCATTTGTAGTGGCTGCATCAGGCGGTAAAGTAGCCAAACATGGTAATCGTAGTGTGTCTTCTACCACTGGCAGTGCCGATGTGCTGGAAGCGGCGGGTGTGAACCTAAGTCTAACCTCTGAGCAAGTAGCTCGGGCCATCGAGGAAATTGGTGTAGGCTTTATATTCGCACCCGCTCATCACAGCGCTATGAAACATGCCATTGGCCCTCGTAAAGAGCTGGCCATGCGGACTATCTTTAATATGCTTGGACCCATTACTAATCCAGCTTCTGTGCCTAATCAGGTCATAGGGGTGTTTAACGGTGACTTATGTGTTCCCATCGCTCAGGTATTACATCGCTTGGGATCAAACCATGTATTGGTGGTTCATGCCCAAGATGGCTTAGATGAAATAAGCTTGGCCACTAAAACTCGAGTAGCAGAATTAAAAGACGGTAAAGTAACGGATTATACTATTGCGCCAGAAGATTTTGGCATTAACAGCCAGAGTTTAATTGGCTTGTCAGTGGAAAGTGCAGAGGAAAGTTTGGCGCTAATTAAGGATGCACTGGGAAAGCGTGAAACTGAAAACGGTAGAAAGGCCGCTGATTTAATTGCTTTAAATGCCGGAGCTGCGATATATGCATCAAATGCAGCACAAACTCTGGCCGAAGGCGTAGCCATGGCTGAAGACGCTGTAAGTACAGGTCTAGCGTTAGAGAAACTAAATGAATTAGCAGCGTTTTCACAAGTGTTTGCTTAATTAAGTAGCAGTGAATTTCCAACGTAATTGAGAAAGAAAAGTTAAATGAATACACCAACGATTTTAAAAAAAATCATTGACCGTAAATGGCAAGAGGTAGCTGAGCGTTCAGCTTCTGTTTCAATCGCTCAGTTGCAAACTAAAGCACAGGGGCAGGATGCCTGCCGCGGGTTTAAGCGTGCACTTGAAACAAAAATAGCGGCAGGAAACCCTGCTGTTATTTCTGAAATCAAAAAAGCGTCCCCAAGTAAGGGTGTTTTACGTGAACACTTTATTCCCAGCGACATTGCAAAATCTTATGAAGATGCCGGCGCTGCCTGTTTATCTGTTTTGACCGACATAGATTTTTTTCAGGGAAGTGATGAGTATCTGCAACAAGCCAGAGCAGCTTGTTCGCTGCCGGTATTGCGCAAAGATTTTATGGTGGATCCCTATCAAATAGTGGAGGCTCGTGCATTAGGCGCAGATTGTATTTTATTGATTGTGTCAGCTCTTGAAGACGGTCAAATGAAAGAGCTAGATGATTGTGCTCGAGAATTGGGCATGGATGTTTTGGTGGAAATTCATGACGAAGCAGAATTTGAACGTGCTTTGAAACTGCCATCACCTTTGCTGGGGATTAATAATCGAAACCTGCATACCTTCGAGGTAACCTTAGATACCACCTTTAATTTGCTGGATAGAATTCCACAAGATACTTTACTGGTAACCGAAAGTGGCATTATGGAAACGAAAGACGTTCAGATTATGCGTGAACGTAATGTCCATGGTTTCTTAGTGGGAGAGACCTTCATGCGTGCTGAGGATCCTGGTAAGCAGTTAAAAGAGTTGTTTTTTAAAGGCTAAAATAAAAAGCCTTAGTCAGATTTTTCTAATCTATTAAGGCTTTAAATAAAACTGCTGATTTCTTCTGTGCTTTTATTCCGGAAAGGCATCTCGAATTTTTAAAAATTCATCTAAATTTTCGTGTAATATTTCCACTAGGGTCGGATCAAACTGTTTACCTTTTTGCTTGTTAATTTCCGTTAGAATATCCTCAATAGGCCAGGGTTCTTTGTAGCAGCGCTTGCAGCCCAAGGCATCAAATACATCTGAAATAGCAGTAATTCGGCCAGCAATATGTATTTCTTCCCCCTTTAAATTTTTGGGATAACCTCCCCCTTGCCAATGCTCATGATGTTGAGCAGCAATAATACTGCCCATTTTAAGCACCTCATTATTAATGTTAGGCAGCATGTCTGCACCGAGTTGGGCATGGGTCTTCATTATCTCCCATTCTTCAGGTTCAAACTTACCTGGTTTTTTCAGAATTTTATCTGGGATACCAATTTTTCCAACATCGTGTAGAGGGCTCGCTAATTTTATTAAGTCAGCTTCTTGTTTGTCTAAGCCATATTTTAAGGCGAATAAGTGGCTAAATAAGGCTACCCGTTTTACATGGCTGCCTGTTTCTTTAGAGCGTTGTTCGACAGCTTCACCCAGAATATAGGCAAGTTCCTTTTGGCTTCCTAATACTTCATCTTTTAACAATAGGTTTTCATAAGTGACTGCAACATTGCTTGCGTAAATGTCCAGGAGTTGACGGTCCATATCGTTTAGCTCACTTTCGATGGATACGTAAAGCAAGTTTTCTCCACCGTAACTGGTTGAAAAATATCCTGTGTAAGATCCCTCCTGAATAAATGAGTGCTTGTTGCTTAATGCTTTTTCAAAAGCCTGTGTGACCTCTTGAGGTAAATCATCTCGGCGTTTAGTTTGAAAGGCTTCCATGTCCCCTGACGCCGCCAGCACAGTAAAGTTGTCAGACTCCTCAAGGTCATCATTCAAACTAGTGCAATAAAATAAAGCGCCGTTGAGGTGTAACAATGTGCATATTTGCCTTAGCACTGCCGAGGCAAAAATAGAAAGAGAGTTGGCTTCAAAAATTTCAGTAGAGGCTAGGATGACTTGCTCTAGGCTACGTCTGTGCTGATCTAAAACGCAAATGTCGCGATAAGATCGCAGTGCAGCATATAATAGGGTGAGTAATTTGTTGCTGGTGAGCTCAGTTTTATCCTTGTAATCATCTATGTCGTATTCAAGGATCACTTCTTCTTCCGGGGCTTGACCTGGTTGGCCGGTGCGTAATACTAGACGAGTATAGTGGTTTTGTAATTCAGATCGAATGTAACGAACCAACTCTAGGCCAGCGTCATCGGTTTCCATGACCACATCAATGATAGCCAAGGCAATGTCGTCTTCTTTATCGATTATTTCACGGGCTTGTTTCGCGCTGTAGGCATTGCTGACCTTTAGTGCCCGACCATCGAAATGAAAATCGCGTAATACCATTTCGGTTACTTGGTGTACACCTTTTTCATCATCCACAAGCAATATGTGCCAAAAGGCGTCACTTTTTGGCGTCACTTTTTTCACTTCAGGTTCATCTGCGAATATCGAGTCTTCCATATCCCTGCCAGCTGCTTGACGATCTCTTTGAGTATAGACCGAATAATGAAGCTAGCTGGTTAGATTATTCGATATTTAGAAGAGGGCCTTAATATGCTCTGGTTATTACTAAGCAGCGAAGTATGTAAAGAAACCTGAGTTTAAAAACTGGGTGGGTTGTGATTGCTAGGAGGTTATCGCATGCCTAAGATTTACCAGGGTAAAATACCTTGTGGTATATCTTAAGCTTAGCGATGCATGCAGTATTAGGTGGTTATGTCGCTTCTGAACGGCTCGGTAACGTGGCTGCATTACGCGCGCCCAGCACTACCATGGTTTTCCCTTTTACATCTACCAGGCCCTGCTCTTCTAGGACTTTCAATACTCGACCTACCATCTCTCGAGAGCAGCCAACAATGCGGCCTATTTCCTGGCGTGTAATTTTAATTTGCATGCCTTCAGGGTGGGTCATTGCGTCTGGTTCCTGGCTTAAATCCAGTAGGGTACGCGCCACTCGACCAGTTACGTCAAGAAATGCTAGATCTCCTACTTTACGGGTGGTTTTACGCAGACGGCTAGCCATCTGTTCACCTATAAAATACAAAATTCTCGGATCTTGGGAACTGATATCTCGGAATTTACTGTAGCTAATTTCGGCCACTTCACATTCAATCTTGGCTTTTACCCAAGCAGAGCGAGGGCTTAGCTCATCAAATAGGCCCATTTCACCAAAGAAGTCGCCTTCATTTAAATAAGCCATGATCATTTCACGGCCATCATCGTCTTCTATAATGACGGTAACAGAGCCCTTTATAATGTAGAAAAGTGAGTCGCTTTTATCCCCGGCGTAAATAATGGTGCTGCGCGCAGGATAGCGATGGCGATGACATTGAGATAAAAAGAAATCCAAATGTTTATGTTTATCTGCCCTTAACCCTATATTCATAATGTAAACCTAAACATCAAACCTTGAGTTCATTAATATTTATAGCACCTTGGCACTCAGCAGACAATTATGCACGGATTGAATGAAATAGGTGAGTGGCGTTTGGACGAATGGCTTAAATTATCGGGTGAAAACCAAAAATATGGGAACTGCGTCCTACTTAGCCTCATAAATTTGATGGAGGCGTTAGCCAATACTGCTCCTGACTATAATGTCTAATACCTTTTAGGCTGGAATTCCCCTAGTTATATTACTAAATATGAAATATTGAGATGGCCGTTATAGGGTTCAGTCTGCTTGAATGTTTGTGGTAATCTAGCCGACTTTTAATTAATCGCTATCTTCAGAGAAAGTTTATATGAAAGCACGTATTAAATGGGTTCAGGACGCCATGTTTTTGGCCGAGTCTGGCAGCGGTCATTCTGTTGTGATGGATGGTCCAGAAGATCATGGCGGCCGCAACATGGGGGTTCGTCCCATGGAAATGTTGTTGATGGGGCTGGGCGGGTGTAGCAGTTTTGATGTGATGAGTATTTTGAAAAAATCCCGTCAGAATGTGGTGGATTGTGTTGCCGAGCTGGAAGCGGAGCGTGCCGATGCCGTTCCTAGTGTCTTTACCAAAATTCACATGCACTTCGTAGTGAAGGGATATAACCTAAAAGATGCACAGGTTAAACGAGCGGTGGCGTTGTCGGCAGAAAAGTATTGTTCGGCCAGCATCATGTTGGAAAAAGGTGGTGTTGAAATCAGTCACGATTATGAAATTGTTGAATTAACCGAGAATAGTTAACCCTATTTTTTAAAAGGGCGACGGTTAGATTAATTGAGTTTAACTTTGAAATACTTCCGCTCCCTTGCTTCACTATTTTACCTCCTTCAAATACTGGTGAATTTGAAAAATAAAACTATGTTCAAAGAGTCATTCTGGGCATAATTGCGCGGCTAAAAGAGTTGCGCTTTTTAGCTCGGTATTCTGCCCAGGTGAGCAGCATAGTTTTCCACTTTGTGAGGCGGCCAGTTGAATTCTCATATCAAACTTCATGGGTTTAATAACCTAACCAAATCTCTAAGTTTCAATATATACGATATTTGTTACGCTAAAACTGAAAAAGAGCGCAATGAATACATTGCCTACATTGATGAAATGTATTCGGCAGACCGCTTAACTGAAATTTTGACGGATGTGGTAGAAATCATTGGAGCCAATGTATTAAATGTGGCTCGCCAAGATTATGAGCCCCATGGCGCTTCCGTTACCATGCTCATTGCCGAGCACGATGTGCCAGCGTTGCCCTCCAATATTCAAGAAGCGCCGGGTCCGCTAAAAGATTCTGTGGTGGCTCACCTTGATAAAAGTCATGTGACCGTACACACCTACCCTGAGAGTCACCCAGACAATGGTATTTCTACCTTTCGTGCTGATATTGATGTTTCAACCTGTGGGCTTATTTCACCGCTTAAAGCCTTGAATCACTTAATACACGCCTTCGATAGCGATATCGTCATTATGGATTATCGCGTACGAGGCTTCACCCGTGATATCGAAGGTAAAAAGCATTACATTGACCACGAAATAAATAGCATTCAAAATTTTATGTCTGAAGATACTCGTATGGATTATCAAATGATGGATGTGAATATTTTCCAAGAAAATACCTTTCATACTAAGATGATTAAGAAAGAGTTGGAGCTAGATGATTATTTGTTTGGCGAAGGAACAAAAGGCTTGAGCCAGCAAGAGCGTGATAGTATTGAGGCACGCCTGCGTAATGAAATGTTGGAAATTTACTATTCTCGCAATATGAATAAGTAATTGTTTTACCAACAGGGGCGGCATGCCCCTGTTCACTTCTATACATTCAGTTTAGCGCTAAATTTTGTAGGTGCTTTTGGTCATGACTTTAGACATTAATGTCATGCCTTTTTGAAACCAGCTAGGAAACACCACTCCCCCTGCATCCAGTGCGACGCTGGCATGTCTTAACTCGTCTTCATGCATTAAATTTAGAACAGCTTTGCTGCGTTGGTCTTGCTCAGGTAACCCTTCGAGGTGCTCTTCGAGATGTTTGCATACCTGGTTTTCCGTGGCCGCCACAAAACCCAAGCTCCATTTATCACCAAGGGCGCCGGCTAAAGCCCCTGCGCTGTAAGACAGGGCATAAAAAGCTGGGTTAAGCACACTGGTACGGCTATTGAGGTCAGTCAGTCGTTGCTCACACCAGACCAGATGATCAATTTCTTCTTCGGCAGCTTCAATCATTGATTGGCGAATGTTTGGCAGTTTGGCGGTAAGCGATTGCCCCTGATACAACCCCTGGGCACATACTTCGCCGGTGTGATTAATGCGCATTAATCCGGCAGCGTGTTGCTTTTCCTGATCGTTAAGGTTGGCTTCGGGGATTCCCTTGGCTGGGGATTCGCGGTGGGCGGTGGCTGCCTGAGGAGATAGGGTTCTCAGGGCGTTATCAATGTGGCCTATAAAATGATCTAACGGAGATAAAGAGCGCATTGCAACATACCAGAGCGTAATTTAAGGGTATTTTACGCAATTGTTGCAGCGACTGCATGTGTTAGATCATTTTTTACCTAGCTTGAGCACTTTCTTGCGTTGAATGTGTTGAGCGAGTGTTTGTTGCAAAACACGTGCACTCACAGGTTTATTGATCACCTGGTGGATGCCTGAACTTATAACATCCTTATGCTTGTTGGAAATGCCAAGGCCCGTCAGCATGATTTTTAGAATATCCTGATTGATTTCTTTATCTTCCTTAATGCGAGTGGCAAGTTGAAAGCCATCCATAATTGGCATGTTTTGGTCGATTAAAATAATGTCATAAGGGGACTTTAAGTTTGATTGACTGCGCAACATAGCCAGCGCTTCTTTGCCGCTATAAGTACAATCGGCTTGCAGGCCCCAGCTTTTGGCATAGCGTTGAATCACTTTTCTTAAGGTGCTGTTGTCATCCACTATTAGCATGGAAAGGCCACGTAGTAGATGCACATGACTTTGATTTTCCATGTCCTGAGTGGCCAAGCGGTAGGGTAATGAGAAACTAAATGTACTGCCTACCCCAAGTGTACTGTCCACATACATTTCTCCTCCCATGAGTTTTACTAGTCGCTTGCTTAACTCCAGTCCTAATCCGCTCATTTGGAAGTTTTCTTTACTGCTATCTTGTTTCTCCATATTGATAAACAGGTTTTTAAGCACTTCTTTGCGCATGCCGTTACCAGTGTCTCGTACCGCGAATAACAGGTTCTGGCCATTATTTTGCGCATCCCAGGTAATGCGCAATTCCACCTCGCCATGCTCAGTGTGATGCAGGGCATTTTCTAATAGGTAGTCAATTAGAGTCTGTAAACGTCGTTCATCAATGACAATAAAGTCCTGTATGTCAGGGCTGAGGTTAAGTACTAATTCTATGCCTTTTTGGTTGGCGCCGTATTGAAAGCGTTGTAGCACGTCTTCAACCAATTGCACAAGATCCACTTGATTATCTTCAAGTTGTAAGCGCCCAGAGGTAATTTTTGCATAATCACTGATGCGATCAGTCATACGTAAAATATCTTGCCCGGCCATTTGAATGGTATCCACATAATCTCTTTGGGTATTGCTTAATGGAGTCTCGTTAAGCAATTCAGACATCCCAAGAACCCCGTTCATAGGGCTTCGAAGTTCATGGCTTAAATGTGATAAAAACTCACTATTTCTGTTGGTATGAGAAGGAATGCTACGCTGTGATTGCCGTCTAAAATAAGGCTGAATCATAGACATGCTGGCTAAAAAGACACATAAACTCGTGGCAAAAATTTTACTTAGAATTCCAGGGGCAAGTACTTTTTCAGGCCAAGTTAAATAGCTAAGTTGCCAAACAATGAAAAGAGATAATGTTATTGCGCTAGAAAATAATTGTAGGCTAATGGTTCTGGTTCTTATAAGTGCAAATAGGCAAGGCGCAAGAGCAGCAATTAAAACCGATGTAAAAGATAGATTAATTAATAGTAAGGAAATGAGTGAAAGCACCAGTATCGCTAGAATACTGCGGTTACTTTTGAGTCGCGTTTGATACCAGCTTGTATCGAATGATGACAATGCTAATCCGCAAGCTATAGCCCACAGGGTGAGATTGCATATGTTGTCTAGCCAGGAAGGCCAGTGATTTAATGGCAAGTGAGATAGGCCATAAAAACAAACAACACCGGCCAGGAAAATAACCAGGTAATGGCGAATGTGGCTATGAAAACGTAATGCAATTAAATGCTGTAACGATATAAATGCCATTAGAGCGATCATGGCGCCCAATAATTGCTGAAGAAAACCTTGGCTTTGGTTGTACTGGGCCAAATCTTGAAGTCTAGGCTCAAGTTTGCTGGTTTGCTGAGAGCTTACCCTTAGATAAATCCATTGGTCAGACTTACCCTGAAAGTTCAGCATCATGGCGGAGTGGCCAGCTAATCTATGTTCTTTTTCAAAACCATCTAGGCGTTGCCATTTTTTATCGCTTAAGCGATAAGTGCCTTCAACGTTTATGGTGTTATCACTAAGGCTTAAGGCAAGCGGTAGCGCGTCTTTAAAAGGATTGATTACATGAAATCTTAGCCAATAGGTGTCCTTGCTTTCAATGACAGGGCTTGAACTTAAATTCTTAAAGGCAGGAGTTTTGGATAACTGTAATTGCCCCAGACTGAAGCTATTATGATCGGCCTTTAACCATTGCAGAGTGCCATGTAAATTTATTTTTATGGAGCCTTCTGCCAATATAATGCTGTGTTCATTTGAATTGGCTTGAAGCAAATTTATTTGGGCAATGCAGAGCAGGCAAAAAATAATAAGTAGACGAAACATGATTTTATTATTCTTATCATAAATGGATAGCAATATTATAAACTAATTCGGGTAGTGACCCGAATTAGTTCCATTCTACTAGGCTTACTTTTGTTCGCGGGCAATGGCACGGTAGCCAATGTCGGTACGATAAAAAGAATCCTTCCAACTGATTTTCTTCGTTAGAATATAAGCACGCTGCTGCGCAAGTGTTACAGTATCACCTAGAGCGGTGGCACATAAAACACGGCCGCCATTACTGGTGGCAACACCCTGTTCGTTAAGCTTCGTGCCAGCGTGAAAAACTTTCTCTCCAGCCACATCATTTATCGGAACACCTGAAATTACATCACCCTTAGCATAGGCTTCAGGATAACCGCCGGCTGCGAGTACCACACCAATGGCTGCGCGAGGATCCCACTGAGCCGTTTTGCCTGCTAAGCCGTCGTCTTCCAAAGCGGCAAGACAAAGTGCCACTAAATCTGATTGCATACGAAGCATAATAGGTTGTGTTTCAGGGTCACCAAAACGACAGTTATATTCAATCACTTTAGGTGTGCCAGCTTCATCAATCATAAGGCCTGCATATAAAAATCCTGTGTAATCATTACCCTCTGCGGCCATACCTTCAACGGTAGGAACAATCACTTCTTTCATGATGCGGTCATGAATTTCAGGCGTCACAACAGGAGCCGGAGAATAAGCACCCATGCCGCCAGTGTTAGGGCCTGTATCACCATTACCTACACGTTTATGATCTTGGCTAGTAGCCATGGGTAAAATGTTTTTACCGTCTACCATCACGATGAAACTGGCTTCTTCACCGGCTAAGAATTCTTCAATGACCACACGACAACCCGCATCACCAAAGGCGTTGCCTGATAACATATCTTTAACGGCGTCTTTAGCTTGTTCAAGAGTTTCAGCAACGATCACACCTTTACCAGCGGCAAGACCGTCAGCTTTAACAACAATGGGCGCGCCCATTTTATCTAGGTAGGCAAGAGCAGGTGCTACTTCGGTAAAGTTTCCATAGCCACCAGTTGGAATGTCATGACGTGCTAAAAAGTCTTTAGTGAAAGCTTTAGAGCCTTCCAATTGAGCGGCACCTTTTGATGGGCCAAAACATTTTAGATTTTTTTCTTCAAAGAAATCCACAACGCCTTCAACCAAAGGCACTTCTGGGCCAACAATGGTCAGGCCACAGTTGTTGTCTTGAGCAAATTTAGCAAGGTTTTCAAAATCTAAAACGTCTATGTTCACGTTTTCAAGATTATTTTCTAAAGCAGTACCAGCATTGCCTGGAGCAACAAATACTTTTTGTACACCAGCACTTTGTGCCGCTTTCCAAGCTAAAGCGTGTTCGCGACCGCCAGAGCCAATAATTAATACATTCATTTTTAATCCTCGTCGAACTTCGTCTGTTCGTCCCTAGCTGCGTTATAACAATCGTTTAAATCAGTTACGTATAATTATACGCGCCTGAATTTAAACGATTGTTAAGCCTTGCTATGAACAAACAGTCGAAGTTCTTTTGCAAAGACTAGCTAGAAAATTATAAGGCTAACGTTTAAATTGAAGCCTTAGAAAATATATGCAGTATGGGAGAGGAATTTGATTTTTTAGTGAGGCGTAGGTTCTTTCATCATCCGAGCTTAGTGTACTAAGTGAGGAATGGTGAAAGGTTCTACAACAAAGCTAGAGAATCAAATAGCCTCCCAATCCGCTATTTTATAAAATTAATGTCTAAAGTGACGCATGCCTGTGAACACCATCGCCATGCCCGCTTCATCAGCTGCAGCTATAACTTCTTCATCACGAATAGAGCCGCCAGGCTGAATCACGGCAGCAATGCCTGCTTTGGCAGCGTTGTCCAGTCCATCACGGAACGGGAAGAACGCGTCACTGGCCATCACTGAACCCGCTACTTCAAGACCAGCGTGTTCGGCTTTAATAGCAGCGATACGAGCTGAGTTTACTCGGCTCATTTGGCCTGCGCCGACACCGATAGTTTGGCGATTTTTTGCGTAAACAATGGCGTTTGATTTAACGTACTTAGCCACTTTCCAGGCAAAGATTAAATCGTGTAGTTCTTGTTCGGTAGGTTGACGTTTGGTCACGACGGTTAGGTCATCTACTGTGATCATACCGTTGTCACGGTCTTGAACTAACAAGCCACCATTAACGCGTTTGAAATCAAAGCTGTCGGCACGGTCACTTGAAAGCTCGCCAGTTTCTAGAAGGCGTAGGTTTTTCTTAGCGGCGATGATGTCTTGCGCTTCTTTACTGACAGAAGGGGCAATGATGACTTCAACAAACTGACGTTCAGTAATGGCAGTGGCAGTTTGCGCATCTAGCTCGCGGTTGAAAGCGATGATGCCACCAAAGGCTGATTCAGTGTCGGTAGCAAAAGCTAGGTCATAGGCTTCTTTAATGCCATTTGTGCTAACGGCTACACCACAAGGATTGGCGTGCTTAACGATGACGCAAGCAGGTTTCACAAAAGATTTAACACATTCTAGTGCGGCGTCTGTATCGGCTACGTTATTGAAAGAAAGCTCTTTACCTTGAAGCTGCTTGGCGGTGGCAATACAGGCTTCAGGTTGATCTTTAGAAACATAAAAAGCTGCTTTCTGGTGAGGATTTTCACCATAACGCATGTCTTGTGCTTTGATAAACTGGGTATTAAAGGTGCGAGGGAACTCGGCTTTGTTTTCAGTGCTTAATACATCGCTGCTTTGATCAATACGACCAAGGTAGTTAGCGATCATACCGTCATAGGCGGCTGTGTGCTCGAATGCTTTAAGCGCTAGGTCAAAACGAATTTTATCGCTTAAACCATTTTGGTTATCTAGTTCATTCAGTACATTGCTGTAGTCACTGGCGTTAACCACGATGCCGACAAAAGCATTGTTTTTAGCCGCAGAGCGAACCATGGTTGGACCACCAATGTCGATGTTCTCAATGGCGTTGGCTAGGGTGCAGTCTGGATCAGCGGTGGTGGCTTCAAACGGGTAAAGGTTCACGACAACCAAATCAATAGGATTGATGCCGTGCTCTTGCATAACCGCATCATCTTGACCGCGACGGCCTAGCACACCACCGTGAATTTTAGGGTGAAGTGTTTTTACACGGCCATCCATCATTTCTGGGAAGCCTGTGTAATCAGATACTTCAACGGCTGCTACGTTGTTGTCACATAGCAATTTGTAGGTTCCGCCAGTGGACAGAATTTCTACATTTTTAGAAGCCAAGGCTTTCGCAAACTCAACAATGCCAGTTTTATCAGAAACGCTGATGAGGGCACGACGTACAGGAGTAATGGTCATATTGATCGATCGGTCAGATTTTCAGGGGTTAGAAAAAATAAACGCTGCAAAGAGCAGCGTTAATGTTAAATCGTTTCGGCCTAAAGCATGCCGTATTGTTTAAGCTTTTTACGTAGGGTTCCGCGGTTCAACCCTAGCAAAACAGATGCTTTAGTTTGGTTGTCCTTGGTGTATCGCATCACCACTTCTAATAAAGGGGCTTCAACTTCCGATAAAACCATGTCGTACACTTCAGTGACAGGTTGTCCATCTAGTTGTGCGAAATAGCTTTCTAATGCTTTTTCAACGCTATCGCGAAGAGTCTGCGTATTTTCTGCTGGTAGCTGTGTAGTGTTGCTCGTATCTACAGGGTTGCTCATCACTGGTGCTTCGTGGATGCTCATGCCGCTTGTTCCTTCCCCGGTTGTTCAAAAAAAGTCGTTATAAGTGTTATTTGTTCTTCTAGGCTTTCCAGTTGGTTAAACTGTTTACGGATCGCCTTATGATCCCCATGTGCCTGTAAATACCAGCCCACGTGTTTTCTCGCAATTCGCACTCCCATGTAATCGCCGTAAAAGTCGTATAGCGCCTGCAAGTGACCTAACAGGGTTTGCTTAACTTCTAACTGCGTAGGAGCTGCTAATAATTGGCCGCTTTCTAAGAAATGATTAATTTCCCTGAAAATCCAAGGTCGCCCTTGTGCAGCTCGGCCGAGCATGACGCCATCGGCCTTAGTGTAATCAAGAACAAACTTGGCTTGTTGCGGAGTTTGAATGTCTCCGTTGGCCAGTACTGGAATGGATACCATCTCTTTAACCAATTTGATGGTGTCGTATTCCACTTGTCCTTTGTAAGCGCAGGCTCGGGTGCGGCCATGAATGGCCAGCGCCTGGATGCCTGCGTCTTGAGCTATTTGTGCCAGCGTCGGGGCGTTTTTAAAATCCGGCGCCCAACCAGTGCGCATTTTGAGGGTGACCGGTACATTCACGGCATTCACCACAGCGTGCAAAATCTCTTTAACCAGAGCTTCATCTTTCATCAATGCACTGCCAGCGGCCTTATTACAAACCTTTTTAGCAGGACAACCCATATTGATGTCGACAATTTGCGCGCCGTTAGCCACGCTCATAATGGCTGCCTCAGCCATCATCTCAGGATCTCCTCCGGCAATTTGTACCGAAATAGGCCCTGCTTCTCCAGTGTGGTCTAGTCGGGTCTGAGATTTACGGGAGTTCCATAATCTTACATCCGACGTCACCATTTCCCCCACAACCAAACCGGCGCCAAGCTGACGACACAATTGTCTAAATGGTCTGTCTGTCACACCTGCCATTGGGGCAAGTACCACAGGAGTTTGAATTTGGTACGGGCCAATTTGAAACATGTATGTCGACTTGGTTGTTTTTTGGTCTGTTAGGGGCGGCTATCATACGCGCAAAATGTGGTAGGGAAAAGTCTTGATCGGGTAAGAATTGAGCTATTTTGCATCTATTTAATGGGTTTAATCGTCATATAAAATGTCAATACCACAGATGCAGAATATTTGTTTTTTTTGGGCGTAACCAGACCCCTTTAAGGGGCCAAAAAGCGTACCTGATAATTGTTGGCGTCATGGCCTGGGTCAGCAATTTCCAAGGCTATGTGAATAGGGGTTTGTATTGGCATCATGGTCAGGCCAGACGCTTCCCCTGCTAGGTATTCATAGGGGGCAAATAGGCGGTGAGCCACCACTTTACCGTTGGCGTTACTAAAGGTGAGCTCAAGCTTTGGAAAGCTCTGCTTGAATTCGGCCTCATTCATAAATAAAACATCTATCATGAGAGCATTTTTAAACTTGGGGTGGCTGCTTACCTGTGGGCTAGCGGTAGTTCGAATTCGAGATATGTCGTAACTGGAGGGTAGGGTACAAGCTAGTGCTTGGCAGGCTACTTTATAAAAAGGGCGGTAGCTGTCCTGTCGAGCCCATTGGTCGAAATTAAAATAAGCTGCTTGGGCAATCAATCCGCCAACCATTAGCAGGCATGCAATTGAAAGTAATACAGCCTTATGACGTTTTTTGCGCTCTGGTAAACTTAAATCAAGTGGCGCTTCTTCAAATTTAGCGAAAGAGCCATTGATGTCTTGTTCTGTAAAGATGGCTTTTTTGATGGGCTTGGCTTTGGGTTCGCTCTTTTTTACTTCTGCTTTAATAGCCGCAGGCTCGGCAGTGAAATCGTCATCATCGTCCAGCAGTGCATGGGCCCAGGACTCATCTTCATTTTCCTTTTGGCCGACACTTACCTGTAAATCATTTTTATGACTATAAACTTCGCCGCTCTTGTCTTCGGTATCTAATGAGAGGAAATCCTCATTGAACTCAACTTCTTTTTTCTCGACTGTTTCATCATCAATGAGACCGTTGTCATCATCGATGAGAAAATCATCATCGATGTAACCACTGTCATCGATTAGATCTCCCAAGTCTAAATTGGAGGCATTATTCTGGACGGGCGGAGTAAATTGAAAGCCTTCCTCTGAGGGCGTGCTTGGCTCTTTATCAATGTAGCCGCTGTCATCAATAAGGGCGTCACCGTCATCTTCATCAATGAGAGTTTTTGATTCTGATTCAGTCTTATCAGAGGCGTTGTGCTCACTTGGGATCTCATGCTCATCTGAGCTAGGCTGTTCATCAGAGCCATTTTGTTCATCTGAAAACAGGTCCTGAGTGCGATCATCTTTAAGCTTAGGTTCATCTTCAACGTCTATTTGTTGAAAGTGTTCTGCTGCTCGAAACACATTTAAGCAGGCGCCGCAGCGTACAGCCCCTTTAGCCACTTTTAATTGTGCAGGGGTGATGCGAAATGTGGTGTCACATTTTGGGCACTGAGTTATGCGAGTCTGTTCCATACTTTTATTATTATAAATTATCTAAAATTAGCAATGCGTCACACTTAGTTTAGTGACGCATTAGTGCTTTGAATGGTTTTTAGGCCTTCTTTTGTGCGGTAATTCGCACCCACCCATCTTCCTCGGCCACTTCTAAAATATCACACTCTTCTTCATAAGCGGTTACCACTTCATTGGCCTGGCTGGCCAAAATACCGCTGAGAGCCAAATGTCCTTTAGGTAAAAGGTAAGACAATATTGCCTCTTTTAGTTCCACTAATGGTCCAGCTAATATATTGGCTAGCACTACTTCTACCTGAATACTGGGTGCATCTTCTGGTAAGTATAGTTCTATATCTTCTTTATTAATGTCATTGCGTTCAGCATTCTCGCCACTGGCTAATATGGCCTGAGGGTCGATATCGATCCCCACCATATGCTTAGCTCCCAGCAACAGTGCCGCTATTCCCAAGATACCGCTACCGCAACCAAAGTCCACTACTCGTTTATTGCTCACATCAAACTGATCCAGCCAACGTAAACAAAGCGCTGTAGTCGCATGGGTACCGGTACCAAAGGCGAGACCCGGGTCTAATCTTAAATTAACCGCATTGGCGTCTTCTGGTTCAAGCCAGCTTGGACAAATCCAAAGTCTTTCACCAAACTGCATGGGTTTGAAATTGTCCATCCATTCACGAACCCAATCTTTATCTTCAACCAACTCCAGCTTGTAGCTGGGGAAGTCCTGCTGATACTCATCTTTATATAGCTGGGCAAGTTGGGACATTTGCTGGGCTAGGGGTTGTTCGGCATCAAACAAGGCCACCATCGTCACCTTATCCCATAACGGTGTGGTGCCTAATTTAGGCTCATAAATGGGCTGGGAAGCTCCATCGCGCATGGTCACAGCTTGCGCGCCAATTGCCATTAACAGATCTTCTAATTCAGAAGTTTGTTTGGAGTTTACTTCTAATATGGCTTGAATCCAGGACATGGCTACTTTGCTAATTGGTGGCTGAGCAAGTGTATAAATCACTGCTCTGCGAAACTGTGAGGACTGAATGAGGTGCCTTTAAACTCAGTCACAAACTATATGACATGGGCTGGTATCTCATTCTGTATTTGGCGCTGACTAAATATAAGTGCACCCCTTTCTATTTAGATTGGAGTATAGCGAACCAGCCTAGATATTAAGGGCGCGTACTATAGCTATTATAGCCATGGGAATCCAGCCGGTTAATTTCGGCCTAAACTCCTATGTTGCACAGTTTGGGGTAGGCTAATTTTTATTTAAATGGGTTAAAGCTGATTGCAAAGCAAATTCGTAGCCCTGAATGCCTAGACCGCAAATAACCCCGACCGCCACGTCACTAAAATAGCTGTGGGCACGGAATTTTTCACGGGTATGCACGTTAGAAATGTGCACCTCTATAAAGGGAATACTTACCCCAAGAATGGCATCGCGAATGGCGACGCTGGTGTGGGTGAAGGCGGCGGGGTTAATAATAATAAAATCAATGCCTTCGCTACGGGCTTCGTGAATACGTTCAATAATTTCATATTCGGCATTACTCTGAAATGATAAAAGGTGGTGGCCTTGAGGCTGAGTGATGTCGGTTAGCTTTTTATGGACATCATCCAGGGTATCGGCGCCATAAATTTCAGGTTCGCGGGTGCCCAGTAAATTTAAATTTGGGCCATGTAATACAAGTATAGAAGCCATAATAAGTGCACTTAAAAGGGAAATGGAAATTGGGTAAGTGTGCCTAAAGCCCGAACAAGTGTCTAGGAAACTGGACTAGCTGTCAGGCCGATATATTTGTACGTTGTTGCGCCCTTGGTGTTTGGCTTCATATAAGGCTTCATCGGCTTGCTTGATAATATGGTCAATATTGTCTTCAGTTAGGCTGCAAAGGCCGCATGAAAAACTCACTTTAAATTCAGTTTCGCCAGCGGTGTGCTCCAATTGGCTGAATACCTCCCTTATTTCATTCATTACATGTAGCGCATCTTCTCCCTGGGTATCGGGCAGTATTACCGCAAATTCTTCACCACCGTAGCGGCCGATACTGTCGGTACTGCGCAGTCTCTGTTTTAGAAATAAAGACAGGGCCGAAATAACTTTATCGCCCACAGGATGTCCGTAGTTATCGTTTACCTTCTTGAAAAAATCAATATCGACCATGGCAAAACACAAGGGTTTGTTTTTTTCCTTGGCCTGTCTGCAAGCCTGCTGCAAGCGATCTAAAATATGAGTGTGATTATACAGCCCAGTTAAGCTATCTCTTACAATTAGGTTATTGAGAACGCGGGCTCTATCGCCACGATTTTGTACGGTGGCAATGAGGTGCTTTGGGTCAACTGGCTTAGTAAGGAAATCATCGCCTCCATGCTTCATGGCATTTAATTGAATGTCGCGGTCTTCTTCTCCCGATAAAAATAAAATGGGCAAACGCAGGTACTCAGGTTGCTGGCGAATAACTGATGCTAATTCAGTGCCGGTGCAGCCCGGCATGTACATGTCCATTACAATAATTTCAGGTTGAAACTCTTCCATGCCATTGAGAATTTCCATGGGGTCGATGACCACGTGGGTTAGCATGCCGGCGCCGTTAAATACCTTTTCACAAAAATGGGCCTGGCTGCGGGAGTCGTCCATGATTAATACTTTTAACGGCGCCAGAGCAGTGGCGCTATAAAACTTTTCTACGGAACGAATTAGCAGGGGAACTGCTGGGCGCACAAAAAAATAAGAGCCTCCGGCCCGGCAAGCAACCAGCCTTTGCTGCAGGCTGGCTGAATGTTCATTGGTTAGAAAAATGACCTCAGCCTTGCTGTTTTTGGCAGTGCGTTGGTACTGCATTAATGCCAAGCCTTGTTCTTCCTGATGAAAATGAATATCGACGATAAAGGCGCTGGCCTGATGCTGACTGGATAATTGTTGGAAATGCTGGGGGCTTTTAATGATGAGGCTAGGGATGTCGAAGTGATTGAGTTGCTCAGTGAGCTTGCTGGCAAGGTCGGGGTTAACCAATAAAAAAACCGGTTGTTTGTTGGGAATGTGTTGATCAATATCGTGGTCGCTGTCATCCCGGCGCAGAGAAAACTGGCCTAGATCATAGATGGCTTGATGCAAATATTTAAGATCATTTTTATCAATCTTTGTATCCGATTTTTGGTGCTTTACTAAAAGCTCTTGAATTTGGTGGGCTTGGTTCAACAGGTTTTTAGTTTCAAATCGCTGGGCGCGGCGAATGAGGTTTTTGGTGACATGCAGCAGCTCCTCGATATGCTGCGCACTGATGCTTTGATCTTGAATAGCACGCCAGCGATTTAGTAATACCCGCACTTGATTAGTAACGCGATTAGCAAAGTGACGCCTTAGTGCATCAGATTGTGATTCCTGCTCGGTATGGCTCATGAGGGCCCCAATTCCTTTCCCTTATTAATTCTAGCAAGGATTTTTTAAGGCGTTTGTGAGAAAAAGCCTTTTTTGTTAATTAAGGCGTTTTTATGAAAAGCACTTTGAATTAAGAATTTCTCTAAAGCGCTTGCTCATAAGCTTGTGATAAACAACCTGTACGAATGAACTATTAAACTGCCACGACTAGGCTAGCCTATAAGTAAGGACGTATATGGATTAGGGAAATGGCAAGAGCAAAACAAGGGGGGTGGCCCGAATTTGCATCTAACGCTGGGGTATTTGGCCTTGGTTGTTTCTTGTTGGTGTGCCTGGTCATTGCAGAAGGTGAATCCAAGCTGGTGACCACTGAGTTGGTAACTCAGGCTAGACATTTATTTGGGGATGGCATTCAAGAAATTTTAGAAAGCTGGGGAGAATCGCTGGACGAATCAAGCCAGGCAGATGAACGTGATAAACTCTCTTTAATTAATAATTATTTTAATCGTCGAATTGAGTTTAAGAGTGATGAGAAACACTGGAAAAAAGAAGACTACTGGGCCACGCCTCTAGAAACTCTTGCCAGCTCTGGTGGCGATTGTGAAGACTACGTTATTGCCAAATATTTTTCGCTAATTCATGCTGGTGTTGACCAAAAAAAATTACGTATCACTTATGTTAAAGCCCTCAAGCTAAATCAGGCACACATGGTGCTTGCTTATTACCCAAAGCCAAAAGCCGACCCACTTATTCTTGATAACCTTATCGGTCAAATTAAACATGCCTCCAGGCGCCGGGATTTAGCCCCAGTGTACAGTTTTAACGGTTATGGTATGTGGCTTGAACGTCAGAGAGGTGGCAGTATAAAAGTGGGTAATCCAAATCGATTGAATATGTGGACAGATTTACTTTTGCGCATGGAAGAGCAAGGCTTACAGGTTTTGTTAGATGCACCCAAGTAAAAATGTCATTGGGCCTAACGAACAAAGTTTCGATTTTAAAAAGGTAGAATAATAACATGAGCATTCGTCGCCAATTAGCTTTATGCATTGGGCTTTTAATGTTGTTTATTATGAGCGGCAATTTACTTATTAATATCAAGCAGTTGCAGAGCCATTATGAACAGCAGTTAAAGGCTCGCGCCGATGAAACCGTGACGACATTATCATTGAGCATGACTCAGGCAGCTCAGTTTTCTGATGACGCCCAATTACGTTCAATGTTAGATGTGGTGTTTGATCGCGGTCATTTCTCAGAAATCCGTTTTGATTACGTCGACTCCGACCGTTCAGTCTCTCGACATGCTCGCCCAGATTTAGCGCCGGATGTACCAAAATGGTTTCAACAGTGGATGTCATTACGAGCGGGTGTGGCCACGGCTCACGTGAGTCAGGGTTGGCAGCAGCTAGGGGACTTAACTGTAAAACTGCACCCAGGCTTCATGTACCAGCAACTATGGAAACTGGTAAAAGCCGAAATTGCTTGGTTTGCGATGATGCTGTTTTTTGCGGTTTACGGATTGCGCTTGTTATTGCACTGGCAGCTCATGCCATTGAAACAGGTGTTGGTTTTGGTGGATAAATTGGCGCACAACCAGTTTGTACATATTACCAAGCAACCCAAGGCGCGTGAGCTCAAATCCTTAGTGAACAGTATGAATATGCTCAGCGATCGCTTGCAAGACAGTTTTATTGCGCACGGCGAAACGGTGCGCCAACTTCAAGAAGATAGTTTTCATGACAGCCTAACTTTGTTAAATAACCGTAAAGGCTGGAATCAGTTTTTAACAGAGCTATTAAATGAAGAAGGTTTTAGAACGGGCTGGATGATGCTGCTGGAGATAGAGAATCTTACCGAATTGAATAATAATCAGGGCAAGCAGCAGGTGGATGAGCTGCTCACTCAATTGGCTCAGCAACTTAAGCATGATCCGGCATTAGCTCATGAACACGTATGTCTGGCTCGCACGAATGGCGGCGAGTTTTGGTTGCATTGCCCTGACTCGCTGGATGAAGGTCACAAAGAGCGCATTAAATTAGTGAGCGATAAAATCCAAAGCCTAGCACTGGTACAAGAATATCAAGCGCACTTGTGTGTGGCGGCCATCGCCCTGCACCAAATCACATCACCTGCCAGCATTAAACATCAACTAGATTTACTGTTAAGACGTTGTCAAACAGAACAACAAACCCTGCTTATTGGTGAGGTGGATGAACATACGTTAACCAATTGGGATCACTGGCGTGATCGACTTACTGAGGTATTAAAGCAAGGAGGCATACAACTTTATGCGCAACCTTTATTTGATGCTAGCGGGGAGTCTATTCAAAAAGAAATTCATTGCCGTCTTCCCATGGAAGGGGACGAGCCGTTATTGGCAGGCTATTTCTGGCCCATGGTGGAAAAACTCAATTTAACCGTGGCCTTTGATCAATTGGTCATTGAAAAGTGGGCTGAATATTTTCAAAGCCAATCAAGCCCAGAAGATTGGGTGCTGAATATATCGGGCAAGAGTTTAGCCGATGCCGATTTTAGACAATGGTTTGAAAGCCACCTTACAGATCAGCAAAAGGCGGCACTCATTATTGAATTTAGTGAATACTCTTTAGTACACAGCAGCAAAGACACTCAGCAGTGGTTGGCGAATATTACCCAACAAGGGGTGCGCTTAAGCGTTGACCATATTGGTACTACCGGTAAGGGATTCGGCTTTCTGGCGCGCTTTCCCTTGCATCAGGGGAAAGTTGAGCGCCGCTTTATTCGAAACATTGACCAGCAAAAGGAAAATCGCTTTTTTGTATCAGGCATGATTAAAGTATTTCACTCGCAGAACACCTTATGCTTTGCCGAAGGCGTAGAAAGCGGGCTGGAAAAGTCCACTTTACAAGAGTTGGGTGTGGATGGCGTGATGGGGTACGGTTTAGCTAAGCCATATCAATTGTAAAGTTCGGCTATTTGTTAGACTCGTCTCTGGGGCTCTATGATATAATTTTTCGGTATTTTCTACTGGGAATATCATGGAGTGCAAAAAATGCGCAGTTTAATCCTTTGTTTCAGCCTATTGTTGTCGTTGAGCAGTTATGCTCAATTGAGCATAGAAAATGCGCGAGTTCGCGCCATGCCACCTGGGCAACCTAACACGGCTGCCTTCATGATGATAAAAAACTCGGGCACCAGCGATATTCGCCTTACAAAGGTCAGCAGCTCTGCTTCCAAAAAGAGTGAATTTCACAAACATGAAAAGAATGACCAGGGTGTATTATCCATGTCACGAGTGGCGTACATAGATATCAAAGCTGGCGGCTCATTTGTTTTTAAAAGTGGCGACCATCACATCATGATGATGGGCCTTAAGAAAATGCTTAAACCTGGTGAAATCACTCAGCTTCAACTGTTTGATAATAATGGACAGGATTATTTGTTTGATGTGCCCGTTGTATCTATTATGCAGGCGCAAAAAATGGAACACGGGCATCACCATCATTAAGCCAATATACGAGAATCAAAATGAAAACGGGCAGTGAATATTTAGAAAAATTTTTGGAAGCGGGCTGGGTGATGCGAATTTTAGTCGCCACCATGGCGATTTATTTGTTGTTATCTATGGTGATGGGGATTTATTGGAGCTCGGAGCCTGAACCTTTTTCGGTCACTGAAGTTGCGCAGCAGCATGCTACGAAAAATAATAGCCGTGTTACCACTGGCTATACCACTACGGTTGCCTTGATAGAAGTGGCCAGTACTTTACTAGACAAACGCGGCGGCTATTTAAGTAATGATATTGCCCCCCCTGGAATGTGGCTTGATAATATTCCTCGCTGGGAATTTGGTGTTCTGGTGCAGGTTCGGGATTTAAGCCGTGCCTTAAGAAAAGATTTCAGTCGTAGTCAGAGTCAGAGCACTGAAGATTTAGACCTGTCCATAGCCGAGCCACAGTTTCATTTTGATAATTTCTCTTGGGCGTTACCAGATAGTGAAGGTGAATATCGTCGTGGCATAAATAAGCTAAATGGTTACGCCTTAAGATTGGCTGATAGCCGTAAAGGACAGGCGCAATTTTACGCTCGTGCCGACAACTTTCGTCAATGGTTAAAAGATGTTGAAACTCGCTTAGGTTCCTTGTCCCAGCGTTTAAGTGCAAGCGTTGGCCAAAAACGATTAAATGTTGATTTAGCCGGTGATGCGCAAGCCTCTCAGAGCACTGAAAACGAAGATGAATTTGAAGTGAAAACCCCTTGGTTAGAAATTGATGATGTCTTCTATGAAGCTCGTGGAACTTCCTGGGCATTAATTCATTTCTTTAAAGCCATGGAAGTGGACTTTAAGGATGTATTACAGAAAAAGAATGCCCTAGTGAGTGTTAGGCAAATAGTACGTGAGCTGGAGGCTACCCAGCAAAGCATTGGCTCACCTATGATTTTAAATGGCGACGGTTTTGGAATGAGTGCCAACCATTCGCTGGTGATGGCTTCTTATATTGCCCGAGCCAATGCCGGTATTATTGATCTGCGTGAACTCTTGTCTCAAGGCTAAGCCTGATTTAAAAGAAGAGCAAAAGCCTGATTTTGCTCTTCTTTTTTAATACTTCATATTGTGAAATATTAATTCCTACCTATACCAAGTCAATTGTTACTAAAGGTCACGGGCTAAGCTCTGTGTCTAGTTTTGGTTTTCTTTTGTAAGACATTCGCCATTGTGAACGCGTATCAACAAATCTCTTCTACACTCAATTTAGAAGCATAAATTTGAATGGGGAGAAGTAAATGGATGCGTCAGAATATCAAAGTTATGTGTGCGAATTGGAAGCACGGCTGCAGCACTTACAGGGGAATTTTATCGCCCAGCACGATGAAAATGCTCAGCTTATAGGCCCTTTATTAGCCATTACTATGTTAGTAAAAAGTGACTTATTACCCTTTGCCCGTGACCGTTATTCCTGCATGGTCGATGGCGCTCAGTGGAAAATGGCAGAAGATTATGTGTTGGCATTGAGGGATGATGTGGAATTTATGCTAGCAGGCCCTGCGGCTTTTCATAATAGAAAGGCAGGTTGATTTGGTCTGATAGACAACTGCTTAGTAACACACCGCATTATTTTAAATAAGCGGTGTGTTTATGAATTAACAATTAGCCTAATTCAGCACGCGCAACAATCTCCTTCATAATTTCATTGGTACCTGCGTAAATCTTTTGTACTCGACTATCGGCCCAGGCGCGAGCGATGGGGTATTCCGTCATGTAGCCATAGCCTCCGTGCAGCTGTACACACTCATCCATAACCTTGCATTGCAGGTCAGTGGTTAATTGCTTAAGCATGGCTGCGGTTGGAATATCGAGTTTCTTGGTTAAGTGCAGCTCTAGGCAGCGGTCAGTGAACACTCGCAGTGCAGTGGTTTCACCAATCATTTCTGCCATTTTAAAACGCGTATTTTGGAATTTACAAATTGGTTTGCCAAATGCCTTACGCTCTTTGATGTAATCTTTGGTCCATTCGATGGCCGCTTCACAGGCTGCTATGGCGGTTAATGCCACCAATAAACGCTCTTGCGGTAACTCTTGCATCAACGCCATGAAGCCAATGCCTTCTTTGCCAATCAGGTTCTCGGCAGGCACTTTTACATCGCTGAAAAATAACTCGGAAGTGTCTTGAGCCTTCATGCCTACTTTGTCGAGATTACTGCCTTTTACAAACCCTTCTGAGTTGCTTTCAACCAACAAAAGACTAATGCCTTTGGCACCCTCGCTTGGGTCTGTTTTGGCAACGACAATAACCATGTCTGCCATCTGGCCGTTGGTGATAAAGGTTTTGCTGCCGTTTAAAACGTAGTGATCACCCTGTTTGATGGCAGTGGTTTTAATGGCTTGTAAATCTGAACCTGCTCCAGGCTCGGTCATGGCGATAGCGCCAATCATCTCGCCACTAATAAGTTTTGGAATGTACTTTTGTTTAAGTGATTCGCTGCCCCAGTTATTAAGGTAAGGCATGACAATATCGCTGTGTAGCGGCCAGCCAAGGCCTGAACAACCTGCACGGGCAACTTCTTCCATAACCACTGCGCTATAACGGAAGTCGCAGCCTAAGCCACCGTATGCTTCGCCAGCGGTGGGGCATAAAAAGCCCATCTCTCCCGCTTTGTCCCATACTTCTCTGGATACCTGACCGTCTTTTTCCCATTGCGCGTGGAAAGGTGTGGCTTCTTTTTCTAAAAATTTACGAACCGTGTCGCGAAAACCTTCAAGGTCACTATCAAATAATGTACGTGGAATCATAACTGCCTCGGTATTGTTATTGGTAAAAGAGGTGCTGATGTAGCAAGCAGATTTTAGTGTCGCAGTGGCGCATAAATGCCTCAATGATCATTTCCAACATAAATTATAACGAAATGTTCAATTTTTGATAGAAATGAGCGCTATGGCCAATGGTTTGGTAGTTTAGGTCAGTAAATGAAATTATGGCCTATTCGCTGGTGGATTAGGCCAATGGGGCTAGCAGTGTAACGGGAGAGGATTGTCTCTGGCTGAGTTTATATTGGCGCTTCGGCTAAGCGGTAATCACCGGGAGTGACACCGGTCCATTTTTTAAAAGCGCGGTGAAAGGTGCTGGGCTCGGTGAAACCCACTTTTAGTGCAATTTCGTTGATGCTGTATTTATTTTCACTCAAATGGTAAATCGCCATGTCGCGACGTACCTGATCTTTAATAGCCTGGAACGAAGTGTGTTCTTCTTTTAGACGTCGACGCAGTGTTTGTGTGCTGGTATTTAATTGATAAGCCACGGATTCAAAATCCGGCATTTCACTTTCGGCACTAATTTCCAAAATTCGACGAATCTGGGCATTGATACTCGCGGTGTTATTGGGTTTCACCAAAAATACATAAGGTGCTTCTTTCATTAGCTCCGGTAAATCACTGCGCGTTCTAATGATAGGTAAATCTAGATACTGCTTTTCGATGCGAATAAGGGTTTTAGGCATGTTGAACTGATTATCGCCGTAGAAAAACAGGCGAAACTCATCGGCATGCTTCGGCCTTGCATAAGCAAATTCGGCCATCTTAATGGGGATACGTTTACCTGTTAGCCAGCAGCACAAGCGGTGCCACAACACTAATTGAAACTCGGTAATGTAGTGGTGCTTATTTAAACAAGGTCGGCGTTCATTCATGACCAGCTCGCCGCCATCATCGTTCAGGTGAAACTGGGTATGCAGAGCCATATCGAATAGGCCGTAATAGCGCGTGCCCAGCGTTAGCGCGTCGCGCAAGGTGGCGCAGGGAACAATAAGTTGGCAGAGAATTTCAAAGGTGCCGGGCAATGAAGGTTTATCATCATGTCCTAGGCATTCATCTTTTAGCGTGGTGACTAGGATGCGTAAAAGCTTGGCCAGTTTATCTGGGTAAACTCGAGCCTTGGGTTCGTCCATGACCTCAATGCCAATGCCGGCCTTGGCCAATAAAACATGGGCGTCGTGGCCTTGAGCAATGGCTCCGGCCATGGCGGCACGTACATAATGGCTGGCAATCGTAGAAGTTTTCATGGCAAAACAAAACCTGACGTCATTTCAAGCCACATAATACAAACTCAACAATATAGTGCAATAGCTGCATTTCCATGGAGGCTATGATGAATTTGGCCAATCTTTCTGATAATGATGGTTATAGGGCATCTTGAGCCAGTGCTGATATGGTTGTTTTAAAATAATAAACGGTGAGTCGACACATGCAATTATTAAATGGACTGAAAGTACTGGATTTTTCCACGCTATTGCCTGGGCCCTATGCCAGTTTAATGATGGCTGATATGGGAGCGGAGGTGCTGCGAGTGGAATCTCCCACCCGTCCCGATCTAGTACGTGCCTTGCCGCCAAAAGATGCCAGTGGTGAAAGCGCCGCCCATAGTTATTTAAACCGTGGCAAAAAAGTCATAGCGTTGGATCTAAAAAAACCTGAAGCCATTGAAATTGTGAAACAACTGGTGAGCGAATACGACATTGTATTGGAGCAATTTCGACCAGGCGTTATGTCACGCCTAGGACTGGATTATGAACAGCTAAAGGCCATTAACCCTAAACTAATTTATTGCTCCATCACGGGTTATGGGCAAAGCGGTCCATTTAAAGACAGGGCTGGGCACGATATCAATTATCTAGCGCTATCGGGTGTAGCAGACTACAGCCGTCGCCGCGGAGAAAAACCAGTTCCACAAGGCGTGCAAATTGCAGATATTGCTGGCGGCAGTCATCATGCAGTGATGGCTATTTTAGCGGCAGTTATAAAACGTAATAATCTGAATGAAGGCCAGTATCTGGATATCAGTATGACCGATTGCGCATTTAGTTTAAATGCCATGTTTGGCGCTGGTTTTCTTGGGGGCGAGTTGGAGCCTACTGCTCAAGGTAATATGTTAAATGGCGGCAGTTTTTATGATTATTATGAAACTCAAGATGGCCGCTTCATGTCGGTGGGTTCAATTGAGCCACAATTTTTAATGCAATTGTGCTCGGCTTTAGATCTTAGTCATCTAGCGGGTAAAGCCGCTAGCCCTGATCCCGTTTTGGCTAAAGAATTTAAAGATGCGCTGACCAATTTGTTTTTATCAAATACCTTTGAGTACTGGTGTGAGTTGTTTGCCAAACTCGATTGCTGTGTTGAGCCTGTATTAAGTTTTGCTGAAGCCAGCCAGCAAGAAAATGCGTTGCAAAGAGGCTGGGTGACTGAGGTAAACGCATCATCTGGTGAGAAAAAATCAGTTAAACAATTAGCTAATCCCATCGATAAAAATGCAGTACCCGGCTTCACCGGTTCAAAAATTGGCGCCAACAGTGAAGAAGTATTATTAGGATTAGGATATTCATTTGGTGAGATTAAAAATTTGCAGTCATCCAAGGCGGTAAAATAACAGTTATTGATATTTAGCCGATTAACACAAAAATAGTCGCGCTAAATATCATGGCCACTGGCAGGGTAATTAACCAGGATAGTAAAATACTTTTTATCACTTTTCCGTTCTGATTTTTACTCACCATGCTGATGCCAAACAGGGCGCCCACACTCACGTGAGTAGTGGAAACAGGTATGCCAAACTTGCTGGCAACAATCACTAAAAAACTGGTGACCAAGTTAGCCGACAATCCCTGGCCGTGATTTATCTGAGTGATTTTTTTACTCATAGTTTCGGCCACGGCTCTGGCATTTAAAAGCCCGCCAACTGCCATAAATATCCCCACCAATAATAAACCGTAACGAATATCAAATAAATTGGCGGCCACTAATAGCCCGGTAATTTTAGGTGTGTCATTTAAGCCTCGGGCAAAAGACACTGCGCCAGAACTCAAAATATGAGAGAAATTAAGGAACCTTTGTAATTGTAGGCCCCAGACTTTTCCAGTGTATAAATTGGAACATTCTTCACTGTCAGCAATGAGTAATCTTGTTTGAACCTGGCTATAGCTATTATTTTGAAAAGCTTGTGCAGTTTTAGCCAGAACACTTTTAGCTTGAGACGCATTTAAACTCTGTACAGGTATCGGCTGTGTCTGTTCACCAATGCAAATACAGGTTTCTTTGGTTATAGCGAAATATTGGCGCATATGCGTGAATAACCAATACGTCGCTCCCCCCAGTGCTACCGCTATAAATGGGCTGACTAACAGAGGTATAAAAAAAGCACTGGTTAATTGTTTGAAATTTACCTCCATTCCTACGGCCATCAATCTGGCCCCTACTAAGCCACCCACTAGACTGTGAGTGGTTGAAATGGGAAAACCCAAGCGTGTGGCGAGTAATACGGTGAGACCTGCACCAAATGAAACGGCAATAAGAAAGTCGGTGCTGGCGGCGATATCTTGAGGGATTAAACCCTTTCCAGAAAAACTATCAACCAAGCCATTGGCTAAAAACAAAGCGCCGATTGAGCCTGAAAATGTAAAGAGTGTGGCCATAATAATGGCAGGTTTATAAGCAAGAATACCACTGCCATAGAGAGTGGCTACGCCCTTAAAATTATCATTGGCACCATTGTTATAAGAAAGAAATAAGGTGGATAATAGCAAGAGAGCAAAAAGCATATAAATTCCCTTTTATTAGTTTTTTGTTTTTCTCACTTAAGGATAGTAAAGTCTGTCAGCTTGCCAAGCTCTAAATAGGGCTGTTGTTAAAGAGTAAAAAGTGTATTCAAGCGCCGTACAAGGCAAAGACTTCGGGTCTGGTTAAGTCCTGGGTATCATTGGAAAAGCAGTAATAGTTGGGTTTCTCATCAATAAATACCTGGTGATCGAATTTAAAATCTAAGCCCTCTGTAAATAAGCCCACTAGCATCATGTGCTGTTGTGAATGCTTTAGTCGATAAAATAAATGGCTACCGCATTTATCGCAAAACCCCCGTTCGGCCCATTTTGACGAGTCGAATATATGTACATTTTCTTTTTGGGTAAACGTTACCTCAGTGCCGCAATCTACGGTCATTAAGGGGCCACCTCCCCACTGTCGGCAGGTTTTGCAATGGCAGGCACCTACACTTGTGCTTGCTTCTTCAGCTTTAAATTTACAGGCTCCACAGACACATTGACCTTGTGCGCTTAACGTTTCTGACATGCTCTTTCCCTCGGCTAATTAAATTGTTCAACTAGGTAATCAAGTAGTGCTCTTAACTTGGGAGTGACCCCTTTACGACTGGCGTAAATAGCGTAAATGTCTACCGACCTACCCACTAAATTATTCAATACTCGTTTAACTTTCTGTTCCTGCAAGGCCTGCTCACACATGTAATCTGGTAACAGTGCAATGCCCATATCATTAGTCACTTGTTGATAAATGACCGAAAAATCATCGCAGACAAAAGCCGCATCAAAATTCACGTGATGTTTTTTATCTTGATCAAATAATTCCCAGCGTTGTTTGTTGCTACTGTCGCTCATAAATAAACAAGCATGTTTGGCTAGGTCGTCGGCGTGAAGAATGGGATTAGTATCAAGGTTTTTTTGAAGATAATGATGACTTGCGTATAAGTGTAAATCGACGCTACACAGTTTTCTTGAAATTAGGCTGGAATCAGGTGATGGCCCTACGCGAATAGCCAGATCAAAACCCTCCTCAATTATGTCAATGCGGCGGTTGCTCAGCTGTAGGTCTACTTTTACTTGCGAAAATTCTTGGTAAAACTGGGCTAACTTGGGAGCGAGTAATGTTTGCCCCACTGCAACAGACGCACCCACTTTTAGCCATCCTTTGGGTACCGCCGACATGGCATCCACGCAATGGCTGGCATTGGTCATTTCTTCATGAATGCGGACACAGTGTTGGTAATATATTTCACCTATTTCACTGAGCCGCAACGAGCGAGTGGAGCGCTCCAACAACAACACGCCTAGACTTTCTTCTAGGCGCGAGACTTTGCGTGAAATATTCGATTTGGGCAGGCCTATGCTGTTGGCGGCCCCGGTAAAGCTGCCTTTTTCCACTACGGTACGAAACACCATCATGTCATTTAAATCGGACATTGTTACCTCTTGTAGAACCTAAAGTTACTTTTGTACTTATTTATCATTTTAACGGTAACAAATAAACTACTCCTAAATCAATGGCCACCAGATAACGCTGAGCCAGTTTTACAATAGAACATTAAGGGTAATACATGGAAATTTTAAACTTTGATCAACTTCCTCAAGGGGGCTTTGCTGGCCTTAAAGAGCGCCAGTTTGTTACCGATAGGCGGGTGTTTAAACAGGCAAAAAATGCCAAAACCATGGATGGCATCGGCAACTTCATTTATCTGGCCGATGCTAACTTTTTGCCTAATGGTGAAACCGGTATGCATGGTCACCGTGAAGTGGATGTCATTTCAGTGATGGTGGAAGGGCGCATCAGTCATGCTGGCTCTTTGGAGCATGGCCAAGGATTGAAAGCCGGTTATTCACAAGTGCAAAGAGCCGGTGGTGAAGGTTTTCAGCACAATGAAATTAATCCTGATGGCACTAGTAACCAAATGATTCAGTTGTGGGTGATGCCAGATGAATCTGGTGAGCCTGCCGGTTATAAAGTGTATGAGTCTGTAAAAGGGCAGGTTACTGATATTTATGGGGGCGCTAAAGGTCAGTCAGATACCTTTAATAGCAAGACTTTTATATCTGTCGTTAATACTTTTTCATCGCAAACCATTGCTCATGAAGGGGCGGTGATGGCGTATTTAAGTAAAGGCAGTGGCGAAATGAATGGAGAGGCTATTCAGGCACGAACCTTAATACGCAGCGAGTCAGGTTTGAAATTTAACGCCAGTGAAGAAAGCCAGTTAATCTTAATTTTTGCTGCTTAGAAATAAGCAGCAAAAACAAAGAGCAATGCAGTATTAAAGCGCCGGTTATGAAGATGCCATCAAAAGCCGGCGTAAAACTACTAATTAAGTTTTCATCATAAAACCAACATTAAGGCTGCATCATCCCCGAGTATTTCACCCCGGCCAATGAAGCCATTTCCCGGTGCCAGGTAGCCAAATCATTTACCGTAAACTGATTCAAATGTTCGTGACCACAGGCCCGAGCCATCACTTGCATGAGTTCTGTGGAAGCAGAAAAAAAGTTACTCAATTGTTGCGCCGATTTTTCCACGTTCAGTTTTTTTCTCAGTTCAGTTTTTTGTGTCGCAATGCCTGCCGGGCAGTTATTGGTATTGCACATTCTTGCCGCCACACAGCCAATGGCCTGCATGGCACTATTAGAAATGGCAACGCCATCGGCTCCAAGAGCCATGGCTTTGACAAAGTCCATGGGTAAGCGCAGGCCGCCGGTGATAATTAACGTCACACGACCACTGGCGCCTTGTCTATCAAGGTAGCGCCTGGCCCGGGCCAGCGCGGGTATGGTGGGCACACTAATATGATCCCGAAATATTTCAGGAGCGGCCCCGGTGCCACCGCCACGACCATCCAAAATGATGTAATCGGCGCTGGCGTCTAAAGCAAACTGAATATCTTTTTCTATATGATTGGCACTGAGTTTAAAGCCAATGGGGATGCCACCGCTGGCCTCCCGTACACCATCGGCAAAATATTTAAAATCCTCCACGCTTACCAAATCCTTAAAGGTGGGAGGCGAGATAGCTTCGGTACCTTCTTTTATGCCTCGCACTTCGGATATCTTTCCTATATTTTTATTAGCGGGTAAATGGCCACCGGTTCCGGTTTTTGCTCCTTGGCCACCTTTAAAGTGAAAGGCCTGCACACCGCTTAAAAGTTCCTTTTTGTAGCCAAACTGGGCGCTGGCCAGTTCGTAAAAATAGCGAGAATTTTGTGCGTGCTCCTCAGGTAACATGCCTCCTTCGCCGGAACAAATTCCGGTACCTGCCAGTTCGGCCCCCATGGCCAGAGCTGTTTTGGCTTCTTGTGAAAGAGAGCCAAAACTCATGTCAGAGACAAATAACGGAATATCCAAAACAAGGGGTTTTCTGGCCTCGGGGCCAATCACTAATTCGGTGGCCACGGGTATATCTTCCATTAAGGGTTTGCTGGCCATCTGGGCTACCATAATTTGCAGGTCATCCCAGTGCGGTAATAGGTGACGAGGCACCCCCATGGAGGTCATGGGGCCATGATGACCCATTTTACTTAAGCCTTCTTGGGCTAGCTGATGAATGAAGGCCACCGTGGGCTCTTCCGGCGTTGGCGTGGCAACAGGTAACTCTGTGGCACTAATCTTACGCCCAGGCCATTCCTTACCGACCATATCAGCTTTGAATTGTTTGTGGCTGCCATCGCAATAGGGGGCGTTGTTGGTATGTTTACAGGCACATAGGAAGGCGTCCCCACTCTCATCGGCCTTAAACCCCATGGGTTTAAACTCGGTACCCTTATGGGAACCATCACAGAAAGGTTGTTTTTGTGAGCGCCCACAGGTGCAGAAGTGATATTCCTCACCTTTTGTTAGTTCGACCTTTTTGGGTTTATTGTCGCCAATGATGGGGTGACTCATAAAATCTCCTGTAAACCATAACGGTTAAGCTTGTAGGCTTAACCAAATATAGTTCAAAGACTTTATTTGTCAGTGAGGTTGGATGGAAAGGCTTAAAATATCTTTCAGTTCAGTGGCTATTTAAAAGTAATATTTATTCTTTATATCGGTATTGCGTTTCACATAGTCTCGTAATCCATAACCCTTATGTTGATCAATTACATTTAATTCCTTCAGTAGTTTTTTGGCATGAAACACATCAAGTGCTTCCATCGCATATTTGGGCGTCACTTGGCTGGCAATGCGCATATGTTTAAGAGCCCGTTGTAATTCCTTTTTTCCATACATGTATAACAGAGATTGAGCATATTCTAGCTGTACATTGGGAATGACCTTGCCTTGTTTTAGGGCTTTATCATAATACTCTTCCACGATCTCTTCGCTGGCGCCATAGGTAAGGCGGCCCATTAATTTTCCTAGTTTGCGCACTATGCCTGCGTCCATAGAACCACGAGCTGCCAAGGCAAAAATGTTATCCGGATCTAGTGCGCTTAATTCCTGTAACTCTTTTTGCATGGTGCCAATGTACCCACGAGTAAGGACCAAGGGCGCAGCAATCTCTTCACTTAATCGAGCCATGGCAAAGAAGGCAAAAAAGCGTGTCATGACATCATGCTGGGTTAATTCACTGTGGTTTTTATGACGTTCGAGCACGTCGTTCCATAATGCATGGCGCTTCTCAATATTTGGCTCCAAACGAGAGGCGTAGGTGACTTGAGCATAAAAGGCGACGCCGTGACCGATGGGCCCTAGGCTGTAACCCAGTTCAGCTGCCTTTTGAAAACGCCCTTCAAAAAACGCAATCCAGGCTTTTTGTAAGGTACTGGTTAATTGATTAATAGAGCGGTATTGAGGCATGGCTGCTTTTAATTTTGGGTTCTGCCTTAGTAGGCCTGCCACATGATGGGCATCTGGAAATGGATATTGGGTAGCGCGGTGAAAATACTGCCAGTTTTGTTTTAGCGTTTTTGTTGATAACTGAAAGGTCTTGTTATCAAGAGGAAATGAATGCCATTTTTTCTGAAATATTTCCGTGTTGTTTTCATAGCTCTGGGCCAAACAAAGCGGCGTTAGTACTAACAGTATCAAAGCACGGTACAAGTGTTTAAGCACGCTGAGGTTCCTTCTCTATTTTTTATTTTTATATGGAGGGTGTGTCTAAGCAGTGTAAAGAAAAACACTTGTTTACAACAAGTAGCTAAACGAGACAAACAGGTAGCCAAAAATCCTGTTTAAACAGGACTCTTGCTATATTTGGAAAGGATTTAGGAGGGTGAAACGTTTTCCTTTAGTTTAGTCTGTCTTGCAATGACGTTACTTTTTCAAGTATGGCCTCATATCTTAATTGCTCACAGCTGCCAAAGCCTGGTAGTTGTCGCACCTTGTTACGGCTAAATAGAGGAATGCTTAACCCAGCCAAAAATCGAGATTGACTACCAAGGGAAAGTGGCTGGGATACCTTGCTACTCATGTGTTGTTTTAGGCCATTCAGGTCATTTATTATCTTGTCATCGTCAGGCCATTGTTGACGTTGAGAATAGGCCAACTTAGCCACTTGGCCACGACAGACAGAACAGTGGCCGCAATTTTGCGGTGAGTTTTGATCATCGAAATATAAAGACAGCATATGGCTTAAGCATTTATCGAGTTCAAAAAAACGTACCAGACTGGCAATACGTTTAATCTCCTTTTCTTCCTTTTCAAAGAAGTAATTAAATAATTTCTGCGCCAATTCTGGTTCATTTAATTGGTTCATATTCACCGAGAATACTTCGGTTATTTTTTTGGTTTCTAACTCAATTAAATTTTGTTCATTTAAATACTCAAGTGCTGTCACCACCCGGTCTCGTTTACACTGATAGTGCTGAAACAAATCATCGAAATTAGGGCTGCCCCATATCTTTTTAAACTGGCTATGATTAAAAATAGCTTGAAGAAAGTCTTTTCTCTCCCCTTCGAATTTATTTAATACTTGTTCTTTATCTATTAAAAACTTGTACTTAAAATCAGCAAAATAGGCATACAAGGGTTTTATCACCCCAAGTAACTCCAATTGAACTAAGAGTGTTTTCATGGGCAGTTGGCGAATATTGCTGGCATTGGATAATCCCACTACCTGTAATTCCCATTGTCCTGAGGTACTTTCAGTTTTTATATTATTTAGTAAATACTCTATGGCGCTGAGTTCCGGAGTATCGCCATAGACAAAGTTTTCAACGGTATTAAGCCCATCAAGATTAGCCAAGGTTATACAATTTGATGCTTGGCCATCTCGGCCTGCGCGGCCAATTTCTTGGCTGTAATTTTCGATGGATTTTGGCAAGTCGTAATGCACCACAAAACGGATATTACTTTTATCTATGCCCATGCCAAAGGCGATGGTGGCCACCACCACTTGGATCTTATCGTTCATAAAGTCATTTTGAATGGCTTGGCGTTTTTCATTTTCAAAGCCAGCATGATATGCCTTGGCATTGATATTATGTTGGCTTAAAAAATCAGCTACCTTTTCGGCGCTGTGTTGCAAGGTCACATAAACAATGCCTGCGCCATTTTGTTGGTTAATGCTGTTAAGTAATTGGCTGTTTTTATCTGCCGTGAGTACGGGCACGATACTTAGGTCAAGATTCTCCCGATAAAAACCGGTTTGTACTATGTGCTCTTGCTTTATGGAAAATTTATTGGCCATGTCGCGTTTTACTTTTTTTGTGGCCGTGGCGGTTAATAGCAATACTAGGGGAATGTTTAATTCTTTTTGGTAACTGGGCAGTTTTAAATAATCGGGCCTAAAGTTGTGTCCCCATTCCGAAATACAGTGGGCCTCATCTATCACCAACATGGATAGCGGTACTGAGCCTATGAACGAGCGAAAGCGTTCATTTTTAAAGCGCTCCACTGACACCATTAAAATTTTAATGCGCCCTTCGCGCACATCTTTCATTACTTGTTGGCTTTGTTCTGGACTCAGGCTGGAATCGATACTGGCGGCCTTGATGCCCTTATGCTGAAGAAACTCAAGTTGATCTTTCATTAGCGCCAGTAAGGGAGATACCACTAGGGTTAAATGAGGAAGATGGATAGCGCTAAACTGATAACACAAAGACTTGCCCGAGCCGGTGGGAAATACCGCCAGTGACGATTGCGCATTCAAAAGTTGTTGAACGGTTTGTAGTTGGCCGTTACGAAAACCGTCAAAGCCAAAATGCTGCTTAAGGGAGGCGCTTAGGTCTTCGGGCATAGGGTTCTCGGCGATTTCTATTTAAGGCTTATATGATAATACAAATCTTTCTTATTAATGTGGCTAAAGACCGTTTTGCCATTACATATATCAGGGTTAATGGAAAATAATAGGTATATTTGCCCATACAGGTCAAAAGCCGACGCACTAATCGTAGACTTTTTTTAATGGGGCTTTTATTCTTTGTGCATAAATTATTATAAAACTGCAGGAGAGAGTGATGTTTAAAAAAGTATCTATTGCCATGGCACTTGTATTATCCATGCCTATGTTAGCTAACGCCGGTGGCGATGCGGCCGCTGGAAAATCTAAAGCCGCTATGTGTGCAGGTTGTCACGGTGGCAACGGTATCGCGATTGCGCCTATGTACCCAAACTTGAAGGGCCAAAATGCGGCTTACCTAGAGTCGTCTCTTAAAGCCTTCCGTGGCAAGACCCGTACTGGCGGTCAGGCTGTTATGATGTATGGCATGGCAGCAGCCTTGTCTGATGCTGATATTGCCAACCTTGCCGCGTATTACAGTTCTTTAAAGTAAGTTATGTACAGGATGTACGGTATGACGCGGTGCCATGGATGGCAAGGAGCGGCGTTGTACAGGATGTACGGTCAGGATTTTGCTCCAGGCAAATCCTAAGTACCTGCATCCATGCAGGTAATGACGCGGTGCCATGGATGGCAAGGAGCGGCGTTGTACAGGATGTACGGTCAGGATTTTGCTCCAGGCAAATCCTAAGTACCTGCATCCATGCAGGTAATGACGCGGTGCCATGGATGGCAAAGAGCGGCGTTGTACAGAATGTACGGTCAGGATTTTGCTCCAGGCAAATCCTAAGTACTTGTATCCATGCAAGCAATGAAGCGGGCGCAGGTACGCGCAGGAGCTTCAATGTTTAGGGAATAGGCACTTACATTTAAATAGTCTAAAAATGCTGGGAGCAATTTTTAGACTATTTAGAAATTTCCGCGTTAATTACCCATTTTCTATCAAGACTCACTTAACTCAACAAAAGTCTGCAAAGAATGGGGCTCTTTAATTTCAATATTGCCATACTGAACCACAATCCAGTTTTTTAACTGCCAATCTTTTAATACTCTATAAATGCTCTGCCGTGTGACTCCCAGGCTCGCGGCCAACTCTTCTTGACTAAATTTTGCATCGAGGTGAGTTCGACTCTTATGTAAACGCAGCAGTTGTTTGGCCAAGCGCTTAGATAACGGCAAGAATGCGGTTTCTTCTAATATTTGCCCAGCCTGGCGTAAACGTTTACATAAAATATTTAAAAAATGTCGATAAAGGGCGGGGTTGCTGTCGAGTAAGTTGAGCAGTTCTTTTCTGGGGATGCGCATTAATTGGCTTGAGCCAATGGCCATAGTGGTTTGCCCGCGAGGCCGGCCATCTATGGCTGAAATCTCACCAAACCACCAACCCGGCTGCACAATGCCATATAAAAAATACTTACCATTCACGTCTTCTGCCACCATTTTAACGCCGCCAGATAACACCCCGTACAGGGCATCGGGTTCATCGCCATTTTGGTACAAGATCTGGCCATCCTTACAGGAAAGCGTGGTGGATATATCGGCCAACTGTTGCTTGGTATCTTGAGGGAAATCACGGAATAAACCGCTGTAATCCAATTGTTCAAATATGCTGGTGGCCATGAAATTTTAGGTGCTTAGCAGTAATTAAGAGTTGAAATGTAACATTTTTAACGGTGTTTGGTCTGTTGTTTTGAAACACTGAGCCTTCAATAAATAATTCTAACAATACGAAGGATGAATAAATGTCGACTCGAATTCCAAGAGACAAGAAAAACGATCACAGCAGTGAAATGGCTCAGCAGCGTCGTGACTTTATTAAGGAACAAACCGGAGTGGAGCTTGAGCATGTGGGTAAATTCTCATTTGATCCAGCCATGACCAATGGCAATATTGAGAACTTCATTGGTGTGACTCAAACCCCAATTGGCTTGGCGGGCCCAGTACTGGTAAATGGCGAACATGCCAAAGGTGAGTTTTATGTGCCTATGGCCACTTCAGAGGGCACCTTGGTGGCCAGTTACAACCGTGGCATGCGCTTATTAAGAGAAGCGGGTGGGGTGAAGGTTAGTGTGGTAGACGATGCCATGCAAAGAGCCCCGGTGTTTATCTTTAACGATGCCCGAGAAGCCCGTGACTTTGGTCAATGGATAACAGAAAACTTCCCGTCAATTAAAGAAGTGGCCCAAACTACCACCAAGTCGGGTAAGTTACGCAACATCGAACAATACGCTGCAGCGCGTATGCAGTACTTACGTTTTAACTTCACCACAGGCGATGCCGCCGGTCAAAACATGGTGAGCAAGGCGACCTATTTCGCTTGTGAATGGATTAAGAAAAATTACCCAGCTGAAATACAACGCTACATGCTGTCGGGTGCTATGGATACCGATAAAAAGCATTCCCAGTTAAATACCTTGCACACTAGAGGCAAGCGCGTCATTGCCGAAGCCACCATTCCTAGCGCGTTGTTGCAGTCCATAATGGGAGTGCCAGCTGAGACCTTATTTAAAATGCGGGCCATTAGCCAGGTGGGGAATTTCATGGCGGGTTCTAGTAATACAGGTGCTCACTCTGCCAACGGCATTACCGCGGTTTTCATGGCCACCGGTCAAGATGTGGCCAACGTGGCTGAATCTTCGGCGGCGGTGACCTTTGCCGACCTGGATGACGAGGGTAACTATTATATCTCCATCACTATTCCGTCGTTAATCGTGGCCACCTATGGCGGTGGTACTGGTTTGGCTACGCAGAAAGAATGTCTTGATATCATGGACTGCCACGGTAAAGACAGGGCCTACAAGTTAGCTGAAATTATTGGCGCGACGGTACTGGCCGGTGAATTGTCATTAGGAGCAGCCGTGTTAGCGGGAGACTGGGTTTCCAGTCACGATGCATTGGGCCGAAATCGCTAGGAGTAGCGTTAAGGTAACAAGCAGGCAAATGGCCTGCTTGTCTTCTATACTGAAAAGGCCTGTGTGATCGGATGTTCCAAAGAATTTTTCAAGACTAAACTGGAGGCCCTTATGTCAGAAGATTCCCCCTCTTATAAGCCCAGTGACCCTGAGGTGTTTAGTCGTGGCAGCTTAAAGCTAACCTATGATTTACTGCGTAAAAAGAATCCAGCCCTAGCACTGACTGTGCGCAATATGATTAACGATGAAGCACTCCCCAAAAATGACGGGCAGCTGGAAGATAAAAATAGTGACCATTTTAAAGTGACGTTAAATTCATTTGAAGTGCGGGCAGTAGTGGAATACCTAATGGAATATGGTCGACAGGATATTGAAGCTCAGGGGCAGGTAGGATTAGCGGTGATGGCCAAGGCTTTGATGGAAGACTGGATTATCTTGGCTCATAAGATGGTTTCTGAACTGCCTAAAAATCAAAGACCCTAAACTCAATTACTTAATTTCCTATCTTTTTGATTTCGTCACTCTTTATTTTACAAACTCAATATTTTTAATAAAGCTAGAAGGGTGAACACCAAACATTGACTTAAAGGTGCGGGTAAAATGCGATGAGTCGGTAAAGCCGGCGTAATGAGCAGCCTGCGTTAATGAGTGACCGGATGCGGCAAAGACACTGGCATCCAATAGTCGTTGCCATAAGAGATAACGACGAATGGGAATACCCACCTGCTGTTTAAATAAGTGAGACAAGCGGCTTTCAGATAAGTTGGAGTGTTGTGTCAGTTCTTGTATGTTGGCAATTTTTTGTGGCTGTTGTGCAATGTAACTAATGACCGCCTGAATTCGAGAATCGATTTCTGGTAATGGTTGCGACTGTGATACTAGGATGTTTAATAAATCATCAATGACTAGCCCTGCGGAATTTTGTTTTGATAAATGAGAGTTAATATAAGAGCGCAGCTTATCCAGAAGTTCACCTTGCAGTACGTAGACGCCATTATTATCCAATAACTGTTCAATAATTTTTTTAGATTGATGATGCTCAGGATCTAGCAACAACAAAGCCTGGCGACCGCTGATGCCACTCAAGCTGTGATCTATGTCGGGCCCAATAATCACGCCGTCAAAATGGTCGTTAATGCTGTCGCATTCAAACAGGAAGGGTATGTCCAGAGAAATGGATACCTGTAAGGCGTGATGGCTGTGTTTACCGGCATCAATTTCTTGGCCAATAATCAACAGAGAATTCACACTCTTGTAAAAAAGGTGTTTAGTTTTTAACTCTTGCGCCACAGATCACCTTCGAGTTTAGATAATTTCAGAGCAAGGTACTCCATTCTTCCTCATCTATAAAGCTGAAACTTAAAGGTCTAGTTTATGGGCACCTAGTCGTGTGTTTTTATATGATTAGAGTTAGGGAATGGATGTGCAGAGATGGTGGTTTTTGGTTGAAAAAATAATTTAAAATAAACCTTTATATACCTAGTAGCCTAAAGAAAGGCTTTGGCGACTAGGTATATAGTATTTCTAGAGGCTGAAAAATCATTCCCAGTCTGCAAGGCCATATTTGTTTAAAATTCTTTGTAATGTGCCGTTTTTACGCATTTTAATAATGCCGTTTGAAAACATATCGACATATTTTTGTGAGCTGGATTTATTGGGGCTACAGGCTAGATACAAGGGTTCTCCAGAGGTGAGTTCTCCTGCCGCCACCACATCTTGTGAGTAACCCAGCTCGCTTAGTTTGGCATTCATGATTAGGTCAAACTCCACCACTACATCTAAGCGATTGGAAAGCAGCTTGCCAATATTCTGCCTCAATGCCTTATCGGCCTTCACTTCCTGAACTTTATTTGAGGCCTTGTTTTGTGCAATATATTTGTCCAATTCCTCGCTATAAGCGTAACTGCCAATAACACCCAAGCGCACATGTTTTAAAGAGTCTATACCGGTATATTTCCAATATTTCCCCTTTTTAACGTAAAATACCGGTTTAATGAAGCCCCAGGTGTTTTGGGTAAAGATAAAATCCGGGGCATCATTAGTATCAGCACCCACTACACAATCAAAGCTGCCCTTGCGCACCATGTTAATGCTGCCGACCCAGGGCAGAGTTTGATAATCTAAGCGATGGCCGTTCTCAGCTAAAATCTCCTTGGCCAATTCAATCATGTAACCTGGATGGCTGCCGTTATCCTTGCCATTTACCGGGTACCATTCATCGGCTCGGATAGAAACGGTTGCTGAATTAGCCAATGGAAACAATGAAAATAGCAATAAAAGACTTAGCATTTTTTGCAACATAAAATTATCTCTTTTTGTTTCAGGGGCTTACATAGGCTATTTGAATAACCTTTCAAAATTCATTACATAATTTTAAGAGTATAGAAGAAGGCGGGCGCTATGCTGCCTAAAAATGAAAATTTGCAAATTGCTCATCGTAAAAATTTGGTAGTCGTAGGTGTGTTTCTTCCTTCAGTCTCTCATTCTACCCCTGTTTACGGTTGTGCATAAATGTGACCAGTACTTGTAATTAGTTGAGTTTAAATCATTAAGCAAATCTTCCATAGCATCGCTATATCGTTTTCAAACGTTAACGCCATTTATAGGTAACCGAGATTAATTATTCTGATCTAATTCCGTTTGATGGCCTAAAAGTTGATTTACCTTTTCAATGAATAGTTCAAGCTTAAATGGCTTGGCCATTACGCCTTCAGCCCCAAGGGATTCCATCCAGTTAAGGTAATCTTTACTGCTAATTTTTCCGCCTCCAGACATGGCCAGGGTTTTAAAATGGGCGTCGGGATGTTTGTCTCTTATTTTGAGTAGGAATTCCAGACCATCCACACCAGGCATGAGAATATCGGTAATGATTAAGTCAGGAATGCATTTTTCATACAGATCAAATGCCTCTTCACCATCATAGGCACTTTGCACATGGTAGCCCTGGCCCTTAAGTTTAAGGCTGAGTAGAGTATTAAGCTGCCGGTCATCATCAATTAGTAATATATTATTCATTCAATTTTAGCCTCCTGAACGGTAGGGATAAGAATCTGGGTGACTGAGCGGTCGCCTAACTTGTTGAAATACGAAAAATTTAAAGGTAATTTCTTGGCTGCCAGATGCCTGTCTATTCGCTCTCTTCCAATTTAAAATATTCTTTTGAATCCGTTAGTAAAATTCCTATTGTGATAGATAAATAGATTTTTGTAATTTAAAGGCTAGTGATACGAAATGGTTAATCATTAATGTGTCTTAATAGTTTAGGCGATATATAGATTATAGGTTGAAGACTATCGCCTGCCTTTTATAGCGTAATTGCATAAAAAATAAATTTGTTATGAGAGGTGTCTTATCTAAAGTATCTATATATTCGCGACCATGACGGTAGCTGTAAATGGTGAGTAAATAAGCCTCCCAGACTTAGCAGGAAGTTAGGCTAGGGTGTTTAAGGCCTCCATAACTCGATTGATCAAGTCTTTTTTAAGGTAGGGTTTGTGTAGTCGCTTCATTTGTAAATTTATTTCATCATGGGTTACCTTGTTTTCTTCATCAAAACCACTGGCCAAAAGGAATTTGATATCAGGGTATTTTTTTTTCACCTGACGATACAGTTCATAGCCGTTCATGCCGCCCATAATGACATCACTGAGTATTAGCTCCACCGTTTTATCTTCAAGCATATTAAGGGCCTGTTCAGCGCTATTGGCGGTAAGCGTGTTATATCCTGCTTGAATGAGAAAATGACTGGCCAACTGGCTTAAGGATGGTTCATCATCTACCACTAAAATAGTTTTAGCTTCTTTTATATTATATCCCTGGTCAATCGAAGCTGAGCTATCTATCTTTTTTTCGTTGGTTTCTAAATGCCGAGGAAAGTAAATACAAAAAGCACTGCCTTCACCCAAAGTAGAATTAACACGCATGTGTGCATCCACTCGTTTTACGAACCCATATACCTGGCTTAGCCCCAAGCCAGTACCAGCATCGCCCTTAGTGGAAAAAAACGGGTCGAATAGTTGTTCTATAGTTTGTTCGTCCATTCCAATGCCGGTATCGGTAATGCAAAGTTCTACATAATCGCCAGGTTGTAAATGAAACTGGTGTGCTTGGGGTTTTTCTAAGGTTAGATTTTTGTTGGTAAGGGTGAGTACACCAGGGGGGCTCATAGCATGTTTTGCATTAATGATTATATTTAAAATGGCATCAATAAATTCGGAAGGATCAGCCTGAATATTCCAAATTTTATCTTCTAAGTTTAGTATTAACTCATTATTGGTGCTTAATGAATTATGCAGGTTATTTTTATTGTCTTGTATTAATGTATTTATATTACAACTTTCATTGTCGACCATTTTGCCACGAGAAAAAGCCAATAAACGCTTGGTTAAACTATGGCCTCTTTCGCCTGCCATGGTGATTTCTGCCAGGTAGCCTTTACTCTCCCGTTGTATGTCTTTTTGCTCACTTAATAATTCGGAATAACCATTGATGATGGCTAATAAATTATTAAAGTCATGGGCAATGCCACCAGCCAAATTCCCCAATCCAAGCAGCTTTTGCGAGCGTCTTTTTTCTTCTTCTTGTTTTTTTTCATACGTTAAATCAATACAGCTTCCAATAAAGCGGCGGCTGCCATCCAAGGCTGGGGGGATCTCAGCCACGGACAATCGAATGGGAATGAATGTGTTTTGTTTTGATAATGCTGTTACTTCTCGACCTGTGCCAATAATATGTGCTTCATTAGTATTGAGGAAATGCTCCAAATAGCCATTATGTTCAGCATGATAAGGGGAGGGCATGAGCATGTTGACGTTCTTATTAATCACTTCTTCAGGTAGATAGCCAAACAGCTTTTCGGCAGATTTGTTTATAGATAATATTATCCCTTGCTGATTGATGGTTACCACAGCATCGACTAGGAAATTTAATATGTCTCTTTGTTCTTGGTTGTGACTGTTTGTAACGTATTTTAAATTTTCCAGTTCGCTTGCCATTAAATTGAATTCTAAGTAAGCATTGGAAATTTCATCATTTCCATTAGTTTTAAGCCTCACTTTATAACCTGATTTCACCAAGTTTTTTGAGGCGTTGCTCATTGTTTTAATGCGTTTAGAGATAGTTATATGAATGTATAAAACAATCAGCCCGCCTCCCAGAATTAAGGTTAATAGTATTGGAAGCAGAAATGAATAAGTTAATCTGTATTTCTTTGCCACATATTCTTTTGAGGTGTCAGCATTTATATACACTACCCCAGTATGGTAAGAGTGCAGCTTTGTTTGCATTATAGGTGTTCAAAAATTCTGAAGGTGTGTT
>JBALXQ010000001.1:0-81232 GCA_036960565.1 Bermanella sp.
AAGCAGAGTTAAATCTTAGGTTTAGGTGACTTAAGTAAAACCATGGTTCAATTAATGACGTGAGCGAAATTAGATGTGCTTAATGTATGCCTTCAACTTTAAAAATTTTGCACTTTAGAAATTGCTTAGCATTCTAAAGTGCAGGTACTTACCTAAAGGTTAACTCTATTGAACTGGGAAAAGTTGCTCGGGAATGACGGTAAGCTGGGTGTCTTCATTGCTAATAAAAACTTCGCCATCCTGAATGCTAATTTGCAAAGACATATTTTTACTTACCACTTGTGCCAAAGACTCAGCTTGTTCACTTGGGAGTTGAACAATTCTTAAATTTTTGAAGCGCTTAAGGCTGGATTCTACTTGTTTAAACCACGGGCCTGCCTGGCGACCTTGATAACCATAAATAATAACCTGCTTGGCTTTACCACATGCTTGGCGAATTCGTTTTTCGTCCGGCTGTCCAAGGTCAACCCAAAGCTCAATTTCATCGCTTAAGCTCTTATTCCATAAATCAGGCTCATCTTGAGTAGATAGACCTTTGGTGAAAGCAAGCTCCTCATGGGCGTTTAGAGCAAAAGCCACCACGCGTACCATCATGCGCAAGTCTGTTTCGCTGGGGTGACGTGCCAAAGTTAGGGCATGGCTTTGATAATAGTGACGGTCCATATCACTAATATCTAAATTTACTTTGAATATGCTTGCTTTAAGAGCCATAGGTTCTGATGTCGTAATATTTTGAAGGGCGCCAGTATACTGCATATTGGCCGCACCTTTTTAGTTAGAAGTGGCGGTCGCGACTTGGCTTTGTTAGAAATTCAAAAATAATGTCGAATTTTATTGTAAAATAACGCCAAATCTTTTGAATTGAGTAGTAATTATGGCCACTGCCAGCGCGTGTCACATTCTAGTAAAAGAACGAAAATTGGCCGATGAGCTTAAGCTGCGCCTAGATAAGGGCGAAGACTTTGGCAAGTTGGCGAAGAAATACAGCACCTGCCCATCCAAAAAACAAGGTGGAAACCTAGGTGAATTCTTCAAGGGCGATATGGTTAAGGCCTTTGATGACGTGGTTTTCAAGCGTCCTATACTTAAAGTACATGGTCCTATTAAAACTCAGTTTGGCTTTCATCTGATCAAAACCTTGTATCGCTCTTAAAAGCGCTGTTTCAATTGGAAGTATCTATTGAATGGCTGAATCACCAACGCGCCACAATTCACATGTTATTACATGTGCTAGTGCCCGTTCTTGCGTTGTATGGTGTTAGGCTAATTGATGGGCCAAAAGCTAAAAAACAAAAAGTGTTAGGTTGGCAATGGTGGCTCAGTAACCCTTTGGTGATCATGCTACTGACTATGGCAGTGGATATAGACCATTTGCTGGCCAACCCCATTTATGCCGCTAACAGATGCAGCATTCTATTTCATCCTCTGCATACAATGTGGCCCATGGTTACCTACGCAGCCATGTTAATTTGGCCACTCCTAAAGAGTGTAAGTGCTTACCCTTTAACGCTTAAAGATAGGCTCATAGGCTGGGTAGGGGCGGGTTTGGTTATCCACATGTTACTTGATGGCCTAGATTGCCTGTGGATGCGTAGCACATTTTAGCCACAGGTTTATGGCCAATAGAATAGTTGATTCAGGTTAAGTGCCTTTTTAAGGGCCTGATTAAGAGGTTAGGGCGTGGTAATGTGGGTGTCGACCTCTGCCGTAAGCACCCCAAACATTTCGCCATTCTCGTCCTGAATGGGCACCGATACTTGCGCTCGAATTTGGCGAGAATATTTATCCCAGCTAATATCATCAACATAAATGTTTTCATCGGCCATTACATTCACAAATTTGGCAGTATTCCCATGCCAGTATTCACTGGGTAAAGGATAGGCAGCCAACGTTTCGCCCTGACTCCCTAATAGTAATAAACCCACAAATACACTGTCATTTTGCTTTAGCATAATTTTAAAGCGTTGTTGCATTTCGCTGTTGAGGAAGTTTAAACGTTCCTTTGGACTTTGAGCCCAGCGTTCATCGTGTTCTATGAGTTGATCAAATTCCAACTGCCCATCTTGGGCTTGGGTAAGGCTAAGTACGGCCGTGTGTTTTGCCAAAGCTCGTAACTGGCTTAAAGGCCCACTTAAAGCATCTTCTGCTAAGGCTGGCTGGCTAAGCATGAAGCTGAAGAAGTAGCTTAAAAACACAAACTTCAGAGCTAACTTAAAGTTAATCATCATGATGAATTAAATATTTCACCTTCAGGGCGGATAATTTAACTATAGTTGGCTATTTCTCAGGCTGCTAGGCGGTTAGCCACTCTATTTTTACCTGCCAAAATTAGGTAAAATTGCGCGCTAAATTTTAACTAATTTTTAACATGGGCTCACATTTTTGGCCCGGTGGAGAATATCCTTGGAAGTTCAACCCATTGTAAACCAGATTAAAGACCTGCTGGCTCGTACAGACATGCTTCGGGGGTATCTTTGACTACGCTAATAAAGCGGAACGCCTGCAAGAAGTAGAATTATTGTTGGGTCAAAGTGAAATTTGGAATGAACCCGATAAAGCCCAGGAATTAGGTCGCGAGCGCGCCAATTTAGAAGCAGTAGTGAATACCATTAACGGTATGGATGCTGGTTTGAGTGATTGTCAGGATCTTTTAGAGATGTCTGTTGCCGAAGACGATGAAGATTCTGTGGCAGATGTGGTTGAAGAGCTAAATGGCTTGCAAGAGCTATTGGAAAAGCTGGAATTCCGCCGTATGTTTTCCGGTGAGATGGATGTAAACAGTGCCTACCTAGATATTCAATCGGGTTCAGGGGGCACCGAAGCACAAGATTGGGCCGAAATGATCCTGCGTATGTATTTGCGTTGGGGCGAAGCCAAAGGCTTTAAAGTTGAATTAATGGAAGTCACCGCTGGAGATGTGGCGGGTATTAAAGGCGCCACCATTCGTTTTGATGGAGAGTATGCTTTTGGCTGGTTGCGTACCGAAACCGGTGTTCATCGATTGGTGCGTAAATCGCCATTCGACTCTAGTGGCCGTCGCCATACGTCTTTTGCTTCGGTTTTTGTTTCACCAGAAATTGATGACAATATTGAAATAGACATTAACCCGGCCGATTTACGTATTGATGTTTACCGTGCCAGTGGTGCCGGTGGTCAGCATGTAAACACCACCGAGTCGGCTGTACGTATTACTCACGTTCCCACCAATGTGGTCACGCAATGTCAAAACCAAAGATCACAGCACAAAAACAAAGACCAGGCCATGAAGCAGTTGAAGGCCAAATTATACGAACGTGAATTAAGTATTCGTAATGCTGAAAGCCAAGCACTGGAAGCCACTAAGTCTGACATTGGTTGGGGCAGCCAAATACGTTCTTACGTATTGGATGATTCACGTATTAAAGATTTACGTACAGGTGTAGAAAACCGTAATACCCAGGTAGTACTCGACGGGGCATTAGATCCGTTTATGGAAGCGTCTCTAAAAGCCGGCCTCTAGCCTATTGCACTTGATTATAGGGCGTTAAAAATTAATTCAGCATGCTCATTTATAATTTATAAACTGCGCTGCTTCATTAATTTTTGCCTTCTCTAATCTGCGTTCATAACGCCTAGAAGACAAATTATTTTTATAGTGGTGAGTTTAGTTCACCAACAGGATTAAAAGAAAGGGTTGTTAAAATGACTGAAGCACGTGATGAAAACAAGTTGATCAGCGAGCGTCGCGCTAAATTAGACGCGCTGCGCGAAGGTTGTTCAGCCAATGGCCATAAAAACGATTTTGATCGTAAAGATCTTGCTGACGATTTACAAAAAGAGTTTGGTGAATTTGATAAACCAACTCTTGAAGAAAAAGACCATCAGGTAGCCGTAGCCGGTCGTATCATGTTTCAACGTGGTCCATTTGCACAAATTCAAGATGTGTCTGGAAAAATCCAGGTTTACATCGCTAAAGAAGTACAAAAAGAAATTAATTACAAAAGCGCTTATGACTTAGGCGATATCATTGGCGCTAAAGGTGCCTTGCACAAATCAGGTAAAGGCGAGCTGTTTGTAAACATCACCTCTAGCGATCAGTTAGTGATGTTGACTAAATCTTTGCGCCCACTGCCAGATAAGTTTCATGGTCTTGCCGATCAGGAAACTAAATACCGTCAGCGCTATCTTGATTTAATCATGAGCCAAGAGACTCGTGACTTATTTAAAATTCGTTCAAAAATTGTAGAAGGTATTCGTAAATACTTATCGATGCGCGATTTTATGGAAGTGGAAACACCTATGCTGCAAGTGATTCCAGGTGGCGCTACTGCTAAACCATTTGAGACTCACCACAACGCACTAAACGTAGACATGTACTTGCGTATTGCTCCAGAACTTAACCTTAAGCGTTTAATTGTGGGAGGTTTTGAGCGCGTATTTGAAATTAACCGCAGCTTCCGTAACGAAGGTTTGTCTACTCGTCATAACCCTGAATTCACTATGATTGAATTTTATCAGGCTTATGCCACGTACCACGATCTTATGAACACCACAGAAGATATGTTGCGAACCCTAGCCCAAGATGTAATGGGCACCACAGATATTAAGTCCACTGTAAAAGACACTGAAGGCAATATCGTTAAGGAATCGACTTACGATTTCTCTCAACCATTCACTCGTATCACTATGTGTGACGCAGTGATGAAATATAACCCTGAATTTGACAATGCCATTATTCAAGATTGCGAAAACAACCTTGAAGCGTTAATTGCTTATGGTCGCCAAGTGGGCATTAAAGATGAGCCTAAGCAAAGAGCATGGGGCGCAGGCAAGTGGTTATGTGAGATTTTTGAGGAAACCGCTGAACACAAATTAGATCAGCCAACTTTCATTACCGCTTATCCTTGGGAAGTATCTCCATTGGCGCGTCGCAGCGATGACAACTCATTCTTTACCGATCGTTTTGAATTCTTTGTCGGTGGACGTGAATTGGCCAACGGTTTCAGCGAGTTAAACGATGCTGAAGACCAAGCCCAACGTTTCCAGAAGCAAGTAGATGAAAAAGCCGCCGGTGATGATGAAGCCATGCATTACGATGCTGACTACATAGAAGCTTTAGAATACGGCATGCCTCCAACAGCGGGTGAAGGCATTGGTATCGACCGTTTAATGATGTTGTTCACCGATAGTCCAACCATCAAAGACGTTATCTTGTTCCCACACATGCGCCCACGTGGTTAATTAGCCTATGTGCTAAGCCGAAGTTAAATTTTAGGAAACCCTAAGATGTAGCTTCGGCTTTTTTGTTTCAGTTGAATGTCTAGTTTCTGGGTTTACTTTTTGAATTTAATTGTTTCAACCCCATGTGTTTACAAGGGTATTGTTTCAATAGCCGAGCTATTTTTATGACCGCCATCGATGTTTTTAAGCAAAGTTTAACTTTTTATATTCGCCTTTTTAATAAAATTTTCTGGTTAAGTGTGGCCTCTAGCATAGTGCCGCTTATTAACTCTGCAATATTTGGTACGGCTCAGCCTTCTGGTTTGGGTTTGTTGGTGATGATGTTAATGAGCATGTTTTTTTCTGTGTATATGATGTCACTTGTGCATCAGTATTCTACGGAACAAGACGATAGCTTAAGTTCTGCCTTTAGCTTAACCGTTGAGAAGGTAATGCCTGTAGCGCTCACCAGTATTGTGATGGGGTTGTTTGTAATGCTGGCAGTGATTCCAGCAGGAATAATCGGTGGTATATTGGCCTCAGGCCTCAGTGATGAAGTTTTGAAAAGTACGCTAATGGGTGTGGTTATCGCTATTCCTGTTTGCATTATTATGTATCGTTGTTTTTTTGCGGCTTATTACACCCTAGTAGATGGCTTAAGCCCAGTTGAAGCACTGAAGGCCAGTAATCAGCAAATTAAAGGTAATAAATTAGCCTTTAATGGTTTTATGGTGCTAGGGGCACTAACTGGCGTATACGCTTTGGCGTTACTGCTATTGAATTTAATGATTGCCGATAATCCATTATTACTGGGTGTGTTTGAATTTGGGCTAAATGTTTTTGTGTTGCCAATATTCACCGTGTTCATTTATCGTTTATTTGTAGTGACCAAACAAAATCAAGAAATAGACGAAGAGCTATAAATAATGACCCTGCCTAAAAAACTTGATGCTAAATGGAAAAAGCATTTCAAAAAAGAATTTGCTAAAGACTATATGCAGTCGCTTCAACAGTTTTTACTAGAAGAGCAGTCAGCTGGGCAGGTTGTGTTCCCTTCAAACAAAAATTGCTACAACGCATTTCAAAGTGCGCCGTTTGATGAAATTAAAGTTGTAATCATTGGTCAAGACCCTTACCACGGTAAAGGCCAAGCCCATGGGTTATCTTTTAGTGTTGAGGGTGATGTGAAAATCCCACCTTCTCTTAGGAATATCTACAAAGAATTAAACCGTGATTTAGGTCTGGATATTCCCGTTTCGGGTAATTTACAAGACTGGGCTAATCAGGGTGTGCTGTTACTTAACTCCTGTTTGACGGTACGTGAAGCGCAAGCGGGCAGTCACAGCAAAAAAGGTTGGGAATTATTTACCAATAGTTGCATAGAATTAATTAATCGTGAAAAAAGCAATGTGGTGTTTTTAGCCTGGGGAAAATTTGCCCATGGTGTGTGTGATAAAATAGATACACAAAAGCATTGTGTGATTAAAACATCTCACCCAAGTCCTTTGGGTGCCAGTAAGCAAGGCAGTGACTTTGTTGCCTTTACTGAGTCTGGTTGTTTTAGTGAAGGCAATGCTTATTTAAAAGAAAACGGCATAAATGAAATAGATTGGAACTTGCATCCAAATTTTCAGTTGTTGTAATTGTAAAATACGTTCGTTTAACAGCTTAGTCACTAATACCTAAACTCTTAATGGCCATATTAGCTTCCAGTAACATGGGGCCAATTAATGTGGCTAATTCATCTGCCCTTAATGGAGTCTTTCCTGGGAAAGGCTTAATACAATTCTCTTCTAAGCATTCCTCTATATTCTCTAATTCAAAATCCAATACCTGTGGGTTTAAGTTTAAATAAAAACTAATGATATCGGCCAGCTGAATAAGACGAATTAAGTGATTACACATCACATCATTTTCAATTTCTTTTGGTAATTCATTGGCATGATGGTACCGCGCTACATTGCACAAGGTATCGGGCATTTGCCATTTTTTACAAATATACATGCCTAGAATGGCATGGTTAAAACCCTTTGAGTCTTTTTCTGCGAGGATATACTTTTTCGCTGAGCCGTCTTTTTTCTCAACTGAGTTGTTTTGTTTAGTTGATTCATTTGGGGATAATATGAATTTTCCCACATCGTGAATTAACCCACACAAATAAGCTTGTTCTGGGTTCACGCTAAAGGCGGTGGTGGCACAAGCCAATACTCGCGAGATTACCGCCACCTGAATTGAATGTTTCCATAAATCTTTTTCGGCTTTAGTGGTAGGGATAAATACCTGGGTCATGGCCATGGAGGCAATCAAGCCAGCAATTTGGTTAGTGCCAATTCTCACCACCGCTTCGCGTATACCAATAATTTGGTCCACCGGAGTATTAATAGCAGAATTGCTTAGCTTAATAATTCTAAGTGCAAAGGTGGGATCTTCTTGAGCTAACCTCATGACATCTTCAAAGAAGGTATCACTGTCCGAGTTTAAGGAAAGTAGCCGAGTGACAACGTTGGATAACGGCGGCAGCTGTACTATTTTTTTCTTCAGCTCTTCAAGAGTGCGCTTATCCATAGGCAATAAATCCATATACTGCTACTTGTTAACGTCTCTATAAAAGAGCCTTGATAAAGGGACTAGCCGCCATTGAAAGGTGTCATGTCGAGGTTTTAGCAAGACATATATACTGCTGCCAGAGTCAGTAAGTTAGCATTTAACGGTCGGTTAGATAATTAAAGTCTAGTCTAAATGAAACAAACCTCAAGGATGCTGAGGTTTGCTAGTAAGTGTGAGAAGTTATTTAATGCGGGTAAGGCTGTTGTTGTCGGTATGCTCAAACATGTTGCCATAAATTTCTAGGTTCATGGTTTGTTGATAATTTAGAGCATCGCCTTTAACACTTAGTTTATGAAAGTACTTAACGGTTCGAGCCTTCTTTTTCATAAAGGGCGATTGAATAATTTCCCATTCCTTATCCCCCATGGCTGCGCGTACTTCTAAAATAACCTCTTCTTGCTCGCTATCTTTATGTTCACCACCGGCTAATACACAAACCCCACGAGGAATGGTAAATGAATGCATAATCACATTATTGTCAGCATCCCATAACCAATAACCCGTTTGATTGTGCAATGGCTTTTTGTCACGGGTACGTGTCACCAACTGGTGGTAATAAAGCCCTGCTAAACGTTGAGACTCGGCATTACTGGTGTTGCCAATGGCCTCAAAGTTAATGGTTTCAGAGTAGGTGTTTCGTTCTTCATCATCGGGTTCAGGTGCAATGTCTAAACCTTTATCGCCATGCCACTTGCCAATTAGCTGAGCCAAAGGGCCGTAATCTACGCCATCAATAATGCTGTCCTTACTCATAATGTTTTAAGCTCTTTTTTCAAATATTTAATGTACATGAACTCAGTGTAATGTATTTTCGCATTTGGTCTATGTGAATTTTGACCGATATTTCTTGGTTAATGCCCATGCAAGGGCGTTCTATTCACTGTAAGCAGAGCCTTTAGTTTGGCTGAAGGCGTCCAATAAGATGCTCTCCATGGCCCGAGCCGCCGCCGAAAGCGGATAACGACGCCGAGTAATCACTCCCACCCGCTGACTCAGCCCACTGTTCTTTAATGGCCTACATATGGCACCCACTTCGCGCATTTGTGTCTCACACAAAGCCGGGGCAATACTTATCCCCAAGCCCTGAGCCACCATGCGCCCTATGGTCACCAGCTGATGAGTCTCCATGGCAGGGCTGAATGGAATAGACAGCTCCTCAAGCCAATCGCTTATAAGTTGCCTTACCTGGGAAGGGGCTTGCAGGGTTAGTAAGTCCGATTCCAATAGCTGCTTAACGTCTACCTGCTTTTGCTGAGCTAGCTCGTGATCCTTGGGCAATACAGCTACAAAGTGATCATTAAACAGCGGCGTAAACTTTAGGTCTTCGTGCACACCGGGATCAAAGCTCACCCCTAACTCCGCCTTACCTGAACGCACCATGCGCACCACTTCTTCGGCAATCACGTCATGCAAAGCCACTTTTACCTGCCCATGCTGGGTTTTAAACTCTTTAAGGGCAATGGGTAAAAGGTTGGCCGCGAAGGAAGGCATGGCGGCCACGGTGATGCGCCCGGTACGCAGGGCAAAGCGGTTATTCAAATCAGATAGGGCGTTATCCCAGTCGCTAAGCAGACGCTGGGCAGTGGGGTAAAAGCTTTCACCCTCAGGCGTCAGGGCGAAGGAGCGGGTGGTGCGGGTAAGTAACTGCCCACCCACGGTCTCTTCTAGGTTTTTAATGGCAATGCTTAATGCCGGTTGTGATAAGTGAATTTGCGCGGCGGCCTCGGCAAAACTGCGCGAGCGTACGACTGCTACAAAGGCACGTATTTGCTTAAGGGTTACGCTACCTATACTGGCCATACCTCTGCTACCTACCTTTATGTTGTTTATTGATCATTTATTTAAAAAACTTATTAAACCATGAATTTTTTCCAATTGTTTAATATAAAGCCATATCCCATTCTGTGAAAGTGCTAAAGATGTATTTCTCTTGCTGGCCAAAGCCAACAGAGAAACCCTTAAAATAAAAATACTCATGGTTATTGGCCAATAGGAGTGGAACATGTCGGGATTTAATAAGCTGGTTGGCAGTTACGAAGAGGCCATGGCGGGTCTTGAAGATGGTATGACCGTTATTGCCGGCGGTTTTGGTTTGTGTGGCATTCCAGAGAATCTAATAAGCGAGATAAAAAACAAAGGCACCACGGATTTAACATTTGTATCGAACAACTGCGGGGTTGATGGCTTTGGTTTAGGTATATTGCTTGAAGACAAACAAATTAAAAAAATGGTGTCTTCCTATGTGGGAGAAAACAAATTATTTGAAGAGCAGCTATTGGCTGGGGAGTTAGAGGTTGAGCTAACCCCTCAAGGTACTCTGGCCGAAAAAATGCGAGCAGGCGGCGCGGGCATTCCTGCGTTTTACACCGCCACTGGTTACGGTACACCGGTAGGTGAGGGTAAAGAAGTAAAAGAATTTAATGGCCGCCCTTATATAATGGAAGAAGCCATCACGGGTGACTTTGCCATTGTTAAAGCCTGGAAAGCCGATACCTATGGCAATCTGGTTTACCGCCACACCGCACAAAATTTTAATCCGCTTGCAGCCACCGCCGGAAAAATCACAGTAGTAGAAGTAGAAGAGATCGTGCAGCCAGGTGAACTCGATCCAGCTCACATTCATACCCCCGGCATATACGTAGACCGCTTAATACTGGGCACATTTGAAAAACGTATTGAACAACGCACCGTTACCACCGCTGACTCACAGGCATAAGGACTAACACGATGGCTTTATCAAGAGAACAACTCGCTCAGCGTGTGGCACAAGAAATGAAAGATGGTTACTACGTGAACCTGGGTATTGGCATTCCTACCTTAGTGGCTAACTATGTACCCGAAGGCATGGAAGTAATGCTGCAATCCGAAAATGGTTTATTAGGCATGGGCCGTTTTCCAACCGAAGATGAAATAGATGCCGACATGATTAATGCCGGTAAACAAACGGTTACCGCCATTAAAGGCGCCTCTATTTTTTCATCGGCTGAATCGTTTGCCATGATTCGTGGTGGCCATGTAGATTTAACGGTACTGGGTGCCTTTGAAGTGGATGTTCGCGGTAACATTGCCTCGTACATGATTCCAGGCAAATTGATTAAAGGCATGGGCGGCGCCATGGATTTAGTAGCCGGTGCCGATAATATTATCGTTACTATGACTCACGCTTCTAAAAATGGTGATTCTAAGTTGTTGTCTAAATGTACCTTGCCGTTAACCGGTGCAGGCTGCATTAAAAAAGTGGTGACGGATTTAGCCTTTATGGAAATTAAAAATGGTGCATTTTGGTTGATCGAGCGCGCACCGGGTGTTTCAGTTCAAGAAATTATTGATAAAACAGCGGGTGAGTTAGTGGTGCCTGATGTGGTGCCTGAGATGCAGTTTTAATTAACCAAAAATATCGACTACTTGTAAAAAATCCGCAGCTAATAAATAAAAGCTTATTAGCTGCGGATTTTTTATTTAAGGAGAAAGTCTACTGCCATTAGAATTGCTATTTCCCAATTTAATAGAATGTACTTAGAATTTAATGGGGTACCGATGATTTCAATTTACAGCTAATTATAAATCCACGGTAAACAACGCCCAATCTCTACATGCTTCAGGAAATGACAGACAATGTGGCAGTGATTCGAAACGCATGGGGTCGAATAGGGTGGGTGAATATTCTGAGTTTCGAAAATTCTTCAATTTATTAAGCGCTTCCCGTGGTGATAGCTGTTGGGTGATAGCAATATAATTGAGATAGGATAAGCCGACTCCATTAATGAATGAACTAGACATGAAGTTTAGTGGGCCGCTACTAATGCCATCGCTGCCGTATAAAATAGGGTATGCCCCAAAAGATGGTAGGTCTAAAAACTGCTGGCGCCAACCGGTGTTAAAGAAGGCATCTACGCAAGGGGTAATCTCAACCTGAGAGGTCTGTAGTAAAGTATCATAGTGATCATTGTATGTGCTGCCTTCAATATCAATTATCGGTAGTTGATTTCCTTCTGGATAGCTCTGAGATAAGTGACCCGACCTTAACCGGTTGGGAATATTTGAACAATCTGAATAATATTCGTTATAAATATCTATATTTGTCGGTTTTGGTAAGGTGCCTATCCTTGATATAACAGAAGCCTGAGTGACGACAGCCACTTCAGATATTTCAGAAATAATATTCTTATAATGAAGGTGTATCTCTGCGACCTTATCTAGTGAGCTAAAGCCTGCACCACATGCGTTATCGATCATATTCTTAATAATGGTATTGTCTAAGCCAGACGATAAATGAACATAGCTTATTTTATGCTCGCGGATGACTGCCTTAATAGAATCTACAATGCTCTTTCTATATGTGCCGCTTTCTTTGGCATCTCCACATAAAAACTGATTTGAATATTGCAGGCTATTTAATGTGACTATTTGTGACTCAGGGTTTAAATCCATTAACAAATTCAAATTTATATCGCCATGAATATCATATAAAGGCACGTTTACTTTTAATAGCTCAGAGAGTGTTTCGGGGGCAATCTGTCGAGTAATTTCTGAACTAGGCAAGAAGTAATTTGAATCACCAATAATATTTCGATAAATATGATAAAGGCCATTAACCATAGTAATGGTTTTGGTTGATAGCTGAATAGAGGCGATACTCGACGAATCTTCTGCCCATTCATACACTTGTATAATACGCTTTGGATACCGAATTGCACTTTGGCCTAATTCTGAATCAATCAATAAAATTCTTTGCCCTAAACTGGAATCGAGTGCGAGTGTTTCGCGAGGTACACTGAAATATAACGAATCACGAATATTAAATGTTGTTAGCTTACAAGGGTGATTGGGTTCCAGTTCATCTTGGTCTGTATCGCAATCAGTAATAGCGGTGGTGTAGGTACTAATGTCAGTTAAAATTTCTTGTATCCCCGGTACGAAGTGATCACCATAGTTTTCATAAGTACTTTTATTTTCTGTGTAATTAAGGGGGATGAGCTTATCTGCTACTGTAGTTGTATCAATTGGTAAACCATTCGCATTATCTTGGTGGCTATCTGAGCCACACCCTGAAACAAATATTAGGCATAATATGAGTGCCATTCCTTTGGCTAGATGGTACGACATAATGTAAAAGTCACTTTAACAAAAATAATGCGAGGTAATTTGTCTGTTTGTAATATGTATTGATAGCTTAGGTTTTAAAATAGCTTTGTAGTGGGAAATTGAAGGAAATTGTTAGGGGATAATAGGGAATCCACAATGTATATGTATTATTTTCACCTTGCCGTTATTCATTGTCTTCTGCAACAGAAGGTAATGAAAGACTTAGCCTAAGGGATATTGAAAATATATTAAGTAGTGAGAAATCCATTTTCTTGCATGGTTAACTGAAGGTTCTCTTGAGGTTAATGCTGAGTTTGTTGATCCCATGCAGAGTAATTAATTTAGGCTTCTTTAAAATCTAATGCCAAATCTAATACTATACGATCACTCCATAATTTATTCACCTGAAATCAATGATGTTAACTATGTCCTAAAAGTAGTGGCCACTTCAAAGTAGATTTGTACAATACTAAAACCAAGAAGTGCATCCGTGAATAGCCAGTTAAAAAGTTAGCAGCAACACTGTTTGCACAGTCTAGGCAGGCTAAAGGAAGTGGTTGAGATTAATGATGCTGGTCGTGGCAGTTACTGGTTTGAATCGAATGAATATTTAAAATTATTTACATTAACTTATTTTATTTAAACTATATGACGTTTTCTTATGACTTATCAGCTTTATAAGTATAATAACCATTTTGTAAAATCATAGTGTTCAGCTCAGGCAGTATTTCTGATTTTCCATAGTCTTCTTTTTGAATGTATCAGAGGAGCTTGGTTTACAAAACGGTGGGGTATCCAATATAAATTTATTAGAAAACCAGTTAACTAGCTTGTCTGTAAGATAGTATTTGAAGTAATGGGCAGTACTTTAGTATGTATGCATCATGAAAAATCAAAGTTAAATAAAGGAATTAAAATGTATCTAAAGGGAAAAGAAATAACATGCAAGATCAAAGTAAGAATAAAAACTCTGCCCAGCCCTCTGTTGAAAGCCACCCATCGCTAAGGCTTTGTGTTATTGGCATAACAGGGACAAACGGTAAAACAACGGTGTCACATCTAATCGGAGATGCGTTAAAAGCAGGCGGTTACCACCCTTTTGTATTAGGCACTTTAAATTCTAACAACAGAGATCTTTCAACCCCAGAAGCAGATGATATAGCCCGCTTGATGCAGGAACATATTGATCAAAAAGGAACTCATTTTATTCTAGAAGTAACGTCTGAAGGCATTGATCAAGGGCGGGTGGCAGATGTTGATTTTAACGTCAAGCTTCTTACTAATGTGACTACGGACCACTTGGACTACCATAAAACCTTTAATGCTTATCAAAATATTAAACTTGATTTTATGCGTATGGGGGACTCTTATAAAATTTATCCAGAAAATTTTTCAGAAGTCACCACTCCAATACCCACAATACTTTATGGAAAATTTAATCAGCTAAATGTTCAAGCTGCCGCACTGGTTCTGCGGCACATTGGAATGGAGGAGTTAACGATACAGAGAGCCTTGTCTATTTGTCCTGCACCTCGGGGACGAATGGAGCCTATTGATAGAGGGCAAGATTATCAGGTGTTTGTTGATTACGCCCATACTCCTGCGGCATTGGAAAGTGTTTTGCGTGCAGGTAGGGCGATGGTAGAAACAAATGAGGGGAGATTGTTGTTGCTGTTTGGTTGTGGTGGAAATAGAGACTCACAAAAGAGGCCTTTAATGGGAGAGACCGCGAGCCAGTACGCTGACCTTGTGATTGTCACGGAGGATAACCCTCGTTTTGAAGATAGCCAGTCCATTATCAATGATATTATTAAGGGGTTTCCGGCAGAGTTTAAAAACTATCGCGTTATTCAAGATCGGCGGGCTGCCATTGCTCATATTATAAATCATGCGAGGCATCAGGATGTGGTGATACTGGCAGGAAAAGGTCATGAGACTTATCAAATACATGGCTCTGAAACGTTGCATTTAGATGACAGAGAAGAAGCACTAAAAGTTTTATCACAGCAGTCTCAGCTGACGACATGCACTAGTGAAAACTGATCCATACCTTCACTTTGTAAGTATTTAACCCCTTCAAAATTATGCTTGTGATTTTTACAATGCTGCCGAGAACAAAAAGAAAGAGCTTTCTTTTAAGGGGATAGGTTTAGCGTGCTTGTCCGAAGCCACTCTCGCATACTGGCAAGAGTGGCATTTTTCAGAATAAATATTTAGTCGGATAGAATCCAATCTATTTACAATTTCAACTTGGAATCTACAGCCCTTGGCGATACTGAGCGTTAGTCGATACCTCTACCATTTCATTAAGCTGTACGCTTGATGCTTCTACCCCATTCAATACATTCTCAAAGTGACGCAGCAACTCACCCTTATCAGCTTGCTCTTTTGAGCCCGCGCCAATATTGGTTAAATCAATAAAGAACTCATCAAACAAGTGTGAGAAATCTTTCACTGCATCTAGGTTTAAAAATTGCTCGTGGTTGTAAATACTGGGGTAGCCGCCTTTTTGCTTGTCTACCGCGAATGAAATGCCTTTCACGTTGGTGATGGTAGTGGCCTTTTCGCATTTCAGCATACAGCCATCTTCTATGCTGGGTTTTTTACAGCCCACGGTTTGCTGAAAGAAACACTGGCGGCTGGTCATCATCAAGATGGGGTGGTAAATGCTGTATAAAAGCTTAAAGCCTTCAGGGCGTTTAATGCGTCTAATTTGATTTTGATTAATCTCGTTAGAAATAAACGCGCCTTTGCAGTTTAGCTCTTCTTGTAATGTCATCAATGCATAAGAGTTGGTGGTGTTTAAAAATGGGCCAGCAATCCAGTCTATGTTCATCTCGAACGCTTTATAAGCCACGCCAGTGTTGTTACTCACAATGCGCGCAGGTTTCACTACTTCTAAAATTTTCACCGACTCTTGGTAATCTTTACCAATTAACACCGCAGGGAACCAAGGAATAAGCCTAGGGTTTTCTAAAAAGATGTCTATGTACTTAGTGTCGCCCACTTTAAAGCTTTCAGGCAGTTTAAAATACACATCGGCTTCGGTTTGGTCACACAGGTGCAAATCTTTTACATCGCTAATTAAAATTGAAAGCTTAGGCTTGTCTTCAATTTTTTCATGCTGCGGCAGCGCGGCAATTTCTACAGCCGATACCACTTCTTTAGAGTCATTTAATAAAAAGGCTAATTTGTTCTTAAGAATAGTGAGCTCTTTGAAAGGAATGTTTAATTCGCCACCTAACTTCGAGAAATAAAACCCTGTTAGTTCATGTTGGGCGCTATTAAAACTCTTAAAGCGTTTCTCAATGGCGCTTTGATCAATGGCTGATTTTCCTGCAGCAATAAGAGACGTCTCAGATTGCACCACAAATACCTGGTCTGGCTTTTTCTCTAAGGCTTTAGAGTTGTTATCACTCACTACCGCGGTCACGGTAAGTGGTTCATTTAACTGACCCGAAAATTCAATGCTTAGGCTGGGCTTTTCTATACTAAGGAATTCAATTTTTTCGCTTACTTGTGCGCTAATTTCATTTTTCTCAGTCTTTAACTCTTGCTGTGCATCATGAATTTGCACAACAGAGATAGCGTTTCTTTTTTCATTAGCATGGGTAAAGCTATTATCACGGGGATTGTCGATGAACATCGACTTAGTCATGTCGCCCTTCAAAAATAAGTTGGTGAAGTCACGGTTAAAGACTTTATAAAGACTTGAGTCGTCTTCCAGTAACTTGCCTGTTTCCACAAATTTATTTATTTGCTTGCGCCAGCTATCTACTACCGTGTGAACGTAGCTTGCGCCTTTTATGCGGCCTTCAATCTTTAAAGAATCTACCCCAGCCTCTACCAATTCAGGTAAATCAAAATAGGCAGAGTTATCTTTTAAATTAAGTGGGTGTTTATTGCCCATTTCGGTGGGTTCATATTCATCACGGCATGCTTGGCTACAACGGCCACGATTACCAGAATTACCCACACTTACCGAGCTTGAATAACACTGGCCAGAGAAAGCAATACACAAGGCACCGTGTACAAACACTTCGGTAAGCACATCGTGATCGTGGGCAAGAGTGGTTAACGCTTTAACTTCCCCAAGATTCAATTCACGGGATAAGTTCACACGGGTGGCGCCAATTTTAGCTAAGAATAAAATTTGGCCATCGTTGTGTGTGGTGAGTTGGGTAGAGGCGTGAATGTCTAGAGTGGGAAAGTGCTTTTTAACCAAATTAAACATGCCCAAGTCTTGCACGATAATACCGTCGATACCGGTGTTCACGAGCTTGTTCAGCAGCTTAATCATGCCCGGTAATTCGTGTTCTAGAATCACTACGTTCAGCGTTAAAAAGATCTCGCACTGATATTCATGGGCTAAACGGACAATGCCGTTTAAATCATCAAAGGAAAGATTGCTGGCGCGGTTACGGGCATTAAAGGTATCTAGGCCGCAATACACCGCATTGGCACCGGCCACAATGGCCGCCTTAATGGCGTTTACATCACCGCCTGGCGCCAATAATTCAATCTTTCTGCTCATGTATACAACCCATATAACGATGCTGGCTCACTCATAGAGGGTATCTTCACCTCAATAGCGCAGCCTGTATTCTTGATGATCAATTTTGAGGGGCGATTTTAGCCCTATAGGCTAATCATTGCTATTCATTCGAGCCCTAAATGGGGTGTTTTGTTTAAAAAAAGTACAGGTTATGGGGGGGAACAGTGCTGGAAATAAAGTCTAGAGCGTAGGGGATAAATTTAGAGCGAGGCCCTATAAAGTATAAGGCTTTATCAGGTGGGTTATTTAAAGGCTGGTAAAAGATGATAAAGAGAGAACGACAGGAGCCTTGCCGTTCTGTAAGGAGTTTAAAGCTAGCGAGCTAGCCCACCATCAAAAACTCTCCAGTTATAGGTGTTAATGAGAGCATCTCTTGCAGCCTGTGATTCGCTGGAGTAGGTACTATCGCCACCGCTGAGATAGACACCGCTTTGTAAGCTTTGTGCGCTCCAGCCTTGCAATAAAGCATCATAGTTTTCGGTGGAGAGTTTTGCATACTCGAATATTCCATACATACGAGTAACAGAAGAAACATCCCAGCTGCCTAGGTTTTGGTCGAACACCTGTGTGGTGTAACGTTCATTGTAAAACATACTGCTCATATTGGTTACATTTGAAACATTCCAATTATCTAAACTCTGATTGAAAGAGCTAGCATAGAAAAACATATTCCCCATGTCAGTCACGGAGGACACATCCCAGTTATTCAATTCCTGATTAAATGCTGTCGCATCGTTAAACATTGCAGACATATTTGTTACTGAAGATACATCCCAGCTATTTAATTCCTTATTATAAGCTTCTGCGTAGGCAAACATTGTATACATATTGGTGACAGAGGATGTATCCCAGTTATTTATATCCTGATTAAAGCTTGTAGCTTGATAGAATATTCTGCTCATATCAGTAACAGAAGAGGTATCTCCATTACTCACCTGCTGGTTAAAGGATGTAGCGTATTCAAACATGCCACTCATATTAGTGACAGCAGATACATTCCAGTTGCTTAAATCCTGATTAAAATCCATAGCGTAATAGAACATGCTACTCATGTTGATTACGGAAGACACATCCCAGTTATTTAATGGTTGATTAAACGTAGCAGGGGTGGTCTCAGTGTTATAGGGTTCAACGACAGCGGAAAACATATGGCTCATATCGGTTACTAGGGAAACATTCCAATTATTTATATTTTGATTAAAACTCTCTGCACCATAAAACATATGGCTCATATCGGTTACAGAGGAGACATTCCAATTATCCAATGGTTGATTGAATTTAGAAGCCTGATAAAACATATTACTCATATCGGTTAGTGAAGAAGTATCCCAGTTGTTTAAGCTTTGATTGAAGTTATAAGCCCGATAAAATATATTTTCCATGTTGGTTACTGAGGATGTATCCCAATTATTTACCGAGCCATTGAAAGCGCTTGAATTAAAAAGATTACTCATGTCGGTGACGTCGGATACATCCCAATGTTCTAAGTCTTGACTGAAGCGTCTGGCTCCACGGAACATACCGCTCATGTCCGTTATCATGAATAAGTCTGGTGCGTCAGTAGCGTTACCTTCCAGATTAATACAGTCTTTAAAGGCATCTTTCATAGAGAGCCATTTAATATCTCCCCATTGCTCTATTGATGTTAATTTTTGCTTGTCATTAGAGACAAAGGAGCCCTCGAAATAAACTTTCGGGAAATCTCCTTTGATAGAAATAGTTTTAGTACCTGGGAAATCGAAGGTATGGGTAATATTCCCCGTTATATTTGAGTCAATAACCCCATCCCCCCAATCTACCTGATAGTTATAACCAGTACCTTTTGTAGTTATTAATACTTGATCGTTGCCAGAATAGCCCTGATTTCTTGTGTTCCATGTAGTGATAAAAGGTCTTTGATTTACAGAAACTGTTCTTGAAACAGAGCTACTATTTCCTGATTTATCAGTCGCCGTATAGGTAACAGTATATTGGCCAAAGTAACTGGTATTAACGCCGTTGGTGATGACAACCTCAATATCTCCATCTTCATCATCTATAGCGGTAGCGCCTTCCTCGATATATTCCTCTTCAAATTCTAGTGAAATGGAAGCCTCACCATTAAGTGTAATAACAGGTTTTGTAGTGTCGTTGTCATAGCCGCCACAGGCGCTAAGTAGAATGGCAAAGTAATGGATAACAAACCTTTAAAAAAGGCAGAGCAGGGAAGGGCGCTAACGAGGTGATTCATTCATAGTCCTTTATGAGATACATCCCGCTTTAATTACAATAAAAGCTTGTATCGGCAGTTCAATCTAAATATTGCCGCGCAAAGTAACATATCTGGCTGTTTTCTCAAAATGCTAATGGGGAAATATGAAGTAAGGCAGCCATTATTAATGGGCATAAAAAAGCCCCAAAAAACTGTGATTTTTGAGGCTTTTAATTAGTTATGTACAGGGCGCTTAACGGATGCTATTTCTCTAAATGCAAACCATGAAACTTCAAATGGTCATTAATGAAACTCGAGATAAAGTAATAGCTGTGGTCGTAACCCAGTTCCATATCGAAGGTGAGCGGATAGTGGCTTTCAATAGCAGCCGCTTGCAGGGCTTCTGGATTTAATTGCTCTTTTAAAAAATTATCACTTCCGCCTTGGCTCACCATAGTAGGAACTTGTTGTTTGGCATCATGGGCCTTGGCCATTAATACGCTGCTGTCGTAGGCTTGCCAATCTTGTTGGTTATTTCCTAAATACGCGCTGAACGCTTTTTGTCCCCATGGGCAATTAGTGGGTTGGCAAATGGGGCTAAACGCCGAAGCCGATGCGTAACGATCAGGATTTTTAAGGCTAATCATTAACGCGCCGTGTCCTCCCATGGAGTGCCCACTAATAGAACGTTTATTCGATACCGGAAAATTCGCTTCAATTATGTTGGGCAATTCATCCACTATGTAGTCGTACATTTTGTAATGTTTATTCCAAGGCGCTTGTGTGGCGTTAATATAAAAGCCCGCCCCTAAACCTAAATCGTACGCGCCGTTTTCATCATCGGCTATTTTTTCCCCTTGCAGGTCTTCCCCTCGTGGGCTGGTGTCGGGTGCTACGATGGCCATGCCCAGTTTGGCGGCAATGCGCAGGGCTCCGGCTTTTTGCATGAAGTTTTCATCGTTACAGGTAAGGCCCGATAACCAATATAAAACCGGTACCTTGTTCTCCTTACTGGCTTGCGGCGGCATAAATATGGCAAAACGCATGGTGCAATTTAAACTGGTGGAGTCATGAGTAAATTGTTGGTGTTCACCTGAGAATACGCGCTGTGAAGTCACCTGTTGAAGATTAACGCTCATGGAAAAATTCCTTTGCTTTTTTATTGTTTTATTCTAAAAAATTAATGAGGGTTAATATAAGGCAGTGGCCCCCATTAGAAAAGAAGTGCTAGAAAACAAAATGGACCGCTCTTGTTAATTAATAAAATAATTAATAAAAGCGGCCCATTTTTACGGGTTTAATATTTTAATAAAAAATTATTTATTAAAGTGCACAACACTGCGAATACTTTCACCCTTGTGCATTAAATCAAACGCATCATTAATGCCTTCCAAGCCCATGGTATGGGTAATGAAATCACTTAGCTTAAATTCACCGGCCAAGTAGCGCTCTACGTAATCAGGTAATTCAGTACGGCCCTTAACACCACCAAAGGCGGTGCCACGCCAGACTCGCCCAGTCACCAGTTGGAAAGGACGGGTAGAAATTTCTTGGCCCGCGCCAGCCACACCAATGATGATCGATTCGCCCCAACCCTTGTGGCAGCATTCAAGCGCTGAACGCATTACATCTACATTGCCAATGCATTCAAACGAGTAATCTACGCCGCCATCGGTCAGCTCTACAATTACGTCTTGAATCGGTTTGTCATAGTTTTTAGGGTTAATGCAATCGGTGGCACCCAGTTTACGGGCCAGCTCAAACTTACTTTCGTTAATATCAATCACAATAATACGGCTGGCCTTGGCCATGGTTGCGCCAATTACGGCACTTAAACCAATGCCGCCCATGCCAAAGATGGCCACGGTATCGCCTTCTTCTACCTTTGCAGTATTCATTACCGCGCCCATGCCGGTGGTGACGCCGCAGCCCAGCAAACACACTTCTTCAAGAGGGGCTTCTTTGTTTACCTTGGCTAGGGATATTTCCGGCAATACTGTGTATTCAGAGAAAGTAGAGCAGCCCATGTAATGGTAAATAGGCTGGCCGTCTTTATAAAAGCGGGTGGTGCCGTCTGGCATTAATCCCTTACCCTGGGTTTCACGAATCTGTTGGCACAAGTTGGTTTTGCCTGATAAGCAGAATTTACACTCGCCGCATTCAGGGGTGTACAGTGGTATAACATGATCCCCCACAACAACACTGCTAACGCCCTCACCCACTTGCTCAACAATACCGCCTCCTTCGTGTCCTAATATGGCTGGGAAAATTCCCTCTGGGTCATCTCCAGACAGGGTAAATGCATCGGTATGGCACACGCCAGACGCCACAATACGCACCAATACTTCACCCTTGCGAGGCAGCATCACGTCTACTTCTTCAATAGATAAAGGCTGATTAGGGCCCCAAGCGATGGCGGCTTTAGATTTAATAAATTTATCGGTCATAGGGGGGTCCATTTAATAGTGGGTGCGGAGCACTCATTAGGTTCTCATAAAGCTCTTACTAGGTTAGGGCCTTTTGGCACACTTATCTATTAAGGCGAGATATTAGTGATGATTATAATTGTTTATACTGTGGTGATAATCCCTAATTTTAGTAACTTACTTTTACACAGCAGTAATAATAACTAGGCTAATAATTAGGGTAGTAAACAATAGTTAATCAATAAAAGGAGGCGTCATGCAATGGCAGGGCATATGTGAGTTTGCAGCCGTGGTAGAAACTGGCAGTTTTACCCTGGCCGCTAAAAAGCTGCTTATCTCTACCGCGCAGGTAAGTCGCCAAGTGAACGCCTTAGAAAGTCGTTTAAGCACTAAGTTGTTTTACCGAACCACGCGTAAGGTATCCCCCACCGAAGAAGGGCAGCTGTTTTACCACCAGTGCCGCAACATATTAGATGGCTTAGACGAAGCCGAACGCTCCATGACCAACTTAAAAGGGCGCCCACAGGGCAAAATTAATCTCTCAGCCCCGGTCACCTACGGTGAGCGCCATATTATTCCGCTAATAAGTGACTTTTTACTGCGTTACCCAGAAGTGGAAATTAACGTTCACTTATCCAACCAGCGGGTTGATCTAGTAGAAGAGGGTTTTGATCTGGCCATTCGGCTAGGCAATCTAGATGACTCTACCTTAGTGGCTAAAAAAATATCTTCGCGTCAGCATTTTTTATGTGCGTCTCCTACTTATGTACAGCAGCATGGTGCGCCGCAATCTATAGCTGATTTAAAAAATCATAATTGTTTATTGGGCAGTTCGGATTTTTGGTATTTCTTATCGGGTAAGGCAGCAAAAAAAATACGGGTTACTGGTAGTTTGCGTTGCAACTCTGGTTTGGGGTTGGTGGATGCTGCCCTTAAAGGGTTAGGTATCGTGCAGTTGCCTGATTATTATTTGCGAAAGCATTTAGACGCTGGGCAATTGGAAAAGTTATTGGTGAGTGACGAGCCTATGGAAGAGGGGATTTGGGCGGTGTATCCGCAGAATAAATATTTGGCTACAAAAGTTAGGTTGTTGATTGATTTTTTGGTTGATAATTTAGAAGGGGGTTAAAAGTTGATCATTAAACTTTTAATGGTAATTGGTTGGGCCTTTGGTTTTTTATTGGGGTGGGGTTTGTTTTTGTAGATATTGGCTAGAACGGTTTTCCTTCAAAAGGGGTGGTCCCCTTTACAACCCCCTGCTTCCTCCGCCTTCTGGTCGCTCAATCTCTTACCTTGCTTCGATTGCCACGGGCCAAACAGATGTCCCTATCTTACGGCCCTTATCCCACGTCGTGTGGGATAGACAATGCGCAAGGCAAGCGCTTTCGCTGAAGGCTAACGTCAAAGTATTTATCGTTACGGTTTCGTTTGAAGGTGTAATTTATCTCTTGGCATTAGTGTTGTTAGGCCGCTTTGTACAGCGACGCCTTTTACAGATAACAGCAGATAAAACGTCATGTGTACCGTATATCAAATAATATGCGGCCGTATAACTGCGTATTAAGATATTTAATTACATGATGATAAAGCAGGAAAATATGCCCAAACGACCACATATTCTACTCAAAGCGCGGGAAGTTAAAAAGTTTGTAAAATTAACAAGTTAGCCGCGTACCAATGCATATTCATTATGCATATAGAGAGTTAGAAAAATTGGCCAATTAGGTCTGTATGCTTCATTATACGGGGCATTAAAAGGACTGAGTGACGGCTTTTGTTCCGGCAAACACGTCACCGGGTAAACGCGTCACGAGACGTAGAATAAGCTGTTATACATAAAATGGAATTTCTATGAAATTAATAATTATCTTGGCATTCACTACTTTTCTAAGTGCTTGCTCTGCGATGCTGGTTCCTCAATCAGACGACCCTGATGTGAAATTAAGGCAGGCATCTCAACTATTATCGATGGGTCGATACTTACCTGCTGAAAGAATTGCAAAAGAAGCATTGGTGATTTTTAGCGAAAGGGAAGATGTATTTGGTGAATCTGAAGTCTTATTCTTTCTTGGTAACTTTTATAAAATAAAAGCAAACTGGGAAAAAGTCCCTACAAGCGAATTTAGAGGCATGGCTGTAGAGCATTTCAATCTTTCAAGAGAAGGATTTTTGTCTTTGGGTGAAAACATTCAAGCATCAAAGCCAGTATTTGAAACAGGTACAGTTCTTTGGCGGAATGGTGATGAAGATGCGGGCTGTAAATCCTTCAAAGATGCCCTTAGTCTATATAAGAGCGGTAAAGGAGAGCATAAGGATTTTGTAATATCAAACCCTAATTACAAGACAGCAGGTGACTTAATGCAAGGGTTCCTTAATCAGTATTGCTCAAAAAGTGTATAACAAAGCAAGGCACAACCGCACAGCAAGCTGTGCTGGACTCGCTCCTGCGTCGCTCGCCTGTGCTTGCGGGCGTTATGTTTAAAATATGATTCGACTTTACGACCATAAAGACGCATTTGAGGCGGTAATTACAATCCTAACTAAAAGCGAAGGAGGGAGGAGTTGCCCTCCTCATAATGGTATTCGCTGGGATTTTATTTACGCAGAGAATCAACCTGAAAATACAATGTATATGATTTGGCCTGAGTTCGTCGATGACAACGGTGACGCACTTGATAAAGGGCTGTTTCTAGAGGGTACTCTAAAGGCAAGAATGCATATTTTTTCAGAAGATATGGTGCCTTTGCACGCGGAGAGAATATCTGTTGGAACAAAATTTTATAGTGTCGAAGGCCCAAAGCGAGTTGCGTACAGTATCGTGACTAAAATAACAGGGCTCAGCAATGAAACATAATAAGCTGTTATGTAATGGTATGAGAATGAAATTTATAATTATCTGTCTTATTTCAATTTCCATGCTTAGTGGATGTGCAATTACTCGATTCAAGGAACTCCCAAATGGTGATCAAAAACTTGTTTTGCTTGGTTGGTATATGTACTGGGATGATTTAGCCATAAAGGCAAAGGAAAAAAGCTTAGATATATGCAAAGATAAAAAAGTTTTAGTTAAAGAAGAAAAAAGATTGCAAAAAAAGCGAGGGTATACTTCGGTTGGGGGGTATTATGAATCTGTAATTCCAATCTATGTGCTTTTATTTATTTGTATTAATTCGAAGCCAACCCTTCATACATAATAAGCTGTTAGGGCCACACTTAGGAAATAGGGAAGATATATGGATATAAGTTTTATAGTTGGGATGTTTGGAAGTGTTGCTTCTGTATTTGCTGTTTTCTTAATCACTAAATTCTTGCAACAAGGGCGAGTAGAGTCCTCGCTAACTCGTAAAGAAGTCGAATTCCTTAAAGAGGAGTTGAGAGAAGCGCAGAAATTTACTGACAGCAGGCCGAAAGATGTAATTAATCTCATCAATTCACTTCAGAGTGAAGTTAGCAGTATAAGAAACGAGTTGACTCATCTTAACGACGAAGATCGACTAGAAATTGTACACGGCCTAAAAGAGAGTTTGACCACCTCTTCAGCGAAGGATGTTCTTGAGTCAATAAAGAAAGAGGTTTCAGAGGAGCTTGATAAGAACTTTAAAAATTCAGCGATAGAAGCAAACTTTGAAAATACTATCAGCAGATTACGAGAAGAACTTTACTCTCTTACCAAACGCGGAAATCTAAACCTAGCTATTGGAATTGTTACTACTATTGTAGGCCTAACTTTGCTTGGAATATTTGTTCTTTCTGCACCAATTTCATTTAAAGAGCCCATTGATTTTATAGAGAGTTTTGTACCGAGATTTTCTTTGGTTGTTTTCATCGAAATTTTTGCGTATTTCTTTCTTCGTTTGTATAAAGATACTCTTGCAGAAATCAAATACTTTCAAAATGAAATTACTAATGTAGAGTCAAAACATCTTGCGGTAGCGCTGGCAATTAACAATAGTTCGGAAGAAGGCGTGCTTAACTCAATTGAAAATCTAGTTAAAACTGAAAGAAATCATATACTTGAAAAAGGGCAAACAACGGTAGAGATAGAGAAGGCCAGAACGGAGCAGCAGTTGACAAATTCTGTTATGGATAAATTGGGCTCAGTGTTTTCAAAAAGCCCTAACAAATAAAGGCATGGGACGTAAAAATCGCCGCTTCGCTCTGGTTTTTACGCCCATGCTTTAGGCGTTATGTGAATAATAAGCTAGCAAACCTCTAGGATTTAATCCGTATGATCAAAGTAATAAAAGACGATTTGATCCAGACATCGCCTTTCCGAGGAGGGTATGTTGCATCGCATGCATATCTACTTAAACATCCCAATGGAAACATTCTTTTCTACAATACGGGCGACCAGGCATCTTTAGATTTAATCGAGAAGGAAGGTGGTTTCGCATATCAAGTATTGAGTCATCGTGACGAATCGGGGCCTAATTTGAGCAACCTGAAGAAACGCTTTGGTTCGAAACTAGTAGCTAGTGAAATGGAAGCTCCGTTCATTGAAAGCGCCGTCGACGTAGTGCTATCCAATTTAACATCTACGTTTAGCGACGCTCACAAAGACGTCGTAGTATTGCATACTCCAGGTCATACTAATGGATCGTTGTGTGTGTACTACAATTCTCCCGTTACTGGTTTGTTGTATCTATTCACAGGCGATACTTTATGGAAAAATGGCACTGCGTGGGACACGTTTCTATTCCCCGGTGTAAGCTCTAGAGAAGATTTGAGTGCCAGCTTGAGCAAAATACTGAGAAACCTGAATCCGAACTTGGTGATTGGGAGTGCGTTTAGTGGCAGTGAAGACGGATATTCTGAATTGGAAAATACCGACGAATGGCTGAAAATAATCGATAACAACCTTTAAAAAATTCGCTCATTCTTGTCCCCGTTGAATATATTTGTTCTTAAGAAAGGTTTAAAGGTGTCGGAGGAGTTAAAGATTGACCAAAGGAAAAAAATTACTCTGATCCCAGTTATTCTTAGTACGCACATAACAAGCAAAGGCTGTGGACTACTTCGCAGCCACAGCTTTGGGCGTTAGGAGTACCAGATTGCTCGTAGACATGGGATATTATGGATAAACTAGATTTTTCTACACCAGAAGCCTTGATCCTTTCTCTATCTGTAGTGATGCTCTCCTTTATAGGTAGTTTTCTTGCTTCATATATGAAGAAAAAGGGACTGAATTATGCAACGAAAGATGATTTCGAAAGTTTGCTGGAACAAACAAAAAAGACCACTGAAGAAACTGAAAATATAAAGCATGAAATAGCCCAATTAAATTGGGCGGGCCAAAGGCAATGGCAACTTAAAGAAAAATACTATGAAAGCATACTTGAGAATATATTTAAGTTAAAAATCACTTTAGAAGAGCGAAGTGACTACTTTATTGACCCGAAATCTAGATATGATCCCGATAATATGGATACCGAACATTATCAAATTCAGAGCCAACGTGGAAATGAAGCCTTAGAGATAATTCAAAGGTTATCTGGGCCTGGCGCGATTGTTATATCACAAGCATCCATTGAGGCGCTGAAGGTATTTAACGGAGAAATGTGGTACAGCAAAGGCTTTGGCATGGGCCAGTATGAATATGTTTCTGACTCTCTCAAGGCCGTGGATACAGTTTATGGAATTGTGTTGCAAGCAGCCAAAGTTGATCTTGCAGGATAAACTCCTAACAATACGCTTAAATGCGTTCCGGCCAAAAAGACGGCCTCCACTGGACGTGCTATACGTGCCATTCGGGTCAAGTCTTGCGTTTTGACTAGGCGCACAATGCAAGACTTGACCTCTTAAATATTCTATAGATAAGCTAAATGACAAGATTAAAAGATAGACATAATAAAATGTTAAGTACCTATGAAGATTATAGCTAAGTCCATAATATGCCTACTACTCTTTTGTGGGATTGCATATTCAGGGAAACAAACAATGAGTGAGCAGGAAGCACAGAAAATTTGGGGTGAATACCACGAGAGGATTAAAAGTCGCCGTCTTGCTGAAGCTAAAATCATTAACTTAGAGTTAGAGAAGAATTCAATTACTAGGGAAATTGATTTGATTCTAGACTTTAGTTTTTTCACAAAAGATGAGGCGGGAGCGAAAGGTATTCAATATCAACTTAGCGAAAACTATGAAATGTCCATTACTAAAAATGGAGTGTATTGGATCATAGACGGTACATCCCGACCATATGTCGTAAATTTTACAAGTGAGCAGCATCTAGGCTGGGTTGGGTTTATGCATGATGTAGCACTATCTTATGGTTGTATCTTTAGCACTTGGTCAATTACAGAACCAAAAAATAAACATGTTTGGTCAAATGAAAATATTGAAACCGACTTCGATTAAAACAGCATTAACCAATGCGCAGCAAGTTCGCCGGTTATGGTAAACGTTATTTCATGAAAATATTCTCAATTCCTATATTACTTGTCCTATCAGCTTGTTCTGGCCTCTCAGATGTAGAACATAAAATTGTGGGCTATTGGGAATGGGAGCTAATTAGTGGTGGTTTCAAGGAGTCAGGCTTCTTAGATTTACGTTCTGATCGATCTCATGGATACGAGATTAATCATAAAAACCCAATAGAGTTACTTTGTGAAAAATACTCTCATAGCGAGTTAAGTTATTGGAGAATCAAAGATGGAAAAGTATGTACAGCAAAAGAATGGAGCCGCGATTCAATTTTTCTAAAAACCGAAGTTACTAAAGAAATATGCAGATGGGATGTTGTAGTTGATTCTGATGGAAAGACTTATTTGGAAATAGATAGTGGGTTCAAGAACCCAAAAATAAGAGTTGAAAGGAGTGCAAAAATTTAAGCACAGTCACGATTCCCTTGATGATGAAGACTAAACACAACCGTACCGATAACTATTTTGACGTTAGCCTTCAGCGAAAGCACTTGCCTTGTGCATTGTCTATCCCACACGACGTGGGATAAGGGCCGTAAGATATGGACATCTGTTTGGCCCGTGGCAATCGAAGCAAGGTAAGGGATTGAGCGATCAGAGGGCGGAGGAAGGACGGGGGATGTAAAGGGGACCACCCCTTTGAAAGAAAACCGTACTAGCTGTCACTGTGCAAGTATTAAAAAAGTTCAGGTTTGTGCTCAGTCTTGCACTTCTTCAAAAAAATAGCAGGCACTAAACCACCTGCTATTTTAGTTCTAAACTAAAAGACGTTAAGCCACTACAGCCGCCAGTCTTTCAGTAATAATCGCACGAGCATCATCGGCAATCTCTTTTACCAACTCCTCACAAGTAGGCACGTTCTTAACTAGGCCGCCACTCATACCAAAAGTCACCATGCCTGCATTGACATCGCCAGTAGTCCAAGCTAGTTCCTGATTTTTGCCAGACACAAAGTGGTGAATATCAGCAAACTCGCCGCCTTCTTTTTCAACTTCCTGTACTTTCAGGGCGATTTCGTTTTTAAATACACGAGCGGTATTTTTAAACTTACGGAAGATCAAGGTAGAGTCGGTTTCTTTCATGTTAACAATGGCTTGTTTAACATTTTCGTGTACCGGTGCTTCTTGAGTGGCCACAAAACGTGTTCCCATGTTAATGCCATCAGCGCCTAATGCTAACGCGGCTGCTAGGCCACGACCATCTGCAATGCCGCCCGATGCCAATATAGGAATGGTTAATTTATCGGCCGCTGCAGGAATTAATATTAGCCCTGGAATATCTTCTTCACCTGGGTGACCGGCGCATTCAAAACCATCAATGCTCACCGCTGCTACACCAATTCTTTCGGCTTTTAAGGCATGACGTACTGCCACGCACTTGTGAATCACTTTAATGTCGTGGGCATTAAACTTTTCCATGAACGGCTCTGGGCTGCGACCGGCTGTTTCAACAATTTTCACGCCGCTTGCACAAATTACATCTACGTAATCATCGTAGTTAATGGCGGTGGCTACTACACCTACGGTTAGGTTTACCGCAAAAGGTTTGTCGGTAAGGGACTGGCACTTTTCAATTTCGGCTTTTAGCAATTCTGGGGTAGGCAAGGTTAGGGCGGTCATAATGCCCAAGCCACCTGCATTCGATACAGCCGCTGCCAGTTCTGCGGTGCCAACACGCATCATGCCGCCACATACGATTGGGTACTTAATGCCTAGCAATTCAGTTAAACGTGTTTTCATGATTTTTTCCTTGAATGCAATTGCCGCCGCTGTATCAGTTATTTCGCGACGTTGTGGGTGATATACCGTGGCCCATTGGTGCAGCAGGGCCAATGTGTCATTTAGGTACATTGGTTTTAATGCGCTTATTATGTGCAAGCACAGGGCATTTCGGAATGACCGCGATATACAGAGTAGTTGATACTTTATAACAATTTGGCGGGGTTTTATGGCATATTATAGGGCCGTATTTGGCGGTATCTGTGGTTAATAATTAAGAGAAAGCTAAAAAAGTATGGCAACCACCGACAAAAAGGCCCTGTCTTTCAATATTTCATTCATTAACAACATTATATCCAAGGTATCTCTGGCCCCCGATGTTATTGATACCTTGTTATATGAATGTCGTATTCCTAAACATCTATTACAGGAGCCCAATGCCCGAGTGCCCTTGGTACAACTGGCTAAGCTCGCCAGTTGTTTAATTAACGCTTCGGGCGATGAGTTACTCGGGCACGCTAAAGAACCGGTACCGTTGGGGAGCCTGTCATTACTGGTGCACTGGCTAATAACGGCTAAAACCATGGGGCAGGTACTTGAGCGCTTAGAGAGGTTTTATCAGATAGTGGGTAAAGGGCCGGCTATTTATACACAGGATAAAGGAGAGCTAGTGCATTTAACGCTTGTTCCCGCCAGCAACACTAATCGCTATATAGCGGAAAATATTTTCTTTGAGGTGCACCGAATACTCAGTTGGTTAAGCCGCGAAATTATCACTATTCACCATATTAAGTTTAACTACCCCAAACCGCTCCATGCACAAGACTATCGGGCCGTGTATTACGGAGCCCCCATTTCATTTAATAGTGATGGTGCCAGCATGAGCTTATCTCGGTCTCTATTGCAAAAACCGGTTAGGCAAGACCAGGCCAGTTTAAAAGAATTACTGAAGGACCCGTTTTATGAGTTGTACCTGCTTGAATTTAAATCCTACAGCTGGGCCTCTAGAGTGGCCAACGAAATTAACCAACAACTTCAAGCCCTGCCAACGTTGCCGCAACTTGCCAAGGTTTTGAAAGTAAAACCCTATACCTTACAGCGCCGCTTAACCGATGAGGGCACCAGTTACCTCACCATTAAAAATCATCTTAAACGAGATTCCGCCATCGAATTATTAATCAACACCGAACTCACCATTGAAGAAATTAGTGTAAAACTGGGTTTTTCAGAAACCAGCCCATTCACTCGCACCTTTAAACAATGGACCGGCGTTCCGCCCAGTGCCTATCGAAAACATCAAAAAACGTTTGTGCAATAGGGGTAGGAAGCGGCTTATTTAATTGCATTTGAATGTAAGTATTACCGAAAACCCTCGTGTACCGGCGTAGCCTCATGAACAAGATTAAAGTGACACTGAATACAGGTTTTTTCATTTTTATAAGATTGGGCATGGGCTCTTTGCCCCATAAAGCTGGCCACAGCAATACGTTTTAAATCGTGGCAGTGTCTGCAAGCTTGGCTATCATTCGCAAGCATTTCTTCTCTTACTTTTTTAGCTAGCCTTGGCTTTATCTCCTGCCAGTTTTCAGGTTTTGAAAAATCGTGGCTTAATTCAGAAATCATATCTATTGCACCACTTTTCACATGCACCCAGGTTGCTGGTACTAGGTCGTGGGGAATATGGCAATCGCCACAGTCAGCCAATACTCCGCTGGCGTTACTGCGATGGACGGACATTTTATACGTGGCATCTTCAGCAATATAACGTTTCATGGAATGACAGCTGTTGGCACAAAATGCTTCGGTTGAGGTGATTTTATCTACTTGCTCGGCGGCCAATGTTGCCAGTACGCCTATCACTAAGCCCGCTAACAACATCGCAAGGAGCAAATTACGGTGTGTCATGATGCATGCTCTTGGCCGATTCAATTGCCCATTGTTTATCTTTATTAGTGTGGCAGGTTAGGCATGCATTAGCGGCGGGAATAAATGCCTTACCTTCTTCATCTAACCGTACAAACTTGCCATCGTCGCTAAACATTTTCCAAAGAGGGTCTAGGCTAATTCTAAAAATGTGGCTGCGAATATCTCCCTCGGGCACTTCACCATTTTTTACATCGTGTTTTATCGATACCGCCGACTTTGCCATTCTGGGCATATGGCAAGTGATGCATTCAAATTTAGCTTTGGCGGGTATATGGGATATGCGTTGGGTGTGACACGTTAAACATGTTTTTGCTTCACCCTTAAATCCACCGGTAGGGTATTTCACGCTTAAATGTGGGCTATGGCAGGCGCCGCATTTTAAATACTCATGGGGGGATGCCAACAAATCTTCGTATTGTTCGTGATGGCGAATCAATCCGCCCTTCGCATCAATTTGTTTTACATCACCTCGGCGGTGGCAGCTGCCGCAGTTTTCTTCGGTGGTAAGCGGATTTTTTTTGGGCGCTTTAACGTGCAGCGCACCTGGCCCATGACAAGCTTCGCAGGTAACACCGGGTTCAGCCCAAACCCCATACATGCCGGGAAGGTTATCTTGATGCGGGCCGTCTTTTCCCGTGGCCACCCAAGCAGTGGTGTGGCAACTACCGCAGGTGTAAGGTTTGCGCGGTGCGGTATTGGCTGAGTATCCACTCCAGCCGGCTTTTAACCCTAATATTGGATTCTCTAAATTATATTGGCGCTGATTTTTTCCGGTAAGAATATAGCCTTCGTTATCAATGAAGCGCGCCTTCCATGCAAAGCCACCAATAATGTAGCTAATATCGTCCCAGTGTTTATCTTTTGGTGCATAAGGCACGCCGGGTGATGTACCGGTAGGGAACGTAACCGGGCCATTTACGGCCTGAATTTTATAAGGGTGGCCCGTTTTAATGTATTGGTTATATATATTGGTGTGGCAGGTTCGGCAGGATTGTGAGCCCGCATAATTTTTATGTTGCTGTATGGCGTGGGCGGTATCACTCGCTTGTAGGGAGCTAGACATGAATAATAGCGTGGCGCATAAAAGCGTTGAAGGTATCCGGATAAAATGAATGGCGGCATTCATATCAACAACCCTCGTGATGATCATGGGCTTATTTTAAAAATTAAGTGCTGTCTAAAAAGTATAGTGTTGTTTGTTACCGGCAGGCTGTAATGAAGTTGGGAAATGAAGGTAACTTGATTGAAATCAGTGAAGGGTTTTTTATTGCCTCACTCTTTAGTGCATTATGGTTTATCAGATCTAACCTTTATCTATAACCGATATAAATGGGTTCTGTATCTTCAAATAATATAAAGGGCCAGTGCCACACAGCGCCAAAAGATAAGACATGAAAAATTCGCTATTTAAGGATAAAAAAATGAACAAGCTTAAAGGCTTTTTAGGCCCCATGCGTTTACCTTTTTTAGTGCTTACCCCTGCGTGTATATTCTTAGCCTTGGCCTGTAGCGTTTATGTAAAGGGCTTTGAGAGTATCCAGCTGTCGCACGTGTTATTACTGCTATTAGGCGCAATATGTGCGCATATAAGTGTGAATGCTTTAAACGAATATTTCGATTTTAAAAGTGGTCTAGATTTCAATACTCAAGCCACTGCATTTAGCGGTGGCAGTGGCACCTTGCCAGAGTTTCCTAATCTTGCAGGTTACACTCTTTCAATAGGGATAATGTGCGCCACAATTTGTGCGGTAATTGGCGTATATTTCTTAATGGTAATTGGAGTGGGTTTACTGCCTATTGGTGTAATAGGCATGATACTGGTGCTGGCCTATACCCCCATTATTACCCGTAGTGCCGTTTTCTCTCTTATTGCGCCAGGGCTTGGCTTTGGCCCGTTAATGATCATGGGTAGCTATTACGTTTTAACGGGTGAATATTCCTGGGTAATATTCTTAGTTTCACTTATTCCATTTTTTTTGGTGAATGATTTATTACTGCTTAATCAATTTCCAGACATTAACGCCGACAAAGGCGTAGGCAGAAAAAACTTGGCCATTTTATTGGGCACGAAAAAAAGCGCAAAAGTGTATTGCTTGTTTTTAGCTCTGGCGTTTTTAGTGTTAATACTTTCTGTAGGGTTAAAGCAGGTGCCTAATATGGCGTTAGTGGGGTTGTTAATAATACCGGTGGCCATATGGACAGGCAAAGGCGTTATAAAACATCACGACAATATTAATAAACTACTGCCTTTCATGGCGCTAAATGTAACCATGAATATACTCACACCGGTATTGGTAGGAATAGGGTTAATGATTACCAGTTAAGCCGCCATTTAGCTGCGTTTTTTTAAAGCGCCTTTTTACTTTTTTTAATTTGTTTTTCAGCTTCTTTTTTACGCTCAGCCTCAAATTTTTCTAAACGTTTATCCCAGGTCTTAAAACGTTTACGGCAGTAAGCATCAAACTCGTCGTATTCTTGAAAATACAAATCGCAACCTTCGTTAATAGGCACATCAAATTCACAACCACCGTTGCTGTGTTCGCGGCAAATCATGGGGCGTGTTTCGTAAATGCCACAGCGGTTATCCGTTAGCAAATGTGTGCAACGGGTCATGCTTAATAAATACCAGCCATTGTCATCTTTAAAAAGGTGAATGCCTTTATGGGCAATCTGCCACAGCAATACATCAAACTCGTGCATGGTGGTGGGCGTGTCTATTTGCTGAGTAATATAAGAGCAGCATTGGGCACTGCAATAATCACACTTGTTTTCATCAGTGAGATTTTCCATATCAATCCGTTGGGGTGTGTAATGCTCGGCTGAGCCGTAATCAACTGATGACATGAAAGGGTCCGGGTATTGTACAAAATGGGTATTTACAAAAGGGGCGTATTTTAATGGGCTAGGGGCCATATGGCGAGCCTTGCCACGTGAATATCTGCGATTAATGACAATGTAGGGAGACTTGTGTGTCAACGGGCCATATTTTCTAGTGGTTTTGACCGAAAAAGTGCCAATTATGGCGTAAATGAGGCAACCGATTAAAGGAGATTAAAGGTATTTAATCTACTCTTAATACATGACATATATGAATAACAATAGGCCTTTGAAGGCACTGATTTTAGGCTTTCAGCTGGTTTTATGCGTAGCCCTGGCTAGCCCCAGTTTGGCCAACCACGGCTACGCCAAAGATATAATAAGGGTCGCCACCACTAAAATCCCTCCTTATACCGGTAATGAAATAGACACTACAGGCTTTTTAAGTGAGATCGTTCGTTCGGCATTTTCAGCGGTCAACATGGAAGCCAAGCTGGGCAGCTTGCCTTGGGCCAGGGGGAAGTCTGTCATGATGATGGGCCAAGTAGATGCCATGTTTCCCAGTAGCTTTAGCGAGTTAGAAGAGCTAGGGGCCTTGAAGGTATTACTTTATAAAACCTCACCCTTAGTATTAATAAAAAGAAAAAACACTCGTATGAATTGGAATGGACGATTGAACTCCATATCGGGAAGTGACGTGGGGGTATTGCGTGGCTTTTCCTACACAGAAGAATTTGATCAGGCAAAAAACTTTAAAAAACTGTCAGCTTCAAATAATGAAACAAATATTAATAAGCTAAGCCAGAAAAAATTAGACTTAACCATAATGGATGAACTCACCGCTAACTTTTATATTCATGGTTATGGCCTGACAGAAAAATTAGAAATATTAACCCCTTCATTGATTAATAGCACTGAATTTTATTTGGGTTTTTCCCCCGCTAACCGTCCTCGTGATCGTGAACAAAAGGCGTTAATAAAAGGCCTTACGATCATTAAAGAAAATGGTGACTATCAAAAAATATTAGAAAAATATGGTGTTAATGATCAAGTATTTTTAAAATATCACGAGGTAGAAATCAGTAACGCTTCAAGCACCGCTGCAGTCACTAATCCTAAAGGAAGCCATGTGTTTCCAAAAATAATCAAAACTAAGACAGCCGATGTGGTAATAGGATTTTGCGGTTTTCATTGGCAGACCGATGGTTACCAAAGGCGCTATGAGCAAATTATTCTCCAGCAAGCGAAACGCCAAGGTTTTACCTTAATAAACTATGACGCAAAGGCCAGCTTAGATTTACAAATTAGCCAGGTTGAGGCCCTTATTAAAAAACAAGTTGATGTGATTGCTGTATGGCCAGTTCATGGTAAAAAAATATTGTCTGTTCTTGAAAAAGCCAAACAGGCTGGTATTCCAGTCATGGTGGTGAACACACCAATAGATGTATCTGGCTTTGATCTTATTAGAGGCTACACAGGCCCAAATAATGTGGAAGAGGGTAAGCTGGCTGCGCAAATGATGATTAAGGCGTTAAATGGAAAAGGCCTGATTGCCGAAATTCAAGGCTTTCCAGGATATACAACGGCCATTGAGCGCTCCATAGGTTTTTCCGAAGAGCTCGATAAACAAAAGCGCAATAATCCAGACATCACTCTGGAAATAGTGGATGTGGCAGCAGGCTACTGGAGCAGAGAAAAGTCCCGCCAAGCGGCTAGGCACTTAGCCAGAAGGATTGATCATTTTGATGGACTATACGTAGCAGATGACAATATGGCTGTGGGTGCAATGGAATACTTAGAGTCAATCGGGCGTCTTGAAAATCTTATCATTACATCGGCCACCTTATTTGCCGATGGCTACGATGCCATAAAAGCCGGAAAAATATATGGCTCGGTTTGGCAAGACCCAGCGGCAGATGCCACTATTGCCATCGAAGTGGCTATAAAGATCGCTAAAGGCAAAGAAATTGATTTTTTCAATTTCTTTAATACCCCTAAAGTCACCAGAAAAAATATATCAAGCTTTAAGCGCCCTTCGTTTTAATTCAGGCCCCTCACTAATTTAATCAAGTTCTTTTTAGGCCCGTTCTTTATGTCTTAAAGGCAATAAAATTAAACTTCTTCTACTTGTTCTTCGGTCCGGTGTTCCTTTAAAAATTCCTTGGGGCCCATTTTAAAATTACCTTTAAAAAAGCGTCTAAAGCTTGCTTGCGTTTGAAAGCCTAAAGTAAAGGCCGTGTCTTCTAAACTAAGCTGTAATTGAAATAAACATACTTTTGTTAGTTCTCGCCTAGCTTGCTGGCATATATGTGAAAATGAACTGCCCTCTGCGCTTAAACGCTTTTGTAATCCACGGGTAGATATGCTCATCTCTTCGGCCATATATTGGGTATTAAACCCCTTAGGGGCTCGTGTCATTAAAATAGTGACAGCACGATAACGAAAACTTTGCAGCCGCTTCATAGCCTTCCAAGACTCCTGAGCTCGACTAAAATACACCTCATGTAGGCTTTTATTCCAACTGGGTAGTTCAAGGCTCATAATGTCTTCTGAAAACTCAATCATGGAAATAGGAGAGTCATAAATGATCGGACAGCGAAACAAATCTTCTAATTGATTTGCATACTGGGGTTGGGGGAAATTTAAATGAACTCGTACCGGATTAATATCTTTGTTTATAAGGGCTCTTAAGTAGTTTAAGCAATAGGAATAAAAAGTTTCGTTGCAAAAACGGATTTCATCTTCATTATTTTCACCTTGATAAGGAAAAGAAATGGAGATACTCACAATTCTGTTTTTAACATTAAGAATAGGAAATAATTTTAAATTCAGGGTGTGATACTGATTTACCAATAAATCAAAGCATTGCCCTACATGTTGGGCGGTAGTGAGTAGTCTCGAAAAGTCACAACCGTTAATAGGAGACATGTGTTTGCCAAATACAAGGCCGATATTAGACCCAGGATTTTGTTTATAGGCACTGCTGATTAACTGCCCATAATATTTTACAGAAGCGACAGAAGAGTCCTCAGAGTCTTTATTGAGATTACAGGGGGTATGCTGAATGTTAGGGTCTTTATCCATCACATCAAGCAATAGCCTAAAATAAATATCACTAAACATAAGAATGTGCTCGTCCCGGTCCTAGCAGAAAATAAAGATTAGACTTTATTGGTCGTCTTCTGCGGAACTGTTGTTTTTATAGTTATTATATTAATGAACGTATGTTTACGTTTCTAATTTTTATTTTTATCCACTTCTACTAAATACACGACATCTTGTAACATAATTTTATTAATTTGTTGCAGCGGTGGCGTAATACTACTGAAGCTTAGCCAAAATCCTAGGGTGAAATAGGACTTTCTCTCCAATTACGAACGAATATGAATAAACGTACGTATTCCGAACGCTAAAAATATCAAGGCTTGATCTAGTATCTAGATTCACTCATCAAAATAATAAAAGAAGGGAACTATGAAACTAAATAAATCAATATTCCACCTTATGAAAATGGCCATTAGCGGTGCCGCTTTCTCCTTGCTAGTCGCTTGTGGCGGCAATGCCTATGTTGAATCAGCCGATCGTAACGATGTGATCACAGTAGGGGATTCTATATTCGATTTGTCTGGCGATCTTCAGCGGTTTCTAGAAGATGATGCGGGACTGACGTTCCGAAACTATACTCAGTCCGGTGCCGAAATAGCAGGAGGTATTATTGCCACGTCAATTACTCAGCAGTATAGCGATGCTAAATCGACCGACTCAAATATTAATACCATTGTGATGGATGGTGGTGGTAACGACATATTAATTCCAGCTATCTTGTTGGACCCTTATGGTTGCCGTACTCATTGGTGGCGCTGGAGCATTTCAAGAAGCTGCCGAAATCTTGTAGATGATACCTATATAGATACAGTAAATTTAATTAATACCATGGATAACGACGGTGTAGAAAATGTTATCTTCCTTGGGTATTACGAATTGCCTCGTGGCAATGCTAACTTAGAGGATGCTCTTGATTACGGTGATAAACGGCTGGCAGAAGCGTGCAACAACAGCACCGCAAACTGTACCTTTGTAGATCCTCGTGGTTATATTCCAGCAGAGCATGTTAAGTCAGACAATATTCATCCAACTGAAGAAGGCTCGCGTACTCTAGCCGATTTGGTGTGGCCACATTTACAAAGCGCATTATAAAATTGTAATTAAACACGGGTGGCCTATATTTATGGGCCACTTTTTTATGGTGAAAAGAGACTATGAACCTTAAAAAAATAATAAATCATAAACCTCTACTGATAATACCAATACTTATCTCAACTTTTATTTATTACTTCTATTACGACAGCAGCGTGGATCAAAATTCTGCAGAGCTTTTAAATGAGTCCAGTAATTCTATAACCCAAGTTAAAACAAAGCGAAATAATATTGAGCAAAAAATCGCTAATGAGAGTGTATGGCTGGGCAACCCAGAATTGTCAGAATTTATCACTGACATGGTTAATCAGCTAAAAACAAAACACATTCACGAAATTCAACAGGTCAACATACAGGCCAGTCTTCAGGATTTAAGAAATCTTATACTAGAACGTTACCCTAAAGAGGGTGCTGAAGTTTTTGAGTATATTATCACTCAGGCATTTACAGAGCACGCAGAGGAAATTTTAGCTCTAATCACTAAACTGGATATTTACCAAGCATGGCACATGGAAAACCTGATAGGTTTAAACGAGATGAACGTATTGGAGCGTGACGGCGCATTATGGGAAAAACGTTATAAGGTGTTTTCAAATTTGGCGGATGAGCTTTGGGAAAAGGAAACTGATCAAAAAGAATATAAACAACAGGTGGTTCAGCAAACCTTAAAGTCATTAAATTCAGCCAAAGACATGGCCTTGAATGAACGCCTATATATTTTGCAAAATACCATTGAAGAGCAGTATGCCGATACACCTCAATCGTTATTAATAAATAAGGGTTTGATGGCGAACATGTACTTTCGGTTGGACAGTGTTCAGAAAGATTTAAGTCAGATGTCAGATTTACAGCGCCAACAGACTTTAGCGGATAGTCGGCGCCAGTTGGGGTATAGCGAAGAGAACATTACCAAATTAACAAAACAAGATAAAAAAAGAGAAAAACGTTGGAAAAATGGTTATGAATATATGCAAGAGCGTGATCAATTGGCTATCCATTATCAAGGTGATGATCTACAGCATAAGTTAAGAGATTTAAGAACAGAGTTTTTTAGCCATGAGGCCGCCACCATTGAAGCGGAAGAGAAGTCGGGTTTCATGCGTTATGAACGCCCAAGAGTATACGGAAGTAATTAATAGGCTCATATTTATACCGACTCACCATGAGTAGAGCGGATGTTAAAAATGTTAATAAGGTGTTTTTAGAAAACAGGTTATGATTTTACTAATAAAAAACCGCCTCGGCGATTTTTTATTTTTTATCATTGTTCTGTTAAATAAAATTAACGCTTTTTAGATGTCCAAGCCCAAGTCATTTGGGCCTTAATAGGTTCAACGTTGGCTTCATCGGTAATGATGACATCTACTACTATCTCACCACGCTCTTCACTTTTAATGAATTTTATCTGTTCGTCGCTTAATTTTGCCACGGCACGCATGTCGCCAGTAGAGCGCTTCACGTAATCAATCTTCATTGATTTAATCAGTGGCAATTTATCATCTGGTACGCTCATGCTAAAAACAAAGCCGGTGGCGGTCTCGGTAATCAGTGCCATGGCGATGGCGTGTACACCACCAATGTGGTTTTGAATTTTATTTTTGTTGCGAATACTTACGATACATTCGTTTTCGGTAAGCTTTTCAAAGCGTACACCTGAATGCCCTGCGTATTTTATGGTATTGCCAAAAAGCTTGCTCATTGCAAAACCACTGATGAAATCAGGCAGGCTTTGAAGTTTAGTAGCAATGGTGTTTAAACGGTTTTTCTTGCTCATGTGGGTTCCATGGGAATAAATGGTGGGAGTAGCTTATTATTGTGTGGCGCATTCTATCGATCCCCATGAGCCTTGTGAATGGCAAAAGTAAACAGTTACGGGGCTGTACGGCCAATTCTGTCACTATTGGCACTTGTTTTAAGGGGGACGATGTTCACGTGTTTGGCTATACAAGTGTTTATAAGCGTCTGACTGGCCTAATGAAGGGAAGTGACCTTCAGTGCCAAGAGCAGGGTGTGAATAAAGGCGATCATTGCTCACAGGTGTCAGTTTACAGGTTTAGGCCCATACAAATTATGGCCGTGCCCTTGCCGCTGTACCGCTTATACAGCTGTTGTAGGGACTCGGGCATTTGCATAGGCTCTAGCAGCTGATACTGGGCTTGTTGATAAAAGCTTAATAAGTGTGGGTATGGGAAGCAGTATATGGGCAGTTCAATGCATTGTTGAACCCGTGTTAAAAGCTGGCTGCCCAATTTTAGGCCGCGCAATTCAGAGCTTACATAAAGACTACGCAACCAGTAATAGCCTTGGTATGGCACCAGGCGCACGGCGGCCATGATGTCTTCATTTTGATAAATAACAAATACGCGTTCGTCACCACTGGCGCTGCCTTTGTGTTTTTGTGAACGATAAAAACGGTTCACGGCGCGAAAATTCTCGCCGCTCCATTCTTGTAATTTTAATTCGGTTTGATTCATGCGGATATATTAACAAAAAAGCCAGGCTTTATTAACCGACAGGCTATTTTTTAATAGAAGTGCCCTTGGCTATGTCATTGATAACAATAACTTAAATAGCAAAGGGCCGGGATTAAAAGTCCATTTCTAAATAACGAAACTCAGGTTTTTCTTCTTCTTGAATTCCGCGTAATTTTTTAATATCTTCTTTAAGTTTTTTATTATCTTCAAATAACTTTGTATATTGCCCTCTGTAATCCTCCTGCCAAACTCGGCTGCCTTTAACCATTCGAGAAAGACTGACCAAACCATTGCGGGTAACCGCCAATTGCTTATCAATGTTCTGGCTTTGGATATCGAGAATTCTCAAAGCCGTGCTGAGATCTCCTTTGGAAGATTTTAAATCCAATGTCGATACTTGTTGCTCCAATAATCTATGAGAGTCGGTAAGTTGTTTTAAATTGGTTACCACAATTTCCTGTTGTTCGGTGAGCCTCTGAAAAGTTTCTAGAGTAGTACCAACCCGTTCTTCCAAGCTGCCTAATCGGACATTAGTGAGAATCATGCCGGTTAATAGTGCACTGATTACGCCAACAGAAAGGCTGATTTTGAGTACCAAAATAAAGGTACTGCTTTTATAAAATGGCTCGGCCTTTGTTTCTTCCTCTTCTGCACGAGGATCTCTATTAATGAGGCGTTCGTCCTTTGATGCCATGACCTTTTTCCTTGTCTTTTATTACTAATATAAAGTTTAGACCAAGATGCGTTGCTTTCAACAATGTAACTGTGTGTAACTTCGTGTGTACTTAAATTGCAGAAAAGCCTCTAAAAGCCTCTTTTGTAGCCAAATGATACATAAGAAAAATTGACTAGTTCACACTGGCTAATCTCGACTACCTCCTAGGGGTGATATTGTCTTTGTATACCATTTCTTTGTCTTTGTGACGGTTGTGTGGATAAAAAGCCTGTGTCAATTTAATACAGCAATTGGTGCGGTGAAGTTCTTTAAATTCAAAAGCTTGATTCAAAGCCAACACAAAATAAGTCAAACAATAAAAATAAAACGGCGGATACCATGACGAAAAAACCCAATCAGTTCCTAGGTCGTAAAAAGTATTTGGCTTTAGCCATACCATTATTAATGGCGGCTCAGGCTCAGGGTGTTGAATTTAACATGGGGCAAATTGAAGGTAGCTTCGATTCTCAAATTTCCATGGGGTCCAGCTGGCGTGTAGAAAATCAGGATTCAGTGATAACAGGAGCGCAAGGCAATAGTGATGATGGCGACCGTAACTATAAAAATGGCGATGCCTTTTCACAAATAGTTAAAGGTAGCCACGACTTACAATTTAGCTATCAAAATTTCGGTGGTTTTGTTCGCGGTAAATACTGGTACGACTCCGCCCTAGATAATAACGCGGTTGAATATGGCCATACGCCCACTACCGCCAATAATGGTGTAAATGGCGCGCCGCTAACTTTTAATGATGATACAGCCACGGCTTTAGATGACTCTAACTTCGATGATCTTTCCAAAGCCAAAGGTGCCACTATTCTGGATGCCTTTGTTTATGGTTCATTTGAGCTAGGCGAAATGCCACTTGATGTTCGCGTGGGTAAGCAGGTAGTGAGCTGGGGTGAGAGTACATTTATACGCGGCGGTGTTAACTCAATTAACCCAGTAGATATTAACGCTTTTGTGCGCCCTGGTGCCGAAATTAAAGAAGGTTTGTTACCTGTAAACATGGCGTTTGCCAACATCGGCCTGACCGATAACCTCAGCATGGAAACCTTCTACCAATTAGAATTTCAAGAAACGGTAGTGCCGGGTTGCGGTACCTATTTCTCTACCAGTGATACTGCTGCACCTGGTTGTGACACGGTGAGTGTTGGCGGTGGTGTAACCAGTGTCGCTCGAAATGCCGATGATGTTCGAGAAGCCTCAGATGATGGCCAGTTTGGTTTGGCTTTCCGTTATATCTCTGAAGCTCTGGGTGATACCGAATTTGGTTTTTACGCTATGAACATTCATAGTCGTGCGCCGGTGGCTATTGGTAATACTCAAGATAGCGTTGCTCTATTCAATACAACATTTGGTACTGCACTGGCTGGCGGTGCTGATGCTGGCACTGCTGCGCAAATGGCCATAGGAGCTGCTGTTGGCTCAGCTGCTGAAACGAGTTATGCCATTGCCTATCCTGAAGATCAGATCATTAGCGGTATTAGCTTCGCCACTAACGTGGGTTCAGTTGCCCTATCGGGTGAAGTGAGTCATTCAGTCGATACCCCTGTGCAAATAAACGGTGTTTCTTTTATCAGTACCTTACTTGGACTTCCAACTAGTTCAACTGAGTTAACAGCACTTACTCAAGAAGCTGATATTGATATTGAGGCATTCCGTTTATTTGATATTTCTCAGGCGCAAGTAACAGCGATTAAATTCTTCGATCAAGTAGCCGGTGCCAGCCGTATCGCTCTAGTGGGTGAAGTGGGTTACACCTATATTCATGGTTTTGACGAGGGTGATACCGACATTAAATATGGTCGTTCAGATGTATATGGCGCAGCAGCGGGTGATTCTACCGACGATGGTTTCACAACAGAAAGTTCTTATGGCTACCGTGTTCGTATAGTAGGTGACTATTCTGATGTATTTGCTGGTATAAATCTTAAACCAACTATCGCTTGGAGCGATGACGTGAAGGGTTACTCTAATCCCGGTGGTAACTTCAACGAAGGCCAACAAAAACTAGGCTTAAGTGTACAGGCTACTTATCTTGAAACTTACAATGCCAGCATCGCTTATACCCAGTATATGGGCGGCGACTACAGCGTAGTAAGTGACCGTGACTTTGCTTCTATGAGCATTGGCATGCAATTCTAAATAATTATTTAAAATAAAATTTAATAAATAAAAACATAACTAATAACAATAATACGCGCCATATTCTTTAATCGTTTACCAAGAATTTGGCGCAACAAGGAAATTATTTTGAATATAAAAAACCTAACCACTTCAGCACTTGTGCTGGCTATGGCCAGTACCACAGCCTGGGCCAAGGTTTCTCAACAAGAAGCCAACAAACTGGGTACCGAACTTACTTTTGCTGGAGCCCAAAAAGAAGCCAACGCTACTGGCACTATCCCTAGTTATGATGGCGGCCTTAAGCAGGTACTAGGAGCCGATCCGCTAATTAATATTTATGCCGATGAAAAGCCCTTGTTCACCATTACTCCGGCTAACTTAGCGCAATACAAAGACAAACTTTCCGACGGTCAGCTGGCCTTATTTGCTAAGTATCCAGATACTTACAAGATGCCAGTTTATCAAACTCATAGAACCTCTTCATATCCTAAGAACATCTATGATAAAGCTAAGAAAAATGCAGTTTCTACAGAGTTAGCTACCGGTGGTAACGGTATGATTAACTTTGACGAAACCATGCCTTTTGCCATTCCTAAAAATGGATTAGAAGTTATTTGGAATCACGTGAGTCGTTATCGTGGTGGTTCGGTTGAACGTAACGTGGCGCAAATGCCTGTACAGCGTAACGGTGACTTTACCGCGGTTAAGATGCGTGCCCAGCTAACGGCGCCACAATATTTAAAAGATGGCTACGATGCAGAAGATGACAAAAACATTCTGTTTTACTTTACTCAAGCCGTTAAATCTCCAGCTCGTTTAACCGGTAACGTATTGCTTGTGCATGAAACCATTGACCAGGTGAACCAGCCACGTATGGCTTGGGCTTACAATGCTGGCCAACGTCGTGTACGTCGTGCTCCTCAGGTTGCTTATGATGCCCCAAGTCAGGCCAGTGAAGGTTTACGTACTTCCGATCAGGTAGATATGTATAACGGTGCACCTAACAAGTACAACTGGAAACTGATTGGTAAGCAGGAAATGTATATCCCTTACAACTCCTACAAACTATCTGATGCCAACGCTAAGTACAGCGACATTGTTAAAGCGGGTCACATTGACCAGGACTACACTCGTTACGAATTACACCGCGTATGGAAAGTAGAAGCGACTCTTAAAGAAACAGAACGTCACGTATACGGTAAGCGTACATTCTACGTAGACGAAGATAGCTGGCAGATTGCCTTGGCCGACCAATATGATAACCGCGGTCAGCTATGGCGCGCATCAGAAGGTCATGCTCTACAGTTTGTAGATGCCAATGCTCCTTGGTATGTTTCGGTAACTAACTATGATTTATTCTCTGGTCGTTATTTAGTTGAGCTAAACAACGAAGAAAAGAAGCCATTCAACTTTGATAAAGTAGTTAAGCGTAAAGACTTTACCGCTTCTGCACTACGTCGTGCTGGTAAGCGTTAATAATAAAAGCTGTTAAATAAAAAAGGGCCTTTAGGCCCTTTTTTATTGCGTGTTGTAAATTCTCTCTAGTATAAATAGTTATAAAAACATCAATAACGATATTTTCCCTGTTCTATTTCAAGTTGTAATTGTTCGGTTAATCTTACATAAGTATCGCTCTTGGGCAAACAGACATACACTGGGTCATGGTTCTTTTGCAAGTCAAAGCCCTTTTCCTTTAATGGGGTTTTTAAGTGTTTAAAAGTTTGAGTAAGCTCGACCTTTTTGTTAATGCTTAAAAATACCGGAATGGAATAATCTGGCATATTTTTCTTTAGCTGCTTTAATAGCAATTTAAAATCAAATTGATCAACTGGAATGGTAAGCCCAATTGAAGCCATGCCAGCTCGGCCATCGGTATTGGGAATCTCTACACCAAATACAACCGCTTCGCGAATTTGAGTGGTTTCTTCCAGCAACATTTCAACTTCCGTCGTAGATACATTTTCTCCCTTCCACCTAAAGGTGTCCCCTGTGCGATCTATAAACTGGGCATGTTTGAAACCCATGTTGCGCATGATGTCACCGGTGTTAAACCAACGATCACCTTTTTCAAATACATTCTCTAATATGCTGGCTTGGGTTTTAGCTGGGTCGGTATAACCATGAAAGGGGTTTTTATCGGTAATATGGCCAATGAGCAAACCAATATCTCCTTTAGCGACTTTTACCAGTTTACCTTTGCCATCTTTAAAAGGCGCTTCTTTGTCCTTGTCGTATTTAACAATGGCGTAGGGGAAAGGACTCATGCCTACGGTTTGGTCAAAGTTTAGCAAGTTAGTGAAGCCAATATTGCCCTCGCTTGAACCATAAAACTCCATGATGGTTTCAATGCCAAACCGCCCTTTAAAGTTTTTCCATATGCTAGGGCGTAAACCATTACCCACAATTATACGTACTTTATGGTCATGCTCATCTGCCTTAATGGGTTGCTCCACCAGATAACGGCACAGCTCTCCCACATAACCAAATGAAGTAGCACCGTAATCGCGAATGTCATTCCAAAAATTGGTAACACTAAATTTACGGCTGATAATTAAACAAGCGTTACCTGCAATGACGCTACTTAAACACACGCCTAATGCGGTGGCATGATAGAAGGGCAGGGGCACATACATGCGATCATCTTTTTTAAGGCGTACCGCGGTCACACCAAATGAACCGTATAGTTTCATAAAGCGGCCGTGATTAAATACAACCGCCTTGGGTAAACCTGTGGTGCCAGAGGTGTAGATATAAAAACAAGGATCTTCACGAAAGATACTTTGAGTTTGTGCCGGGTTAATATCAATTTGATTCTTAATTTCACTGCTTAAATTTAGCCAGTTTTCGGGAGTTTCGCCCATAGTTTCTTGGGTATCATGATCACCCAAATATAAATGTTTGCTAGTTTCAATGTTGGTATGCTGGCGAATATCTTCATAAGCCGCTAAGCATTCTTCTCCGGCTATGATTATTTTTGGTTTAACTAGATTAATGCTATGGGTTAGCACCTTTCCTTTTTGCGAAGTATTGAGCATGGCGCTGACCACACCAATTTTTGCACAGGCCAGAACAGTGGCTAATAGTTCAGGGCGATTTTCCAGTAAGATGGCTGCACAATCGCCTTTTTTTAAACCTTTAGATAAAAGGTAATGGCTAATCTGATTAACCCACTGGTTTAATTCTTGATATGTGATTTTTCTATCTTGATACAAGATAGCCAAGCCATTTGGGTTCTTTTTAACGGCTTTCTCGAAGCACCAGCCTAAACCCACCACCTTTGTTTTATCGGTACTATTGGTGATGCGAATGCCCTTTAACATGCTAGGCAGCTTGCTCATTAAACGAGGAAGCTTTTTAATAATTTGTGACGTGGTAATAATGTCGCTTTGGCTCATGATGAGTCCTTCTTATTATTTTTATCTTACTCTTATCCCTTTTTAGAAAGGGTACTCTGTCTTCTTTTTATTGAGGGGATAATGCAAAAAAAATACGCGACCACTAAAATCATTATTAAGCGGTGGCGTATTCTTTAATTAGATTTTGAAATTAGATAATAATTTCAATGTCTTCAACTGGGAAGGCCACGCAAGAGTGGGTCCAGCCATATTCTTCATCGGTTTCACGAAGATGGGCTTCTGGTGGATTTAGTACCGAGCCTTTTAATATTTTCACACGGCACAAGCTACACTCGCCAGATCGGCAGGCATTTTCTGTGGTGTAACCATTGCGTTCCATGCTATTTAGTAAAGGCTCATCTACTCGCGCTTTAAAGCTGCCTTTGCCTTTAATGGTAACGGTCACTTCATCGCTAGCGATAAGGCCTGTAGGCCAGCCTTTTAAGTTTTCTGGATTTTTTGGTGGACCATTGCATTCAATTCGAACTCGACGAGACTTAACATTTAATGACGCTAATTGGTCTTCGCAGAAATTGTGAAAGTTGGTAGGACCACAGATGTAATACATCTTGTCTGTCATTTTTCCTAATAGCTGCGTTAAAAACTTAGCATTCAGGTGACCCGTTAATCCTTTATAACCTTCAGTAGGGCGAGAAATAACCTTACTCACTGTTAAAAAGTCATATTTTTCATCCAGCGCTTTTATCTCTTCATCAAAGATCACATCGTTTTCATAACTAGAGGCATATACAAGGTGAAATTTAAAATCCCCTTCGCGAGTGGCAATATCGTTAATGATGCTAAGGGCAGGCGCAATGCCTGATCCACCGGCAAGAAAAACAAGGTCGGTGCCATGGAATAAAGGATTATAGTAAAAGTTACCCATTGGACTGGTGCTTGAAAAAGTATCACCTACTTTTACATCGTCTAGTAGATAGTGGGTGACGTATCCAGGCTCTACACGCTTAATAGTAAGGTCATAGTGGCCACGTGTTTGCGGAGCCGATGAAATAGCGTAAGGACGTGCAGTTTCAACGCCTTTAATATTCACAAACAGGTTAATGTATTGCCCCGCTTGAAAAGGTGGTAACTCTTGAGACATAGATTCAAAACGCAACGTCTTAGTTGTAGGCGTATCTTGAATGATCTCAACAACTTTTAACTGCAAGCGTTTTGGGTGTAACTTGGCGATGGTATTAGCCACGCCCCATTTTTTTTCGGTAAAATCACTGCCACTTTTTTCTAAACTGGCTTTGCTATCAATAACCTCTTGATAACCGTTTACAGCGTGTAATACGTTACTCTTGGTGGCGTTCTGGCTTGAATTAGGCATGAGCAGCGGCCTCTTTTTGTAGTTTAGCTTTTTTCATTTTTTTAATTACCGCACGACCTGTGCTTTCACCGATCATATAGGTAGGTTGGAAACCACCCATACCATTCCAGCAACCTGCTAGGTATAAACCTTCAATGGCATCTATACGCTCACGGAACAAAACGCCGTCTTGCATATTTTGGTTGAATCCATAAATAGCGCCGCCGGGTGTATTAAGGTAGCGCATCATAGTAAGTGGGGTGGCCACTTCTATTTCTTCAATATTTTTACGAATATTTGGGAAGACACGCTCAACATGATCAATTAGTTTATCGGCAAAGTCGTATTTGGCTTTTGCATAATCTTCAGCAGGAATATCTTCCCAAGGGGCGCCATACTGCAAACATAAAACCGACAAGGCTGATTTACCTGGTGGTGCAAAGCTTGGATCATCATAGTTATAACAAGTTAGCATGGTATGAGTTGGGTCAATAATACCTTGCATGGTTTCATAGGCTTTTTCTTCGTCAATGGTGTCAATAACAAAGTTAGATGCTGCGGTAACACCAATTTCATCAGGGCTGCAATCAAGGCCTATGTACAAAACAAATGCCGACGTGCCTAAACGGCGCGACTTTAAGTCCTGTGACACTTGTTCTGGTGGCTTCTCAGTATCTAGCAGCTCATTAAATGTATGAATAGGGCTAGTATTAGAAATAACGCTTTCACAACTAAACTCTTCTCCGGTTTCGGTACGCACACCGACTACCTTGTCATTTTCGGTAAGAATTTTTTCGGCGCCACAGTTAAAGCGCATTTCACCGCCCGCTTCTAAAAACGATTCTAACAAGGCGCTAGAGATAGCTTGAGAGCCACCCTTAATATGACAAGGCTTAAATGCGGCGTAGGCGTAAAGCATCATGGCTAAATCAGGAAACTGAATATCTTTTGGTGGTAAACCGATATAACACCAGTATGCGGCAATAACCGATTTAAGCTCAGCGTCTTCAAAAAACTCATCTAATACAGACTTTGCAGAACTAAAACCGTATTTAGCATAGTTAGGGCAGGATTTTTTCAGCATGGCTTCATCGTTGGCCTTTTGTACTTTAGGCAGCATCATGAAGCATTCTAGGGTGAGGCTTTCACATAACTTCAAAAAGCCTTTAATGTTGTCGCTTTCTTCTGGGTAGGTTTCACATAGTGTGTTCCTTAAGCCAGTCCAGCTAGCAGGCAAGGTTACATCTATTTCATGGCCGTCTTTACCTGGCTTTACCACGCGGTAAAGTTCTTTCTCTAGTACCACTTCAAGCTTGTCCATGATGCCCAGCTGAGCAAAAATTTTGCGCATGATAAAAGGCTTTTCATCTGTGCCCATGCCGCTGAGCTGGTGCAAGGCCACTTCAAACTCAAACTCACCACGTACAAATGAGGTAGCACAGCCACCTGGGATGTTATGTCTTTCTAGTAATAAAGTGCGCGCTCCACCTCGTTGTAACGTAGTGGCGGCGGTTAAACCCGCATTACCTGCGCCGATCACAATGGCATCAAAATGTGTCATGTAGCCCTCTGTCTTCTTATTTATGGTGAAGGTGATCACTTGATGATCAAACTATACAGTGTAAAGATAAGCCATAAAGCAAATGCCTGTCAACCTTTGTGGAAGAATGAGCCAATGGTTTAAGCGTTAAATTGGATCTTGATTGCAGTATTTTTAAGTAGTGTTTAAAGCGGACGAATTTAGGGGCTAATCTGCTTTATTCGATTATCAGCCCAGTATTTATCTCGTTATAGAGCGCTTGATTGGCCAGTCTTTAGTGCTCCTAAACTAGCTTAATACATGAGGGTTTTACATGGTTTCTAAATGCAAAATAAGAATCCTCTAATGCCCCTAAATTCGTTATCCACAGTGAGCTAGGCATCGAACACTCAGAATAAATGAAATTCACTGTGCTTTTGAATTTTTTCATCAGTAAAAAAGACAAATATGTATGAATAATGATCACAATTAACTCTTGTGGCGTAACGCGACCAATCTTGGTGCGCGATTGGTCTTAATGGTTATTTGATTGGCTTAAATGGGCAAGAAGGTACCAATGGCCTTTGATTAAGATAACGCAGTCGGTTTAGTGGCTGTTAGCTTCCCTCCTTTTTGCAACGCTTGCTAAATCAAACCGACCGTAAGAAACAATAAAAAAAAATAAGAAACTGGCGGAAATAATGATTAATAAAGTTAGTAAAGCTCTTGGTCGCAAAAAATATTTAGCGGTGGCAATTCCTCTTTTAATGGCCGCTCAAGCCCAGGGTGTTGAATTTAATATTGGCCAAATTGAAGGCTCTTTTGGTTCACAGCTTTCTTTAGGTTCAAGCTGGAGAGTACAGGGTGCAGAAGAATCATTGCTGACAAACGCAGATGGTGAAGCCAGCAACAGTGATGATGGCAATAGAAACTACGCCAGTGGTGATGCATTTTCTCAAATCTTTAAAGGCAGTCACGATTTACAATTTAGTTACCAGAATTTTGGTGGATTTGTACGCGGTAAATACTGGTACGACTCCGCGATAGAAAACAACAGCGTAGATTACGGACACGGCCCAACCACAGATGTGGGTGGTCAAAGCGGCACTGCATTAAGTTACAACGAAAATGAAAAACTAGACGACTCAGAATTTAATGATTTATCAAAAGCCTCTGGCGCCGAGTTAATGGATGCCTATGTATATGGCGAGTTTGATGTATTAGATATGCCTTTAGATGTGCGCTTGGGTAAGCAGGTTGTAAGCTGGGGTGAAAGTACCTTTATTACAGGTGGTGTTAACTCCATTAACCCTATTGATGTAAATGCTTATCGCCGCCCTGGTGCTGAAGTTAAAGAAGTACTGTTACCGGTGAATATGGCTTATGCCAACCTAGGCTTAACAGAAAACCTTAGTATGGAAACGTTTTATCAATTGGAATTCCAAGAGCATGTGATTCCGGGTTGTGGCACTTTCTTCTCCACTAACGATTACGCCTCTGAAGGCTGTAATAATATTTCTATTAAAGACGGCGTGACCAGTATTGAACGTGATGAAGACGGCAAGCGAGATGCCAATGACGAAGGTCAGTACGGTATGGCGTTCCGCTTTTTATCTGAAGCACTGGGTGATACTGAATTTGGTTTATACAGCATGAATATTCATAGCCGTGTGCCGAGTGTTAATTTTGTTAAGAACGATGTAAACAGTGCAGCAGTATTGGGTAATTTGTCTGCTCAATATATTGCAGGTTACACCGCTACTGGAATTGCAACCTTAGCTGCTAATGGAATAGATGAAACTCATCCAGCCTATGCGACTCAATTAGCGGGAATAGAAGCACAAGCTAGCGCTACTGCCGGCGCTTTTGTTGCTGCAAACGGTGCCAGTGCCGTTGGTGCAGCGGTTGTTGAGGACTCAGGATATTACGTTACCTATAAAGAAGATATTCAGGTAACGGGTTTAAGTTTTTCAAGCACGGTAGGGTCGGTGGCTCTGTCTGGTGAAGTTAGCTACAAGCAAGACGTACCAGTACAAATTAACGGACCGCAAATGATTACTGCGCTGTTGGGCGCAAACTTAGCAGATGACGGTGCTGCTGCAAATCAAATGACGGCTGCTCAAGCCAGTGGCGATGCCGATGCTATTGCAGCTGCACAAGCCGCTCAACTGGCCGCCACGCAAAATAACAATAGCTTAGATTTAGAAGTTGCTGGTCTAGCCGGTGGCAGCGAAGTAGACGGCTATCGTTTATTTGATGTGTCGCAGGTGCAATTAACTGCTATTCAATTTTTTGATCAGGTAGCCGGCGCTAGTCGTATTACGTTTGTAGGTGAAGTGGGCATGAGCTATGTGCACAGCTTTGACGAAGGTGATGACGCCATTAAATATGGTCGCTCTGATATCTTTGGTGCACCTTCTGCCACCAGTAATGATGGGTTTGTAACGACGAGTTCTTGGGGATATCGTGCTCGCCTAATGGCCGATTACACAGATGTGTTTGCCGGCGTGAACTTAACTCCAGTCTTATCTTGGAGCCATGATATGGAAGGTTATGCACCTAATTCAAGTGGCGCATTTAAGGAAGGGCAACAGTCTCTTGGTTTAAGTATCGAAGCTAATTACCGTGAAATGTACAACGCTTCCATATCTTATAACCAGTTTATGGATGGCGATTACAGCACCGTAAGTGATCACGACTTTGCCTCTATTAATATGGGTATTCAGTTCTAGATTGAATTTTAGTCACTAAAACTAACCTTTTGAATAGGCCAGCATTGCTGGCCTTTTTCAATAAACCTTAAAAATAATAACGATTATTCTCGTAGTAAAAACAAAGGTATTTATAATGAAATATAAATCGATCTCGATCTCGACCTCTGTTTTGTTGTTGCTTATGGGCAGTGGCGAAGTATTGGCAAAGGTTTCTGATAAAATGGCCAGCCAGTTGGGGAAAAACCTAACTGAGATAGGTGCCGAAAAAGCAGCCAATAAAAATGGTTCTATTCCCAAGTACATGGGGGGATTAAAAGAAGATGTTAATGCTGATCCGCTAGTTGATATCTATGCCAATGAAAAACCCTTGTTTGTTATTAATAGTAAAAATCTATCTAAATATGAAAACCAATTAAGCGACGGACAAAAAGCGCTTTTTAAAAAATTCCCAGATAGCTACACAATGCCTGTGTATAAAACGCATCGTACCAGTAGTTATCCAGCACACATTACCAATAAAGCGCAAAGTAATGCTGTTACCTCAGAATTACTAGACGGTGGTAATGGCCTTTCCAACTTTGATGAATCTATTCCTTTTGCTATTCCAAAATCTGGTTTAGAAGTTATTTGGAATCACGTAAGTCGTTATCGTGGCGGCTCTATCGAGCGCAACTCGGCGCAAGCTCCTGTGCAAAGAGATGGCAGCTTTACAGCTGTAAGAGTGCGAAGCCAGCTTACTGCGCCACAATATTTGAAAGATGGTTTTAGTAAAAAAGAAGATGATAACATTTTATTTTACTTCACCCAGGCTATCAAATCACCTGCACGTTTAACCGGTAATGTATTACTAGTACATGAAACCATTGATCAAGTGAATCAACCTCGAATGGCTTGGAGTTATAATGCCGGCCAACGTCGTGTGCGTCGGGCACCACAAATAGGCTACGATGCTCCTAGCGCTGCCAGTGATGGTTTGCGTACAGCCGATCAGGTAGATATGTACAATGGTGCACCCGACAAATATAACTGGAAGCTTGTTGGTAAGCAGGAAATGTACATTCCATATAACTCATACAAGCTTGCCAATCCAGAGCTGGACTATGACGAAATTATTAAGTCAGGCCATATTGATCAAGATTTAACTCGTTATGAATTACACCGAGTGTGGAAAGTAGAAGCCACTTTAAAAGAAGGCGCACGCCACGTTTATGCTAAACGTACTTTTTACATAGATGAAGATAGCTGGCAAATTGCGATTGCCGATCATTACGATAACCGCGGTGAATTGTGGAAGGCATCTGAAGGGCATGCCTTGCAGTTTGTTAATGCCAATACCCCTTGGTATGTTTCTACCACTACCTACGACTTGTTTTCAGGGCGTTATCTGGTTGAGTTAAACAATGAAGAAAAAGATCCATTTAAATTTGGTAAACAAATGAAACGTAAAAGTTTTACTGCGTCTGCTATTCGCCGCCAGGGCCGCCGTTAAGAAATTAATAGTTTGAAAAGCCTGTCCAAGGACGGACAAACCCTATCAGCACTGTTGTTTATATCTTTTAGTTGAAGTCTTTAGCTTAATTCTTTAAACATAGGCTTTAAATATAGTAGGCAGAAAAAAAGCACTTCAGTTTCCTGAAGTGCTTTTTTGTTTACGAGTTGTTATTTAGTTACTTGCTTCCCACAAGACTTTAATGTCGCTTTCTACCGCTTGTTCCATCAACTTGGCATAGCGCTTTTCGATCATATTGCGTTTTACTTTTAGAGTGGGTGTCACTAGGCCAGTATCAGGCTGCCAATCTTCATTTGAAACAATCACCCCAGCAATTTTTTCATGGTTAAGTAAATTAATGTTAATTAACTTAACGTGCTCAGATATTTTATTTTCTAAATGATGGCGAGGTTTGTTTTGGGCTTGGTCAGATAGGGTTGCTACTACTACAGGTTGCTTTAACCCCAGGCCACCTAAACAAATTTGCTCGAAGTCTTTAAAAGAAGCCAGTTTTTCTTCAATAGGCGCAGGGGCAACAAATTCACCTTTTTCAGTTTTAAAGGTCTCTTTAATGCGTCCAGCTACTTTTAAGAAGCCTTGCTCATCTTCTTCACCAATATCACCTGTATGGTAATAACCTTCGCTATCTACGGCTTCTTTGGTCTTTTCTTCATCTTTATAGTAGTGCAACATTAATGTGGGGCTTTTAAATAAAACCTCACCCGCATCACTTAACTTATAACCACAACCTGGCATAGGAGTGCCCACAGTACCGTGTTTGGTTTCTCCGATACGGCCAATAAAACCATAGGCGAAGTTTTCGGTCATGCCGTAGCCTTCCAGTATTTCTATGCCTATTTTTTCATACCATTTAAGCAAGGCCACCGAGAGCGGGGCCGCGCCTGATACCACCATGCGTGCTTTGTCTAAACCCAGGGCTTTACGCATTTTCCTGGCAACAATAGATTTAATCACTGGGATTTTTAATAACACATCCAGTTTTTTCTGTGGCACTTTTTCAAGTACTCCCCCTTGGAATTTTTTCCATAATCTGGGAACAGAGAAGAAAATGGTGGGTTGAACCGAACATAAGTCTCGCTGGAAGGTATTTTGCGATTGTACAAAGCTAATTTCGATGCCGGCATACAAACTATTGGTGGCCACCAGTAATCTTTCTGCCACATGAGCGAGAGGCAAAAATGATAAGCCTCTGTCGTCAGGGCTTGTTTTGAACATTTCTACACTGCGGCTGCCTACAAACCTTGGAGCACGATAACAGTGTACAGCGCCTTTAGGATGGCCTGTGGTACCCGAGGTATACACTATGGTCCAAGGATCTTCATCTTTTGGAATAGGGTTGTCAGTAAATGGCTTGCTGTTGTTGACCAAGTCCATCCAGTAGTGGTCCATTTGCCCTTCACGGTCAAAGTCACCATCGCTTCCGTGGAATGAGAAACCAATTTTACTCATGCCCTCAGGCACACTGTCTTTTAATCTATCCCATACATTTGATTCAAGTTTACCTATAAACAAGGCTTTGGCATCTGAGTGCTCTAAGATGTATTTAAAGGAGTCAGGGGTTTGATCAAAATACAGAGGAACACTAACAAAACCACCCAGCTGTAAAGCCAAATCTGTCATCAACCACTGAGCACAGTTTTTAGAGATAATGGCGATTTTGTCGCCTTTTTCAAATCCTAAGTTTTGCAAAGCAGTGGTTAATTTACGAACCTGCTGGCCCACTTGTTGCCAGCTATGTTCTTGCCATTCATCGTTAATGGGTTGGCGTAAATAGACTTTGTCGGGAGACTCTTTCTCCCAATGATAAAGCATCTCAATGGGGGCTTTATTTTTGGCTATGTCGCTTAACTTCATAATATTTTTCACCTGATTCATTTTTATTATTTTTGAATCACTGCCAGAAGGCTAGCAGATCATTTTATGGTGCGGTTTCGTTTTTATTAAGTCAGTCTTTTAGTGTTCAGCTTTTACAACCAGTAAAGCTATCAGTAAAAAGGTTGATTCAATTTACACCATTTTTCTTACTAATGACAATCATGTCACCTAGGCTATTAACCTAATATTGTTAGATACTCTTTTAGCTAAAACAGGGCTGAAACTCAGTAAATAAGCCACTTATTGGCAAATACTTGCCTGTCTTTTTTTATGGAGAGGTTTCCCAATCTCTTAAATTATTTGTATTTGTTGGCACACTTGTTTTGCCTTACATTTAACACTCATTTGTATTAATGCACTGCTGTGCACTGAGTCGGGTAAATAAGCCTATTGACTATAAACACCGCTGAGATGATGTCATTTGCAGCTTTGTTTATATTTAATGTCTTAATAGGCCAAAAAAATTGCATGAGATGATAATAAATACAGGGGAGGAACTTGTAATGTAAAAATGCCAAAAAAAATAACAATAAGGATACACCGTGAAAAAAAACTGCATTCTATTTCTAATGATGAGCCTGGTGAGTTTAGCAAGTTGGGCCATGTCACCTTTGGAAAAACACCTGTTATATGCGAGTCAGGGCATGTCTGACTTTTATATGTTTCAGTTATCTGAAGGTGATCAAAGATATTTCAAAAAGTTTCAAAAGCATCAAGCTTTGGCAACTCATTCAGAAATAAAGATTAAGGGAATTGAAAACCTTAAACTTACGAAAGAATGGCGCTCATTAAACTCTGGTTTACACAAAATAGAATTCAAGAATGAGGAAGTGTTTGTTGCGGGTGTATTGCGTCGTCAATATCGCGAGTATTTAACCAACCTTTATCTGGCTGTCACAAAAGAAAGTGAAAGTGAGAATAGCCAAGAAGAGGTTGTTGATAAAATTCAATTTTTAACGGCCATGTTGGGGGCGCGGACTCTAGACGTAGTGAGTGACTATTATGGGTCAGGCTCTTTAACTGATCACGATAATCTGTTCGAGGCTCAAAAAGTTACGCAACAAGTCTCAAAGGATATTAGCTGGTTAATATCGCAGGAAATAAGTCAGGTTAATAAAAGTAGTTTACGTAAATTCAATCTTAAATTTAACTTCATTAAGAAAAATCTGGTGGATCATCAGTCGCAGACCCCATATTTTTTAATTTATAAAAATATGAACTCCATGCATAAACTGCTCACTGAAAACAATTTTGAACGCTTAATCGTTAGCGAGTAAGCCTCTGCTAGCCTCGATATTGATGAGGTGTGGAGCCGGTCCAGCGTTTAAAAGCTCGGGTAAAATTACTCTGATCACTGAAACCCAGCATGTAAGCCACTTCTGAAAGTGGCTGATCATTTTCATGAATAAGCTTGATGGCCAGTTTTTTTCTACAGTCATCAAGTAATTCAGTATAAACCGTACCTTCTTCCTGAAGTTTACGCTGCAACATACGAGTACTCATGGCCAGATTCTTGGCTACCTTAGGTTGATCCAAATCGCCATAAGCTAGGTTTTTCAATAAAAACTTTTGCACTCGTGTAGAGACTTTTTCTTCTTGAAATTTTGATAGATACTCTTCAATCCACTCATCCAATGAGTTGGCTAATTTCGAATGAGAAAAAGGCTGCTCTGAAAACACATCTGTTTTATCAAATACCAGTTTACTGCAATCGGAATTATAGAATACGGGGCAGCCAAAAAACTCCTCAAAGGGCTGGGTAGAGCCTAAACTGTCTTCAAAATGTACTGATTTCAACCTAAAACTGTCGCCAGCCAAATCTCTAAATAATTGGGTCATGCAGCACAAGGTAGCCGACATGGATGTAACATGAGTTAGCGCTCTAAAGCCTGGCCTAGCTCGTAATACAAATGCTACGTCTTCCTCACTCTCTTCTAAAGTTGCAATGGTGCCATCGCTAATGACTTTAGAGTAGCGGGTGCAACGTTTAAGAGCGTCATATATGTGGCGGCTGGCAGCCATAGTCATGCCTAGGGCGCTATAGGCACTGGGTTTAAAATGTTGTGAGACACGAATGGCTATAAAGGGGTCTTGTGATTGGGCCACTGTTTCTACCCAAACTTTTACCATTAAATAAGCGGGAAAACGCGCGTCATTTTTTTTCAGATCTTCTAAGTTAATACCAGCTTTTTGAAATATTTCTTCGCTATTAAGACCATAGCTTTCGATGGTTTTCGCCACCAATAAAGCCCAGCTTCCCAGCATGGTTGGAATTTGAGTGGTTAGATTTTCAAGACTCATGAACTTATTCCTAAGGCGCGGATTAACGGCAGCTCATCGTATTTCACTGGTCCTTAGTGCAGAAAAGCAATATTTAAATAAATTATATTACTAAAAGTTGTAAAGAAACAGATTTTAATGGGGTCATTATTAACATGCCTGTTTAATAAGTTTAGCAACAATAGCCTGACTTTAAACAATTGCTTTGCGCTTAATTTTTAATCCATTGTATTTGCTAATACGGGTGAGCTATATCGCTGTATTAAGCTGCTTTTTAGGCATAAAAAAGCTGAACCCTAGGGTTCAGCTAATAAAAAGCAGATTGAAAAACGGATTATCTACCCATGCGACGTAACGCAGCAGACGTAAAGCTCTTACGCTTTTCTTTAATGCCCCAAATCATAAATTTAGGCTCTTCGTTACTTAAACCGGTTACTAGGTAGCGGCCTGAGTTTAAGTCGTGCAACGTTTCTGCTGCCATCCAAGGAGTGTTCACATCGTAGAATTGAATGTTGTGGCCTTCAGATAATTTCCAAAGCTCGCCACGAGCATCATACTGGTCGATTACTGCTGCACCCCAGCTGTCTTCATCTATGAAGAAAGTACGCTTGGCATAAATATGACGTGCACCTTCTTTAAGTGAGGCTTCTACTTGCCATACGCGGTGTAATTCGTAACGCAAGTGATCTGGGTTTAAATGCCCTTTTTTAACCAAGGTTGAATACTTAGTATCGGTATCAAGCAGCTTGTAAGAATTATATGGAATATAAAGTTCCTTCTTACCCACAAGTTTCCAGTTGTAACGATCCGGTGAGCCGTTATACATGTCGTAGTTGTCGGACGTTCTTAAACCATCGGTACCTGCACCTGGTCCATCATATGCCACGTTAGGAGCACGGCGAACACGACGCTGTCCAGAATTGTATACCCAAGCACGGCGTGCCTCTTTTACCTGATCAATAGTTTCATGAACTAAAAGAGAAGTACCGGTTAGTCGAGCTGGCGCGGTAATTTGTTGTAGGTAATAAAATAAAACGTTGTCGTCTTTTTTATCATTACGGCCTCCCACTAGGTATTCAGGCCATACAAGCTTGTCAGATATTTTAACCGTGTTGAAAGATCCGTCACTTTGTACAGGCATTACACTACCTGTTCGTTCGGCAGCACCACCACGATAGCGAGTGATGTGATTCCAAATGACTTCTACACCATTTTGTGGAATTGGAAAGGGAATGGCGACATTAAATTTCTCTAGGCCATCGCCGCCCTGAACCAATTCGGCTTGGGTGGCATTTTTCTTAATAACCGGATACAAGTTTTCTGGGTAGGCTGCGCTGCGACGAGTTTGATAAATTGGCATCTTGTAATCGCTGTGCTTGGCAAACATGGCCAATTGCCCTGGGCTTAAATTGTCCTTGTACTGGGCAAGGTTTGCTTGGGTAATTTCAAATAGTGGTTTATCGTTTGTAAAAACATTATCAGGGCGACCGCTGTCGGCGCTCTTGCTGCTGTTGCTACTATTTAGACCACCCGTCCAAGCAGGAATGGTACCTGCTTTGTTGCCGGCTTTTTCTGCGCCTAGTGGGGTTAATGTTTTGCCTAACTGATCGGCTTGGTCAGCAGATACTTTTGCAAAAACTGGGCTAGCTATTAACGAAATAGTTAATAGTCCGGCCGCACTCAATGCTTTATTCATTTTTATTTTCATTATTGTTCCTACGTCTAAATTTTTATTATTTACGCTTTTTAATTCAGTTTTTACTTAAAACTAGTAAGTCACACCAAGGCTTAAAGAAACAAAATCTTTATCTTCACTGGTGTTGTAGTCGCCACCGTCAAACATTTTGTAAGCGATGGTTGCGGTGTAAGCCTGCTGGTATATGGCTTCCAAGGACAAACCTAAAGACTGGCGATCTTCATTAAATTGTTGGCCCGGTGCAGGGGAGTAACCCTCTACATCGTGGGAAAAGGAAACCGAAGGCTTAAGGGAAACACCGGCAAATACATCCGAGTAATCAAGTACTGCCTTGGTGCGGTAACCCCAAGCGCTGTCGGTCACATAACCGCCGTCACTTGCTACGCCTAATCCGTATACCGTGTCACGTCCATATAAAAATTCAGAGTCTTCAACACCATCTACAAGTACCACGCCCACTTCACCAATTAACGTGACGCGAGATGCGCCCAATACGCGATCCATAAATTGAATAGCAGTGACTTGAATTTGAGTAACGTCGAACTCATCGTAACCCTGTACAACGCCACCAGATTCGGTGTCTATTACGCGCTGGGCAAAAGGGGTGGCAGCTGTATTTTCAGTTAATACGCCAGCCAATACGTGGTTTCCGTTAATCTGAATTGGAGTATCGGGTTTGTAAGATACTTCACCTGACAGAGCAACACCGCCGGCGTTAGTAGCAAAGCTTAAACCGTAAAACTTTTGGTCTTCTGGGAAAGCTATGTGATAGGCCGGGTTTAATACTTCTAATCCGGTTGCAGCAACTGAAGGAACAAATGGTCCGCCTACAGGAGAGGTAGTTATGGTACTGGTCCCCACTACCGTGCCTGGCATGCTACTACGAACGCCGTTAATAAGAGGTACGCGAGAGTGGATGTTCATGAAGTACACACCAAACTCGGTGTTGTTAAGTTCTTCGGCAAAATAACGGGCCGCTAAACCAAATTGGCCGCCGTCTTTGGCTTCTACATCGTCTTGTCGTTCGGCGGCAAAACCAGTGGCTAAGGCGGTAGCATCGTCATAAGGTCCTGAATTACCCACAGTTACATAGTCACAACCAGAGGCGGCAAAGTCGGCGCCAAACAAAGTACCGCAACCATCAATTTCGGTTTTGGCCCATTCGTATTGATAGAAGGCTTCAATACTTAGATTTTCGGTGGCACCCAAATTAAAATACGCCATGCCTACAGGTAATATGCCTTCTTTAAGCGTGGCACCTGGACGGCGTAATGCGCTCACATCAAACGGGTTAGAGGAGTTCATGCCACCTTGAATAAAGGTGCTCTCGCCCCAGCTCACTACCTGGCGACCTAGACGTACATCAAGCGGCATATCGGCAACATCAAATGAGCCGTATACATAAGCATCCAATAAACTGATGCCTGAAAATTTAGCGTTGTCGGAAAAACCGTCATCGCTTAATGGTGCGCCGCTTTCATAGCCGCTGCCCGAGTTACCGTGGTCACGGTTGCCGTCTTCTAATTCAAAATCCTGCCAATATTTAAAACGAGTAAAGGCACCAAAGTTGCCCTTAGTAATTTGAATGTCGTGGGAACCCTTGATGATTTGCGAAAAGGTTTCGCCCTTGTCAAAGTTTAGGTTGCCGTCATCTGTGGTGGCTGAACCACCGGTGCCGCCGTTGGTAGAACCAATTAGAGCCGCATCGGCATCTTCTGTGCGCCAGCTGGCGCCAATTGAAAGTTGTGAGTTAACCTGAACTTGAATGTCCTGGTCTTCTCCGAAATAGAAATCTGCACCAAAAGACTGTGAGGCGCCAAAGGCACCTGCAATGGCAATGGGCAACAATCCGCGAATCATGTTTTTATTTTTCATATTTATTATTCGTTTTGTGGAGTGTATTTAGGTGGGACTACAATACGAATTCTGAAATGTGATGAATATTCTGCTTATGCACATTTTTGGTCTTAATACGCAAAACATGGTCATAAGACCTTTGGCTTAAGTTTTTAATGACAAAGACTTATGACGTGTTTTGTTCTAATAAGAGATTGAAAGGGGGAGCGGGTTAAAAGACTGAGGTGAATAAGCCTGTTTTTGGCTTAAAAGTAGTGCGTTTAATTTTTGCTTAAATAGTCGGCCTTGAGAATGGCCAAGCTCGGTTGAATGGTTAGAGGGCACTTGCTAGTTAAATAGCCCGGTAATGTCACCGCCATCCAAATCTATGGCTTCACTCATTTCTATATCGGCCGATATGCCCACCCGTTCAAATGCCCCAACCTGGCTGTAATCCAGCTTGGCATAAGGGTGGTTAGTGTTTGCATGGCTCTGTAATACCGCCACGGTAACTAGATCGGCGTAATCCACAGTTTCCACTTCGCGCTCAAACTTTAGGTATTGCGAGGGTACATTTTGAATGGCGGAGGGAAACTTCCAAGCTTTAACTATGTGATTACCAATTACCGGGTGGAGTTTATCAATGAGCTTATCAAGGGCCAAACCATCGTTTAATAAGGTGTTGTGATCTTGGGCGTAGGTTAAAACCGGCAAGGCACCTATTTTATGAATGAGGCCTGCGAGCATGGCTTGATCGGGATGAAGTTGGGTGTAATGAGTGGCCAGCACGTGGCAAATAGACGCTATTTCAGAGCTTTGGCTCCATATTTTGCGCATGCGTTTGTCTACTGCATCGCTGGTGGCCTGAAACATTTGCTCCATGGCCAAGCCCATTGCCAGATTTGAAGTGAAATTCATGCCTAAGCGGCTGATGGCGGTGGTTAGATCGGTGACTTCAGATGAAACGCGTACTAATGGACTATTGGCCACCTTTATAATACGGGCACTTAATCCTGTATCCTGGCTTATTAGTGCGGCTAATTGCGGAATCGTGGCCTCAACGTCTTCGGCCACATCTCGAACCCGCAAACACACCTCGGGTAGGCTTGGTAATACTAGGGTGTCTTGCTTAATTTGATCAATTAAATCGCGGGCAACGGTTTCCAGTAGGCTGGCCATGCTAACTCCTTGTCAACGCCAGTAATAATGCAGGGCGCGCTAGGCTACCTCTAATTATTACCCTTCTTTTGGTTCTTCAACCTCTATCTCGTAGGGTAAGGATAGCAGCTCAATTTGCGGGCCATTAGATTCGGACAAAAATAGCGGGGTTTGTAGGTATTTTTTATCGAGCACCAGCAGTATTTCAGCATGATCAGCTTCATAGGCCACGCAGACCACTTGGGATACGGCACTTTCATGACCCTGGCTGAAAATAGCGGTGGCCAGTTCAATGTTAGTGCCGGCTGGCACCTTGCCCCTATATAGGTGGCGCTTGAGTTTGCCTAGGTATTGCATGCGCGCCACAATTTCTTGGCCGGTATAACAGCCTTTACTAAAGCTGACGGCGCCAGTTTGGCCAAAATTGAGCATCTGTGGAATGAAGTCTTCGCGGCTTTTATCGGTAACTTGAGCCAGTCCATTTTGGATGCGGTTAAGATGCCATCCGTTTTCATCTGACAGTGAACACTTACTACCTGAGCTAAGAATAGCTTTAATGGTAAGGGACGCGTGCGAGGGGTTTAGCCATAATTCAAAGCCTGCTGAAAAAGGCAGTTTAATGATGATGCCAGCCTCGTGACTGACTTGTTGAAAATCCTGTTTTGGACATTCACCAAAGACTTCTTTAAGGATGGACTCGCTGTTAGCGCCTTTTAAGCCGGCCAGTACCTTTTCAACCGGAGCCATGCTGGTTTTAAAAAACACCATGTATTTTTTCAGGTGGGCAAGGCTTGAGTCACTTAAAGTGTCATTCATGCTTAGCAGGTATTCATTATCCCCACTCTGGGCCAGGTTAAAGCTAGTCATCATGCGGCCTTTTGGGTTGCAGCAAGCACCGGGGCGATATGAGGATGGGTTAATGTCATTTAGATTGCAGGTGAACTGACCCTGCATAAATTTGGCGCTGTCGGGGCCGCTAACCAATAATATCTGTTGATCAGTAATCGGGAAAAGCTCTGTGCTATTGGTATTTAAATCAGTGGAGGCAGGTGTATTACCAAGATCGGTGCGCATAGCAGACCAAAAATCAGATCCAGATAGAGACATGGGTAGAGCCTTAAATAAGAGTCCGAGTATTTTACTCGGGATTAGACCCGTATGTACAGAAGGTCGAGGGGCATTTTCACAGTCCTACTTCATTTCGAGCTATCAGGTGATATTTCTTGAAGAGCAATTTTCACGGGCCTCCCCAAATTCAGACTATTTTGACTTCCAAGTGATTGGCTTGAAGAGCAATTTTAATGACCCCACTCCAATTTACCCCCCCCAAGTGATATACTGCGCGCAATTTTAAGACAGTATACAAAGAGGTGCCTGTGTCTACAGATCGTTCTCAAATGACCAGCGAAGATTTGGAAACCGAAAAAAAGCGTCTTATATGGCACAGCCGCCGCGGCATGAAAGAGCTAGATTGCTTATTGGTGCCGTTTGTTAATGATGTTTATGATGATTTAAGTGCAGAAGATCAGGCCAAATACCGCGATCTGCTGGATAATCAGGACCCAGACTTGTTCACCTTGTTTATGCGCACCAGTCGTTCAAGTGATGCCGATTTACAGTACATGGTTGATATGATTCTAGAACGTGTACAACCCAGTTAATGCACACGTAGTACCGTCTAAGTTTTTAGTCACCAGCTTGTATGGCCTCCATGGAATACTGCTGGTGGCGAGTTTAAGCATTCCCGCAGTTTTTTATTATTATTTAATTCCTATTTTTGCCGTGCAGTGTTGGCATATTTTTCGTATTCGCAGGCAAGATTTCCTGTATTTACAGGTTCGTCATTGGCGTTTTCATAATGATCAATGGTTTGTAACCCTGAAAGATAATAAGGAAAGCCAGGTAGAGGTGGAGCTGCATCACCTATGGCCCTTTTTAGCAATATTCAGGTTTAAGCAACAAGGGCGCTGGCATTGGGAAATGATTGTGAGTGATGCGCTGGATGCAGAGTCATTTCGTCAATTGCGAGCTAGGCTACGCATTAGCCATAAAGCGTGAAAGTCAGGCTGAATGTCGCAACATCTAATATTCCATTAAGACAGACACAACAGACATATAAGCAGGAGCATTAATGGCCACTCCTAGCCATGAAGATTTTAACCAGCAGTGGCACCAGCGCTGGCAAAAAAACGAAATCGGTTTTCATGTGAAAGATGTTCAACCCTGGCTGGTTGAGCATTGGCCTTTATTGGCAGGCCCTGCCCAAGAGCCCGGCGCCTGTGTATTTGTGCCCTTATGTGGCAAAACCCTGGATATAGAGTACTTTTTACAGCAGGAATATGGGGTGGTTGGCTGTGAACTAAGCGAAGTAGCCACTAAACAGCTGTTTGATCAATTGGCCATAACGCCTAATGTGACAGCCTGGGGAAACGGTCTTTGTTACCAGGGTGAAAATATACGGGTATTTGTGGGTGATTTTTTTAGCCTCACTCAAGCGGACTTGATTGATGTTAACTATATTTATGATCGTGCAGCGCTTATTGCCTTGCCCGAAGATACCCGATTTGAATACTGCAAAAAGTTAATTGGCTTGTGCCCTCAGGCCAAGCAGCTGGTGATTACCCTAGATTATGATTCGCAAAAAAAACAGGGGCCACCTTACGGGGTAAGTGAGCAGGAGATGCAGTTGCATTACCAAGCCAGTCACAACATTAAACGTGTGCTGCACAAAAATATCATCGAAGATGAACCCAGATTTAAAAAGCGTGGATTAACCAGCTTGTTTGAAAGTCTTTATTGGTTAGAACCGATATCAGAAAAAGACTAAATAAATTATTTAAATTTTACGAGTAATTAAAATGTTAGAAATTGGCCGCTATAACGAGCTAACCATAGTGAAAGAATTACCCCGCGGCCTACAGCTGGACGGCGGTGAAGCAGGCGAGATTTTGTTGCCTAAGCAGTATGTAGAAAGCGATATGGCTGTGGGCGAAAAAATTAAGGTATTTATCTACCGTGACAGTGAAGAGCGTTTAATCGCCACCACTAAAACTCCCATGGCTCAGGTGGGTGACTTTGCTTATTTGAATATTGTAGATGAAAGCCCAGTGGGTGCCTTTTTAGACTGGGGCTTGCCCAAGGATATTTTGGTGCCATTTTCTGAGCAATCTAACCGTTTAGAAAAAGGCCGTAAAGTCTTGGTGCGAATATACCTAGATGATAAAGACCGTTTAACGGCCTCGACTATGCTCGACACATTTTTACATGATACAGACGATACTGGCTTTTTCACCAACGGTGATGAAGTGCAGTTAGTGATCGCGGGTAAAACTGACCTAGGCACCAAGGTTATTATTAATGGTGTTTATTGGGGCTTGATTTACGAGACAGATATTTTCCAAGATCTAAGTCGTGGTGATAAGTTACCTGGTTTCATTCAGCGAGTACGTCCGGATAAAAAGTTAGAAGTGAGCCTGCAAAAACCTGGCTTTACTCGTATTGGACCGTTGGCACAAACCGTATTGGATAAACTTCAGGCAACTGAAAATGGTTTTATTGCTTTAAGTGATAAGAGCGAGCCACAAAAAATAAAACGTGAATTCTCGTGCAGTAAAAATGCTTTTAAACAAGCGATTGGTAGTTTGTATAAGCAAAAGTTAATTAAGATTGAGAAAGAGGGTATCTCTCTTATAAAAGAATAGCGGTTGTAATTTAACTGTTTTAAACATAAAAAAGCCCACCAATTGCTGGGCTTTTTTTGTATAGGGACATACTTATGCCGCGGTGGCAGGGATGCAAGTGAGTGGCGTTGTATAGGGACATACTTATGCCGCGGTAGCAGGGATGCCAGTGAGTGGCGTTGTATAGGGATATACTGCTAAGATTTTGCTCCCGGCAAATTTTAAATACTTACATCCATGTAAGCAATACCACGGTGACAGGGATGCCAGTGAGTGGTGTTGTGTGTGGATATTTTCAGGAGTTCTTTATAAACACTGCAATTCAAAAGTGGTTTCAAATTTAAAATTAGACTGCACTAAATGACGTTCTGCAAAAAACAAATCAAACGAATAAGTGTGATTCGGTTCTATGCCTAGTTCTTCGGCCAGTTCATCTAGGTCAACTACTTTTTCTTCCACCGAATGCACACCGCCTAAGTCAATGGCCAGTTTTCCATTGATAAATATCCACAAGTCATCATCTCCTCTAAAGCTGAAGCTGCCACCTTCCACATAAAAAAACTTTAAATGGGTTTCCAACGTGAAATGGTAGTTGTGGGAATTGCCTTCGTTACCAAACCCCTGGTCGTCAATGGGGAAAAAACGGTTGTTACTATACTGCCAGAATCCCGGAGTAATCTCATTCATGTCCAGCTGCATATTAATGGACGTATTAACGCCACTTGTATTTTTATACCACTGATTGAAATTATCTTGGCCATGGGTGGTACGAGTAGAGTCATCGCCATGGGCGTAAACAGGGCGGCCATCACTGCCTAGCACTGTTTCCACAATACCACGCTCGCTGCCTACTTCATTTTCAAAATCAGCATGGCTTGCGTGAAAATCTCGAATAACCACTGGGATTTTGCGCACACCATTGAAAGGGTCTACGCATTGGCAAACCTCATCATAATCAGCCGGACCTTCAGCTACCACAAGCGTGGTACCACCAAGCAGGAATACAGATGCCAATGCATAAACAGAATACTTTTTCATTGGCTGCTCCGAGCTGATGAATGATGTTGGCATTTTACCTTGCCTGTTTAGCCAGTTCTGGGACTCGTGTCTGCTTTTAGAGTGAGTCTGAAAAATTGAGCTGTTGCAGTGTGCTTTAGAAAAAGGCTGTGAGGCCGCTGCTGAATTCCAAATTGTGAGTGCGCTTTTGTTTGGGGCCAATTTGAGATTCAAAACTGTGATCGCGAAAATCAACATTTACAGTTAACCAGTCTTTTAAAATAATACGGTAACCACTGCCTAAGGTAAGAGTAAAGTGGTTGTCATTGGCAAAGCTGGTATTGCCGGCTCCAGCCACTAGGTAAAAGGCTGAGTTAAAGGTAAGCGCTTGGCTAACAAAGGTTTCACCAGGAAAGAGGTTATAGCCTAACAATAGGTCGTAGTATTTATATTCTCGATCCGATATGACATTTACATCGTCGTTACCAAAATAATATTCGGCGGTGGTACTTCCTGCGGTTGCCTGTCCATAGTTCATTTGTAAAAAGAAATCCTCGGTAGCATGGAAGGAACCTTTAAAACCAGACACAGTGGCACTGCCAAAATCTTCAATGGACAATATTCCAATGTAAGCACCCACTTCGAAAAATTCGCTATCAATTTGTGCCTCGTATACTTCCCTTTGCTGGCGGTTGGGCTCTACCACCACTATGGGTTTAATTTCCACATCGCCATCGTTTTGCTGAGCTTGGGTACTGATGGTACTTAATACAAGGGTAGAAATTAAAAGAAACTGCTGAAACCTAGTCGCCATGCTGAATTACTCACTGAATCGTTATCACTGCTAAAATAAACTTTTCTATATTCGCCGCGCACCACAAAATTTAAACCGATATAATAGTTGATGCCTACGCCGGTAAATTCATAGTCGGTATGAAAGGTGTTGATTTCGCCCACTCCACCTTTCTCTTTGTTTTTCCAATCTTGCTTGCCAATGCCTTTGCTAATAAAAGGGGTGAAAGACCAGCTTTTAATGGGCTCTAATATTAGGTTGAAACCATAACTGATGCCGTCTACCTGGCTATCAAAAACCTGACCGTATTCAGCCTCTATGGCGGCAAAGCTTAGGAGTCTAAAGCCCGCCATGATGGTAGCGGTATCGGCTTTTTCTTGTTGACCTAGGGCAAAGCCCACGCGAATTTTTTGCGCAAGGAAGTCGCCATGCTGAATATCCGGTAGTGCTGCTGGCAAGCCCGTAGGAGCCAGAGTTCGAGCCAGAGACTCCTGCTTTACCCAGCCTTTTTGATTACGACGATCACTTACATAAAACCAGTTGCTGCGTCTGCGTAATACCGTGACCTGCTGGTCTTGCTCAATCACGTGAAAAATAGGATAACCGCGCCCGGGACCTGTGTGTAAATCCAGATAGCTGTCGATAACTCTAAGGGAAACCAGAGGGGCAGGAGCCTGCTTGGCTAATTTTGGCTTCGGCGGTGAAAACCCTCTAGATAAAGCTGTCGTGCTGAAGGTTGATAGCCCCACAAAAAACAAAATTAAAAACAAGCGCAGCATATAAAAAATATAATCCGTTTTAGGCTAGGAAGAAATTCACATGGTAAATAACCAAAATGCAATTGTAAGGATTGTTATATTTTACTTCTGTGTAAGCGCCCCAGTTTCGATGTGATCTGCTTCACCTTTATGAAAAGTAAATTAATATTCATATTTAAATAGGAAAGAAACCTTCTTAAATAAAGTAGTGAAGCCTCGTAAATTTGAACCAATGCCGTTTATTTTTCTGCAAACGTTGGATAATGCCGCCACATGATACATGTGCCTCCCTTAGAGTTGAAGGCGGTAATCATGCAAGTGAGTAGTTGCTAATTTAAATTAAGCTTAAGTTGTATAGCCCATTACTAGTTAACCGACGAGGAGATGAGATGAGAAACTTTTGGTTAACCAGCCGCTTTAAAACGGCTTTATTATCTTCGCTTTTAGCAATGTCCACGGCGCAGGCGCAAGATCAAAATATCGACTTTGCCAAAGAAGCCCGATTGACGAGCGCACAGAATGCATTGAATACAGTTAAAAATCTTTCCAAAGAAATTCAAACCTTAAAAGCCAGTGTGGTGGATTTGAATAAAGATTTACGTCTCATGGAGGAAGAGCTTCTATTTCCCTCCAGCACCCAAGCCAGTGTATTTGTCTCATTGGATATTGGTACCTTCTTTACCCTTGAAGGGATCAAATTAAAAGTTGATGGCAAGCAAGTCGCTACGCACCTGTATAGCGAAAAGCAACGCCAAGCTCTGGCACGTGGTGGTATACAGAGATTGCACCTCACCAATTTAAATCAGGGTTTACATACTATTTCGGCTTTCTTTACCGGTCTTGGTCCCAATGGCCGCCCTTATAAACGAGCCAGTGAGTTGGCGTTTAGCAAAGGGCAGGGCAGTCAGTTTATTGAATTGGCCATAGTGGATGATATGGCGAAACAAGAACCTGTATTCACCATAAAGAAATGGTGAATATGAAATTTCCATCGCGCTATCTATTAATTTTTCTATTGCTGTTTTCCAGTCACCATTTGCTGGCTAGTCAGGTGAAGGACTTGAAATACGGCACCATACTATTTGATTATTATCAGCAAAACTATTTTTCGGCTCTGGTGGGTTATGAATACGCCAAGAGTAAAGATGAGTTTGTATATAATGCCGATCAGGCGCGCCTATTAAAAGGCGGCATGAGTTTGTCTTATGGTTTACCCGATGATGCTCAGGCTGTATTTTCCGATTTACTCGAGCAAAACGTCCCAGAGGATACACGTAATAAGGCCTGGTTTTATTTGGCCAAGATGTACTATTACAAGGGTGATGTATTGCAGGCATCAAGGAGCCTTAGTCGAATTCAAGGTGATGTACCTGATGAAATTCACCAGGAATTTAATTACCTGGCCACACTGATTAATATTCAAAACCAGCATCTTGACAGTGCTCAGCAAGCCATAGGGGTAGCCGTTAAAAACAGTGTGTACGAAAGCTATCTTATCTTTAATTTAGCGGTCACCCAGCTGGCCAATGGACAGGTAATTAAAAGCCAGAACAACTTACAAAAAGTGGTTCAGTACAGTGAAGATCATCCTGAGCAAGAGTTTGCTGTATTAGCCGATCGAGCCAAGCAAGCTTTAGCACACATTAGTATTGAGAAAAACAATCTCACCGAAGCCTGGCAGCATTTACAAAATGTGCGCACCACGGGTCTATACAGTAATCGCGCCTTATTAAGTTACGGTTGGACAGCTATAAAGCTAAAGCATTTCAATAAAGCTATTAGTGCACTTAAAGCTTTAAACAAACGTTCCATCAGTATTGCCGAAGTGCAAGAGGCCAAGGTTTTGCTGGCGCATTTGTATGAACAAGTTGGTGCAACACGTAAGGCGTTAAAGCAATACTTGTTGGCTCAGAAATCTTTTGATAATGGCTTAACGGCTATCAAGAGTGCGCGCAGAGTGATTGCCGGGCAACGTATCCCTGAAGAATTTGTCATTAACCTAGAAGCCATGATGGATGAAACCGATTGGTATGGCAGTGAACCCAGTTTGGACTACAGCAAACTTACGCCGTTTTTAATTGAATTAATGTCCAGTAACCCATTCCACAGCGTCATTAAAGAATTAAGAGATTTGTACGCGTTACGAAAAAATCTAGACTATTGGCAGCAGCAAGCCCATGAACATATGCTGATCATTAAGCATCGCCAACAAGGGCAAAGCAGTGTGGGGTTGGCAAAATTCATTAGTGACAGTGAAAAAAAACAAACACGTCTGGAAGACGATATTAGTGACTTACGCCTGCATATCATGACTCTGGATATAAGAGAGCAAAAACGTTTCAGTACTTTATTGCAATCAACTCAAGATGATTTTGACTACCTAGATGACAAGGTTAAAAAAATAAAGGCCATTAAAGAGCCCTATCGTCAGTCGGAAAAACAAGTTACTTGGGCCAAAACCTTGCATAAACGCATAGGTAAAAAAATACAGACGACTAATTACCTGATTAAAAAACTGGAAGATGTCATGCGCGTCGTGGTGAATGCCGAGCTGGATAATCACCAAGAGCGTATGACGTATTATCTGGCGCAGGCTCGTTTAGGTAAGGCTCGTTTATATGATCAAACGCTTTATAAACTGGAAAATGACGCCATGAGAAGTAGCGGAGAGCAGTAATGAATAAATTTAAAAGTATTGTTTTGTGTTTAGTCGTGATTTTGGAGCTAATGGCCTGTAGTTCACAAGGCACCATTGCTGATTTAGAAGATGACAATAGTGATAGTAACAGTGGTCTGGATTTTGAGAACCTCGATCATCAGCAGGTACGTGATGAATACAAAGAGTTGTTGGAACTAGTGGATGATCAGTTTTTAAAAGAACAAATTCAACGACGCATGGCAGGCGTGCAGATGTTGGAAAGTGATGACATTCAGACACGCCCCAACTCTGTGCCTAAGCAGGGTTATTATCAGGATGCCATTAAGAGTTATGTGGACATACTAGAGAAATATCCTAATAGCCCAGATAACGCCGAGGTTTTATATCAACTAGCAAAAGCTTATGACATAGAGGGATTGTCCCATAATTCACGCAAGATGCTGGAACGTTTGGTCGAGCGTCACCCTTATTTTTCAAATATGGCCGAAGTGTATTTTCGCTTAGGGGATAATTATTATAATTCAGGCTTATACCATAAGGCGCAAAAAGCGTATTACCAAACTACGATTACTGATTCGGGAAAATTATTACTCAATAGTCACTACATGCTGGCCTGGGCTATGTACAAGCAAGGGGTTTACCATGAGGCCACTCAGCATTTTGCTTACGTATTAAATGATTTACTGGGGGCACAACATGGTGGCCGCGCACTTAATAAAATTGAAAATAGCCTAGTAAAAGATACCCTGCACAGCATGAGCCTAGCACTGGTTAACCTGGGTGGAGCCAAGGCCATTGAGGATATTAAACTGGTGCAGGGCAAGCCATTTGTATGGCGACTTTACCATGATTTAGCTGGGTTCTTTATTGAAAAATCTCGTTTTGATGACAGCGCGGTGAGCTACCGTGAGTTTATAACGCTGCATCCGTCTGATGTCCATGCAGCACCTTTTCAAGTGAGTTTGATATCGGCCTATGAAAAAGGAAGTTTTCCAAAACTGGTTTTACAAGAAAAAGAAAAATACAGTAATTTGTATGGACCTAGCTCTCGTTATTATCTAACCCATGTGAGTATGAGGGAAAGTATCAATCAGGTGCTGAACAATTATTATGTAGAACTGGCCAGTTACTTTCATAGTAAGGGCCAGCTTGCCAATAAAGAAAAATCAGCCAAGAACAAACACCTAAGCCAGGTTTCCACAGAGTCGTTTAGCAAGGCCACTGATTTTTATGGTCGTTATTTAGATTTGTTTGAAGGGGATCAATCGGCAGGTAAACTTAGATATAATAAGGCGGATGCTCACTTTGAAAATAATCAATTTGATCAGGCAGCTCAAGATTATACTCTAGTAGCTTATGGTCATTCTAAGGATGAAACCAGCAATAAGGCCGCTTATGCCAGTATTGTGGCGTATCAAAAACATATTGATGGCCTCATTAAAAACAAAGCCAGCGAAAAAGAATTAAATAAATGGCATGCTTTATCACTTCAAAGCATGTTGAAATTTTCTAAGGTTTACCACCAGGATAAACGTTCTATTTCTGTGTTAACCAATGCAGCGCAAGCCATGTTTTCCTTAAAACAATTTGACCGAGCCATTGAGGTGGCATCAAATTTAATTGCCAATACATCCAATTTAAATAGGAGTCTAAAACAAACCGCTTACGGCATCATCGCTCACTGTTATTTTCAAAAAGAAGCGTTTGCACAGGCTCAGGATAATTATGTGTTGCAGCGTGATTTAACGGATGAAAAATCTAAGGATTACCTACTTATTGGTAATCAAATTGCGGCGGCCATATATAAAAAGGCACAAGTCTACAAAAATCATAAAGAAAATAATAAAGCCATCAAAGAATTAATGAGCATCAAACACATATCGCCTCATTCTAATATACGAGTACTGGCCCAGTATGATGCGGTATCCATCATGTTATTAGAGCAGCAATGGGATACGGCCATTGGAGTGTTAATTCAACTGAAGCATGATGAGCCTACTCATGAGTTAGCCCCGCAGTTCCCACGTAAACTGGCTTTTGCCTACGAGAAAAAACAAGACTGGCGCAAGGCTGCTAAGACTTATGCCGATTTATCCAAACAGGATACAGATCCGAAAATACGCCAGGAAGCCTTGTTCATTGCATCTGGCTTGTTCGAGAAAATAGGCAAGGATGATAAGGCCATCGAATTTTATCGTGATTATGCTCACAAATATGAACAGCCATTTGATAATAGAATGGAAGCTCGCTTTCATCTGGCTAAACTTTATGAAAAATCAAAGGATTATACTCGTCAATTATTTTGGTTACGCCGAGTGGTGGATGGGGATGCTAAAGCCGCTGAAAAGCGTAGTGAACGTAGCCAGTGGCTGGCGGCATGGGCCAATGCAAAATATGGTGACTATTTCGCCTGGGAATTTTCTCGACGAAAACTAAGATTACCCATCGAAATAAGCCTGCTTAAAAAGAATGGCTATTTAACGGATGCAAGCTCCCGTTATGAAATGGCTGCGTCTTACGGAATTTTAGAATTTGTGAGTATGTCCAGTTTTAAAATTGCTGAAATGTATGAGCATTTCGCCAATGAACTTGCTAAGCCACCGGCTCCTCAGGGCTTGGGGGCACAGGATATTGTTATGTATAAAGACATTCTGTCGCAACAAGCTCAACCCATGCTTATTCAGGCTAATGATATTTATCAGGGCAACATTGAGCTGGCTTGGCAAGGGCATTTTAATAAATGGATAGACCAAAGTTTTAGTGCTTTGAGACGACTAAATCCAGCGCGATATAACAAGCTTGAAGAATTAGCGAGGTACGGTGATGAAATTCGTTAAACAGGTGAGCCTTATATTCTCTGTATTAGCATTAAGTGCCTGCGTTACCAATACGGTGAAGCAACTGGATAATGAAACGGTTTCATTAAAGGACACAATTCAGTACATGCCCAAGCAGACTTTTACTGAATTAGGGGACTTGATTGAGTATGCCCCCAAGGAAAATCCTTATCTGGCAGTAGATAGTCGTATCGATAAGGGCTCGGTGTTGCTATTTATTGAAGCCAAAAAAGCCAAACGTAGTGGCGACTTTAAAACTGCCCAGCAAAAACTTAAAGTAATTACCAACAAGGATAAAAGTATTTCAGGTCCTTGGGTGATGCTGGGAGACATTAATTTTGAAAATAAAAACTTGCAACAAGCTCAGCAAGACTATCAACAAGCGCTTGAAATAAATGTTGAAAACGTAAATGCCTATATTGCGCTGGCGCGGGTACAGCGAGTTATGGGGGATTTTAATCTGGCGCAGAATACCTTGGAGCGTGCATTGGCATTGTGGCCTGACTTTCCTGAGGCTCACCTAAATCTGGGCATACTCTATGATTTGTATCTTAATAAAAGCGAACAAGGGCAACAACATATGGAGGCCTATCTTTTTTTAACCCAGTACAAAAATCCAGAAGTGATTGCTTGGCTCAATGAGGTTAAATCTCGAACCGGTATTAAAGAAAGCTTTATCGAAATTAAGTTATTGGCAAAGAAAAGTTTGAAGCCTGCTAAGAATATTGACAAGACCGAGGGGTAGTCACATGAAAGCGATCACACAAGGACTCATTCTTTGCAATGCGATATCGCTAAGTTTAGTCGCAGGGGCGCAAGAGCCTATAAAGCTGGAAAGCCATTTTGTGGGTGATAAAGAGCAGCCGGCGGTGAGTTATTTTATGTCCTGGCAGGGGCCAGGAAGTGGCGATAAGTTATATCGCAATCAGGAAGACAAGTACGAAAAAACTATTGATACAGTGGATCGTGATGTAATGCTGCGCTCCATGCGAATTTATGAAGAAATGAATCTGGAAGGTCGTAGCAAGCGATAAATACTGGTTCACTCAAACTGTTTTAAATATTAAAAATTATAAGGCGCTCATATTAAGAGCGCCGTTAAAAAATTAAGTATAGAGGTATCGCCATGGAATTTTTATCCGGAGTCGCTAAGTTTTTTCAAGATGGTGGCATATTCATTTACCCGATTGCCCTAGTACTGGCCATAGGGGTGGCCATTAGCCTTGAGCGCTGGCGTTTTTTAAACATTGAAAAAAAACGTAATTTAAAAGCGTTTGATGATTTTTTGCCACTGCTGCGCACCGATGACCATGAGAAAATGACATTGTTTACCCGCGACAGTACTGCACCAGTGGCACGTATGATTGGGTGTGGTTTGGATATGATGAAGGTCACCAAACAGCGTGCCGATGTGGAGCAAGCCATGAGTGAAGGCATGATGGAAACGGTACCCCGTTTAGAACAGCGTACCGGGTATCTGGCTGTACTGGCTAACGTGGCTACATTACTCGGACTACTGGGCACCATAATAGGTTTGATCGCTGCCTTTACCGCCGTGGCCAATGCCGACCCGGCTGAAAAATCCAAGTTATTGTCCTTGTCTATTTCCGTGGCCATGAACACCACCGCCTTTGGTTTGATTGCCGCTATTCCCTTGTTGGTGACTCATGCAATTTTAACCAATAAAACCAACGCCATTATTGGCAGCATTGAAATGGCCGGTGTGAAATTCTTAAACGTCATGACCTTAAACCGTGCCATTGAAGCGGGCATGCCCAGAGCGAAGTAAGGATTATGAGTTTCAAAATAAAGCGAAAAGGCACCGATGACGCTGAGATAGATGTCACCAGTTTCATGAATTTAATGATTGTACTGGTGCCGGTATTATTAATGAGCATGACCTTTACTAAAGTTACGGTAATGGAGATCAACCTGCCCGAATTGGCAGGGGGCGGCGCGAGTAATTCCTTGAGTCAGTCACAGTTGGAAATCATGGTGCGTAATGATGGCATTAAGGTTTATTTTCCATCCGGTTCATTAATTAAGAGTATTCCTAATTTGGATGACAAACAGCATGATTTTAATATGCTGTCTCAGGTATTGCGGGCATTGAAAGACAAGGTGAATGATAAACGGGATGTTTTGGTGTTATCAGCCCCCGACCTTAATTATCAAACCCTTATTAATACCATGGACACCGTGAAATCTTATCGCACGGTAGTGGCGGCGAGCCTGGTTGAGGTTGAGTTGTTTCCAGAAATTTCCCTTGGCGATGCCAACAAGAAGTAGGTAAATCTATGTCATATCAATTAACAGCAATCAGTAGGCGAATATTTTTACTGTCTGCTTTGGCGACGCTGATAGAGAATAGGTAAGTATATGGCCATTCAAGGCACGATTTTAGATAGGCGTGAGAAATCGAAAAAAGTAGCGGGATTAAACCTGGTTTCCTTAATGGATATTTTTACCATACTGGTTTTTTTCTTGTTAATGAATAGTGGCGACAGTCAGGAAATTGAAAAGGCCAGCTTTATATCCCTGCCCGATTCACAGGCCTCGAGTTCGTTTCAAAATGATCTACTTATTTTTGTCGGTGAAGACTCCATTAGCATTAATGATGAAGAAATCGTTAGCTTGGATTTGGTAAAAAAGGTAAAGGGGAAAACCGTTGATGAGCTTGCTAAGGTGCTAAAAATTTATGCGAAAGATCAGGGGGAGTTAACCGAGTTTGAAAAGACCAATGGCCGTTCGGTGACGATAATGGGCGATCAGGAAGTCCCATATTTAATTTTAAAGAGTGTCATGGCCACCTGCAGTCAGGAAAATTTTCGTGATATTGCCTTGGCAGTTAATCAAGTAATGAACGGCGTGGTGGAGGTGAGTTACTAGTATGTGTGTATTCACTTATCCAAAAATTCGCTTAAAAGATAAGCCTAGGAATCAAGGCATAAACTATGAGTAATGCCAATCTAAGCGGTATTGAACATGATCACCTAGCGCTGGATATGGTTTTGCCTTGGCATGAGCATATTGAGCAGCAGGAAAAATTTAAGCGCCTCATTAAAAAAGTCATTATCCCTTTTATGGTCTTTTTATTAGTGATGCCATTTTTACCGGATTTAAGTCCTCAGCAGGAACTTATTAAAAAGGTGGTGACCAAGGTGATTCTGGATCCGCCTAAAATAGAGCCAGTATCAGAGCCGACTGCACCTCAAGTAAAAAAACCAGCTGTTAAAATTAAACGGGCTAAGGCAGAGGCACCCCCTAAAGTAGGAACCAAGGAGGGTTTAACTAATTTGGCCACGCTTTCACAAAAACTAAACGCTATGCGTAATTCGGTAAATATATCGAAATTACAAAAGAAAAATGTATTTGTATCGAATAGTGGCAAGGTGAAAAAAAGTAGTCGTGCATTATTAGGTAAACACAATGCCACCACGGCCAGTGGCGGCTTAAAAGCCAGTGATATTACCGTGAATGCCAAAGGTGCCGCGATGATGGATCATCAGTCTAGCACCATAGAAAGCCCCAACATGGCGGTAACCCTACCCAGCGAAACCCAGTTTTACCAGCCTATTAAACAAACTCGTAGCGGTCAGAGCATTCGTCGTACGGTAGAGCGGGCTAAGGGTTCGCTGTTTGCAATATATAATAAAGCCTTACGTTTAAATCCTAATTTAGCCGGACGTTTTGTCTTTAGTTTTAAGGTGTCCCCCTCGGGGGAAATAAGCTTGGTTAAATTAATCTCCAGTGATCTGGATGATAAAAAACTAGAGCGAGCACTTTTAAGCAAGATACAACGAATTCAGTTTGAAAAAGAAGACGTCGATATGGGGAGTTTTGAATATACGTTTGATTTTCTTCCTTCGTAAAAATTAAGTTCACTCAATACCGTAAGGGGGTTGAGTGAAAGGAAGTACTCACATTTTTAGAATTGTAACTTTAGAAGGCTTTTAAAGTATTCTTTAATTGTTATCCCTGTTTGTTTTCTAATCACTAGTGTGTGTAATGAAATTAACCCTTCCATTAATTTCATTGCACCCCCACATAAACAAGCCGCATTTGAACTTCATCACAGTTCGTATCATTTTTGTTTTATTTACACCGTTAATTGTTAGGTATTGTGACCACATGCCGTTATCTCTTTTAATGAGCTGAGACAATAGCGCCAATGGAAAATTGGAGTACTGCCCCTTGAGCAGTTTAATGACATCAATAATTCGCCCCCTATTAATGACCACGCTATTACTATTGGCGGCATGTGGTGATGAATTGCAAGTGGGTGAAGACAGTGGACAGCAATCTGCAATTGATGCTGGAACTCCGTTCGCATTTGTTAGTCGTGACAGTAATAATATTGATGCACTTATTAATAATTCTTTAGAGCCTTCCGCTTATAACCCAGGCGCTAAATTATATGTACGTGCGGCGGTGAGTTCGGATGCCAGCGACGTAGAAATTCTTGCGACGGCTTTTAAAGATGAAGATTACGATGTAAAGGATTTGAATGTATCAAGTGATGGCAAGCTGCTAATTTTTAGTGTCCATGGAAGTCAGTTACTTGATAGCTGGAATTTGTTTGAGTATGAATTTGAAACCGCGAAGTTACATCGCATAATTAGCGATGATGACGTGACGAATTTAGGCAATGACACGGGCGGCGCCTATACCAACGATGACACCATTATTTTTTCCTCCGACCGTCATTTGGTAAGCGATAACCAACCTGCTAATAGCGATCAATCCACGGTTTTATTTTCCATGAACCGTGAAGGACAAGACCTTCAGCAAATTACCCAAAGCAGCGAAGATGATATTCAAAGCACCACCTTGAAAGATGGGCATATGGTGTTTATGCGCTGGAAAGAGCAAACCAGCTGTGGGGATATGGACAGTGAAAATTTCCAAAGTGAATGCTTGCAAACCAAAACCTCAAGTGACGCTGAACCTGGAATAATTGAAGAGAGTTTTAATTTGTATCGGGTGGCTCCCAACGGCGAAGAGTTAATTGCGCTTTATGATCAAAGCACTTTAGGTGCACAAGAAGGTCAGTCTGTACAGGTAGATGGCATTATTCAAGGCAGTGACGGTCATCTTCTGGCCATCATGAAAAACAAACAAAACCCTATGCTTGGCGGTGAAATAGTTCAACTAAAAGGCCCGCAAGCAACGCAGAGTCGCAACTTGGAAGGTGAGGACATTAGTGCAGAAACAAGTGCTGAACAAAGTACTGTGTATGAATATGTAAAACCGGAATCGGTGAATGGACAGGCGCTAAACTTATCAAGTGATACCGCTCAGGTAAATGGTTGGTACAGCGCATTTTGGCCTTACCGGGATGGGACAGAGCGTATGCTGGTGAGTTGGTCGCAATGCATGAAATCGGTAGATGGGATATTCAGGACTTGTGAATCGGAAGACAGTTTAGAAGGCGTGGAATCTCGTTACGGAATTTGGGTGATGGATGTGGAACACAATACCCGCATGCCAGTTTTACAAGCCAAAAAAGGCACTGTGTATACCGAGATTGCGCTGGGGTTTCCCAACCTAGGGGAGAATCTTCAGTTTGATGATGACGTGATAGAGCCAGAGCCAGAGGAAGAATGTGATAATGACCCTTTAACAGTATTGCCTGAATGCCCGAAAGAGCCTACTTGTGATAACGATCCTTTAACGGCTTTACCTGAATGTCCGGTAGAACCAACTTGTGATGAAGATCCATTAACAGATTTGCCAACGTGCCAAGTTGAGC
>JBALXQ010000001.1:81332-159913 GCA_036960565.1 Bermanella sp.
CGTGCCAAGTTGAGCCAGAACCTACTTGTGATAACGATCCAGTAACGGCTTTACCTGAATGCCCGGTGGAACCTGAACCCACTTGCGATGATGTCCTGTTAACAATTTTGCCAGAATGTCCAATAGATCCTGAACCCACTTGTGATGATGACTTTTTAACAGAACTACCTGAATGTCCGATCGAACCAGAACCCACTTGCGATGATGATCCGTTAACAGAGTTGCCAACATGCCCAGTAGAGCCAGAGCCTACTTGTGATGATGATCCGTTAACAACATTACCAACTTGTCCGGTGGATCCAGAACCTACTTGTGACAATGATCCGTTAACAGCTTTACCTGCATGCCCAGTAGAACCTGAACCTACTTGTGATGATGATCCATTAACAGCATTGCCAGCGTGCCCAGTAGATCCTGTACCTACTTGTGATGATGATCCTTTAACAGAGTTGCCAGCGTGCCCAATAGATCCTGAACCTACTTGTGACGATGATCCGTTAACAGTATTGCCTACATGCCCAGTTGAACCTGAACCTACTTGTGATGATGATCCGTTAACAGAATTGCCAGCGTGCCCAGTAGAGCCTGAACCCACTTGTGATGATGATCCGTTAACAGAATTGCCAGCGTGCCCAATAGATCCTGAACCAACTTGTGATGATGATCCGTTAACCGAATTACCAGAGTGCCCAACAGATCCAGACAATAATGCGCCGATTGCCAATGCTGGTGTGGATATGCTTGAACAGTTTGTGGGAGATTCTGTCACTCTTGACGGCAGTGCCAGTTCAGATGCAGATGGTGATGCATTGTCTTATAACTGGACGGTGATCAGTGCGCCAACAGAAATCGATGTGGAAATTTTGACAGACGAAACAACCGGACAGCCCTTTCTGTCACTACCAGAGGCAGGCTTTTATGTGATCCAACTAATCGTTAATGATGGAACAGATTTCAGTGAAGCCGACACTGTAATGATTGAAGCCGTTGCCGATGTGCAGGTGTGTGTACCAGGCAAAAAGCTATCTATTTGGTCGGCGATTGAAAGCGAAGAAAATCAAAATAAACTGATCAAAGATGCGTTCTTGGGGCATATCACTTCATTCCAAGGAATAAATACTCCAGATGCCAGTTATGATTATTACAGTTATTCAGCGCATCCAACTTCTATAGAAGATGAAAACAATGATGCACTTCCGCAGCCGAAGGATAGCTCAGCTCATATCTTCTTTTATGAGTCAAAAGTAGAGCATGCCGCTCTAACATACAGTGATGATTCTGCGATTAAACCCCGTGGTCAGCTCGATGACGGCGACCTTTTCTTATACTTCTTCTTTAACAAGGATGCAGCTGGGCAGAGTGATAATAAGGTGTACTTCGAGGTATTCACGGATAACAACCTTGATGAAGCAGGAGTTTCAATTGATCAGGTGATCCTATCTGATGATGGTCATGAGTTGCTCTCAGTGAATAGCGACGCATCAGGCCAACATTACATTGGTGATTACCAATATTGGTACAATACAGATGGTGGTGTTATTGGACCGTTCCGTGGAGACGAGTTCACCATTGCTGTACGTGCTACATCGCAAAGCCCTGTTGGGGAAGATTTAACTGGAGCCAGTTTCTTTTCTAGAGAGGGGACTGAGTATAACTTTTTCAAAGACCCTAAAATCACGTCATTTATCATTACTTATAAAGAAGAGGTGATATGTGATCCAACAGATCCAACGGACCCAACAGATCCAACAGATCCAACGGACCCAACAGATCCAACAGATCCAACAGATCCAACAGATCCAACAGATCCAACAGATCCAACAGATCCAACAGATCCAACAGATTGCGATAATGATCCATTAACAGAACTGCCAGCCTGTCCAGTCGTGCCAGATCTGACCGCTCAAGTTCATATTCACTCTATATACGATTTAGATGGCATCGATCAAAGTCTGCCAGGTATAGCTGAAATGGCCCAGCCAGCGTTAATGCCCATGGATGATCGCAGCGAACGCTTTGTACGAGTACTCACCCGCAAAGACAGCGAGTCTGATGAATTACAGATTCAAGGTTACGTTCCAATTCAACCTGATGGTTCGGTTATTTTTAAAGTCCCTGCCGATGTGGATTACAGTTTTGAAGTTGTGAATCGCTTTGGCAAGGCCCTTAATAGCGAACAAACCAATGGTGGTGACTTCTCTTATGACTATTTGCAGCGCCACTCGGGCTTTTTACAAGCGGGCGTAGGTGAAAAACAACAGTGCACCGGTTGTCATGTAAGTGGTAGTGATGCACCACACGGCTATATGGAAAACGAGCCGGTTAACGACGGTGCCTTAAACGCCAACAGCCCTTGGCCTAATACAAGTGAAACCCTTGTGGCCAGTTTAGTAGGGGATACCATGGCGGAAACTTGGTTTGATAATATAAGTGGTGCTGGAGATTTACAGCCTACTTTAAGCTATCAAGATAATTGGACACCTACTCCATATCGCTTAAACGAATTAGTCGATATTAATTATGACAGCCTACAAACCCCTGCACCGGTTAGCATCGCTTGCCAACAAGATATGAGCATTGATTGCCCAGCCGACATTAACTACAAAGACCATATTAAGCCGTTGTGGGAAATCACTACTCGCGACAGCGATGGCAACAGCTGTGTCGATTGTCACGATAATCGTGGGTTTACCTCGCTTAATCTTAGCGACGTGCAAAGTCGTGTAGAGGGCAATTTAGCCTCCTATGATGCTTTATTTAATGTCAGTGCCAGCTACATGTATCTATCGGCGGTGTATAGCCCGGTAGACAGTGAGCATTGTCGTCGAGATGTGGCTGCCCCATTTTCTCTAGAACCTGAAAGTGATTGTTTCAGTTGTTACGATCAAAGTGTCATGAGCATTAAAGGTGCCTTACCCAGTGCCAACTTCTTTGATGTATTTACCCTTGGCAAGGATGATAACCAGTGGTTATTCCGCCCCGAATTAACCGAGCAAGAGCGCTTAGGGATTCGGTCTCAACATGGCCAGATGTTGTCTATTCATGAGCAAAAATTAATCGCCGAATGGTTGGACCTAGGCGCACCAGGCGGGGCCAGCAGCCGAGGCGAGTAGCATTTAACTCGCTTAAATAGTTAAGCCAATTTAGCACCAGCAAGGTATTCACAAACGGTGAGTATCCCCTTGGCCCAAGGACGGGCAATATAGGGCAATAAGCCTGTATTAAGGCTAGTTTTCACCGTCGCTATTCTTCCTTTACCGAACTCGTTAAACTGTTCCTTTCAGTTTTTGTGTGACGAGTTTATGAACCCCATCGAAATTGCATTTATTTTACTCACCATCACCCTGGGCTCGGGCGCTGGGCTGATGTTTTATGCTCAGAAAAAAACAGCACAAAAAAATGCATCTCTTTGGCTGGATGAAAAAAACACACTTAACCAGAAAAATCAGCTTTTACAAAATCGTTTGGATGATATGACCCTGTCTTGTCATCAAGCCCAAACCGAACAAACCCGGGCAGTGGCTCACTTGCAAAATAATACCGAACAATTAAACACTAGCCAAAACCAATTAAAGCAGGCGCAAGCTCAAATGCAGCAACACCAGCTGCAGCTTCGCCAACTCAATGGTGAACTAAAACATACCCAGGCCACGTTAAGCGAGCGCCAACAAGATCAACTTAATTTGGCGAAAAAAGAAAAAGTACTGAGCGATGTCAGCTCAGAATTAAATGATTTAAAAAGCCAGCTAAAGCAGGAGCAATTGGCGCGACAAAAAGACGAAGAAAACCTGCAAGATAAACTAAACATGCTCACACAAAACAAAGCGCAGTTGAGTCAAGAGTTTGAAAACCTATCGAATAAAATTTTTAATGAAAAGCAAAAGCAGTTTAGTCAATCAAGCCAAGCCGGACTAAACAGCTTATTAACGCCGTTTAAAGACCAATTGGAAGGGTTACGCAAAAAAGTAGACGATGTCTATGTGAACGATAGTAAAGATCGTGCTGCACTTAAGGCGCAAATTGGTGAACTGCACAATTTAAATAAACAAATTACGCACGAAGCGGCATCCTTGGCACGAGCGCTACGTGGTGACAAAAAAACCCAAGGAAACTGGGGCGAGCTGGTACTGGAGACCGTATTGGAAAAATCTGGTTTACGCCAGGGTGAAGAATTTGTACGAGAAAAAAGCATTACCAATGAAGAGGGCGATCGCTTGCGCCCAGATGTCATTATTAACCTGCCAGAGGGCAAGCATATCGTGGTGGATGCCAAAGTATCTCTTAATGCCTACAACGATTACATAAACGCCAGTGATGAAACCGAAAAAGTGGCGCACCTTAAGGCTCACATAGAAGCAGTGCGTTCTCATATAAAGAGCTTGGCCAAAAAGTCTTATGCTAGGTTGCCTGGCATCAATAGCCCCGACTTTGTGTTTTTATTCATGCCGGTGGAGCCTGCCTTTATGGTGGCCTTCGAGCACGATGATGGATTATTTAACGATGCATTCGAGCAGCGCATCGTGGTGGTGACTCCTACTACTCTTTTGGCCAGCTTACGCACGGTGGCCAGTTTATGGAGCATTGAACGCCAGAATAAAAATGCCAGGCAATTGGCTGAACAAGCCTCTAAAGTACACGATAAACTAGTGGGTTTTGTGGAAAGCATGGAAAAAGTAGGCATACAACTTAATACCGTGCAGGGCACTTATGACAAAGCTTGGAGTCAACTTAAAGAGGGGCGCGGTAATCTCATAAGCCAGGCCCATAAATTTAAGGATTTGGGGGTACGATTAAAGAAAGATATGCCCAAACAGGTAACCGAGTCGGCAGAGCTTGAATTTTAAAGGCTTTCACAAGAAATTCTTTTTACCTTTAAATAAATACTGTTTTCAAAGAGGATAAGACTGACACTCTTACCCCCTTATATATTAAAAAATTAACACTTTTAAAAAATCAAACTAGGTAGCGCATGCACAATCACCCCCAAGTAGATCCTCCCAGTATTTTTTCCACTGTGTGGGTCATTATATCGTTAGAGTTGTCTCGAGTTTTTAGTAGTCGTCAAGGTCTTATATACCTAGCCGTGTTTACTTTCTTTTGGTATTTAGTGATCAATTACGGGGTGGTTCCTTTTGCCGTTGCTCGTGCTGAGCAAGGCAGTACCTGGTTAGCGGCGGTCTTTAAAAACTATGAAAACATTGCCGTATATGGTTTTACCTTTTTGTGTTTGTTTGTGGGCGCCAACCAAACCGGCAGCGATCGTGAACGGGGTACCTTGCGTTTTATGAGTTTACGTTGCTCACGGGATGAAATTTTCTTTGGGCGTTTTTTATCACAAGTGCTTATTCAGTACGCGCTTATCATCATTAGCCTTGTGATGCTCATTCTTATCGTTACTTATCAACATGGGCTGGACGCCATGTTGGTGCCCAGTGCGCTGCTGGCGGCTGGAAATATCGCAATTATTTTATTGCCCTTTATTGCGCTAATGGCATTGGTTTCGGTATGGGTATCTCAATCGCGCCAAGCGACTTTTTACGCGGGTTTGCTCTGGAGTCTTTCTTCTATTCTGGTAGGGCTTATTAATGATTACCTGCCGATATTATCGCCGTTAAATATTTTGGTACCGGGCATGCAATTTTCAAAGCTTGGCGAGCTTGATGGCATGGCGAAATTTACTCTGGCCTATATCCCACTATTGCAGTGTGCATTGTTATTAGTGGCTGGCCGATTTGCCATGGCGAGGAAAGCATTATGAGCTTGTTAATTGAATGCGAAAACCTGAGTAAATCTTACGCCGGAAAACAGGCTTTAAAAAATGTTAGCTTTCAGTGTGAAGCAGGTGACCCTATTGCCTTAGTGGGCCCAAATGGCGCCGGAAAAACCACGCTTTTTAGTATTTTGTGCAATTATTTTTCCCCAAGCAGTGGCTCGGTTAAATTGCTAGGGCATGCTCCTGGGGATAGAGCGCTGCATGGTGTGGTGTCGGCTTTACCGCAAGATGCGCAGTTTGATCCAGCTTTTACAGTGCTTAAACAGTTAACGTTTTTTGCCCAGTTGCAGGGCTTTAATGCCAAGCAAGCCAAAATGGAAGCGGCGCGGGTATTGGAGTTAATGGATTTATCCAAGGCACTTAATGTTAAGGCTTTGGAGCTGAGTCACGGTATGCGCAAACGCGCCGCCATCGCTCAGGCATTAATAGGCAGCCCAAAACTGGTGTTATTAGACGAACCCACTGCTGGGCTGGATCCTGGTAATGCTAAAAATATTCGCCAGCAAATTTCAAATTTGGCAGGGGAAACTACCTTTTTAATTAGCTCACATAATATTCAAGAGTTGGAACGCCTTTGTGATACGGTTTTACATCTTGAACAGGGTGAACTTAAACAACAAATAAATTATCGATCAAACGTTAGCGAGGATGTATCGCAAAGCTTTATCACCATAGAACTGGAAAACGTGGATAAGTCACTATTTATTGAAAGCATTTCTAAAATGCAAAGTGTGGCGCAGGTATTAAGCGAGCAAAAAAATGAGTTTGTCATAGGTTATGACGGACAAAGAACTCCTGATTTTGATCAGCTTCTATTAAAAAATCTTGCAGATAAAAACTGGCGCTACCGTCGCTTAATCAAGGGTAAAACTTTGGAAGAGAAACTTTTCTCTTAATTAGGAACTAACACCTTGTATAAGAAAGGCCAGCTTTAATACGCTGGCTTTTTTATTGTCCATGAGTCCCCCTTGATAAATGACTATTTGGGGTAACCGGTAATTTTACGAATTGCTTTATACAGCGGCCCTAATCGGTCATACATTTTTTGATAAACCTCTTTATAAAGTTTGTCGTAAATAGCTTGGTTTTCAGCAATGGGTTCAAATTTATCACCGTCGTGGGTCATTTTATTGATGGCGGTTTCATAGTTATCATATAAGCCAGCACCCACTGCCGCATTAATAGCAGCACCTAACGCCGAGGCTTCAAAAGTGTGAGGACGTTCGGCGGTAATGCCAAATATATCGGCGGTAATTTGCATGGCCTGGTCGCTTTGTGAACCGCCACCGGATACTTTTAATTTAGTGATTTTAATGCCAGATTTTTTTTCAGACAGCTCTTTTCCTTCCCGTAATGCGTAAGCCAGGCCTTCGATAATAGCGCGGTAAATATGCGCGCGAGTATGCACGTCGCCAAAGCCAATTATGGCCCCTTTGGCTTCAGGGCCGGGATTACGAATACCTGGGTTCCAATAGGGCTGTAGTGTTAACCCCATAGAACCCGGTGGAACTTGTTTTAATAAATCATCAAATAATACTTCGGGCTCAATACCGCGTTCGATTGCAATTTGCTGTTCACGTAAGCCAAACTCTTTTTTAAACCAGCTCACCATCCAGTATCCCCTTTGCACCAACACTTCGGTATTAAACGCGCCGGGTAAAGCAGCAGGATAAGCGGGAATGCGCTTAACTGCTTCAACGTATTTGGGGTTGGTCGTGTTGTAGGTGGCGGTGGTGCCGTAACTTAAACTGCCCACTTCTGGCGAGATGCAGCCCGAACCTAATACTTCACAAGCTTTATCGGCACCGGCAGAGATGAGCGGCAAACCTATGGGTATGCCAGTGTCTTGCGCGGCTTGTTTACTGATTTTTCCTAATTCTTCACCGCAAGGCACTAACTTGGGTAACATTGCCTTTTTAATGGGCAGCGCCTGCCATTGCCAATCGTGATCTTTACACCAATCTTGGCGTTTAAAATCAAACGGTAAATACCCCACCTGGCTGGCGGTGGAATCCACAAAATTACCGGTAAGTTTAAAGGTATGAAAACCGGATAATAAAAGGAACTTGTGTGTTTTATTCCATATCTGGGGTTGGTTGTGCTTAATCCAGTTGGCTTCCGCTTGTTCACGAAAATATTTTACAGTGTCTTTTTCACCTGCAAGGGTTAATAACGCATTCCAGCCCGCCCCCATTTTATCTAACTCTGGTTGCTCACGCTGATCTAACCAAACAAAGGCGGGGCGTAAAGGTTTGCCTTCTTTGTCCACGTTAACCATAGTAGCGCGCTGAGTCGTCAATGCTACGGCTTTAATTTGTGATTTATCAAAATCCAGTTTTGGCCACAAATCGTTACAGGCTTTGCACAACATTTCCCAGTAGTAGTTGGGTTCTTGTTCGGCCCAGCCAGGTTTTTTTGAAAAATAGGGTTCAATGTCTATTTTGGTCTTGGCCACTACCTGGCCGTCTAGGTCAAAAATTAGTGCCCGTACACTTTGAGTGCCGTTATCAATAGAAAGAATATAATTTTTATTTTTATTCATGATTTTATGCTCTTTGTTGCGCGGGCAAACTATAGTGTTGTTGCCAAATATCTTGATAACGTAAGACCTCTTGCTGCCACTTATCTTTATTCCAGCCCAATTCTTGCTGGCAAATCATTTCCAGTTCTGGAAGCAATTGCTGTGCACCGTTTTCTAATAAAAGACCTAAACGGGTGCGACGTAACAATAAGTCATCTAGGTGTACCACCGTTTCATGCTTGGCAGCCCAGCGACACTCAGCCATACAGAATTGTGTGGTGGGAATTAATCTCTCTTCGCCCACTTTTGCATAATCCAATAATGGATTAGCATTGTTACCATAACGCCCAGCCAGGCGACTTAACCAAGAGTTAGCTGGGGCTCGTAATGGCGGAATGCTAAACACGCGGTTGTTTTCGTTTTCTATACCCTTATTTTTTAACCAAGGCTCGGCGGCTTTTAAGGCATCTAATGCGGTGATACGGAAGGTGGTTAACTTGCCACCGCTCACAGTGATTAAGCCATTATCGCTCCACACTGCATGATCACGTCGCTCTTTAGAGGGGTCCTTATTTTTTTCAGAGCCAATCACCGGCCGAACTCCGGCATAACTGGCAATGACATCACTTCGGGTTAGATTTTTACTAGGAAAATGCTCTTGTACAATTTGTAAAATATAGTCCACTTCTTGATTGGTAATTTTTGCCTCAGTGATTAAGCCACCTTTATGATCTAAATCCGTGGTGCCCACCACGGTAGAACCTTCCCAAGAAAACACAAAAACAGGCCGTTTATCTTGTGGATGATTTAAAATCAAAATATCTTTAATAGGCAATTTTTTATGAGGAAATATCAAGTGGCTGCCACGCAAAGGACGAATGCGTTTTTCGTTAATCATTTCAGCGCGTAGTTCATCGGCCCAGGCACCAGTGGCACTAATAACAACAGGCGCGTTTAGTTGTAGTTTTTCACCGCTCTCAACATCTTCAATTTCAAGGCCGTCTACTTTACCTGCATTTTTAATAAGCTTATTGGCTTTAACATAATTTAAAACCTTAGCGCCTTCCTGAATAGATTCTTGCAATACCCTTAGTACCAAGCGGGCATCGTCGGTGGTGGTGTCGGTGTAATAAATGGCACCCTTTAAACCTTGGGTTTTAATATTTTGAAAGGATTGGCTTACTTGTGTGGTGTTTACAAAGCGGTGATCTTTTCGGCCTGCTAAAAAGTCATACAGGCTTAACACTATGCTCATGACAAAACGTCCAGGGAATTGGCCCTTGCGCAATAAAAAATAATTACCTGCAGGCTGAACTAATCCTGGGGCTTCTTGTAATAAACGTTCACGCTCGGTGACTGATTGCTTGGTGAGTTTAATGTCTCCTTGGGCAATGTACCTTAGACCACCGTGAACCATTTTAGATGAACGGCTAGAGGTACCCCAGGCAAAATCTTTTTGTTCAATAAGTAAGGCTTTTAAGCCGCGTCGTGTGGCTTCACGTAATACGCCAGCGCCGATAATGCCGCCGCCTACTACAATCACATCCCACTGTTGAGATGGATTGTTGCTAAGCTCTTGTAAAAGTTGTGCCCGATCAGTGAAAGGAACTTGTTCGTTACTCATCTTACCCTCGGCTAAATTTTAGTAGTCGCTACTGCTATTGTTCTAATCAGGCCGTATTCAAATTTTAAACCTATGAATACGGCACAAATTATTAATATTAAGGCACTAACTTACCTGGGTTCATACGGCTATCTGGATCAAACATATTGCACAGTTCAGATATGGCTCTAATACCTAGTTCACCTTTTTCGGCGGGTAAGTATTTAGCGTGATCTTTACCCACGCCGTGCTGATGACTAATGGTACCGCCGTGTCTTACGATGGCTTCAGCACCGGCTGCTTTAAGTTTTTCCCAGCGTGCCATGGTATCGTCATAGTTTTTGCCGTTACGGAAAAGAAAGGTGGTGTACACGCTGCAACCTTGGCCATAGAAGTGTGATAAGTGAGTGAACACGTGAACTTCTTCATTAAATTCAGCCAGTGACGTTTTAATGCTGCTTTCCATGTCGGCCAACCCGGCGTTCACGCTAGACCAATCTAGGCAGGTTTCCATGGTGTCTACGATCACACCAATGTCCCATAAACCGTGACGTAAGTAGGGGGAGCGGAAACGAGCGTGTTCCCAGCGTTTGCCCATGGCCGAACCGGTGAATACGCCGCCGTGCTTGGAGGTGTGTTTGCGGGCTAATTTTAATGCAGACTTACATTGTGCTTTAGAGCCTGTGGTGCCAAAGGTAAACATCACTTTGCCATCGTTAACACCGCGGAATTTTAAATAGGTTTCCAAAGCGCCTACCATTTTTTCATGGCCCGCTAATTTAAGGTGGGTTTGTGTTTCAACCGCATTACTTAAACGCATCATGGATAGCTGAATGCCGTTTTGTACAATTTCACGGGTGGCGCGCATGCCTATTTCCCAGCTTGGGAAAAACGCCACGTAAAAACTTTCTTTTTCGGCGATGGGCATAACACGAACTTTTACTTCGGTGATGATGCCCATGCGGCCTTCGCTGCCCATGAATAATTCACGCACATCAGGACCCGCAGATGACGCAGGGAAAGTTAGAATTTCTAAGGGGCCTTGCAAGGTTTCAATGTGGCCACCGGCAAACATTTTTTCAATGCGCCCGTAACGCAAAGATTGCTGACCACTTGAGCGGCTGGCAACCCAACCACCAATAGAGGATAGTTCCCAGGATTGTGGGTAATGACCAAGGGTGTAACCTTCTTTAGATAATTGTTCTTCAATTTCAGGGCCCAGAGTACCAGCACCAAAAGTGGCAATTTGGCTTTCTTTATCAAGTGCCATTAACTTATTCATGCGTCCCAGAGACACTGTGATTACCGGCTTGTCGCCTTTCTCCGGATTAATGTGGCCACATACAGAAGTGCCGCCGCCGTAAGGAATAACAATTAAATCTTTTTCTTTAGCAAAGGCTAAAATTTCTTTTACTTGTTTGGTGGTTTCAGGAAAGGCAACCCCGTCAGGAAATACACCAAAGTCTCCACTGCGCATGGCTAACCAATCGGGAATGCTTTGACCCCGACAATGACGTAAACGGGTTTCAGCATCGGTATCAATAAGTGGGTGAGCGGGCGCGCGAGTGGCCGGAACTTTTTTAACGGTGTCTTCAAGGGTGGCAATACCTAACGCTTCGCCCTTACCAATACGCGCTTCAATGAAATTGCGTGAGCCTTCACTTAATGCAAAATCAAAGTTATTTTTTTCGTCACCCCATCCGTTCCAAGCTTTCATGAATACCCCTTATTTATTTTTATGGAAGACCTTTGCACCTGATTTAAGTGCATGGTTATGTTGAATCTTCATCCATTTTAGGGCGTTGGTAATCTTTTGTTATGGTCCAATAGGTAATATAATTGATTATTTAGGACATTAACGGTTTAAATGGCCCACTTGGATATTCATACTCTAAACCATCAGCAATCTATTATTGGTGTGTCGTTACTGGCCCAATTAGTGGAAGACTATGGCCTGCCGCCAGAGCCCATGCTGGCTAAGGCGGGTATTGCTGCCGAGCTGCTTACCAATCCCAAAGCCCACATTTCCTTGCAACAAGACATTGAATTTGTACAGGCCATGTTAGAGGCGATTGATGACCCATTAATTGGCTTTAAAGCAGGCCAGCGTTATCGAATCAGTGCGTTTGGCACCATAGGCTTGGCGGCGGTTTCCAGTGAAACCGTAGGCGATGCCATAGATTTTTTTATGAAATACATTCAGCTGTCTTACACCCATTTTGATGTGTTGACGTTTAAAGAGCAGGGTAGGGCGATCATAAGGTTTAAAGATCAGTATGAATTAGCAAATCTTCGCCGTTTTTACCTTGAGCGAGATTTTGCATTTGTGATGGTGTCTACTCGCGGCATGTTTCCACGCTCTTTAGAGCATCACAGTTTTAAAGCTATGCATTTTGATTTTTCCTGCCCCACCAATGTTGAAGAGTATGAGGCGTTTTATGAGTGCGAAGTAAAATTTAACATGCCTTATAACGATATTATTATGGATGAAGGCTATTTAGATTTGCCCTTGCCCCAAGCCAACTCTCTTACACACCAACTATTAGAAGAGCAGTGTGAACAGCAACGTTTAGAAATTCTTGGCCCGAGAGGCTACGTAGAAAAAATTCGGAAAATCATTCAAGAAAGTGTTGAGCTTATTCCAAATTTAGAGGATATAGCCGTACAGTTTAATACCACCACTCGCACTATTCGCCGTAAACTTAAAGAGCAGGGTTATACCTTTCAGCAGTTGCTGGCAGAGGAATTAAGCCGTAAAGCCATTCGCATGTTGCAAACGACTAATCTAACTATTGAGCAAATCTCTTTGTGCGTGGGGTATAGCGAGTCGGCCAGTTTTATTCATGCTTTTAAACGTTGGACAGGCAAGACGCCTAAGTGGTACCGGCAGTAGTTTTGCTATTCATTGGTGGAGGTTGCATGCTTTTCTTTATTTTAGTGGGTGGTGAACTACGTGATTTCTGACGTTACTTTAGTAAAATAAACTGATTAAACGTTAGGGCATTATTTTAATTATCGTAAAAATTTTGCTGTTGGTTTTTTAGTAATGCGATTTAAAAAGAAAACCTTTATATAAAAATATAGGATAATGAAATGCCTTTTTAATATCTGTTAAATCTTACCAAGGAGAATTAAAAATAACGATCTAGGCGTAAATTGACTAACCTCAAGAGAACGGCTCTTTATGGGCGTTTAAGGTGAGTGGTTTATGTTGTATGAAATGAATGCGCAATACATGAAAATGGTTGGCCCTTGGCACCATATGGCCAACTGCACTCGTCAGATTATCAGCAGTGATTTAAATCCTTTTGCTAACACACCATTTTACCGTACCGCCTCGGCTTCTCTTGAGCTATTTGAGCGTCTCACCACCAGTTATGAAGAACCTGAGTGGGGGCTAGACAGCACCACCATTAATGATCAAACCGTTGCCATAGCAGAGCAAGTGGTGCTCCAAAAACCTTTTTGTAAATTACTGCATTTTAGACGTCTAACCGACCAGCCAGATCAACCCAGGGTTTTGATCATAGCGCCCATGTCTGGGCACTTTGCCACTTTATTACGCGGCACCGTGCGCGAGTTTTTACCTGATCACGAAACCTATATAACCGATTGGCGCAATGTACGAGATGTTCCGTTAAGTGAAGGCACATTTAGTTTTGATGACTACGTTGAATACATCATGGAGTTCATTGCCTTCTTGGGCCCTAATGTTCATGTTATTGCTGTTTGCCAACCCTGTGTACCAGCCCTTGTGGCGCTGTCGGTGATGCACATGGAGAATGATAAAAACACCCCCAGTTCTATGACCTTAATGGCGGGGCCTGTGGATGCCCGAATTAGCCCCACCGAGGTGAACGACTACGCTAGTGACAAGGATTTAGAATGGTTTGAAAAAAATGTCATTTGTAAGGTGCCTAATGATTTTTCAGGAGTGGGGCAAGAGGTGTACCCCGGCTTTATTCAGCTTTCGGGGTTTCTTAGCATGAATATGGATAGCCACATTAATAAGCACTTTAAATTCTTTGACGATTTGGTAAAAGGCGATGGCGACAGCGCCGAAGATCATCGTCAGTTTTACAATGAATACTTGGCAGTTATGGATATGCCTGCGAATTATTATTTAGATACCATTCGCAAGGTATTTTTAGAATACAAGTTGGCCAAGGGCACCATGGAATATAGAGGTAAACTCATTGATATGAATGCTATTACCAAAACTGCTCTGCTCACCATTGAAGGAGAAAAAGACGATATCACCGGGAAAGGGCAAACCGCAGCGGCATTGGATTTATGTGGCAAATTAGTGCAAAACAAGAAACAACATTATGAGCAAAAAGATGTGGGTCATTACGGGGTGTTTAATGGCCGAAATTTTAGGGATAGCATCGCGCCGTTAGTGAAAGGGTTTATTAAAAAGCATGGGTGAGGAATATTAGGACGTGTTTCAAATATAGAAATTTTAACCCGTCTTGCATTTAATATTGCCACTGTGGGTATCCAGCATTTCTATGTAGCAGATTTTGTTTAATACCCATAAGCCACCACTGCAGGAAAATCTAGGATCACTTAAGCCTTTTGTCACTTGACCTTCACAGCCGTGTACCAAAGAGTTTAATTTTTTCTTGCCACAAACAATGGCCAAATTTTTGTCACCGTCGCGCTTGACGGTACAATGCGCTTGAATATCATGCAGGCTAAACTCATAACCTTTAATATTTTGCACGTTTAGATCTTTTGAAAATTCGCAGGCTGTGCAAAAAAGTATAATAGGCACTAAAATAATAGAGGCTAGGCTGGTTGGAATTGGGGCGGTGGTTTTAGTCATATTCCAATCTAATTGAGTTTTTATGTTTGTGGGTGGTAGCTGATAATAAGTATAGTACAGAATTATTTGGACACTTTTGGTCTAGTTGTTCCTTTTTATTAGTGAGTCTTTATAGGCTTCAGTTATCTATTTTACCTGTTAATTGGATGTATTAATTTCACCCACTAATTTACTCATAGATCTTACTAATTAATTAAGTAGTTCCAATACTCATCCCGCAGGGTACGCTTTTGTAACTTGCCAGTAGCAGTATGTGGTAACTCTTTCACAAAAATAATGTCATCCGGTAGCCACCACTTAGCAACCTTTTTGGTCAAAAATTTATAGACGGTTTCTTTATCTATTTTTCCCCCATGATTCACAATAAACAGTAATGGCCGTTCATCCCACTTGTCATGTTTCACGCCAATGACACAGGCTTCACTCACACCCTCGCAACCCAGGGCTGCATTTTCCAAATCGATACTGCTGATCCATTCACCGCCAGATTTCACCACATCCTTAGCGCGATCGACAATTTTTAAATAGCTGTCTTTATCTAGGGTGGCAATGTCACCGGTATCAAACCAATCTTGTCCTTTTTCATCTTTTATAAAACAATCGGTTTTATCACTCTTGTAATAACCACTTATTACCCAAGGGCCACGCACTCGTAACAGGCCGCGGCTAACGCCATCGTGGGGCAGGGGTTGATTAGTTTGTCCATCAAAAATTTCCAGCTCTATGCCAAACATGGCTTTGCCGGCCGTGGTTTGAATGTCATAACGCTCATCATCACTCATGGAATCCATGGCTTTGTGTTTGGCCCCTAGGGTGGCCAATGGACTGGTTTCGGTCATGCCCCAAATGGGTAACAGGTATATGCCGTGTTGTTTGTCCAAAGCTTCTACTAATGAACGGGGTGAGGCGGCACCGCCCACGCCCACGGTTTTCACAGAAGGAATTTTAAAATCATGTTGATCCAGATATTCAAGTAACCCCAGCCATACAGTGGGTACACCCAGCATTAAATCTACTTGGCTGTAATCAATGAGTTTATATAAATCTGCCCCAGACATGCCCGGGCCTGGCAGCACTAAAGTGGCCCCGGCCATGGGAGCAATGTACGGCATGCCCCAGGCACATACGTGATACATGGGCACCACAGGCATCACCACTGAGTCACTTGAAATATTCAGGGCATCGGGGTTACGGCTGGCATAGGCATGCAACACTGTGGATTCATGGGAATACAATACCCCCTTAGGATTGCCGGTGGTGCCCGAGGTATAACACAGGCAAGCGGCAGTACTCGGACTAAGGGCTGGCCAGTTAAACTCTGTGGATTCTTTGGTAATTAATTCTTCATAGTTAATAACATTGGCAAGCCTTGTGTCGGGCATCTGCTGCGGATCAATCATCACTATTATGGCTTTCACCGAACTGAGTTTATCTATGATAGGTTCTAGCAGCTCAACAAAACAGGCATCTACAAACAGATAACTGTCTTGCGCATGTTGAATTATGTATTCAATTTGTTCACTGAAAAGTCTGGGGTTTATGGTGTGGCAGATGGCACCGATGCCGGAAATACCGTAATAACATTCAAGGTGGCGATAGCCGTTCCAGGCAAGAGTACCCACTGCGTCCCCTGGTTGTACCCCTAATTTTTTCAGGGCGTTGGCCAGCCGTTTGCTGCGTGCTAGTGCCTCTATATAACTGTACTGGTGAATGTCTCCCTCTAGGCGTTTGCTAATAACCGTTTTGTTACCATGATGGCGTGCAGCGTATTCCAATAGATCTGAAATAATAAGTGGCTGGCTCATCATTTGGCCGCAGGTAACTGGCTGGTTCATGGACATTCCTTGAGGACAGATCTGTAAGCAGTAAAGCTTAAAATTGGTCGAGTGTCTGTGTGGGTTAAGGAAAAATAAGCATTTTTTCCTAAGCGTTTTTTTAAATTTAAGCCTTAAGATTATTAAGGTAAATTGATAAGTAAAAACAGTATAAGTGATTGGGATAAGCTCTGGGAAAAAATGAAAGGATTGGTCTAGCCTTAACTCGGAAATGGTAAATATCGGCCCACCTAATTGATCTTTTTTGATGCGTTCCCGGAGAGAGAAAATGCAAGACGATTTTATGAATATGTTTAACCTTCAGGCCCAGAGCTTGTTTGAGCCCTTGGCAAAATTAAACTCCCTATGGGTGAGCAATTTGGAGAGTGTGGCTAATTTTCAATTAGAAGCCATGACCAGTTATTCAAAACTGGGGATAAGTCAAATCCGAAAGGCCATCGACATTAAGGATGTTGAGAGTTTTCAGGCTTTTTCAGTCTCTCAAAGTGAAGTGGCCGAGGTACTGAATCAAAAGATAATCGAAGACGGCAAACAGCTAGGGGAAATGACACAACAATTTGTTAACAATGCAGAATCTATTTGGCGTGAATCTATGCCTGAAAAAACATCAACAGCCAGCAAGAAGAAAGCAGCCTAGATTCCCCCTGACTAGGGAGTGAACTCCCTGGTCATATTATTTCTCATATTGCCATAATGCCCATTATTTTTAGTACGTTTCATTCTATTGCTTAGGCCTTTAAATTAAGTCTTTGTCTATACTTTTAGCATCCATGTTTGTCGCTTTGGCATGTATTTATAAATGCCAAGAAAAGGGGTTTTAAATGTTAAGGCACGGTTTAATCGTTTTTTTGTGGGTAATGTTAATGAGTCTGGGTGCTTGCATAGATTTAGACAGCTCTGATGATTCGGTGGAAGTGGTCGAGAACACCACGCCGCAAGATGAAGAGCCAGATGACAACACCGACCCTGACCCGGTGGTAGTGGATAACTATGGCAAAAATACCCTGAATGCCAATTCCCCATTAGCGGTAAACATTGCGCCCTTTGCCGCCTGGACTCCTGGCTGGGTATTAATGGATGTATTCCCCAAGAGCCAGCCTTGGGTGTCTAACTTGTGTGACAGTGATGCTTGGGGGTCGGGCCCGGCCCTTAATCTCGATAGCAATGGCTGGATCACGTCCCTTGGTAATAATGAATGTGCCGACACTCTAATTTTTGGCTCCATGGCTCAGCACTATCCCGAGGGTACTTATGTGGTGTTATGGGAAGGCGACGGTGATTTATCCATTCGCTGGGATGTGCAGCCAGAAGTACAACACACTCAAGGCAGCCAGGCCCAAACCAGTAATAGCCTCAATCGCATGACCTTTGATATTACCAAGGCGCAACAAACCGATTTAGGCATAGGTCTGCGCATTGGCTCACAGGCAAGTGATTATATTAAAAATATTCGCGTAATTGCCCCTGGTGGCATGTGTGGGCGCAGCGAGACTGAGCTTGATTATTTTAAATTTTGCCAAACCCCTCGCGGCGGCACTGGTTCGTGTGCAGTGGATGAAACCTGTTACGATTTTGAAGACATTTACTGGGATCGTTTTACTGATACAGCCGCACAAATGAACCAGCCCAAGCCAGTGTTCCATCCTTTATATGCATCAACCTATCAGCAGTATCGAGCCATTCGCTTCATGAAATGGTTACGTCCCGAAGACAGCTCTACGGTGAACTGGAGTGAGCGGGTGTCTTTGCAAAATCAAAACTTTACTCATGACGAACACGGTTTTGCCATTGAATACCCGCTGGCCTTTGCCAACCTGTTAAATGCCGATGCCTATTTAAATGTGCCCATGATGGCCAGCGATGATTACGTTACCCAGTATGCACAATTGGTGAATACGGGTTTAAACGATCATTTGAAAATGTATTTAGAATACGGCAATGAAATTTTTAACCCGGTGACGCCTCTGCCTTATGGTTATGCGTTGGATAAAGCCGAAGAGTCTGGCTCGGGTATTCCTGCAACCGACAGTGATTTAATAAAGGTGGCCAAGTACACGGCGCGTCGCTCTGGGCAAATATTTGATATTTGGGATAATCAAATCACCGACCCCAGCGATCGCCTCATAAAGGTTTTGGTGGGATTTAATCCGCTAAGCGATTACACCCTGAATGTCTTGGATTTTGAAAATGCCTCAAGCAAGGCCGATGCCCTGGCCATTAATGGTTACATTGGCCCCAACCGCTTGTATGTAGACAGCGTGGCCGCCTTTGATGCCATGAGTGTGGATGACATTTTGCAAGAAATTACCCTAGGTAATGTCATTAATTCAGAGTCGTCCTTAATTGAACTGAATCAAAACTTCATTACCCATGCCACTTATGCAACTGATCGCAATCTTGAGCTCATTGCCTATGAAGGGGGGAATTTCATGCAAACCACGGGTGCTGGGCAAACTGTAGTGGATAAGTTTTTTAGCCTTAATAGAGACAGTCGCTTGAGCGACGCCTTTGTACAAAATTTCAATAATTTTGAAGCGGCTGGTGCCACCACTTTTTTTTACTTTTTAAATGAAGATTTCTGGACCAATGAAGGCGCATTTGGCGCCATGCGTTACCAAGAAGAAACCCGAACCGAGGCACCAATCTTTGATGGCCTCATGAATTACATTGAAAGCACCGTTTGTTGGTGGGCAGATTGTGAGCGTACCTTACCCGCGGCTTCCCCCTGATACGCGCTCACTGGTGAATACCAGAAATTAGGCCAAACTTAAACCAAACTGGGTGATTGTAATTACCGGGAGGGCTTATTTGGTATTCATCTAAGAGCTCTAAAATAACTAGGCTTTTTTGCATATTAAGTAGGTATTGGTCACCTAAATTGGTGGCTATATCTGTATTGGTATCGCTGTTGAGTGCCTGTAGCTATTCCGAGTCTCCGCCCATTAAAGTGGGTATCTTACATTCTCTTACCGGCACTATGGCCATTAGTGAAAGGGCCTTGGTGGATGCGCTCATGCTGGCCATTGAAGAAGTGAATACTGCAGGCGGCGTACTAGGCCGAAAGTTACAGCCCATCGTGGTGGATGGTGAATCAAACTGGGATCAATTTTCGGTAAGAGCCGAAGACCTCATTACCCAGCACCAGGTATCGGTAATTTTTGGTTGCTGGACTTCTGCCTGTCGGAAAGCCGTGAAGCCAGTCATGGAAAAATACGATCACCTATTATTTTACCCACTTCAATATGAAGGGATGGAACAGTCTCCTAATATCGTTTACACAGGTGCCGCGCCTAACCAGCAAATTATACCCAGTGTGCACTGGGCTTTGGAAAATATCGGCAAGGATGTTTATCTGGTGGGGTCGGATTATGTCTTTCCTCGCACAGCCAACCTAATCATTAAAGACTTACTTAATAATCGCGATATTAAACCCTTGGGTGAAATGTATTTACCTCTGGGCAGCAGTGATGTGAGCTTGGTGATGAAAGATATTTTGGCTAAAAAACCGAGCCTCATCATAAATACAATTAATGGTGATAGTAATACGGCTTTTTTTAAGGCCTTACCAAAAGATAAAAATATGGTGGTGCTATCTTACAGCCTGGCTGAGGCTGAAGTTAAGAGTATAGGTGCACATTTACTGCAGGGGCATTATGCCGCTTGGAATTACTTTCAAAGTATAGAGTCGCCAGAGAATATCAAATTTGTGAAAAGTTTTAAAAATAAATTTGGTCAACACAGAGTAATAGACGACCCTATGGAAGCGGCCTATAGCGGTGTTCATCTATGGGCGCAGGCAGTTAAAAGTGCCGGGTCTGTGGTGCCTCGTCAGGTGATAACGGCTCTGGGTTATCAAAGTATGCAGGCACCCCATGGGGTCATTTCCATTGACAAACAAACGCAGCACTTATGGAAAACCGTGCGTATTGGTCAGGTGATGTTAAATGGACAATTTGAAATTGTCTGGAGCAGTCGTACCGCAGTGCGTCCAGCCCCTTTCCCATCATCTTACAGTAAGCAAGAATGGCTAAATCGTATTGAGGCCATCAAGTCCCCATGAACAGGTTTTCGCTGTCGGCCAAGTTGTTTGTTTGGATATTCCTGTGTGCCATGGTGCCGGTGATGGTATTGACCGGCTTTTATTTAAATTCCTTCAAAGATGTTTTATTGCAACAGGAACAAGAACATCTATCCCAATTTGCCGATAAAAAAGTGGAGCAGGTTGAGGTTTATATAGAAAAGCGAATTAGCGATGTAAAGCTGATGTCGCAACTTTTGGAAAGCGAGTTATTGTTAAATGCCTTAATTCCTCTGTATAAAAATAGTGAAAAACAAAGTGAAGAGTATTACCAGCAGGAAAGAAAATACCGACCCTTTTTTAAGGTCTTTGAGGAAAGAGGGAACTATGATGTTTTTTTTATATCACCAAAAGGAGAAATCGTATTTAGTTTAGCTCATGAAAGTGATTTCTCTACCAATATTTATAGCGGACCCTTTCGAAAAAGCGGCTTGAATAAAGTAGCGCAACGGGCGCGATTTTTTTTAGAAGCATCCTCTTCTTCATTTGAGTATTACCCCCCTAGTAACGAAGCTGCAGCCTTTATTGCTGCACCTGTGTTACGCAATGGAAAGTTGTTGGGGGTGGTTGCTTTACAAGTAGATTCAGAAATTATTCAAAAAATCACCCTTGATGTCGGTGGTTCGCTGAGAAGTCGTGAAGTGGTGGTGGCGTCTCGCTATGGGGATTATTTTTCTTATCAAGCCAAAGTAAGATATGACAAAAGTATTAAAGTGGGAAGGGAGCTGCCTATTAGTGAATTACCTTACCCACTATATAAAGCCATTAGTGGTATTAGAAGCATAGCGGTAGAGGTGGATTATAGAGGCGTTAAAGTAATTGCGGCTTCACGATTTTTACCCTCCATGCAGTGGGGTATGGTATTTAAAGAAGATTATGACGAGGCCATGGAAGTATTTGATCAACTTTTTTATATCTCTATATTGGTGTTGTTATTACTTACTGTGGGGGCCTTGCTGGTGGCAAGGGTTTTGGGTGGCGTAGTGGCTAAACCTCTTATGAACTTGACGGATGTCACTCATTCTATTGCTTTGGGTAATATGGATTTAGAAGTAAAAATGGAAGGGTATAAAGAGAGTTATGAACTAGCAGAAAGTTTTAATAAAATGTCGGCACGATTAAAAGATGCGCGCAGTAATCTTGAACATAAGGTAGCGGATCGCACCTTTGAGTTAGAACAAGAAATGAAACTGCGTAAACAAAATGAGCAGGATCTGGAGAAAAGTTATTTGCAGTTGAGCCGCTCCATGCTGCATTTAAAAACGGCTCAAGATCAATTAATTGAATCAGAAAAAATGGCTTCCTTAGGCTCATTGGTAGCCGGTATTGCCCATGATATTAATACACCGCTGGGTATTGCCATTACCTCAACCTCGTTGTTTAAAGACAATGTTGAGCGAATGGATAAAGCACTGAAAGACAAATCCCTAACAACAGGTTTGTTTAAGCGTTACCTGCAGGAATTACAAGAAATTGTTAGTTTACTGGAAAATAATTTAGGGCAAACGGCCAGCCTAGTGAAAAACTTCAAGCAGGTGGCGGTAGATCAAACTAACTTGCATAAGGCTAAGTTCTATTTATTTGAATTAGTAGAATCCTTGTTAAGCAGTCTTAAACCTGAAACCAGAAAATACCCAGTTAAAATTATCAATACTGTACCGGAAGATATAGTGCTTGATTCTTACTCAGGAGATTTTTATCAGCTGCTGACCAATCTAATATTAAACGCCATGATTCATGGTTTTGAGGGGCGAAAAGAAGGCGAATTAACGATCACTGCGATGGATGTTGATAACGAGACCATTTTGAAGGTAAAAGATAATGGCATTGGCATGGAAGAGAATATACGCCGTAAAATTTTTGAACCCTTTTATACCTCCAAGCGGGGCAGTGGTGGCTCGGGCTTGGGATTGAGCATCGTCAGCAATATAGTGAAGCAAAAACTACTCGGTGAAATAGATGTACATTCTGAATTGGGCAAGGGCACTGAGTTTGTAATTCGTTTTCCTCAAACAGGTGAACAGTTGTAAAATCATAATATGAAAATTGCCGAGCCTTTAGGGTTTAACACTCGGTAATGCAATCCACCTAAAGCAGTCTCTTTACGATTTATTAGGAGGGTGACATCTTCAAGATGTATTTTTTAGCATTCAGTAATGCATACAGCCAAGCCACCCAGGGCTGTCTCCTTATATTTATGCGACATTTCTTCACCTGTTTGCTTCATGGCGGCGATACAGTTATCTAGCGACATGAAATGTTTACCTGAGCCTCGAATGGCAAGCGATGCAGCTGTGTAAGCTTTGATGGCTCCAAAACCATTACGTTCGATACAAGGCACTTGCACTAAGCCCTTGACCGGATCACAGGTCATGCCTAAGTGGTGCTCCAAAGCAATTTCTGCGGCATTTTCTATTTGTGCGGTGCTGCCACCCATTACAGCGCATAATCCTGCGGCGGCCATGGCGGCGGCCGAGCCCACTTCTCCCTGACAGCCCACTTCTGCCCCAGATATAGAACTCTTGTGTTTAATAATGCCGCCAATGGCGGCAGCAGTGAGTAAAAACTCCCGCACCTGACTGTTGTTACCTCCTTGATGTTTAAGCCAATAATATAAAACGGCTGGAATAACACCGGCAGCACCATTGGTGGGTGCAGTGACCACCATATGGCCATCGGCATTCTCTTCGTTTACCGCCATGGCATAAGCACATAGCCAATCATTGAGGTTGGCTGAATGTGGATTAGTTGTGAGCTGCCCATGCAAGTTATGAGCGCGACGTTTGATCTCGAGGCCACCGGGTAAAATACCTACGCTATTTAAGCCATTTTCAATGCAGGTTTTCATGCTGGCCCATATGCCATCTAGGCCGTTATTTAACTTATCTTGGTTAACATTCTTTAATTCATTTTTTTCTTTCATTGCCGCAATAGACAAGTCACTTTGTTGGGACATTGCCAACATGGCGTCGCTACAGTTGAAGGCAAATGGATATTGAATATTGGGCATCATCTTAAGAGGTGCCACCAACTGCGTGATTTGGCTTAAAGTATTGATAAAACCGCCGCCAATGGAAAAATAGGTTTCACTTATGAGTACGTTTTTGAGTTCGTTTTCACTTATTAGCTCAAATATCATTCCATTTGGATGTTCGGCTAAAGGTGGGCCTAGATCAAAAATGATGTCTGCGAGCGGGTCGAATATTATCCCGCGCTCTGTATGGGTTGGGGCATTGGGCGTGGCTGAGATAAAGGGCTTTTTTGAAAGAGTTTCAACCAACTCAGGGATGTTTTCAGTGGCCAATTGACGAGGGGAGTAATGATTAAGCCCCAAAATGATGGCCTTGTCCGTACCATGGCCCTTGCCAGTAAAAGCCAAAGAGCCTTTTAAGGTACAACGAAGTCTTGGTTTTTCAATGACATTTTGTGCAGCCAAAAAACCTTCTACCTGCTTCATAAAAGCATTGGCTGCAATCATGGGACCCATGGTATGAGAACTGGAGGGGCCTATGCCAGTCTTAAACAGCTCTAATACACTTATAAACATTACAACCTCACATGACCATGCCAGTCTCGCATCAGCGTCTATAAATACCTTTTATGAAAACAACAAGGTCACAATATTTCAGTTTTAAATAATTCCAATACACTTATTAAACATGCCATCACTTATGTGTTTGAACTGTGTAAAAAAGCAGGCTCTTTACCCATTATAGTCAGCTCGGTCTCTTCCCTCCATTTATTGCACTAGGCCAATATTTATTTGCCTAATGACGCCCTAGGGTCTCCCAAAAACCCCCTACCTGAGCTTATAATCCGTGCAACCTAAAAAGGCGGTTTTATGACGTTAATATCTAATTTATCTCGCACTATTTTTTATTGTTCAATATTGGCTGGTTTAAGCCAATTATCACTGGCTAGCGACCCTGCTCCCAACGTCATTCTTATCATTGGCGATGGTATGGACGATCAGCAAATAACGGCTGCGCGTAATTATTTACATGGGGCTCAAGGGCAAACTATTCTTGATACTCTGCCTATTCGTTCAGCGGTGCAGGTACTAACCGTTAGCAATGAAGACCCCTCACAGCCGGTTTACGTGGCTGACAGCGCCAACAGTGCCACGGCTATGGCCACAGGTAACATCACCAGTATCGGTCGAATTTCTACTTCCGCTAACACCGATCAAGACTTCACCACCATCGTAGAGCTGGCTCAACAACGGGGCCTTAAAACAGGGTTGGTGACCACTGCCTCTTTAACCGATGCTACCCCCGCTGCATTTTATAGTCATGTAAACATGCGCGGCTGTGAGGGCCCTGAGCAAATGGTGAATTTTGAAAGTTATGGCGATTTTGTGATTGATTGTCATCAAGATACTCAAGCCTTGGGTGGTAAGGGCAGTATTAGTGAACAGTTGGTCAATTCAAATGTGGATGTATTACTGGGGGGCGGCAAGAAATTTCTTAAACAGGCTCCAGAAAAGAGTGATCAACAAAGCTCGGCTAAGCAAGATAATAAAACCGTTTTAAAAATGGCTGAAAACAATGATTTTAAAATCATTAAAAGTTTAAATGAGGCTAACAACATTGGTAAAGAGCATAAGCTGCTAGGGCTCTTTGCTAAAAAACACTTGCCGGTGCGTTGGCAGGGAACGGATGGGCGTGTCGCCGAAAAACCTCAGTACAGTTTCTTGCATTTATTCCATCGTTATCTGGGTAGCGTTACCTTGCCAGAGGTGATGCAGTGCGAGGACAACCCTGAATTTGAAAAACAACAGACTCCAAATCTTGCCGATATGAGTTTGTTGGCGTTATCTCGTTTAGATAACTCCAAGGGCTTTTTCTTAATGATTGAAAGTGCCAGCATAGATAAGCAATCCCATAAACGGAATCCCTGTGGGCACATAGGGGAAGCTCAGCAATTATTTGAAACTGTACAGGTGGCATTGGACTATGCCAAACAGCAGGGTAATACACTGGTGATGATTACCGCCGATCACGGTCAGGCGGCACAAATAGTGCCTGATGGCAGCTTATTTTCGGCCTTTGGAGCCCCCATTGCCACACCTGGTTTTCTCGCGCGAATTGAAACACGGGAAGGGGGCGTGATGGCCATGAATTACGCCACCAATGACTTCAGTCACGAGGAACACACAGGAGTCAATGTGCCCTTGTTTGCCAATAAGCAGGTAAAAGATAAAGCCGGGAAAGATTTAATTAAACCCATGTTGCATCAAACGGATGTCTTTAACATTAGTAAAATATATCTTGGTCTGTAGTTCTAAAAGATGCCGCCCCGGCCTGGTTTTACACAGGCCTTTGTAAGGCCACAGCCTTAATTTGCGCAAACACAGACTGACCCGTGTGCAAATTAAGACGCTCAACAGAATGGGTGGAGATTCGGCTCAGGAGGTATTGCCCATCTAAATCTAGTTGCACTAGACTCTGGCCATTATCTTGTGGGCTAATATCCAAGATAGAGACAGGTAAAATATTTAAGATGCTGCTATCACTGGGCTGACTTAAACATAGGCTCACATCGCTTGCTTGAATACGCAGGCGAATAGGGCCTTTTTTTATGCCGCTATTTTTATTGGTAAATAAAATATTTTGCTTAAGCTGAATTCTATCGAGATTATGAAATTCATTGGGGCTTTCAATTAGGGTGCCGTTAATAATTGATCCAGCCTGAGCCGATTGGTTAAAGCCGTGTTGCACGTCTTGCAGTAATTCTAATAACGGGCCCATTTTTTCAATGTGGCTTTGGTTATCTTTTTTCTCCAACATAATTACATTGTCGGCTAACTGCATTACTTCATCCAAGCTGTGGGTCACGTACAAGATGGGCAAGGACCACTCTTGGCAAATGTGCTGAATGTAAGGCATGATTTCTTGTTTGCTGGCCCAGTCTAATGAGGCCAGTGGTTCATCCATTAATAATAAAGCGGGTTTGCTTAATAAACTGCGACCCAGAGCCACCCTTTGTTTTTCGCCGCCACTTAACTGCGAAACCGATTTATTAAGTAGCGGTTGTAAATTTAGTGCCTGAATACAATGTTGCCAGTCTTGCTGGTTGGCATGGGAGCGTTTAAATGAAAATTGTAAATTTTCAATGACGTTCAAGTGGCTAAACAACTGACCTTCCTGAAACACCATGCTCACATCGCGCTGGTGACAAGGTTTATGAGTTCCTTGCTGGCTATTGAGCCAACTTACTTCTTGAAAATTAATTGTCCCCTGCGCTTTTTCTAGGCCGGCAATGGCCCGTAACAGGTGGCTCTTACCACAACCGCTCTTGCCAAATATCACGTGAATACCTGGTTTTTGCCATTTTATTAGGGCTTGGGCCTTTAAACGAAAGTGCTTTTTTTCAATGCTGAAATCAATTTCTAATGAGGTTTGTTTAGACTTATCCATCTTCATAATAAACCTGCACCCTGTTGTTTGCGGGTTTTATAAATAATGCTTAGCAGGGTAAAGGAGATAATTAGCAGCAACGCCGATAATAAGTGCGCTTGGGAATATTCCATGGCCTCAACATTTTCAAAAATGGCAATGCTCACTACCTGGGTTTCCCCTGGAATATTGCCACCTATCATCAATACCACACCAAATTCGCCCAAGGTGTGGGCAAACCCTAGGGTTGCTGCACTTATGTAAGCGGGTTTGGCTAAGGGCAATATCACGTTTTTAAAGCCATCCCAAAACGAAGCCTTAAGGGTATAGGCGACTTCTAGCGGTTTTACCCCAATGAGCTGAAAACCATTTTGCAAAGGTTGTACTACGAAAGGTAGGCTGTAAATAACCGAGCCAATTAATAAACCGCTAAAGCTAAAGGCCAGCGTATTGCCTCCCCAAAAGGAAGCCAGCCAGCCACCAGGGCCTTGCGGTCCTAGAAAAATTAATAAGTAAAATCCCAGTACAGTAGGAGGCAATACCAGTGGCAATGCCACCAAGGCCTCTACGAGGGCCTTGCCTTTGAATTGCGAGTGGGCCAGCCACCAAGCCAGTGGAGTCGCCAGCAAGATTAATATAAGGGTGCTAAAAAATGCCAATTTCAGGGTTAAAAAGAGCGCTTCCATTAATGAGTCGCCGCGCCTTGAGTTACAGTCCCCTGGTTCACCTTTCTTTTAATTGCTGTGTCCAAGGCCGGAAGTCTATAACCCTGGGCTTGAATAATGTCTTGTGCAGTTGTGCTGGATAAGAAGGTCATAAATTGTCGGCTTGGCTTTTCATTGTTTAATAATAGCCCCATTTGCTCAATGGCATCATGGTAATTTTCCGGCACCAATAAAACCTGTGCCGCCGGGGCATCTTTCACCATGGAGTATGCCACAAAACCCACATCTACATTTTGGGTATGCACAAATTGGTAAACCTGAACGACATTCTGTCCAGTAACCTTGTTAGGTGTTAAGGTTTTATCCAACTTTAAATATTGCAGGGTTTGCCTAGCGGCTAATCCGTAAGGGGCCATTCTGGGATTGGCCACTGCCAGTTTGTTTAAATTTGCTTTGTTTAATACTTTTAGAAGGCTTTGTTGCAAAAAAGGTTTATGGCTATACAAGGCTAAGCGCCCCAATGCATAAACCTGCAAAGCCGAAGCGGTGAGCTTGCGGCGGTCTTTTATTTTTTCAAACAATATATTAGGGTGCTTTTTATTGGCCGCTAAAAAAATATCAAATGGAGCGCCCTGTAATACCTGATTGGCCAATTGGCCTGTGCCGGCACTGATGATTTTTATTTTATGGCCAAACTGTTTTTCAAATACGGGTTTTAACTGTTTTAGGGTATGTTTAAAGTTGGCCGCCACCGCCACCTTAATAGTGGCGCTATGGGAAGTGATGGGCAGAAATAGACAAAGTAGTAAGCAAACTAATGAAATCTGCCTATTCATCTTTTTGCCATTTATCCAATGCTTTTTGATCTTTTTCCAAAGACTCAACCCACCAATCGCCTTTCTTGGTGGTTTCTTTTTTCCAGAAGGGCGCCTGTTTTTTTAAATAGTCCATTATAAAATGGCAAGCCTCAAATGCGGCTTCCCTGTGGCTACTGCTGACCCCCACAAATACAATCTGATCGGATAAATACAACTGACCCACCCGATGGATTAAGCGTACTCGGTTAATGGGCCAGCGTTCTTTGGCTTGTACAATTATTTTTTCCAACGCTTTTTCTGTCATGGCCGGATAGTGCTCTAAAAATAAGCCGGTGACATCGTTGCCCTGATTAAAATCTCGTACCAAACCGCTAAAAAAAACGATGGCGCCATCTTGGCTGTTATTTTCACGCAATTGCGCATATTCATAAGCCACGTCAAAATCTTCATTTTGTACGCTTAACAAGTCGTATTCTTGGTGGGCAGTATCTGGCATGTTATCCCCCGGTAACCGGTGGGAAAAAGGCGACTTCACTGCCAGCGTTAACCATAGTGTCACTTTGTACCATGTCCTGATTCACCGCACACATTAGAGCGCGGTCTGTTAGGTACTGAGCCCACTGCGGGTTTTCATTCACAATGGCTTGCTGCACATCACTCACCTTGCATGGGGTAGGGATGTCTAGCTTCAACTGATCACATTTAAGTTGCTCGCGTAGCTGAGCAAAAAAAACAATATTAATCATGCGACATAGTGTCCTGTTTTTCCGCCTTCTTTTTCTAAAACGCGAATACCACTAATAACCATGGCCTTATCTACAGCCTTGCACATATCAAATAAGGTTAGTGCGGTTACAGACGCAGCCGTGAGCGCTTCCATTTCGACTCCGGTTTGTCCGGCAAGCTTGCATAATGTTTCTATGCGTACTCGATTGTGTTCAGGTTGCGGTTCAAACTCCACTGCCACTTTTGACAACATAAGCGGATGACATAAAGGAATTAAATTACTGCATTGCTTGGCGGCTTGTATGCCAGCAATACGAGCCACGGCAAATACATCGCCCTTATGATGATTGCCATCAAGAATCATACTTAAAGTATCAGCTTCCATTGTGATGTAGGCTTCTGCTCGAGCACTGCGGGCGGTGACGTTTTTTTCGCTAACGTCAACCATGTTAGCTTCGCCTTGGGCGTTGATATGTGTAAAGCCCATATTATATAATTCGCTTCTTGCAATAAATTTTAACGTCTAGCAGGTTTTTAACTTCGCCTTGGGCGTTGATGTGTGTAAAGCCCATATTATATAACTCGCTTCTTGCAATAAAATGTAACGTCTAGCAGTTTTTTAACGTCGCCCTGGGAGCTGATATGTGTAAAACCCATAATGCTTAACCTCGGCTCTTACAATTTTCAAGATCCACTTGTTTAAGCTGGGCGACAAAGTTGCAAGGCCCCTGACGGCTATCCAACTGTTCGCTAATGATGTCATCCCAAGCCGTACGACAGGCATTGGTGGAACCAGGCATGCAAAAAATAATAACCTTGTTGGCCATGCCAGCAATGGCGCGACTTTGAATCGTGCTGGTACCAATTTGCTGGTAACTAATTTGACGAAACAGTTCGCCAAAGCCTTCAACGGTTTTATCAAGTAGCGGAATAATAGCTTCCGGAGTGCTGTCACGGGCGGTAAAACCAGTGCCGCCTGTGATTAAAACCCCTTGAATGTCTTCATCGCTAATCCACTGAGAAGTGATGGCGCGAATTTTATAAATGTCATCAATGACAATTTTTTTATCGCTTAATGTATGTCCTGCACTTTGCAAACGCTCAACCAACATTTGTCCGCTGGTGTCGGTTTCTTCGTTACGAGTATCACTAACGGTAAGTACCGCAAGGTTTAGCGGAACAAATACATCCGTCTTTGAATGGCCCATGGGTGTTACTCCTAAATTTTATAAAATTCGTCAGTTGGCTGCCGGGCAATATTTTGTGCTTTATGCCTTTTAATTTAAGTGGGCATAAATACTGGCCAGCTAGCCGATATTAATTAGTGGTGAGTTGTTGCTTAACCAATTGCCACTGTTGTGGGGTATTGGTATTCACTAGGTGTTCTTTGTTAAGTGGAGCCAGTGGTATGCCAGAAAAATGATTGCATAATCCACGCACCGATCGGTCGTCATTTTTACCCGCTACTACATCTTCCAAATACGTACGTACATCTTGAGTAATGGGTAAAAACAGTGGTAAATAATTTTGTTCAAAATAAACAGGTAAATGGAAAGTACGGCCAGCGGAAATCAATCTTTCCAAATCACTGGTGGTGAGTAATGGCATATCCACAGGGACAATGAGCACAGCATCGGCTTTCACTTGTTGAACAATAGCGTGAATACCACCAAGGGGGCCCAGCTCTGAATGCGTATCAACAATTAACGGCATGGAGTTTAAGCGTTCGGTTTGCTGGGCGTTGCGACTTAATACAATGCCATTAAGGTTCAGGTTTTCTAGTTGTTCAAGTGTGTAAGAAAACATGTCTCTGTGATCGCGACTTAACAAAGCCTTGTCTTGGCCCATGCGGCTAGATTGACCGCCCGCTAAAATCACACCCTTAATGGTTTGCATATTCTCAATCCTTTAATGATCCGCACTCTTATTAATAGATAGCCGCAAATAGATAGCCAGGCGCGTTAGCCACCCAGCATAGCCAAGTGGCGAGTAGTACCTGTGTTATTCGATTGCAAATAGTGAGTTTCGGGCTTGGTTTGAAGACCTTTATCCACCACCTGACTTAATACCTGTTCCTGACCTGCTGCCAAATAGGGGCGTAAATCTAAGCCGCCTTCGCCAAATAAACATAAATGCAGTTTACCCACAGAGCTAATGCGCAAACGATTACAAGTGGAACAGAAATCTTTGCTGTAGGGCATGATCAAGCCAATGCTGCCTTGATAATCGGCATGTTGGTATTCCATGGCAGGACCCGCATTTTGGGCGCGTATCTTTTGCAACCAACCCGATTGCTCCAAGCGTTGCTGAATTTCTTCGCCGCTTACGTGGTTGGCGTGAAAGTATTCGCGGTTATCGCTGGTTTCCATAAGCTCGATAAAGCGCAGGGAAATAGGCGTGTCTTTAATCCAGTCTAGGAAACGCTCAAATTCATTGAAGTTATAGCTTTTAAGCAGAACCGCGTTCACTTTGAGCGTCTTAAGACCCAAGGCCAGCGTCTTGTCCAGCCCGGCCATAATTTCCTTAAGGCGGTTGTGACCGGTGATCATGTGAAAGACGGCAGGATCGAGGCTGTCTATGCTCACGTTTAAGGCATCTAGTCCCGCATCAATCCAGTCGGCTATGTGCTCACCTAGCTTGTAGCCGTTGGTGGTCATGGCCACGGTTTTAATGCCAGGAATGGCCTTAACAGTGCGGATAATCTCTACCAGGTCTTTACGAACGGTGGGTTCGCCACCGGTAATACGCACCTTGTTAATGCCTTTTTTGGCAAAAATGGTGACGAGCTGTTTAATTTCGCTCAGGCTAATAGGGGTGGTTTTAGATTCGCATTGATAACCGTCGGGGAGGCAGTAATTGCAGCTAAAGTTGCATACATCCGTGATGGATAGACGCAGGTAGCTGAATTCACGCTCGTGACCGTCTTGTAATGCCAGGTACGATGGGGCACCGGGCTCCCATGAGGGTAAGCCCGTTTCATAAGTTTTGTTCACTAGGACACCTTTCCAAAATAAGGGGAGGCTGCAGCATTTCTAATGCAACCCATCGGCTAGGTTCCGTACCTTTTCATGTGAACAAGGCTTAGGAGTGATAGCTCGGTGCTTGGTGTAACTCTAACGCTCTAGAGCTACGATTAATTATGAGCCCATTTTACAAATATTTGGGCTGTAACTGAATATGGGTCTATAGGTAGGCCGATACTCATATCTGAGTAGTTTATGCCGACTAAGGGGGCGCTGTCGAGTCCCTAGCCCGTTAGTACTAATCCATATAACCGATAGGTCTTATTGGCTCTTGGCGTTCAAGCTTCTTGTTTAGTTTGTCTTAGACAAGAAATATAAGCGCCTTATCATAAGGCCAGGCTGATTTTTATTTGTTCACATACTGAAATACAAAAGGCCCCATAGCAAGAGCTATAGGGCCTTTAAGTTTTCACTATGTGGCTGTTAACTGGGTTGAAATAGCGCCTTAATTAAAACTTGGCGGTACCGGTTAACCAAAGTTTGGTGGCATCTACCTTACTCGCAGCATCATCTCCGGCGCTGAATTGAGCAACTTTTAAGCTGGCACCGTAATTACCAAACTTCTTAGCGGCCAGGAAGCCGATTTCAGAACCCAGGTCGTCGCTGCCTTCTACTGTGTCGAACTTGTGATATTGAGCGACCAACTTCACACCGCTTACCTTAGTGACTGCGCTTAGGTTAATGTCCTGAATACCATCTGTTCCCGGAGCATTTAGATAGGTATCAGACCAGCCTAAAAACTTGTGGTTGGTCCCCAGAGGTGTGGCAAAAGAAGCCTTACCATCGTCGCTACCAAATACTTCCAAGCCTAATTTGGCGGTCACGCTGGCAATTTTTTTAGAAGCTGAAAGGTTGTAATAAAGAGTGCTGGTATCGGCTGAACTTTCTTCCTGGCTGGCTATCTCTGCTTCGTAATTAATACCGGCTGCACTGCCTACTGCGCGTAAGCCTAGAGTGTTTAGAGTTTCACCATCGGTATCCTCGGCACCATAAAAGAAGGTGCTGGCAGATAGTTCAGGGCTTACTGCGTATTTAAGGTTCAAGATGGTGATGTCTAACTCAATATTTTCATTCTTGATGTTGTTTAAGTTATTAGCGAAACCGGCCACAACTGTAAGGTTCTCAACCGATTGGTTAACCACGGTTATGGCATCAAAGGTGGCTTCATCCTGACGGAAGGCAACACCACCCACGTGACGTTGGTTATCAAGGTTAATGCGCTGGTTACCCACTTTTACGGTGGTGTCTGAAGCCTGGTATTGAACATAAGCTTGGTTAATTTGTGTGGTTTCCTGATCCAGAACTGTGTCGTTTTTATCTGTGTTGGCACCGTCTTTATCATAAAAATCATCGGTGATGTGTAGAACATTGTCCCCTTCAACTAAAACCGATACGCCGGCAATATCTGCAGATTTAAACGTAATGCGAGATTTTAAGGTATTGGCCAGAGCGGCATCGTTATCGGTGGCATCGTCCACATCAGCGCTTTCTACACGGTAACGAAAGTTCACGTCCAGAGTGCTGCCTTTAACCAGATCATCCAGAGATTGGGCTTGTACCGAGATGGCTGAAGATAAGGCAAGGCTTGAAATAGTGGCGGCCAGTAGAGTTTTTTTCATGTGGTTTACCCTTTACAGTTTGACTTAAATAAGTATTTGATAAGTTCAGAGTAAATTAGAATTTTTTAAAAAATATGACTGAGATCAATAAAAAATCGGTCTACCTATTTTTTAAATGTAAGGGTTATTAAAACCATTAATAGAATACCCATAAGTGCTTACTTATGGGATTTTTAGGGTTTTTAAGCGCTTATATCAGCGATATAAAATCAGGAGAAATCACTAAAAAACAATGCTTTTTGGCAGTAATTTAAAAACCGCATCAGGGTATATAGAATATTTTAATATTTAAGTTTTGCTATTTTAGTTTTGAGTCTTGAATCTTTTTAAGAAAACTATCATCCAGAGCCTGCTCTATTCGACGCCTGTGAGTATCGGAGCGCAGCGCAAAAAACATCACAATCATGCAGGTGGCGGCTACGCCATAAAGCATCATAAAACTCGCACTGTAAACGCCAGCAAAGTCGACAGTTACCCCAAATAGAATCGGTAAAGTAAAGCCGCCAATGCCACCAATCATGGCCACAGTACCGCCAACGCTGCCCATGTTATTGGGGTAGCAATCATGAAGAATTTTATAAACCGAAGCACGACCAAAGCCCTGAGCCAGGCCAATAATAAATATGAGTAAATTAAACACCCCTAGGTTCACCTGAATATTTAAATGCACATCTTTGTCTACGCCATGAATCACCATAGTGGTGGGTGGGTAACTTAAAAAGAATAAGCAAATCAGGCAAATCCAAAAAACGCTCCAGTTAACACTGCGCCCGCCTTTTTGGTCGCTGTACCAACCGCCAATGGCGCGCACCAGCGAAGAGCTAGTGGCAAATACTAAAGTCCAGGCCATGGCTTGTGATGTGGTGAGCTGATATACGTTTACATAATAAAGTGGCAGCCAAAGAATAAGCGCCAGAAAAGACCCAAATACAAAATAGTAATATAAGCCAAAACGCCAAACGGTGAGATCTTTTAAAGGAGCCAAATGAAAGGCTAAGGGTTTGGGTACATCATTAACGTTCGGGCTAATTCTTGGGGCCATGAATATAAACAATACCATCATGATGCTAATGCCCAGAGCGAAAAAAGGCCCTAAAAACTGTATGCCCCAATGGTCAATAATAATGGGTGCCAGCAACAAGGTAATGGCAGCCCCTGCATTACCCGCACCGAATATGCCCATGGCCAGGCCTTGCTGGTGGCTTTCAAACCATTGGCTTACATAACGAATACCAATTGTGAAAGAGACGCCGGAAATGCCCAAGAGCAATCCCACCAGTAGGTAACCCGAAAAGGTGTGCACATAATTAAGCAATAACAGGGGCGGCAAGGTGAGCATCATTTGTAATACAAACAGGTTACGCGGGGAATAATATTCACATAAAAACCCCACGGGCAAACGCAACAAGGCACCGGTGACAATGGGGCTGGCCACAAGAATGCCATATTCGGTGGCGCTTAAATTTAGTTGCGGGGCAAGGTGAACGCCCAATACCGCGTATAGAGTCCAAATGGAAAAATTGGCGGCAAAGGTGAGGGTAGACATGGCCAGAGCCATCTTGGCATCGTTTTTCATTTTCCCTCAATCACACTCTCTATTCAGGAATAACTATTTATGACTTAAATTAAGTAAATAGCAATATACCTAAAGATATTTTGAGTACTCAGTTTTCAAATAGTACTACCCCTTGTTGAGTAGATTTTATGGGTTTTGGGGGCTTTACGCTGTTAGTGCAGATATTCCAATGGGAGTAGCTAGTTTTTGGCCACTGGCCAATAGGAGATAAGGGCGCAGGCTTTGTTGATATGCATCAAGTTGTCTTTCATTTAGGAGGTTAAAACTGGGTGCAGTTATTCATCTTGGAGCGGTCTAAATGAGCGAGAATTCCAACCTCAATCTGCTGAATGTCAGCGATCGGAAAATTAAAACCCTGCACATCACTTGGTTTGCATTTTTCCTAACCTTTGTAGTGTGGTTTAGCCACGCTCCCATGCTGGTCTTTATTAAGGAAGCCTTTGATTTAAGCTCTGCACAAATTAAAGCACTGTTAATTCTAAACGTGGCCCTTACCATTCCAGCTCGTATTATCATTGGCATCTTGGTGGATAAATACGGCCCAAGAATTGTTTACAGTTGCTTATTAGTGTCCTCTTCATTTTTATGTTTTGGTTTTGCCTTTGCGCAAACCTATGAGCAACTGGCTTTGTTCCGTTTCTTATTAGGCTTTGTAGGTGCCGGCTTTGTTATAGGCATTCGCATGGTAGGGGAATGGTTCCCGGCTAAACAAGTGGGTGTGGCCGAAGGTATTTACGGGGGTTGGGGTAACTTTGGTAGTGCTGCTGCTGCTATGAGTTTACCAACATTGGCCATGGCCATTGGCGGCGATGATGGCTGGCGTTATGCCTTAGCATCAACTGGGGTAATCTCTGGTTTGTACGGTCTTTTTTACTACACCCAAGCGCGTAATACTCCAAAAGGTTCTACCTACTTTAAGCCTAAAAAATCTGGTGGTCTTGAAGTGACCAGCATGAAGGATTTATATTTTTACCTAGTGATGAATGTGCCTATGTACATTGCCCTTGCGGTACTGGCTTGGAAACTTTCTCCTGCTGGCGTAGGTTTATTTACCGATAACGCCATGTACATATCTTGGGTGATTCTAGGGTTGTTGTTTGTGGTGCAAACCAAATCGATTTGGCATGTGAATCACGAACACCTAAAAGAAGGCGTACCTGAACTTGAAAAATACAGCTTTAAGCAAGTGGCCATTTTAGATTTAGCCTACTTTGTAACCTTTGGTTCAGAACTGGCAGTGGTGTCCATGTTGCCATTATTTTTCCTTGAAACATTTGAAGGATTAGATCCGGTAAAAGCAGGCTTGTTGGCTTCGGGTTTTGCTTTCATGAATTTAGTGGCCCGTCCCACTGGTGGTTGGTTCTCTGATTTCTTTGGTCGTCGTAAAAGTTTAATGGTGTTAATTGGTGGTCTGACTGCGGGTTACCTAGTATTAAGCCAAATTGATGGTGAGTGGTGGATTCCAGCCGCTGTGATTGCCACCATGTGCTGTAGCTTCTTTGTTCAAGCTGGTGAAGGTGCGGTGTTTGCCATTGTGCCTTTAGTGAAGCGTCGCATGACTGGGCAAATTGCCGGTATGGCAGGTGCTTATGGTAACGTGGGCGCAGTGACATATTTAACCGTGTTAAGTTTTGTAGATTACAGCACCTTCTTCCTGGTGATAGCGGCATCGGCTGCGGTAATCTTTTTTGCTGCCATGTACCTTGATGAACCCAAAGGGCAAATTGCAGAAGTAGCCGAAGATGGCACAGTACACTTAATTGATGTTGGCTAGCTCTTAAATAGAGTTGAGGAAAACCATGGACAATACCCAGGCACTTCAGGTTGATGCAGGGCTTTACACCACTAAGGGTGTGAAGCGTGAAAATGAAGATGCCGTGGGGGCGTTTATTCCCACCAATCAACATGATCTATTAAACAAAGGAGTGTGTGCGCTGGTGGCCGATGGCGTTAGTACCGCCGAAGCCGGTAAACAAGCCAGCGAGATCTCCGTTTCTCAATTCATTGCCGATTACTACGACACACCCGATACTTGGAGTGTGAGCCATTGCGGCGAAAAAATTCTCTCGGCCATTAATTTAAAACTTTATCGCTTAAGCCACGACTTCAAAGTAGAAGGTAAAGGGTATTTATGTACCTTTAGTGCAGCGGTAATTAAGTCCACCACCGTGCATCTTTTTCACGTAGGTGACAGTCGCGTGTATCTTTATCGTGACCATCAGTTAACTCAACAAACCCATGACCACACTATATCCATCAGCGATTCTCAGGAGTTTTTAGCACGGGCCGTGGGCATGGATAACAAACTTAATATTGATTACAAAAAAGTACCGATAAAAGTGGGCGACATATTATTGTGCTCAAGCGATGGACTGCACGGTTTTTTAAGTGATGCTGAAATCAGCAGTATCATGAAAGCCGGTTTAGCTGAAAAAAAAGATGCCACCGAAATATCCCAACTGCTAGGGGAGGCTGCCAGTAAAGCCGGCAGTGATGACAACATCAGTGCAGTGGTGGTTATTATTAATAGCTTAAACATGGAAAGCATTGATGATTTTAATACCCGTCTTACGCGTTTACCTTTCCCTCCGGCGCTGTCACCTGGCTATAAAATTGATGGCTTTGAAATCATTGAAGAAATATACGCCAGTGCACGCAGTCAGCTGTATAAAGTAAAAGACAGCGAAAGTGGGCGCATCATGGTCATGAAAACCCCATCGGTAAACTTTGAACAAGACAACCATTACATAGATCGCTTCATTCAAGAGGAATGGATAGGCAAACGCATTCATTCATCGTACGTAGTGAAGGTAATTACGGTTAATAGAGAAAAGCATTTCTTATATTATTTATTAGACTGGGTTGAGGGCATTACTTTAAAGGAATGGATTGAAAATAATCCGCAGCCCGACGCGACCTTGGCGATCAACATAGTGGAACAAATTGCCGCAGGCTTGTGGGCCTTTCATAAAAATGACAGTACTCACCAGGATTTGCGCCCGTCTAACATTATGATTAACAGCGACAATAAAATAAAAATTGTAGATTTTGGTTCAGTGTTTGTGGCTGGGGCTGCTGAAGTCTTTGTGCCCATTCGCCACGAAGGCGCACTGGGTACCGCCAGTTATGCCGACCCTTTGTATTTACAGGGGCGTAACTCTGGTAGTCAGGGCGACTTGTATTCACTGGCCACCATTTGTTATGAAATATTCACCGGGCAATTACCCTACAGTGATGCCATAGATGAATGCCGTACCAATATGGACTACGACCGACTGCGGTATATTGCCAGTGATAAATTTAACCCTATTATCCCCATCTGGTTTGATCGTGCTCTGGAGAAAGGATTAAAGTTTGATTTAAACGAACGCTATCTCACCATGAAGGACTTTATCGGCGATTTAAAATATCCCAATAGTGACTTCTTGCGGGATGACCCCAAGAAAGAATTCACCAGCAGTCCACTTCTTTTCTGGCAAGTAATGAGCGGCGTTTGGATTGTTGCCCTAATGGCGATGATCGTTTTATTTTCAACTAGCAAATAACGCTTAAGCCCAGCCATGTTAATTTATGGTTTTTGGCGGGAATTATGATTACAGAGTAGTTTTGTTTTCGAAGTAAAACCGAGGAGGCAATATAAGGGAAATAACAAAGCCTTCATTAAGGGTAATGAAGGCCTTACTAATAATTACTCTTCGATGCCGCCACGTTGTGCAGGCTTGGCCAAAATTTCTAAATAGAAAGATTCCAGCTTCTGTTTTACGGCTTCATCAATAAACTTGTTAACTTCTTTCAGGTGAACAATTTTCGCTTCAGCCTCTGTATTGCCGTATTTGCAATCGAAATCCCAGTAGTCAGAACCTTCAGGCAAGGCCTTATTGCGTTCTCTTTTAACGTATTTCTTAACATCGTGCTTAATAGAATCAACCAATCTGTCGGAATTCAGCTTTGGATGGGTAAGGGCGATGGTTTTTTTCATGGGTGTTCCTGAGACAAATTGGAATTGCTCATTTAATGTACAGAGCGAGCGAAGCATTCTACGTGAATTACGCCAAAGTTACGAGGGCGCTAGGTACTTTAAAGGCTCCTTTCCACTCTCACCTACCTCAATGAGATTGGTGCCTTAAAAAGGCCAAATGCACAAAATTAACGGCTGGCGCTAGGCTCTATAAATTTCCAGGTTTTGGCCCCATCAAAATGTTTAACCGCAATGGCATCACTTACGTCTTTATCTACCATAGAAAAATTCACAGCCATCTTTTCGCGCCCAGATTCTTTAGTGGGAACGTAATGGGTGGTGCAGCCGCAAAGGGGGCAATGCTGGAAATTGATGTTTTTATCCCCCCATTGATACGTGTTAGTAGGGCTTTGTTTTATCTTTATATTGATGTCTTTAGGTAGAAAGTAGCCCCATAAAGCCCCTAAGCGCTGGCAGATAGAACAGTTGCAGCTGATAAGAGACTTAGGGTCTTGCTTAATGCTAAGGCTAACATTGCCGCAATGGCAGCTTGCTTCAATCATAATGTTTTCTCTTATGTATTCTCTTATGTATTGGCGACAGTAAATGGCGGGTGTACTAAACCTGAATTGAAAAACGCTTTCGGTATTCCAGCATAGTTAACCCAGTAAAACGCTTAAATAGGCGCCTAAACGACGTAGGGTCTTCATAACCCACCTGCCAGATTAAATTATTGGCCGGGGTTCGGGAGCTCTCTAAAGCAATTTTTACCTGCTCTACTCTATAACGCTGCAAATACGACAACGGCGTTTCGCCTGTGGATTTTTTAAAGCGGCGCGCTAACTGGCGCTCACCTATGCCATTGTTATTGGCAAACTGGCTCAGCATAAGTTCCTGCTGGTAATCCTCTTCTATGTGCTGCTGTAACTGGCTTACCAGAGTATCGCCGTGCTGGTGGTTGGGGCGGAACATGGCAAAGCGACTTTGATTTTCAAAATTTAATTCCACCATCATTAACTTGCCGGTGGCCAAAGCCAGCTCGCGGCTATGCAAACGATTAATGAGGTACAACACCAGCTGTGAAACGGCCATGGCTCCGCCAATACTCACCATGTCGCCGTGATCTATCACCAGTTGATCGGTATCAAACACTTCCTTGGGGAATAAGGCTTTAGCCGTATCTTTAGATGCCCAATGGCAAGATAACGGGCGGCCCTTAGCAATGCCAGCCGAGGCCAGTACAAAATTGCCGGTACATACGCTGGCCATTAAGGCCCCAGCTGCATGCCAGGATTGCACATGCTTAAAAATGGGTTCGAGCTTTGCCAGCTGATTTTGGGTTTGTTTTTCGGGCAAGATAGATTCAAAGGCCCCGGGCAGAATCACAATATCGGGTGCTTGGCACTGCGCCGCAGGTACGATGCCATCGATATTCTGGCCGTTATAGGCTTTCACACGGCTTTTAATGCCCACCAGTTCATACTCGAACAAGGGAATGTCACCCGAAAAATATTGCTGCAGGGCATAGTTGGCGGCCATAAGCAGATCGGTAACAACAAACACGCTGGAAGCCTGGCAACGCTCGGTGACAACAATGGCCACCTTTTGTGTAGTAACAGTCATGATACCCGCCCGAGGAGCCATAAGAGTGAATGATTTTGCCACAAACAAGGCAAAATCATAGTGTCAATATAGACCTTTTAGCGGCTGATACGGATAAGAGATTACATTGCAGTGTGGATAAAGCCAGAAAGCTTAATCTTGTACAAATTGGCCTTTAACAGGTCTAAATTCACTCTTAATACAAGGGACAAAACTTCCTAAGCTGGTGGCTGCTCTCAATTCATTACTTTCAATGAAAAGGCCCTAATATGATCAGCCATAAGAAAATGTTTGCCCTCGCCACTCAGTTAACTCAAGCCAAAAATCAGCAGGACATTGATGCATCCCTAGAAATCTACCATCCGCAGGTAGAGTTAATTACCCCATCCTTAAACGCCAAAGGCATAGGCTATGAGAAAGCGCGGCAGCAGTTGGAATTATTTTTTAATGTGTTTCCCGATTATGACGTGAGTCTTGATCAACACGCTTTTAATGACAACCTGATGCTGGCCTTTGGAACGGTGAGCGTTACCCCCACTATTGCGCCGTCAATCACACAGCAGCAGTTTGAAAAAATAAGTGTGCCAGTGTTCATAGAATTTCACTTTAAAGACAACAAAATTAGCAAAGAAGTATTTAACCTAGACTACGAACAAGTGTTTAAAAAATCGGGTTTAACCAAACAAGAGTTATACATGACAAACCAACTTTTTATAAACGCTAAAAAGGCGAACCCCTAACAGACTTAATTGGCTGCTAATTAGCAGGGGACGTAACTGGAAATTTGGTTTTCTTTTAATTCCAATACATCGTTATGCTGTGAGGCGTAATTGAGGCAGGCTAGACAAGGCGTACGATAAAAATAATTGAGGAGTTTAGTGTACTAAATGACAATATTATTTTTATCGTACAACGCAGTATAGCCAACGTAAATAGCCTCAAGAAACAAGGGCCATGCCGGAAATCTTATGCCAATACCCATTGCAGTAGCCCGAAGTAGATAGCGGCGCATTCCCCTGCATATTCTGTTTAAACAAGGTCAGCCAGGTTAACGACTCCACACTACTGGGATTAATGCGCACCACATCTACTAAGTCTTGCATGTGCGGTAAATCGTTCACTAAGTTTTGAGCCTTGCCCGATAGGGTTTGAATGCCATTCATCACAAATAAAGTTTCGTCTTCTTGGCTGTTAATTTCGCGCCCTTGTGGATAATTAATGCAGCACAGGTTGCACTGGTCTTTGGGGCGGTCTTCCGAGCGTGCGGTAAAACAGCGTGCAGCATAGGCCAGCGGTAAATAACCGTAACCAAATACTTCAATTTCAAATTTTTTGTGAATGTTTAATTCTTTGCAACCTTCTACGGTTTTCATTAACCAGTCTTTGCTTAATTCCACCGGAGCCACCCAGCGCTGCATGCCTTTTTTATACAAATAATTTAAATCGTGTTGGTTGTATATATTCAACGCAGCACCGGCTACAAACGGAATGTTTTTACTGGCCAATAATTCCACCGCGCCAAAGTCGTTGGCTTCTACCAAAAAATCACCGTTGTCACATATTTTTTTTAATACCGCCAGTTCACTCTTGGCTTCTAGTAAGGCCAAACTGGACAGCACCACCTGTTTACCGCACTGGCTTAAATCGTGGCCCAGTTCTAGCCATTGGCTTAAATTTAATTCACGGCGTTTAGAACACACCGACTCACCAATATAAATAGTATCGGCAATACTGGTTTTGGCGTGTTGATAAAAATCCAGCAGGGTCGGCTTGGGCCAAAAAAATAATACATTGCCCAGTGATAGCTTCATGGATAAATCCTATTTTTTAACTGTGTAGACTTTCTAAGGGCAAGTGCCATTCTTTTATAAATCGTGGCTACTGCCAGCTGCGCGCGTAAGCGCCCAGTGTGGTTTGTGAGCCTTCCGATAACAGCGCCAGTTGTTTATTCCAGCTCTCTTGGGTTTTAAAACCATCGGCATCTTTCATTACTGCATCAATGGCTTGGCGCCACACACGGGTGACTTGGCGAGTGTAAGCCGGGCTGCGTTGACGACCTTCAATTTTGAGCGAACAAATGCCCAACTTATACAATTCGGGCAGCAGCTCTAAAGTGTTAAGGCTAGTGGGTTCTTCCAAAGCGTGGCTTAAATTACCATCTACCTCAAAGCGCCCTTTGCACAGGGTGGGGTAGCCTGCTTTTTCATCGTCGTTAAAACGGTCAATGAGCACATCATTTAAGCGGCTCTCTAACCCTTGTTCGGTTTCAGTCCAGCGCACGTATTTGGCTGGGCTACAGGCGCCTACGGTATTGGGAGATTCGCCGGTCATGTAAGAACTTAAATAACAGCGGCCCTCGGCCATGATGCACAAGCTGCCATAGGCAAACACTTCTAAATCAAGCTCAGTGTCTTTTTTCAAATTGGCGACCTGCTGGTACGACAATACTCTGGGCAGTACCACGCGCTTAATGCCAAAAGGTTTGAAAAAATTAATGGCGGCGGCATTGGTGGCGCTGGCCTGTACCGACAGGTGTAACTCTAAATTGGGGTAATGGGTGGCGGCGTATTCCAGTACCGCAATGTTCGAGGCAATCAGCACATCGGCCCCTATGTCGTGGGCATGTTTGACCGAATCAAACCACACCTGTGCCCGATCGGGATGCGCAAAGGTGTTAATGGCCACATGCACATGGGCATTTTTATTGTGGGCATACTGCACACCCTGGTTAAGTTGGCGCTCGTTAAAGTTCAAACCGGCAAAGTGACGGGCGTTGGTATCGTCTTTAAAACCCAAATACACGGCGTTGGCGCCTTCATCTACCGCGGCTTTTAAGGCAGCCAGGCTACCGGCAGGGGCCAAAAGTTCCATAGGGTGAGGTTCCTCTGTCTTGATGAATACTGGGGAATCGCCATGACCAAGTTGCCTTTAGGGGCTAAAAGCACCAGAAGCACGGTTCCTTGATCTCGATTAATACCCACAAAATATAGATTGGCTAAACTGGCCCTAGTTTGTTTTATGGAACCCTCAAATGTTATTACCCATGCGAGTTACTACTTTATTGGTAGGCAAGGCCAGGCCACTATTGGGAGCCTTGCCGATACTGGCTGCAGGCCTGTTGGTAAATAAGGCCAGGCCAGTGCTGGGGGCTATATCCGGCGGTACCTCAGAGCAATTGCTTAATAAGGCCAGCCCACTGTTGGGGTCTATACCTAAACGGGCGGCGAGCTTGTTGGTGAGTAAGGCCGACCCTTTGTTAAAAGTGGCCCGCAAGTTAGTGCCCAAGCCCATGCAAAACCAGGCGGTACTGCACGGCGTGAACCTGTTGGCGCGAGAATTTATCGAGCAAGGCGACATGGACTTCATGCAAGGCAAGGTCGCGCGAGTAGAAATTAAAGATGTAAACGTGGTTTGGCACTTTACCAAGGGTAACGATAAGTTGGTGATGATAGACGGGCAGCCAGAACCCGATGTCACCTTCAGTGCCACCTTGGAAGCCTGTGTATTAATGGCCTCGCAAAAAGTAGACCCAGACACCTTGTTTTTTAATCGCGCCTTATTAATAAGTGGCGACACCGAACTGGGCCTAGAGATAAAAAACCTAATTGACCAATTTGATATTGAGCTTTTACCCAAGCCCGCGCGCAGCGTATTGGATGTGTGGTCGGCAAATTTATTGGAAGGCCAGCATGTCTGAACAACTTAATACAAAAAATGTAAGCACCCCGCAGATCACTGTAGAAGCGTTACTAGAAGACGATCACCACCGCATAGACCAGATGTACGACGATGTATTGCAGGCCGTGCTTAAAGAAAAACCGCCCATGAGCCAGAAGCTATTGTTTAAGCTGTTTAAAAGCGGTTTGCTGCGACATGTGCATTGGGAAGAAAAAATCTTGTTTCCGCTTTATGAAGAGCTAAGAAATGAACAGATGGCGGCTGAAGAGCCTGCTAGTGAGGCAGCAGGTGAAGAAGTTGTTGTGGATGATATGAAGCATACGCAATTACTACGTGAGCAACACGCCGAGATAGAGCAGCACCTAGATGACTTGGAATCAGATCTAAGTGACGGTATGGAAGCCAGTGCTTTGCAATTATTGGGTGAGTTGTTAAAACATCATAACGACTATGAAGAGCGCACCTTGTATCCTGCGTTTGAGGCGCTGAACAGTGCTGAGATGAAGGAGAAATTGGTGGTGGCCATTAGTCGTGGGTTTAAGTAGCTGGCGCTTGGCCTTTTTTAGTGGTTTTAATTGGGGGAGGGGATTGCTGTAAGACTTAAGCTAGATGTTTTTCCTTTGAAGGGGAGACCCCTTCTACCCCCATACTCCCCTTGTGGCCTTTGGTCATTTATATATTCGATTTGGCTTTTGCAATAAAGGTCACAAAACGTCGCGCTTTGTTATCTTGGCTAATTTGGTTTGGTAAAAGATTCAAAATCCTGACTATTTTCCTGTCATATTCACAAAACAAATTGATATTAAGACACCTTTCACCGATAACACCCTGAATAAGTGTCGCTAAGACCGTGATTCAGGTGCCTATGCTAGTGAGAGACGTAAAAGTTGGGAACAAGGCAAAACTGATTAATAACGGGTAAAGGGGACTTGTGTGAAAAACGTCCATTTTTCAAAGGATTAGAGTGCAAGTTAATTTTAAGATAGACGTAAAAAAAGCCCCCGTTTATTGACCAATTAAGATGTGGACGCCATGATAGCGGGCTTTAAAATAATAGCTGGCAAACACGTCGCGAAAAGGCGTCTCCGGAAAAGACATCATAGCGACGTATAATAAACTGTTAAATGTATGAATCGAGTTCTAGCAATCATCGCAATAATGCTGCTTATGTCTTGCGGTATTAATGAAACACGCCCTCTGTCCAGTAACAATAGACCTTATCTCGTAGTTTATGACTACGGTATGGGTGGCGTATGGCTACTCATAGATGCACGTTCACCTAAGGAAATTGAATCTAAGTTTCCTAAGTTAAAAGCGTACGAAGATAAGCCTGATTGGATGACTGAAGAAGATAAAGCTCAATATATAAATGATATAGAGAACATAAATTATCATTGGGATATTGATAAAAAACCAACTGGATGGCTGAAAGATCTATGAGTTCGGCACATTTAACAAGAAAAAGCATTGGACGCGGTAAAGCTGCGCCCATGCTTTAAGCGTTAATTTTTATAAATGGAATATCAATGAAAAAACTTACTACTACTTTTTTGTTATTCGCCCTAGTCGGCTGCTCTGCTCCTTATCAAAAGCCTCAATCAGGCGACACCGCGATTCTTATGCTACCAGAGATTGATGGCTCCTCTACAAGAACATTCCACATTGGAAAACTTGATGGTAATGGATGTGCTATAAGGCCCTCTCGAGTTAAAGAAGAGAGCTATAGTCAAAAAGGCTTAGTCCACGTGCCAGCTGGTGAAGACTTCTTTTTAAGTGTTAGGTCGAGGTCAAATAAAACGTTCTGTAAAGGCAGTGCCGCCATGAATTTGGAAAAAGATAAGACCTATGACCCTATTATCTTGTCATTTTCTTCGTATTGCGCAATCAGAATTATTGAGAAGACTGAAGGTGAAAAGGGGAAAACTATAGATACAAGACCTTTGTATAGTGGTTGTATAAAAAAATAAAATTAACAAAGCCATTAATAATTCGCATACAAAAAAACGTGGACTGGATGGCATCCCATGCCGCCTCTTATGGCAGGCGTCATGCCTAATTTAATTAGGATTATATGAAAGTAATAGTATTCGTATTATCAAATATTATATTAACCCTCATCTTATTAGAGCTTTATCTGTATTTTAATAAAAAATGCAAGGAGCCAAATAAGATGAAGAATTTACTAATATTCGGAATTTCATCACAGGTTGTCATACTTGGCTCACTAGCATCGTATTTTTTCCTTGCCAGTACTTTAACGCTTTCTGCAAGGAGCTCTGAACTTCCATACGGTGCAATGTTTTGGGGAGGAGTAATGTTATTATATCTATTTAAAAGGTTTTTCAAGGTTGTAAATATTATAATTGAAAAAAAGGTATAACAATGCAATGCACAACCCCACTGCGGGCTATGCTGGACTCGCGGGCGTTAGCTGAGTAAATGATCGAAGTTCCTCAGCTCGGAAATAGATTTCTTATTACGCTTGTTGGATTCTTTGATCTAGGCTTCTTGGCGAAAAAACAAGATGGTAGTGATGTCCAGTTGCGGGTTCCAGAAATGAAAGAAGAGCTAGTGGCATCATTTCGAAATCGGAGTTTCCCTCCTGTGAAGACTGATTTTGATGAACATTTAGGTAAACAGCTCTGGGTGTATGAATTTGCAGAGTACCCTACACGAGTAAGTCAGTACTCCCAATTGGAGTTGGATTTAAAGATAAAACGATCCACACCCGCTATTATGGTGTGGAATAATAAACTTAATGATTTTCCCAAGAAATAATTAATTAAGATCACCTAATAAGGCGCTCAAGCTTTGGACGTGCTTTGCACGCCACTTAGTTTGGCGTTATGCAAAAGGATAAATATGTACCGAATTAGTAAATTAATAATATGCTTGGCAATTATATGTTTGTCGTCTTGTTCGACTACAAGCCAAAAAGATGTAAGTGATTTTGAAAAGACATCTGCTGATATTTATTTCGTTCCTATAGGCCCACTTGCACCAGAGTATATTGTTAGCTTGGCAACTTATTATGAAGACGTATTCAATTTAAATATTGGTATTACTCCTCCTCTTCCATATAGTTCCAAAGTATATAACTCCGAACGCAAACAACTTATCGCTCAAGAGCTCATTACTCTAATGCGAGAAACATTTGATAGCGTTTATCAAAATGAAAAAGCTATATTTATTGGTGTTACGCATAGTGATATGTACATAGAAGGTAAGAGTTGGCGTTTTGCTTATGCTCAACGTCAAGGACTGAATTACGCTGTACACTCAAGTTCTCGTACTTCAAGAAAACAACAGCCAAAATTTTTAGATATAAAAAATGTACACCCAGGGTTGAGAAAAATGATTACAAAAACAGTTGGGCTTCTCCATTACAGAAAGCCAATGAATTCTAATCCGGAGAGCGTATTATACAACCGTGTTTTGGGTCTTGATGACTTAAATATTATTAATGAATCTACCGTGTATAAAGATATTCTTGATCTATAGACAAAATGTAGAAATACACTGGATCAGGTCTTGGGCTTTGCCTGAGGGCACAATACAAACCTGCCCCATCACCTGTTTGACCCCATCAGCTGTTTCTTTAGCCGCTGAGAATAGTTACAATTTTTAAAGGATAGTGTTTTGGATTTCAACGAAGACAAGCTTAGATTGGAAATAAATAAATCTAAAGTTAACCCCAATGCTGGGCTGTCGATAGAAGATCAACTTAAATCTGCATTTGACGGCATTGATAAACCCCAGGTCAAGGCAAAATCAATCCCTAAGCCTGCAGCAATAAAAACGAGCCCTAAGCCGGCAGCAATAAAGGCGAGCTCTAAGCCCGCAGCAACAAAGGCGACCCCGAAGCCTGCAGTGATAAAGGCGAGCCCTAAGCCCGTAGCAATAAAGGCGACCACCAAGCCAGCACCAATAAAGGCGACCGAGTTTAATAGGATTATTCCTCTCAGTACTGATATTCGGAAATTAATATACAGAGATAATTCGGGTGAAACCTTGAGCGTAAGGGATTATTTCCGGAAGGTTATTAGGTTCAATGAAACTGTGACACTAGGTCACGTTTTGGCCGAAGAAGGTAAGGTGTTCACGGATAAGAGCATACTTAATAATTACGGCGACTCTTGTAATAGCGTTGCCCATGCAATGGCGCTGTGCAAAGTTAAGCAAGAAAGTTTTATGTTTACCGACAAGGAAATCTTAATGCTTGTCGGAGCCGGAGGCAATTCAGTGGCTCACCTAATAGCAGCGTCAGGCAACATTGAGCGTATGTCGTTTACAGATATTGAAATATTTGGCATGAGGAATGATAAGGGCGAAAGTGTCGCCAATCTCTTAGCGGCTAAAGGAATTAAATTCACAAACAAAGCTTTCAACCCTATTAGAAAAGAGATATTCAAGATAATAGCGGTATAATACAAGTAGTCCCTGCCACAGTTTCCTTGAGGTTAAGTCTAAGGAAATACCATGGGTACACCAGTAGCTACGGGGCAGGTCTTGTCTTTTTCCTAAGGGGATAACGCAAGACCTAATACTTTTTAGTTTCAATAAGTGTCGCTATTACAGTTACGAGTATCCTGTATTGTTTAGCTTATTGTCATGAACAATTATAAAAAACGTACTGGATAAATAGTATGAAGATATCGTCACTCATTTTACTTACTCTTCTTTCCGTTGAGGCCCATTCATCGTGCGTAATACTTCTACATGGTCTGGCCAGATCAGAAAGCTCGATGGAGAAGATGGAACAGCGCCTTTCTAATAGCGGTTATATTGCCGTCAATCTAGGTTACCCCTCTAGAGAGTATCCAATTGAAATTCTTGCAGATAAAGCCATTAAACCCGCACTGGCAAAATGCCCAGCTGGTGAAGAGGTAAATTTTGTTACGCATTCTCTTGGTGGTATTTTAGTTAGACAGTATTTAAGTGTTAACACAATCCCTGAATTGGGCAGAGTGGTTATGCTAGGGCCGCCAAATAAAGGCAGCGAAGTAGTGGATAAGTTAGGTGAAATGCCAGGCTTTCACTTTATAAATGGCGATGCCGGTTTACAGCTTGGCACGGGTCATCTTAGTGTGCCAAATACTCTTGGCCCGGCAAACTTCGACCTAGGTATCATTGCTGGGAATTGGACTATCAACTGGATATTATCATCACTTATACCGAATACAGATGATGGAAAAGTTTCTATTGAGCGAACCAAATTAGATGGAATGAATGATCACTTGGAAATGCCTGTAACTCATCCCTTCATGATGAAAAATGACAGTGTTATATCTCAGGTTATCTACTATCTAAAAAATGGACAGTTCGAACGAGCGCCAAGCCATAACAAACCAAACAAGAAAGACGCGCAAGATACAGATGCCTCTTCTTGAAGCATTCTGTGTAGTAAGTATTAAATAATAGGTAGTTATATATGAGTCAAGCTATAACCGGAATTAGTGATAGTGCTTACGCTATTGGTGCCATCACAGTTTTTGCATTTTCTTTTGGCTATGGATTTCTTTCTCCTTACCTTAAGAGAAAAGGTGTATCTGAAAAAAAGCATTAGTAATCGTTAAAGTGTCGGTTGTGTTTCTATTACTTGGTGGAACTTATGTTTATCGGAATATTGCATAATAAACTGTTCATGTAGGTGTGGACGCAGCTTGTGTCTTTAACTTAAGGGCATAACGCAATATCGGGTTCTAATGTTTTAAATATTGTATCTATGTGAAATTTAAAGAAAGGAATCATTTTGTTTATAGTTTCAATTACCTATACATCGCCGCTTGAAGAAATTGATCGACTTATTTCGGAGCATGTTGAATTCTTAGATAAGCAATACAATCTGGGTTATTTTCAACTCTCTGGTCGTAAAAATCCTCGCACTGGTGGTGTTATCATTGCAACGCTTGAAAATCGTGAAAAACTAAATCAAATACTTTCTCAAGATCCATTTAAAAAAGAAAATTTGGCAAGTTATGAGATTACTGAAATGGTACCTACAAAATCTTCCAAGGCGTTAGAGTTCTTGATTGATGCTTAAGTGTAAATCAAGCGAACACTTCTTTGTTGCCATTGTAGAATTTTTATATTCATGAATACGTATTATAGAAAGTAGAGCGCTAGGATGAGACCTAGCTTAGTTTAAAATCACAATGTAAAATTTCATGTTAATTATTGAAACTAAAAATTATAGCGAAGGGTGAACATGAAAGTATTAGTACTGATGTCTTTGTTTTTTATATCTGGATGCGCTACAAGAGGAAGTTTACCTGACTATACAGAACCAGCTGGGGAAGATGTAGCTACATTGGTGGTAGATTTTAAAGATAATATACGTCCTAGAAAATTTACTCTTGACGGTTTAATTAATGGCTCTCCTGAGCTTTATATTGCCAATGGAGATATGGTTGATGAAAATTGTTCAGTAGCTAAAGATCATGCTATTGATCGGCCATATGAGGAATATGGAAATGATGAAAATCCATTTAAAAAGCTAACTTTTAAAGTGCCTGCTAATGAAGAGTTTAGGTTTTATTTACCCGCTAGAACAAAAATAACAAAAACACATGAATATGGTAAAACTAGAATACTAAATACCTTTTGTTTTGCCCATGTTAGTTTTTTACCTGAGCTTGGAATGGATTATCAAGCAGAGTTCATACAATCTGAAACAGATTGTACTTTTGATATATACCAAAAACAAAATAATGGTGAAAAAGAAAAAATTAAATATAATGAACACCCACCGTGTGTAATAAAGGAGAGGGGAGATACCAAGCTTAATCGTTATATTCAGAATCAATATAAGTGGCGCCAGTTCCAATTAATAATGAGCAAGAAAAACAGTACTAATAAGTGATGTAACAATGGATTGTGGAAACATACATAGGGCTAATTCTTGTATGTTAATTAGCCTGCAATACAAGGCTTGCCTTTGAAGGTAATACTCAATTTAGTTGTTATATTGATAACGCAAATAAGAAATAAGTTAGTCATCTATATATTTAGGACATCTCTGCTAATAATAAAATAGATTCTTGAAAGGCTTTTGTAGTATTTTAAAAAAATTACTACCTAAGGTTGTTTTAGGTTCTTCTCCAAGAATGGATGACATGTCATGGCGCTGATAATATTTAGCCGTTTGCCATGCGTTCATATTTTTAAAGTCAACTTTAAAACAGGGATCAGCGCCTCGCTCTATAAGTAAAGAAGCCACATCGGCATGTCCATTTCGAATGCTCGAAAATAATGCAGTAAACATAATTTCGGGGTGCTGGTAGTTAGGATCAACGCCTTCTATTAGATGGTAACGTACCAATTCTAAATCGCCATTTTCCGCAGCCTGATACATATCTTTCCAGTTTCCACCTGACATACTTAATTCCTATAGTGTTAAAGTCAGTCAAAAAAAATGTTTTTTTAAATACCTTCTATTCTATAGAAAGGGAAATGTAATTAGCCAATATAATGCAATAGGCTTAATTGGTAACCTTTAATTCGTTAAATTACACCCAGCCAATATTTTTAGTGGACGAAATAAAGTGACTTATTCATTTTATAAATGCTAATTACAATTACCTAAATTTAATGAAAAGTAACCATTAGCACAACCTAATTCAACGAGTAAAGGGGGGGGGGTTAGCTTAAGGCAAAATGATCCAAACTCATTGGCCAAAGGCTGTGCTCAAACTTGGCTCTAAAATATCCCATATGGTCAATGTTGCCCAAATTAACTTCCCCATGCTTAACTAATTGGTTTTGTGTTTCGGCATTACTAAAAAATGCCAATATATGTTCCACATTTTGGTGTGGGGCAAAGTCATCATCATCAAAACACAAACTTAATATTGGGCTGTTTATTCTTTCGTACCCAGAAAGGTTTAGTTTAAATTTTTTGCCAAACAAATAATCTGGGTCCCGCATCCACTTGCCCCAATCACTAGCGCAACCTGCCGGAATATTAATGCTTGATAAACCAACCGCCTTGGCTGGAAATACATTTCGGGCAAACGACAATACCGGCAATATTCCATAAGACACAAAATTCATAAATATTTTTCTAGGGTAGGGCCAGCGTTTCCAATAAGGGGCCGAGACACCTACAAACATACAGGCCTTAATGCTGGCTGAACTGGGTGCTAAACCTAATAGTTGCCCACCTATGCTGTGCCCCATGTAATAGAGCTCAGAATCATCAACCTTATGTTCTTTGGATAACTTTTTGGCAGCAATAATCGCGGCTTCAACGTCTAAACTCCCCCAATGGGCCAGTTCAGCGTTTGCGCCTTTTCCGCTTAGTTTAGATAATCCAATTCCCCGGTAATCAAAGCTTAAGCATTGGTAGCCCTGCTTTGACATGAAATTGGAATAGTGCTTATAAAATTGCTGAGGAACCCCAAGGGCGCTGCCAATGATCAAAGTGGCTTTAGCTTGCTCGCTAGGATAAAAGAATCCCTTTAATATTTGGCCATCGCTGGCAGTAAAACTGAATTCCTGCATTTCATCTCTCAATCTTGATTTACTAAATAGCTATATCAACCTAATTTGGCTGTGGTCAAGCTTTTAGCATACTGTTATTATTTAACATACTAACAGTATGTAAAGGTAATTTAGAGTGACTGTCAACAGCCGTAGACAAGATAATGCATTGGCAACCCAGCAAGCGCTGGTAAAAGCAGCCCATGAATTGTTTGCCCTGAAGGGCTTTAATCAGGTTTCAATCGACGTCATTACCGAGCAGGCTCGAGTGAGCAAGGGTGCTTTTTATCATCATTTTAAAAGCAAAAAAGACATGTTTAGCGCCTGTTATGAATTACAGGCCCAGCAAGTGGCTGCGGCTATTTCTCTAGCCGAAAGCGAAAATCCTTGGCAGGATGTCCTAGACCAAGGTTTGGCGTTTTTAGATTTTGTTATTCGTCAAAAGTCACACAGCATTCCTTTGCAGGAAGTGATCACTGTATTAGGGTTTGATACTTGGAAAAAGCTCGATAGCCAATATACCATGGGCGTCATTCTTAACGCCCTTACTCGTCTTGAAAAAGACAAACTCATTAAACCCTTCGATCTAAATCTAGTGGCCGAAACCCTGTATGGCATACTGGTTAATGCTGCCATGAGTCTGGCCAGTGCCAAGAATAAGAAACAAACCTATCAACAATTAGGTGATCTTTTTACGGGGTTCTTTAACTCATTACGTACTTAAAGCTCCTACATTAGCGATTAATACGTACCTGAGCTTAATAGACAAAACATGCATTACCAGAATCCGCTACCTATACTTAGCGTCATGCAGGCTGGTTTAAAAACAGGAATAAACAATGAGTGATAGTTGGGATGAGTATGCACAAGACTGGGATTCTAATCCCGATGCAATAGCCTACTCGCAGTTAGCTTTTAACTCTTTATCCACACACTTTAATCCTGCCGGGCTAAACGTCTTAGACTTTGGCTGTGGCACCGGCCTTCTTAGCGAAAAAATAGCAGGCGTTGCCAATTCGGTGGTGGCAGTCGATTCCTCTGCCAAAATGATTGATATCCTTAAAGCTAAAAAGCTTGCCAACGTAACCGCGTTGGCCTGTGAAATATCGGCAGAGTCTATTAATGGCAATTCAATTTTAAAGTCAGGGTTTGATTTAATTGTTGCCTCTTCTGTGTGTGCATTTATACCTAATTTTGAAAAAACACTTGCGGATTTAAAGGCACTTCTAAATCCGGGTGGGGTATTTATCCAATGGGATTGGAAGCGAAACGATGACGAGCCTGACTTTGGCTTTAATGATAAATCAATAACAAAAGCATATTCAAAGGCGGGCTTGTCCCTAGTATTGGTTACAACAGAATTCTCATTAACCAGTGAAAAAGGCACTAGGGAAGTGATAATGGGCATAGCGAAAAAAGAATAATTAAGTGCAAAAGGCTAATGCGATAGAGCAGCTTCACTGATAGGTTCCAGTCCTATTATTTAACTAGCCCCGAATTTATTGGTCTCAAATCCCAATGTAAATAACAAAACCATTAAGTCGTTTTTAATTGCTCTATTCCACACTCCACGTATGATGCCGCCATTATCAAATGAAGGGAATCACAATGTACCGATTAACAAAAGTGATGTGTATTTTGGCCATAAGCCTGGCCATCACCGCTTGTGCGTTTACCTACCCAAAGCTGGATGCCTACGAAGAAGAGTTATCGGCCGATGTTTATCTAGTGCCAATTGGCCTAGTAGCCCCTGAGTATTTAATCTCCTTGGCCGATTATTATGAAAATACTTTTGGTATAAAAATGGGCGTCACCGAGCAACTGACTCACATTAAAAGCTTAGTCAATATAGATCGGCAGCACATTGAGTCTGATGGGCTTATTCGTCAAATGAAGTACCAATTTTGGAATTACTCATTTAATGAGGATGCTATTTATATTGGCATTACCCATGCGGACCTGCATATCGCTGACAAGCCTAAAGATTTTATTTTCACTCATCGAGTAGGTGGGAATTTTGCCGTGATTTCAAATAACAGGGTTGAAGATAAAAGCGAATGGAACTTCATTGATATTGAAGAAGTGAAACCTAACTTTAGAAAACTGGTGTCTAAAACTATTGGTTTGATGCATTTTAATGAGCCACTCAATAGCAACCCCAGAAGTGTTCTTTATGACAATATTCGCAGTCTACGGGATTTAGAATACGTAAATGAGAAAACTATCTATAGTGATATTCTGGGTCAGAAAGTAGTTAAGAAAAGTTTGGCTGTATTTTAAGCCAGTCATAATTAATTTACTCTCTAAGCGAATTATCAATTCCTGCTAACACTGGCCCTAGTATGTAATCTAGCAGGGTGCGTTCTTGCCCTTGAATATGGGCTTGAATGGGCATGCCCGGTTGTAATTTGATATGTGAATTTTCCATTAGGTCTTTTGCATCTACCTCTAATAAAAGCCGATAAAAACCAATGCCATCTTCGCCCAAAAAGCGGTCAGCCGATACCTGCGTTACCTTGGCGCCCAAGGGATTTAACTGGCGCTGATTAAAATTCAATAACCTAACCCGGGCTAAATTACCTGCTTGTACTTGTTCTATATCCTTGTCTGATAACTGTGCCTCTATGATTAGGGGGGCCGAACTGGGCACGATATCCATAAGATAGGCGCCACGTTTTATGGCTTCCCCTTGAGTATGGTATTGCAAGTTAATAACACTGCCCGCGGCTGGTGCCAGTACTTTGGTTAAAAATACTTTATGTTCAATGTCGTTAAGCTGTTTTTGTAATAACCATTTTTTACCATTTAACTCATGAATGTTTTTTAAATGCAGCGTATTAAAATCGCTAAGCAGTTTATTTTTTTCTATCTGTACGGCACTTAATGCTAAAACCTGTTTACTCAGGCTGGCACTCTTAGCAATAAACTCACTGCTAATTTCACTTATTTTTATTTTCAATGTATTTAGTTCTTGTGCAGAACTGAATTGATTTTCATTTAACTGGTCAAGGCGCTGATACTCTTCATTAAAAATACTGCGTTTTTTCTCTAGCTGCTCAAGCGCTACTTTATCCCAATTAATGCTGGTTTGTATTTGCTCTTTTTGTTGGTCCAATTGCCCTTGGTTTTGTAAAAATTGATCATGTTCGGCTTCGAATAATTTTTTAACATGGCTATATATTTTGTTGGCATGCTGAATTGGATAAATACTGCTTAACTGGGAAGTGGCTGGCATAGGGGCTTTATCTAATAAGGCCTGATGACGCAGCAGATCTAGCTCCACTTTTAAAAGTTGTTTATTGGCTTCGGTGAGGCTGGCGCTTTCTAAATTGGAGGTGAACTCCAGTAGCAGTTGGTCTTTTTTAACTTGCTCATTTTCCTGCACATATATGGCTTTTACAACGCCTCCTTCCATGGGAACCACCTTTTTACGAAAGCCCTCCACCCGCACATGGCCCTGTACTAGGGTGGCAGATTGTATTGGTGCCAAGTTTGCCCAGGTAAATAACAGAGCAAATAGAAAAGATGTAAAAATGAATACTTCGGCCACCGTCTTGCGCAGAGAAAATTCACTCATGACGGCCCTTAATTAAACTTATGTTGTGACCATTTGCGGCGTCTAAATATCCACAGCGACCATTCTCCATTAAGATTACTTTATCGGCCACGTCTACTAGCGAGCGTCTTTGTGTGGCATACACCACGGTGGTGCCTTGTTCTTGTAAACTAATTAATAACTGCTTATAAATTTGTTGGCCGGCCTGATCGAGAAAGGCGTCAGACTCATCAAAAAATACATACTTGGGTTTGGGGTAAATGGCACTGGCAATTAATACACGCTGAATAATACCGGCAGGCAAGTTGGTTTCTTGCAATCCCACGGGTGTGTCGTAACCCTGAGGCAAGGATGTAATACCTTGATGTATGGCCAACTGTTTGGCCACCTGCACCACTCGGTCTTTATCCATTTCTTGGTAGCGGCAAATGAGCTGCCCAATGGTAGAGCTGGCCATGCGCAAGTTTTGTGGCACATAGCCCAGCTGTTTGCCTAACCAGTCATGGTCTATCTTGTCGGCTTGGTATTGATCAAAGTAAATATGGCCCTCACACTTTAAACCAACCACTACTCCCACTAGGCTGTCTATAAGTAAACTCTTACCGGATCCGTTGACACCAATAATGGCGACTTTTTCAGCGGGATTAATAATGAGTTCTGGTACTTTTAACAAATCCCTATCTGCCTGCTGAATAGACAGTTTATTTATTCTTATGCCTCCTTCAAGCGGCATGAGTGGACGGGTTTTTTCTTGGGTATTTTGTTGCTCAAAGGCGCTTTGTGTTTTAACCAACTTGATGATTTTATCGCTCAGTTGCCATTGGTTCAGCAATACCTCAAATGGAATTAATCCACGAAAACCAATGATCACCGCTGCTAACAGGGTGCCCGAAGTAATTTGATTGCTCAACAAAAGAAGGGCGCCAATAGTGGGCAGAGACAGTTGCAAACACCATTTTAAAAAGACAAATACGCCCTTAAAATAGTTTTCTGTTTTTTTAAGATTAATTGATTGATCATTAAACTGCGGAGAGGGTGAGTGCCCCAACCATTCTAATAGGCGGTTGTCGGCCAACAAGCTCTTTGCGCTATAAATTAGCTCGGCCAAATGGGATTTTTGCAATGTCTGTTGTTTACTTAACAGCGTTTTTTGCTGGGCCAATACTTTATGTTGCCCGTAAATAACTATTAAAAATAGTAAATTAATTAGGCTAACCAAAGCAGCAAACATAGGGTGTAAAAAATATAAAACCACAATAAACAATGGGCTGAACAAGGCATCCAGTGCTGCCGATAAGACCGTGTTTACATTGGAATTAAGCAATTGGCCTAACTGCTGATAATTATGGGTATCTGCATTTTGGCAGGCGTTAATCGCCGCTGACCTATGATGCTGGCTAAAGTATTGATGAAGAAGTTTTATGGGAAGAGACTGGCGGCGGTATTCAAAATAAACGTGGAACAGGCCCACAATAATGGCGGCGGCCAACAACATATACAGGGTTTCAATGCTGCCGCTGCCCAGTACACGGTCAAATATTTGCAGGCTAAAAAGCGGTACCGCCAGTAAAGAAATATTACAAATGAGGGTTAAAAACAGTAATAACAATAAGCTCAAATAGAATCGTCGATTCATGGAAAACATAAAACCGATCCTTTCATAAGGTCTACCCAATTTGTTTAGTGGCAATCAACAAGCTTGTTTTACAGCTGGTGAATATTGTGACTATACAATGATACTAATATCGTCCAGGCTAATGCCTGTAGCATTATCCAGTTGAGCAAAATCTTCAAAAACACTATCGCCGTTTAAATCAATGGCCAGTAAAATGTCGGTGCCGTCATCAAAAAGGCTTAACCAATCGTTTATATTTTCATTGGTCTGGGAGCCGGTGAGGTTAAACTCTAAAACATCATCAAGAAAACTAAAGTCTTTAATCACATCAACGGCGTTAAGATCGGTTTCGTTAAATGCAAAAACATCCATGCCGTCACCACCGGTTAAGGTATCCGTGCCCATGCCGCCGCTTATGAGGTCATTGCCCATACCGCCATCAAGCTGGTTGTCTTGTTCGTTGCCAAAGAGGGTGTCGTCGTAATCTGTGCCCACCACGTTTTCGATGGATTTTAATGAATCATAATCACCCTGTATGGTGACGTGGTTAATAAGGTCTACCTGAATCGGCCCGTGCGTTTGTGAATAATCCACGGTGTCGCTGCCGCCGCCACCGTCTAGGCTATCTGAGCCTTGATCGGCATAAAAAATATCGTTACCTGAACCGCCAGAAAGTACATCGTTACCTTCTCCGCCGTACAAGCTGTCATCACCACTGCCGGCGCTTAGAATATCGTTGCCTGTTTCGCCGTCTAGAATGTCGTCACCACTGCCGCCGCCCAGCCAGTCGTTGCCGCTACCGGCTACTAAGTGGTCGTTATCGGAGCCACCGTATAAACTGTCGTTGCCATCACCACCGGCTAGGATATCGTCATTAGAGTCGCCGTATAAGATATCGCTGCCCGAGCCACCAATTAAAGTGTCATTGCCGGTACCGCCATAGATCGTATCGTTATCCGATCCGCCCCATAACATGTCTTCGCCAGAGCCGCCGTTTAGGGAATCGTCGCCAGAACTGCCTTTTAAGGCGTCATTGCCGCCTTCTCCTACCAGGGTGTCGTTATCTTTCCCGCCCCATAATTCATCATTTCCGCTACCGCCATTTAATTGGTCGTCGCCATCGCCGCCGGATAAATAATCGTTGCCAGAGCCGCCGTTTAGGGTGTCGCTGCCGTCATCCCCAATTAGGCTGTCATGGCCACTGCCGCCACTTAGAGTATCAACGCCGCTGCCACCGCCCAGTACATCGTTGCCTGAGCCACCATCTAGAATATCGTTATCCGAGCCGCCTTTTATGATGTCTTCGCCATCGCCACCACTTAAATGGTCTGTACCTGAATCACCATATAAAAAGTCGTTACCTGAGCCGCCATCCAATGCATCGATGCCCGAGCCCCCTTTAAGGTTGTCATTGCCTATGTCGCCAAACAGGCTGTCGTTATCTGCGCCGCCGGTTAAGGTGTCGTCGCCGCTGTCACCACTTAACAAGTCGTTGCCTGAACCACCGTTTAATATGTCGGTGCCAGCGCCACCTTCAAGGCCGTCATCGCCACTATCACCCGATAAAATATCGTCTCCCAAGCCGCCTTTTAATTGGTCGTTACCGCTGTTGCCGTTTAAAATGTCGTTATCGGTGCCACCGTATAATTCGTCATGACCTTCGCCGCCAGATAAAATGTCGTCACCCAGGTTGCCTTTTAATAGGTCGTTGCCTTCACCGCCATAGAGTTCATCGTTGCCAACCCCTCCATCCAAAATATCGTCGCCGGTATCGCCATGGATAAGGTCATCGCCAGCATCGCCCAGTAGCAGGTCGTCATCGACGCCACCGTATATTTTATCATTACCATTGCCGCCGTAAATTTGATCGTTCTCTTCAAAAGAAATAGGTTCATCTGAAACAATGTTCTTAAGAGAATTCTCTGCCAAAATATCAGCGTTGTTGGTGCCGACATCAACACTGAAAATAACGTCATTAAAATCTTCATCGCCACCGTTTAATAAGTCTTCAATGGCAAGAGTAATAATGCCATCGCCGGCGTTTATGATGCCAAAGGTATGGTCAAAGTTGTCTTGGTTTAAATTAAAATTCTCACCGTCACTGCCGGCCGCAGAATGATAAACATCGCCCTTAACATGGGTTTGTTTGCCATGGCTGTTAGTGAACATCAATTCGGGGGCAGAATCTAAAATAGAGGCAGGGTCGCCGGATTCATTAACAAACGATAAACCACCCTCGGAAAAATCCATGCGCTTATAGCCAGAGTTTTCGCTAAAGCCGTTGGCAATAATAAAGAAGCCAATTTGATCACCTGCACTAATGTCTAGGGTACTGCTGCTAACGCCACCCATTAGGTCGCCACCGGAACCTTCGGCACTGGCGTTGTTGAAATGAATTTGAATATCGCTAATGGTGCCATCGGCCCCGATCTTGTAGCTGCCTAGGGTATTTTTATAGCCCGCGTCTTCCGACTCAAAAGTAATGGAGCCGCTGTAGTCAGACCCCATGGTAAGGTCGGCCATATTAAGAAAAGGAAGGGAGCCGCCGCCATGTAAAATGTCATCACCATCTTGCCCAAAGATGACATCGTTACCCCAACCGCCCAGAATTAAATCATCGCCACCCGCTCCCAGCAAAGAATCATCATCGCCCCTACCGGATAAATAGTCATGATCGTCAGTACCGGTGAGAGTGTCGGCTTCAGCTGTTCCAATAAAGGTGTTAACTGCATGTGACATGGTTTTACCTCGGTGCAGTCTTCCCTGGCAAAAAGGCGCTCATTTCAGCATTAATTGGCTATTGGCCTGACTCAATAGAAATTTATTGATTTAAAAAATATTTTTTAAAAACTAAATTAACAGTAAATTGTCTACGTAGGCATCTATAAAATTTTACAATAGAAGTGAGTAAAGTACAGGTAAAAAAGAGTGAATATGCTTAGCCAATAAACTAAAAAGTGTTAAAAACAAACTCCTTAATGGTTAAAGGGTTTACTAGTTTAAATCGTTATTTAGGCCGCTATCTATTAGCTGAAACTTTTATAATGTTATTTGATCTTTTAATAGCTCGAATTAAAGCAAACTCGAAAGAGCGAGCTTTGTATTGATAGTCACTTTAAAGTGATACAGCGCCGTGGCGCCATTCAAGCTGTATTATAAGCTTTCCCTATGAATTTCTTGCTAAAGGTCAATCTACTAGGGTTGCAATGGTAATTCTAGCGTCAGAGTCTTTTACTGTTTACGGGGTTAATTAACGATTCTTAATGTGGAATTGAACATTCCTGAATGATGGGTTTCTGTTAAGATCACGGCATGTTACAAAACACCATACTGGGCATCTATTAATATTGGGGCGACAGTAAGCGTTGAGCTAATGGTTGGCCCCATGAAAAATTACAATACTATCACGACACGCGCTTATTTTGGTGGATATGAAAGTATGACTAAAACGACATTGGATATTTTTAAATGAGATCTGCTTTATTAATTGGGGCCACTGGCCTTACCGGTAATCACTGTTTAAATATCTTGCTGAACGATGATGAATACCAAAGCGTTACCGTGTTAACGCGCCGCTCACTCGATATTAATCATAAAAAACTGACTCAGCATGTGATTGATTTTGATAAGTTAGAAGCCGCAAGCCACCTTATAAAAGCAGATGATATTTTCTGTTGCCTAGGCACCACCATTAAAACAGCAGGCTCGAAACAAGCATTTCGTAAAGTGGATGTGGAGTATCCAAAAGTCATCGCCAAAATTGCCGCACAAAATGGCAGTGAACAGTTTTTGGTGATCAGCGCGCCTGAATCCAATAGCAAGTCTTTGTTATTTTATGGCCGCGCCAAAGCCGAGATGGAACATGCGATAGGCCAGATTCCTTTTAAGGGTGTTTACATTTTTAGGCCAAGTTTGTTGGTGGGTGAACGCGCTAAATACCGTTTGGCTGAAGGCACTGCCATTAAGTTATTCACGGCATTACCCTGGTTATTGTCTGGCTCTTTAAAGAAATTTCGCCCCATTGAGGCTAAGGCGGTGGCCACTGCCATGGTAGTGGCAGCTAAATCAATGCCCGCCGGATTACAGTTATACCAATCCGACCAAATACAAGAAATTTCTAACTCAGGTAAATTAGTTTAGCTCTAGTTTTAGCTCTAATTTTAGTGGTGATCAGCGCTCAACGACGATGTCATTAAGTTTTATGGTTAGTGCCATGGTCGCTTGGTGAATGTTGCAGTACTATCATCCAGCTTAAAAAAACAACAAGGCAATATTATGATCGATAAAGAAATTCTACTTCCGGTTTTCACCTTAGTAGCATGGTCCATGATTATGTGGGTGTGGATGTACTTAACGCGTATACCTGCCATAAAGGCAGCCAAGATGGAGTTAGACCCGCACGCAGCTTATGGTTCACAAATGGCTAGCCTGCCAGCCAATGTGCGTTGGAAGGCCGACAATTATAACCATTTATTAGAGCAGCCAATTTTATTTTATGCGCTGGCCGTATCCTTAGCGGTGTTGGGTGAGGGCAGTGGTGTTAATTTGTATCTGGCCTGGGCTTATGTAGGAATTCGAGTTATTCACAGTGTGTTTCAAGCTTGTATTAATATTATTGAATTAAGATTTGCATTGTTTGCCCTATCTAACGTGCCATTGTTTGCGTTAACGTTTAATGGCATGAAAAGCTTTTTAAGTTAAGACGCATTTAATTCTATAATAAATGGCTCGTATTTTTTACGAGCAATAGTAGGTTATAAAGGGCTATTGTCCATAGCCCTTTTCTTTAGGTATTCACTTTTAATATGGTAACTTACATGCTGTTTTTTTATGAATATACTAGGAAAAAGGCCATTATTGTTGTTTTGTTAAATATGTTAATAGTCGCATTCTATTTATATTTGTTTGAAACATACGCAGTAAAATTACCTGAATTCTCAGGTCTTTCGGTATTAATGACTAATGTAGCCATTACCATTGAACTCATTTTATTCGGCTATATTCTCTGGCGTTTAACCAAACCCAGTGGTTTTATCGTTAGCGTTACGAATGACAGATTTAAAATTGAACACCCTACCAGTAGTGGCTTTTGTATAGATGTTAGCCCAAGTGATATTAGCAGAATCACCCATGCCGTTAACCATAACTCCGAGGGAACTATGGCCTTTAAAAGGGTGTGGCTAAAAAGTGGTGAAAGTTTTGAAATTTGTAGGAACTATAATTACTCTTTGAAGAAAATGTATGCGGCGCTTAAGCAGGCGAATCCTTTGATAGAGTTTCCGAAAAAGTTTTAGTAGTTGCAGGCAGTTAAAGCAAAGACATCTAGCATTAGATGACACTGCAGGAACATGGCTTATATCAGCTCTTACGTTATATTCAATACGATTATTTAAAAATTTACGCCCATTTCTCTTTAGTTTATATCAATAACCACATTAAGTTTACAGCCTGCCAGACCCGCCATCCTTATTTAAAGCTACAGTATCTTCACCTTTGCATTTTATTTTAACAAAGGGTGATACTTACTCTAATTCTCTTGCTAAAAAATATAGGCAGCAAGTCTTTTTTGCATGGTGACATTAGGTGACAAAACTCTAACTGAGGTGACGGAAGCCTATAAAAATATGCGCTCTAATTAGACCTTCTTATTTAGATACAGGAAAGTTGGCTTTATGACTCATTACCGATTAGATATCCTTTTGGTTTTCATCAGTCTGGTACTTTTTGGTTGTGGCGGAAATGATTCTTCTGCCGATGATGAAAAGCAAAATATTAAGTCCGTGGTTGTGGTTGGAGCTGGCATCTCAGGCTTACGAGCCGCGAGCATGCTAAAAGAAGCAGGCTTAGCCGTTACTGTGTTGGAGTCAAGGGATCGCCTTGGTGGGCGTTTGTGGACAGACCGAAGCATGGATGGTGTGGCGCTGGATTTAGGGGCTAGCTGGATACATGGTATTGACGGAAATCCTCTCTATGATTTTACCCAAAGTATAAGTGTCGATACCATTGAATGGAATTACAGCAGTTTCGCTGCATATGAAGCTGATGGCGTCGTCAGCCCCATCAGCGCTTGGGATGAACTAAATTTTATAGAGATTCTCACCGCTCGTGCTGGGCAGATGCCATTGAACTTACAAACCAGCATACAAGATATAATTGATGCTTCCTTACAAGCAGGTGAGTTGGATAGCTACACTGAAAATCAGATCAAATTTTTAACCGTTTCTGCGCTCGAAGGTAATTTTGCTATAGATACAAGCGCGCTGTCTTATCAAGCGGCCACCGAAGGTGAAAACGGTTTTGGGGACCCTGAAGTTGTTTTCCCCAAAGGATATGATCAATTAACAACGGCGCTGGCTATAGGGGTTGATGTTCGACTAAATTCAGTCGTCACCAGTATCGACTACACCCAAGAAGGTGTTGTTATCACAACCAGCGATAAAAGAACGTTTTCAGCCGATGCCGTGTTAATAACCGTGCCGTTAGGCGTTCTTAAAAAAGACATTATTAAATTTAGTCCAGCGCTTCCAACCGAAAAACAAATTGCGGTAGATGCTATTGGAGTGGGGGTGTTAAACAAAGTCTACCTTCGTTTTCCGACCATTTTTTGGCAAGATGAAATCAACAATATTGGTTACGTGAGTGAAACAAAAGGTAACTTTGCCACATGGTTTAACCTCACGGAGCAAACTGGTGAGCCCATTCTTCTGGCTCTCACCTATGGTGAATTTGCTATTGCACTAGAGAGTTTGAGCGATGAAGAAATTATTGAATCAGCTATGGTCGTGCTAAGAGCAATGTACGGCGATGAAATTCCTGCGCCAACTGACTATTTAACAACACGTTGGTTACAGGACCCCCACAGTTTTGGCTCATATTCCGGAATCAAGCTTGGATCCGTTCCGAGTATGCGTAAAGACCTGGCTAAACCTATTAATAATAGGCTGTTTTTTGCAGGCGAAGCCACAAGTTCAAAATACCCAGAAAGTGTGCATGGTGCTTTTTTATCTGCGGAACGGGAAGCTAAAAGGATTATTTCATTACAATAGCCATTAGCACCGATAGCACGCAAATCTGATCATATTGAGAAGAACGTTCTTCAGCTACAAGGTGACGGCTAACCTGGTATTAATGATTAATAGCTCAACCCTGCTCATGTTAAACCAGAGGGATGACACAGCCCTTTTAGACCTAGGCTCTGATGAAGAAAAGGAGTGCGGGCTTACATAAGGGCACAGGCTTAGATTCGGAATTTACGATTGCCACTTAAACCTATAACATCATCTATAAACTGACGTATAAAAAGGGATGCTTCATTGACAAGTGGAGCAGAAAATTGGGCAGAGATAGTGATCCCCATGCAAGAGATAATTAGCGTACTGGTAGTAGAAGACGATCAACGCATTGCTAAGCTACTAGCGCAGCTACTGCGATCAGAAGGTTATGCGGTTAGCAGTGTCAGTGATGGCGCCGCGGCTGTTGATGCGATAAAAGCCTCACCACCGGATTTAGTGATACTCGATTTAATGCTGCCCAAGTTAGATGGTGTGGAAGTCTGTCAAGCGGTGCGACCGCAGTTTCAAAAACCTATATTGATGCTTACCGCTCATGAAGATGATATTTATGAAGTGACAGCACTAAAGGCAGGGGTAGATGATTACGTGACCAAACCAATTCGACCGCATATATTGTTGGCTCGAATGGAAGCGTTGTTACGACGTACTCATATAATCACTAACAAACTGATGGTGGCTGGGTTAGAGATTGATCATAGTAAGCGCAGCGTAATGCAAAATGGCGCTCCTATAGATTTCAGTGACTCCGAATTTGAATTATTGTGGAGCTTGGCCCATCGAGCAGGCCAAGTCATACCGCGAGATATGTTGTTTCAAGGCGTTCGCAATAAAGACTACGATGGTTTGGACCGCTCTATCGATATGCGGATATCCAAGCTAAGAAAAAAATTGGGAAAACACAATCCAGAGCACGAGTACATACGCACTATTCGCAATGTGGGATATCTCTTTATCAAGGAAACTTGAGCATAAAGGGATATAACGGAACCATCTATGAAATCACTTTTTGTTGCATTGTATCTTGCCATCATGGGAAGTTTGCTTGTTGTAATGCTTTCAATTGAAGCTTTACAAAATTTTCATTACGAAGAAGAAATCGGTACGGACTACCTTAATATTGGACAGGCCGTAGCAGAATTAGCTAAAAAACTTTCGATAGATTCTCCCCAGGCATTGTCCGAAAATATTCAATGGTTAACGCAAAATTTTGAAATTATCCATAAAGCTGAACTGGTCAATAAAACCGGTAATGTCATTCAAAATGAAAAAATGGCAAAAATAGAATCCTTCGTATTTGAGGAAACCAGTGATAGTGTGCAAGTTTTAGTACCTTTAAATACCTCCCAATCGCTTCGGATTAATTTTGTTGACGCTTATTCATCTGAATACAGTTTCACTTATTATCTGGGAGTGATCTCTATTTACGCTAGCATGGCGGTGGTTATATTTCTGATTACCAGGATGCTTTATCGCTATTTGGAACGGCTACGTCATATGGCGGCTGCGGTAGCCTCAGGTGATGACCACATCAGCCTCCCCAATAGTTTTATTCAACCCCTGCATCAATTAAATCAAGATATGAACCATATGGTGCTCGAGCTAAAACAAAAAACAGATGAGAACCATCTGCTGACCGCCGCCATTCATCATGAACTTAGAATACCTTTAACGCGATTAAGACTTGCTTTGGATATGGTGCAACGGAGCCCAAAAGAAGATCCAGAGCGTGACAATCTGTTAGCCGATATGGATGAAGACTTAGATGATTTTAGCGTTTTAATGGAGGATATCCTGACCATATCCAGATTGAGAATTCGTTCAAACCCAATTGAAAAAACTGTACTTTCAGTTACCGATATGGTGACAAAACTCTGCCGAGAAGAATCCAGAAACAGTAAAGACATTTGTATTGAGACTCAATTTAATATGCCATTTATGCTTGAATTTAATCGGCGGCTAATGGAAAGAGCGATCCATAATTTAATCACTAACGCTGTTAAGTATGCTAATCAACGAGTTAGGGTTTCTACCCAAATAGAATCCCATCAAGCTTTACTGATCATCGAAGACGATGGTGATGGCATACCGCAAGAAGAGCATACTAGTGTATTTACGCCATTCTATCGGCTGGATAATAGCCGTTCGCGAAATAGTGGTGGTGTGGGGTTGGGTTTGGCGATTGTCCAATTAGTCATAGAGCAAAGTAAAGGAAAGATAACGATTGAGCAAAGTGATTTGGGTGGCGCTAAGTTTATTGTTCAATGGAATCAATAAAATAACCTCTTAGGTGACATAAGGTGACAAACCGAAAGTTGGGCTGACAGTGTTGGTTAGTTAATTGGAATACGATATCAGTATTGTAAATTAACACACCAAAGGTACCCAATAATGCTGAAGCTATTCTCCCGTTCAAATCGTCAGGTAACGTATAGAAAGTTCTTAATCACGGCTATTACTTGTTCAGCTATCGCTCTTACAGGATGCGGTAGCGGCTCGAGAAACGATACAACTACTGGTGCCATTCGTAATGATACTAGTAATGGGGTTACACCCACTTCTCGCGGCGATTTACTCACATATGAAAAAGTAGCCACAAGAACCATTAGCGAAGTGAACACAAACACGCCTGAGTTTGATCTTGCGGAGTATTTGAAATACGACTTGGAGTTCTACCGAGTTACCTATTCATCTGAATATCGTCAAAAGCCAATTGCGCTGTCTGGTTTGGTGATTGTGCCAAAGAGCGACCAATCACTACCTCATTTGCAATATCATCATGGCACCATGTTTCCATTTCCAGATGCAAGTGGGTTTGGTAATGAGGATACACCATCACTTTATGTAGGTCAGGGGCCAACGCCCAAGGTAAATCAATTTGCCAGCCGAGTGTTAGGTTCACTTGCAGCATCAGTAGGTTATGTAGTCTCATTACCTGACTATGCGGGTTATGGGGTATCTGATAATGTTGGACACCCTTATGCGTATCATCCAGAATTGGCGATTGAGTCAGTAGATCTAATTATTGCCACCCGAAAATTAATGGCCACTTTAAAACAACCCCTCACTGAGAATTTATTTCTAACTGGTTGGTCTGAAGGGGGAGGCGCTGCTTTAGCGACACATAAATTAATTGAAGAACAATACAGTGATCAGTTGCCGTTAACTGCAAGCGCTCCCTTTGCTGGCCCTTACGCAATGGTACGTTCTGCCAAGTGGTTTGTGGGAAAGAATGAGGAATAAGATAACCTGCCGATTTACAACTGGCTGGTTTATTCTATGTTATCTTTTTCAGGTGCTGAATATAAAGCCGGCGAAATTTGGCAATATCCAGTTAATGATCAGCTTCAAGCGATAATGGTTCCCTCTTTAAAAGCAGGAGAAATATATACTGAACAATTTATTTCTAGCATGGCAAACGATAACGATATCATGGTGACTAATTTGTTGAGAAAAAATGATTTAACACTAGGGTGGTATCCTGTTAAACCAGTGTATTTTCATTCAGGAAAAACCGACAAAATCGTGCCTCATTTCAATTCGGTTGAAGCATATAATGTGTTTTCGTTGCAAGGAGGGAATGTGAAGTTATACGAGTATGAAGGGGATCATAATACGCCGGTAGCTGACTATTATCTTACCATGTTGGAAGATTTCAAGAAATTGCAATAGTCGAATATTTAAAATTGCATAGGGTCATAGGATGGGTCTGAAAGGCAGCACACTTAATTCTTCCATTCCATTGATCCTGTGATTCTATATTATTTTTAGGCTCAGCCTAAAACCGTAGGTATAAAGACCTTATTCATGGTGATCTAAAGGGTTTTGTAATAAATAATTTTTAAATTTATTCCCCGTAGAAACCTGATTAAACAATACCTCTAATACACCCTCCTTTTTGAGTTTTTTCATTGCATGGTTAAGTGGGATTAAATACTCAATTAACAGGGATTTTTTTGACACGGCAAAATAGACATTGGCACCTCGATATAGGTAAGGCTGTAGCGTAACTTTTTTAGCGAAACCATATTTTTTAGCCTGGTAATCTAGGGCAATTTTCCCACCCACTAAGATATCTATGCGTTCACTTAATAATAGGTCAAATAGTTGTTTTTTCTTCATGTAATCTTTGAAGGTTATTCGATTATCGGATTGCAAGGGTTCAAAAGTAGTTGACCCCAGTTCTCGCCCCACCGTGAGGCTGAATAAATCTTCGTATTTTTCAATGGATATGTTCCTGGTTTTTTTACTAAAAAAAACGATGGAGGTTTGCATATACTCGGGCTGAATATACGCCATATATTCAGAGCGCTTTTGTGTGTACATGGCGGTGGATAGCATATCTAGTTTCCCCAGCTCCGCCAATTTAAGGCAGCGTTTCCAAGGACATTTAACCAGCACCACATTATGTTTAATGGTGTGGGCCAGTTTATGCACTATGTCTAAATCTATCCCTGAAGCCTGTTTGTCATTAATAATTGTGTAGGGTGGATAGCCAACTACAGCAAAGCGAATAGTTTGGCTATTGGCTTGGTCAATGGGAAATGCGGGCTGGCTGGTGAGCATGGCCACTAGCATGATGAGTAAACCAGCACGAAGCCTTGGCAGTTTTGGCAAGTAAGCTGGCTTATATATTGAATGCATATAAAAACATTTATTTAACATGATTAATCATTTGGCTATGGGAGTGAAAAGCCTAGATAGTCTCTTAAAATGAACTACCTGTTGTGAGTATAGGATAAATTTATTACGTCGTTTAAAGTGCATTATGGAAATAGAAATAAGCTTATATCACACGTTAAACTAAGGATTTGAATTTTATTCAGAAGGATCAACCAGATGGCATTGGCCTTGCCATTAAAGAATTGGATTCGTCGCTTATAATCACTTATGAAAAATACACAGAAGTGAATACACCCGTTAAAAGTAAGTGATGCTAGGGTATTCCTTTTTAAATAGATAAGGCTAAGCCTTGTCTATTTATATCCAAATTACCACAGCGAAATTAACCCATCTCAATTCAGTCAAATATCCCTCATGTCGCCATGCCAAACCTGGTAGGGCTTTTGTACATCCAAGTTCTGTTTAATTTATTAGGCGCCACCGCGTGTCCATTCTTCACTTTTTTATATATAGAAAGTGAGCTCAAGGCTGACACCTGACTACCAGGGTAAAGCAAGGTAGTGATGGGCGGTTTATGTGTTGGCTTGAATGTAAATAGTTTTGCTTCTGCGTTAATAGATTGATGAGTAGTAAACTATATTTACTTAAAGGTAAGTATAGTTTACTATCCATTTTTTTTATATGGTTTGCACACTATCAATCTTCTTCGAGCTGCTGTAACCGTAGCGAGGTAGCTTGCTGGGTGCGCGATATAAGGTTGGCGGCCTAGGTAATATTCCCGTATTCGGCCACCTCTACAAAAGTGCGGACCTTGTTAAAGTTCATTTGTGCTCTGGCAGTTTATTTAAGATCGAGTTAGTAAATAGTTATCACAAGTATTTCTTAAGTATTTAATAATATTACTTGTTTTTTCTAGTGGTTGATTTGATCGAAAATGTACCTATCCAGTCACGGTGATTGGGGCGATTAAATTAAGTACAGCAGGAAAAATCAAGTCGAATTCAGGAAAAGCCATTGTGATTATAGAAGCTAATTTTAACTCTAATGACATGAATAATTCGGAATTTAAAGAGTATTCACGTCGCTCTAACACTAACGGTGAAGCCCACGATGGTGTGGTATTAAGCAGACATCAGGTCAGTGAAAACTTATAAAGTGGCGAGAAACCCATTTGTTTTTGGTAATTGAATACCCGTCTCAGCCAAAGGCCCATGAAACCTTCATCAGTGGCTATCATCAGCGCAGTTTATCGGATACGGCCATGTATAGACTTAAACAATTGATGGGCAGTGAATTTAATGCACGTACATTTACTAGGCAAGCGGTGGAAGTTTTTATGCGCTGTAAAGCCATAAATATAATGACCGGACTGGGTATACCTGAAACCTATGCAGTTGACTAAATGTTGTGATAATAGGTTTTTTACTTGCATTTTATTCATGCAACAAAGCCTTGCTCAAATGTAATTAGGCTAACAGGCAAAAAAATCACTTTTTATGTGCATCTTAAATTGGTGAATATAACCGGACAATTAAAAATAATACGTCACCTGACTCGGAATTAATCTGCATTGCAGATATGGAATTATCGCTATTACGGGGGCATCACAAGCTAAGGGTATGACGTAATTTTGTCTCTTTTCTGACTTAGAACAAAACTATTTACATGTTAATTCAAGGAAGTTTTATGAAAACCTATTATAAGCTCAAGTTGTGGGCTGGTAATTCTGCGGTTGTGCTGCTGATGTTAGCGCTTACCGCTTGTGGCAGTGATGCATCGGAAACTGATGGCAGAAACGGCGCAACACAGACAGGCTATCTAATCGGAGGAGAGATATTGGGCCTGGAAGTTGATGAACAGGTGGAAGTAAAAAACAACTCAGAAGTTTTGTCTTTGGCTGTCAATGGACCATTCAATTTCTCAGAAAAACAAATTGAGGATACAAGTTATAACGTCACTGTTACAGCCTCTCCTTCAGGAAAAATATGTCAGCTTGAAAATGGAACGGGCATTGTGAATGGCGAGGATATTACAAATATAGCCATTAGCTGTTCCAGTGTGGATAGTAATGTCGATAGTTTTAATGTGGGTGGAACACTTACAGGATTGGAAAGTGGAACGGTAACGCTGGCCAACAATGATCAAGATATTATGGCGTTAAACTCGAATGGTCTATTTACATTTAGCCAAAAATTAACAACAGGAAGTTCCTATAACGTCACGGTAATTGGTCAACCAGGTGGCCTGAGCTGTGAAGTGCAAAACGGTTTTGGCACCATGGCTGATTTTTCAATAAGTAATATTGTTATTTATTGTCAGGTAGTCGTGGTGGAAAATAGCTTTAATATTGGCGGAACACTTACAGGATTAGAAAGTGGAACGGTAACGCTTGCCAACAATGGCCAAGACAATATAGCGTTAAATTCCAATGGTTTATTTGAATTTACTCAAAAATTAACTACAGGAAGTTCTTATAACGTCACGGTAATTAGTCAGCCAGATGGTTTAAGTTGTGAGGTGGTAAACGGTCTTGGTACCATGGCTGATTCTGCAATAGATAACATTATTGTTTCTTGCCAGATAGCCGTGGTGGAAGATAGCTTTATTATTGGGGGAATACTAAGGGGCCTAGAGAGCGGGTTAGTAACCTTGTCCAACAACGGTGTAGATCCGCTAGAATTAAATGCAGATGGTGCATTTGTCTTTAATGAAAAAATATTAACTGGTAATCCTTACCAAGTAACGCTTAGTAGCCAGCCAGAGGGTTATAGCTGCGAAGTGCAGAATGGATCAGGCATTATTGAAAATTTGGCAATTAGCAATGTAAGCGTTAATTGTATTGTTGTTGGAGTGGGTCATAAATTTGTAAGAGTTAATAATCAATACAACAATAACTCTGTTATTGGCAGTACATTCAGAGTAGTCAGTACTACCGACAACCGTCCCGTTCTGGGCTTGAATTCCTCTGACTTGATATTACACGAAGATAATATTGAGCTGCCTTTGGAAGCTTTGTTTAGTGAATTCAAGGCTTTAGACGAAGTCCCACTGACACTTAAAACCCTGTTCATGGTAGATATAAGTGCCAGTACAACGGATTCAGATGTTGAACATATTAAGCAATGGCTTAAAGATATTGTTTTTGATATCAGTAAGGGCACTCATAACTTACTGGCTGGTCAAACCATTGCTATTACGACTTTTGATTCATCTATTATTAACCGTACCGGTTTTACCTCCGATGTAGATCAACTGTTAACCGCGATTGAGGGAATCAGAAAAGGCGGCCCCCAGACTAATCTTTATGGCGCCATGCTGGATGGCCTAGCAAATTGGAATGACTCAGAAACACCAAATTATATTAATCACGGTGCTATGGTCCTGCTGACGGCCAATGATGACAGTCGAGGTTTAGGCACTTTGGAACAGGTTCAGCAGGCGGCATTAACTAAGGACGTATTTGTCATTCCGGTAGGTGAACATGTTAATCAAGAAATATTTTCCACAGTAGTACCCGAAAATCGTATTTTCTCTATAACAAATCATACTCAGTTGGCGAATGCTTTTGGACAATTTGAAAGCAGTATTAAAAATGCAGCGGATGGATTTTATCAACATTCTTATGTCACCAATGCACGCACAGCTAACCATAGCTTTAACCTTTCACTCATAGACAATCAGTACACGGGCAATGGATATAACATCGAGGCTAGTTTTTCAGCCCTTGAGTTCAGCGATGTTATTCCTGATGTTGTTATAAAGCAGCATGATAATGCTGTGAGCAGTGGAGAAAGTTTACAACTAGAAGTTAATACTCGCTGGAGTCATAGCGCCCCAAATTATACTTGGTCGGTAATTAGTGGTGCCAACCTAGTGACCTTAAGTGATAATGGACGCTTTGCAAACCTGCTGGTAGAGGCAGGCCCTACAGCAAATACCAGCTTTACTATTGAAGTTACCGATAATGAAAATAATGTTTCGAAAATAGAAAGCATCGCCATTACTCCGCTTAAAACACCGCAAAATGTAAGTGTTGTTGCAAGTTATCAGCAAGTTGAATTGTCCTGGGGTGCTGTGGAAGATGCCAGTCATTATCTGGTTTACTGGAGTGAGCATGATGATATAAATTCTGCTAGTTCGTTTGAACGTGTTGATAGTGGAGAAGAGGCGATTATTGATGGTTTACAGAATGGTCAGGAATATTATTTTTCCATAACCTCGGTAGAAAACTATCAACAGAGTAAAGCCTCTTCAACGCTAAGTGCGACTCCTTTCATCAATCAACCGGCAGGGTTAAATGTATCTAGCCTTGGTAATATTAATACCCTCGAATGGCAGTCTGTTCTTGGAGCGGTGGGGTATCAATTGGTGATTACAAATTTAACCACTAACGCTATTCAAAATATTGATATTGCAGCAGGTGATAGCCAATACATTCATACAGATACTAGTGCTGGCCAAACTTATTCCTACAGCTTAATTGCATCCGATGGCAGCTCAAACAGTCAGGCAGCCACTACCACCGCTTTGAGTGCACCGGTTATTAATATGTTGGAGACCGCTTCCACTAGCAGTGTGAATATTAGTTGGCAGCCAGTAGTGGGCGCTGAATCCTATGTAATTTCCTATGCGGAAAAGACTTTGGCCGGAACCGATATTTTTGCGGTTGCTGGTACCGTAGAAACTAATTATTTTAGTCTTCAATCTTTGGTTTCTGGTAAGCAATATGTGATTAACGTGATGGCTATAAATGATGGAGCTGAAGCAGTCTCTTCTGAATCGGCATTATTGTATCAAGCAACTTGGTCAGCAGGTTCTGATTTACCCAGTGTAAGACATGGTCATACCAGCAATCTAATTGATGGCAAGGTATATCTTATAGGAGGCTTTGGCGCAGAAAAAAATATGGATGTTTTCGATTCAGCATTGGGGCAGTGGGGTTCTGCTGCAGCATTAAGGAACCAAAGAGTTAACCACACCAGCTCAGTGATTAATGGAAAGCTATATGTAGTCGGCGGCTTTGGAACTGAAAGAAGTTTACAGATTTATAATCCGACTACAGATCAGTGGTACGCAGGATCATCTTTGAATATTGGGCGAAACCTTCATTCAACCACCGTTATTGACGGAAAACTCTTTGTTGTGGGTGGTGATGAAAGTGGCGGTGCTGGTGCATCCACCAGTTTGGAAATTTATGACCCTGTTAGTGATAGCTGGAGCTTAGGGGCTCAATTAAGTGTTGGCCGAACATTTCATACCAGTACCCAGATGGATGGAAAACTTTATGTGGTGGGTGGTCGTGTAGCTGGGGAATATTCAAATAGTGTCGAAATTTATGATCCTACCACTGATGGTTGGTCGCAAGCATCGGAATTAAATGCAGGTCGTTATCAACATACAACCACGGCCATAGATGGAATGCTCTATACGGTAGGTGGTTTTACCGACATTAACTTTCAGAATAGTTTGGAGATATATGATTCAGCCAGTGATAGTTGGACACTGGGTGCTTCCCTTACCGCCGCGCGATATTCCCATACCAGCGAACTGGTTAATAACAAACTTTATGTTATGGCGGGTCGTGTAGATGGCATCAACTCACAAAGTGTAGAGGTTTATGATCTTGCGACTCAAAGTTGGTCGCAGGGGCCATCTTTGGCAACGGCTCGAGATGCCCATACCAGTGCGCTCATTAACGGCAAACTCTATATATTAGGAGGTAAGGACATTAATGATAATGGACTGCCCAGTATGGAGATTTTTGATAATAATATTACGCCACTAAATCCAAATATCGCGTCGGTCGGTACAGGCATTAATTTAAGCTGGCCTGTCATTCCCGGGGTAAATGAATATCACCTGTACTGGAATACCACGGGGGCTGTTACTGAAGAGGATGATGTCATTACCATCAATGGGATAAATAATTATCGTCATGAGAATCTGAGCCGCAATATAAACCACTACTACCGACTGTCTTGGGTGATTGAGGGTGAAGAAATTATGCTCTCTAATCAGGTGTCGTCATTAGTGCGTATCGTTGCACCTTCCTCATTAATGGTGAATATTAATGGAGCGACTAACACCTTGAATTGGGATGCTGTTACTGGTGCCACGAGTTACCATTTGGTGATTACCAATTTAGAAACCAATGTGCAGAAAAATGTTGAGATACCAGCCAATGATGCAAGCTTTGAGCACAGCGGTTTTACAGTGGGGCAAACCTTTACCTATGCACTTACCGCATCGGATGGGGAGTTCACAACTCCAGCTACCAGTATTACCAGTATGGCGGGTTTGTCTATTGTATCGGCTGAAAGCATTTCCTCTAGCAGTATCAATCTTCGTTGGTCAGCTGTGGCGGGAGCGGATTTCTATACTGTGTTTTATGCAGAAAAGAATCTTGCAGGTACTGATCTTTATACCGAAGTGACGACCACCAACGCTACTTTTTATGTGTTTGAGGGTCTGGTTTCAGGTAAGCAATATGCTATGAAAGTCACCGCGTCAGGTGAGGGAATTAATGCAGAGGGTAACCTGACTTCAGTGCTTCACTTGCCAGGGTGGTCAGAAGTAGACGTTTTAACAACTGCGCGTAGAACACATACCAGTGATGTTTTTGATGGCAAAATTTATGTCATTGGAGGATATACACGTCACTTAGAAATTTATGACACCTTATCTAATCGCTGGACTCAAGGTTCGTCAGCGGCGAATTCACGTAGTGGCCATTCAACCACCAACATTAACAATAAGTTTTACGTTGTTGGTGGTTGGGGGGCTGATGATAGTTTGAAAATTTACGACCCTGTGACGAATAGTTGGTCACAGGGAGCTTCATTAAATAACGGGCGTTACTTCCATACAAGTTCACTTATTAATGGCAAGCTTTATGTGGTGGGTGGCTCCGGTGCAGAGGGCAGTTTGGAAATTTATGATCCTGAAACAGATAGTTGGAGTGAAGGCGCACCTTTAGCCTTGGGTCGCATGTTCCACACCAGCGCGGTTATAAATGACAAGCTGTATATCGTTGCCGGTCGAGCTGGCTCTGCATATGTTGATAGTGTTGAAATTTATGACCCTGCAAGTGGCAGCTGGGAACAGGCAACGCCTTTGACAACGGGCCGCTATGCTCACACCAATACGATTTTGAATGGCAAGTTGTATGTAGTGGGTGGCAATATTGCGGGGGGCTATACCACCAGTGTAGAAATCTACGATTCAGTGAGTGATAGCTGGAGTGATGGCGCACCGTTAAATATAGAGCGAACCAGTCATACCATTAATGAGGTTGAAGGTAAGTTGTATGCGGTTGCTGGTAGTAATCGAAACGGACAGATTAACACCGTGGACGTCTATGACCCGCAAAATAATAGTTGGACGATGGGAGAATCCTTATTGGTTGCTCGAGAGGGACATACCGGCCACGTGGTGGACGGTAAAATCTATGCCATAGCGGGTAAAAGTGGTGTTAGTACTTTGGCCAGTATGGAAATTTACGATAGAAATTCAACGCCCATGATGCCTAGCATTAATGGTGTGAACGGCGGCATAGATTTAAGCTGGCCAACGGTTACTGGCATTAGTGAGTACCGTTTGTACTGGAATGAGGAGGGAAGTGTGGACGATGCAGATGCAATGATAAGCATTGATGCTGGCAACAACACTTATCAGCATAGGGGGTTGGTTAACGAAAATGCCTATTACTACCGCTTATCCTGGGTGATTGATGGGGAAGAAATTGTGCTTTCAAACGAAATCTCGGCTATACCAACAGGCCTTTAACTTGTGATTATTATTAGGCCCCGAAGCATTATGGCTTTGGGGTCTACTGATTATTGACTTGGATAAACACTGCATACAGATTAAGAACTGAAAATATTGCATAATGTGCGCTAAGTGAATCTGAATCCTTAATTTTTTTACCCAAAGAAGGTTCAAGTAGTGACTCAAGAATTAACCAAATTACGCAATATGCACTTAGGCCGAATATTGCTTAAGTTAGAAAGACAATTTACCCAGCAAGTGCTGTCACAATTGGCAGATCAAGGCATTACAGAAATTACCTTAAGGCACTTTGTGGTAATTCCTTTTGTTACCCATGAAGGAATACGTTCGGTTGAAATTGCTAAAAAAGCCGGTGTGACCAAGCAAGCTGTAGGCAAACTTGTTGAAGAACTAGAGGAATTTGGTTACCTGGAGGTTAAACCCGATCCAAATGATGGTCGCGCCAGTTTGATTTTTTTGAGCGATAAAGGTGAGCATTTTTTGCGCACGGCAATTGAGAGTACCAAATCTTTGGAAGGCCAATGGCAGAAACTAATTGGTGTTGAGCGCTTTAATAATATGAAACAAGCCTTGGCTGACTTACTGATGTGCTTGGAGGCTTAATAAGCCCTCTCTATTTTAGAAGGTGCAAAGGGGATTTAATGACCTGTTGATCAATAAGTTAAGTTGAAGGAGACAGGTCAGATGTTTACTTTTTATAAAGTCTTTTTTATAAAGTCTTTTTTATAAAGTCTTTTTTATAAAATT
>JBALXQ010000001.1:160013-196639 GCA_036960565.1 Bermanella sp.
TTTTTATAAAGTCTTTTTTATAAAGTCTTTTTTATAAAGTCTTTTTTATAAAATTAGGTTCGTCATCTAAGAATTTTAACCATTGCTAATGTTTTTCGTTTTATATTTTTTTAATGGCTTCATCATACTCTAATCTTAAGTCTGTAATTAAATCGCTGAATACGCCACGCAGCCAGGTCAACCCAGGATCTTGCTGATTGCGAGTGTGCCATGCCATAGAAATTGGAGCAGGCGGCACTAGCAAGGGCACTTTTTTCACAACTAGTTCGCCCCGACCTACAGAATTTGCAACGACCGGATATGGTAAAACCGTCATCAAATTTGACCCTCTCAGAATTTCAACGGCTCCCGCAAAACTGTTTACGGTCATGGCAATACGGCGATGCATATCTTGCTTGGCTAGCAGTTTGTCAACGATGCCTCTTGCGTCACCCGATAGTGATACAAAAAGATGGTCTTGGTTGATAAATCGTCCTAATGTAAGTGGTCGGTTTGCTAATTCATGTTCTGGTCTCATGACACAAACAAAGTGATTATCTAACACCCATTCACTGTGTATTAACGGGCTTGTACCTGGGTAATAATCCAGAACTAGATCCACATCGGCATTTAATAATAAGGTTTCGCCATCTGCTTTATAAGGCACCGCATGAATGTCGATGCCCGGCGCATGCTTTTCAATATGCTGGCGCAATGGCAGCCATAACATGCCCGTCATGCCATCGGTGAGCGCCACCCGAAAGCGGCGTTTTGCATACATGGGGATAAACTGCGAGGGCGATACGGCTTGTCGAATATCACTTAACGGTGCCGACACTTGCTGCCAAAGTTTTTCGGCATATGGGGTTGGACGCACGCCACGCCCATGTTTAACAAAAAGAGGATCTTTCCAATGATGACGCATTCTAGAAACCGCATTGGAAACCGATGGCTGTGTCATAGCCAAGCGATCTGCCGCAGCCGTGACCGATTGCTCCTTCATAATGGCATCAAAGATAACAATTAGATTTAAGTCGGTTTTCGACATGCTTTCTCAATTCCCAGCAAGGCAGTGTATTCAATAGTTAATACATCATAATAATCAATGAATAGTATATTAACTATCAATTAGATTATATGACGGATTTGACCGAAACTTTATCTCATGCTTAAGAGCAAACGTAAGCGACGGCACTTAACCCGCTTGCGCCTAACAGTATTTAATTAATTTGAGATAGGAACCCATCATGAAAGCAGCCTTTATTACTCAGTACGGCAACGACGAAAAAATCACATTGGGCCAGCTAGATAAGCCAACCTACGGCTCTACTCAGGTTCTCATTAAAGTAAGCGCGGCCGGGGTTAATCCTGTTGATTTCCATGTTCGTAACGGCATGCTGCAAGATTCTGGTACCCACACTTTGCCCTTGGTTTTGGGCTGGGATGCCGCGGGTACAGTGGCACAGATTGGTGAAGATGTAGAAAACGTAAAGGTAGGTGATGAAATATTTGTTTTCTCGCCCATTAGCTTGCAGGGCACATACGCCGAATATTTAGCGGTTGATGCAAACCTAGTGGTGGTCAAACCTAAAACATTAACCATGGTTGAAAGTGCGGGGGTTCCATTAGCCGCCGTCACAGCATGGCAGGGTCTGATTCAAGATGGCCACCTTAAAAAAGGCCAAACCGTGTTAGTGCTGGGTGGCTCAGGCGGAGTGGGAGGCTTTGCCATTCAAATAGCCAAATCCTTGGGGGCCCATGTGATCACCACCGCATCAGCCAAAAATGAAGCGTATGTGAAAAGTTTAGGGGCTGACGAATTTATTAATTATAAAGAAACAGAATTTGATGATGTGGTGAAGAATGTTGATCTGGTATTGGTCACTACCCATGGTGACAACGTGGTAGAGCGCGCTTTAAATATTACAAAAAAAGGCGGTTATGTTGTTTCCACACTGGATGATATCGATACAAATATCATTGAAAAATCAGCAGTGAATTTTAGCCGCATGTGGGTGCAGCCTAATGGTAATGATTTAACCTCTATTCGAGATTTAATTGAGCAAGGGGATATCAGTGTGAAAATTGATTCAATCTTCTCACTTGAGAATACCAACGAGGCCATACTAAAAAGTGAAAGCCAGCGGGCGGTGGGGAAAATTATTGTGAGCATCGATTAATTTTCTTTATGAGCCAGTTAACAAGTAAGTATCTAGCACTTAACCCACGAACTTTATTCAGGCTTATTGAGGCCTAATAGGCATGAATAAAGTCAAAGGGTTATTTGCTTTACCTGGTTTTACCGTTAGGAAAAGCCAGGTAAATCTTTTAGAATCGCAGATTTTAGTTCAAATTTCAGGCCGATTTTTTAGCAAACCTTAATACCAAGTAGCCCATCACGCCAGCAAGTAGCGACCCCAGCAATATCCCAAGCTTATCGGTAAATTGGAAAATAGAATCATCTTCAAATGCCAGTGAGGTAATAAACAAACTCATGGTAAAACCAATGCCGGTTAACAGCGATACACCATATAACTGCCACCAGTTACTGCTGTCGGGCAGTTTGGCCAGACCCAATTTTATGGCAATGAAACTAAAGCCAAATACCCCCAGTTGTTTACCTAAAAATAAACCCAGCATGATGCCCATGGGCACCGCGCCCGACATTTGGTTCAACGATATTTGTGTGACATCCACGCCAGCATTCACAAAGGCAAATAAGGGCAGTATAAAAAACGCCACCCAAAAATGCAGGCCGTGTTCTATTTCTTTAAGAGGGGAAAACGTTTTGCCATTTTCATCTTTACCGGTAATGGGAATGGTAAAGGCCAATGCAACGCCGGCCAGTGTGGCGTGCACCCCGGATTTTAAGACACTCACCCACAATACGGTGCCCACAATAAAGTAGGCAGCTTTTTTAGTAACACCAAACTTATTTAGCGTAATAAGTACACCTAAGGCTATGCCTGCAATGGCAATAGAGAGGGTGGATAATTCGGTGGTGTAAAACAGCGCGATAATCACAATGGCGCCTAGGTCATCAATGATGGCCAGAGCCATTAAAAATATTTTTAACGAGGCCGGTACGCGGTTACCCAATAGCGACAGTATGCCCAAAGCAAAGGCGATATCAGTGGCGGTGGGAATGGCCCAGCCGTTCACGGCTATTGGATCATTTAAGTTAAACATCAAGTAAATAGCAGCCGGTACCACCATGCCACCGACGGCAGCTATGCCAGGCAGGGCTATTTGGCTTAAGGAAGACAGATGGCCTTCGAGAATTTCACGCTTCACTTCAAGGCCAATGAGCAAGAAGAAAATGGCCATAAGGCCGTCGTTCACCCAGTGGTAAAGGGATTTATCTAAATGCAGGGCACCCACTCGTATTTCAACTGGAATGTGCAGGAACGCTTGATAGCCCCCGGCCATAAAGGAGTTGCTTAATAGCAGCGCCAGCACGGTGGCAAAAATCAGCAAGATGCCGCTTGATGATTCTTTTTCTATAAATTCTTCAATTATTTTCATTTAGTTCCCAAAGTTATGTGAGTCCAGACACGTAATGGCGCCCCAAATGAGCTAGCTGAGTACCTAAAGTATAGATGCTGAGCTAAGCCCGTATGGACATTTCACGACAAGCTAAACTACCGTGAGAATCACGTCGGGTCAATTAAAATGACAGGCTCCAATAGTGGCTATCAAAAGGTCCTAATGGTCGGGAAGATAGTGATAATTATAACGGTAATTGTGGGAAGGCTAATCCTCCATGTAGCCCCATTTACCTAAGGAAAAAGAAGGGGTTTTAGAGCCGGATAAGTAAGGGAAAACCCATGGACGCGGATACTCAGCTAAACTAGACTTATTCAATCTAACTCTATAAAAATAATTCTCTTTATGCCTTTAAAACCAGCTATTACCATGCCCTTAAGCGCTCTAATGCTCCCTCTGATAGTGTTTTTCAGCAGCTTTAGTAATGGCGCCAATCAAGCCTTGCTTGCCCCAAAAGTTATGCATATTGCAGCATTCCCTAAGCAAAACGTGCAGGGCATGGTGGCTGTGGGCCTTATCAAATCGGCCTATAAAAAATTGGGCATAGAGATTGAAATTCACCGATTACCCGGAGCTCGCTCTATTTTACAGGTGGACCGTGGGGAATTAGATGCTGAACTTATGCGCATTAAAGGCATGGAGAATACCTATGACAACCTAGTGCCGATTAATATTCATCTTTTATATATGCAGGTTGCGGCCTTTAGCAAATTAAAGGAAATATCAGTGCAAAGCTGGCAAGATTTAAAACCTTATAAAATTGCCTATGAGCTGGGTTTTAAATTACTTGAAAAAAATACCAAGGGCATGAAAGTAATTAAAACAACTGACCCTCATCAGGCCTTTCGTCTGCTTAATGAAAACAAAGTAGAGGTGGTCATAGATCTTAAATTAGATGGCATGGCCTATATTAATCAACAGGGTTTTAAAAATATAAAAATGATTAAACCAGCTTTAAAGAACTTTGCTGTGTTTCATTATGTGCATATTAAGCACAAACACCTAGTGCCACAATTAGAGCAGGCACTGGTGACGATGCATGAGTCTGGTGAAAGCGCTAGAATTCAAAAAGCGATTGTTAATCAGGTGCAATAAAAGGATTTAGCATGTTTAGAGCCCCGTCAGAGTTTGTTTTTTTACCTGCTTTTTTACTTAGTGCTTCTTTGTGTTATGCAAATGATCAAGCCCCTGAATTAAACAGGCATGTTTTGGAAGTTACAGGTTTAGAACCCGCTTCTTTGCAATCAACTGGTTTAGAAGCTAATAAATTAGAGCCGAATTCAGATTATTTTTTGGTTACCGACCCAATAGGAATGGCCTTTGGAGTAAACACGTTGGGGCTGGGTATTCGGCTTGAACAAGGAGACATTACACTTGCCTACAGCTACTTAGATACAGATATCCCAGATCAAGACGACCTTAAAGGCTCAGCCATGGGCATGCGCTGGAATTACTATCTGGATAATTTAGATGTGGCCCCCTATGTGGGTATGGTGGTGAGTTATGCGGATGTGGATGAAGATGACGGCCAGACGATTGAAAACAATCAGTATGTAGGAGCAGCACTATTGGGTGGTTATCAGTGGAATACCCAGCCCTTGTTTATTAATGCCGGTTTAGTTTTGGCATTGGGTAATGATAGCGAAGTGAGTCTAGGCCCTGAGCTGGCTTTGGGTTATCGATTTTAAATAATTGCTTAAATTCTGCTGCTACTTTAACTACCTATTTTGTATCGGGTAGCTACCTCTATTTCCCCCCTATCTCTAATGCCTCCTGTATAGAATTAATGCCATCTAATCAGGTTTGTAATTGGGTTGTTTGCTGCTTTTTAACAAGGTAACTTCAATTTTATATTTCTGATGAAACCCATAAAAATGGAAGGTACGTCATGACAAGCAATACCCATACTAATATTGATATGCCCAATAAGGCAGGTTACTTTGGTGAATACGGTGGCCAGATTATTCCACCTGAACTGATAGAAGTCATGAATCAAATTAATGATGCTTATGAAGAAGTGACGCAAACAATAAGTTTTCAGAAAGAGCTGGCGCAATTAAATGCCGAATACATAGGTCGCCCTAGCCCGATTTATTATGCCAAACGTTTAAGTGATGAAATGGGCGGCGCTCGTATATTCTTTAAACGCGAAGATCTTAATCACACCGGTGCCCATAAAATAAATCATTGTATTGGTGAGGCGCTTTTAGCTAAGCATATGGGAAAAACTAAGGTACTGGCCGAAACGGGTGCGGGTCAACACGGTGTGGCGCTGGCCTCGGCTTGTGCATTGGTGGGAATAGATTGTGAAATTCACATGGGTGAAATAGACATTGCCAAAGAGCACCCTAATGTCACCAAGATGAAAATCCTGGGGTGCAAGTTGGTGCCGGTTAGCCGTGGCACCAAAACCTTAAAAGATGCGGTAGACAGTGCCTTTGATGAGTACCTAACCGACCCAGTTAACTTCTTTTATGCCATTGGCTCTGTCGTGGGGCCACACCCATTTCCAAAAATAGTGCGAGACTTTCAAAGTATTGTAGGTACAGAAGCTCGGGCACAGTTTTTAAAACGAGAAAATAAACTGCCCGATGCCTTAGTGGCCTGTGTGGGTGGCGGCTCCAACGCCATAGGTTTGTTCACCGCTTTTCTTGACGATAAAGAAGTCAAGATGATCGGGGTTGAGCCAGCCGGTAAAGGACTAGACACTGATCAACATGCCGCTACCCTCACCTTGGGCACTAAGGGGGCTTTACACGGTTTTGAATGTTATACGCTGCAAGATGAAACAGGTGAGCCGCTTCCGGTTTATTCCATTGCTTCTGGGTTAGATTACCCAGGAACAGGGCCTCAGCATTGTCACCTAAAAGATATTGGCCGTGTGGAGTATGAAACTATTAATGATGAAGAGTGCTTAGAAGCCTTTATTAAATTGTCTCGGCTAGAAGGCATTATCCCGGCTTTAGAGAGTGCTCACGCCATTGCCCATGCAATGAAGATGGCCAAGGTTATGAATAAAGATCAAACTATATTGGTGAATCTGTCGGGCCGTGGCGATAAAGACGCCGACTTTGTTGCAGATTACCTATCGCTTTAGTGGCTTGATTGCCACAATAGCATTACGGAAAAAGGATTAATCCCGCTTAAGGCCAATAGCGGGTTAGTTTTTACTTACTTATATGTATGTTTTTATAAAAAATACTGACAAATTATTAATGGAGTAATATTTGTGGATAAAAGTGAAGATAAGGAAACCAGGTATTATATCGATTTGGATTTGGCTTCCCGAAAAATAATCAGTTGGAATTACGGGCCGCGAATCGAATTAAAACAATCATTAGATTCTCCATTTTCGTCTCGAGTTTTTGTGAGTAAGGGCCAGTATAATAAATTGATGAAAGCCCATGATGCCGTTGTAAAGAATGCAACCGGATAGTGAATGTCTAGTCTAATTAAAAACCAAATTTAAGGAGTAAAATATGGATATGAATGCTTTTGGGATTATAGGAATGATATTTGGCATGGCTGCGCTGTATCGTATTCATAAACTTGAAAAAGCCTTGAAATCCAAGGGCGTACTCGAACAGGACTTTACGTCACATAAATAACGATTAACGAGGCCTTATTATTTAATGTACACACTTTTAATCTGCGTTATTAGCAGCCGCAGTGATTAATACAGGTAGCCTGGGCCCCGTTTTCATTAAATTCAAATTGGCAGCAGTTGGAGAGCTTTTTCTTTAATAAATCACGGCCACGTAATATGCGGGATTTAGTCGCACTTAGAGTTATCTTATATTTTTGAGCAATGTCTTTTTGTTTGAGTTGTTCTATTTCACTGTCTATTAATAATTCGCTAACGCGTTGTGGCAGTTCATTAATTAGAATAATGAGGCAACGACTAATTTGCGCTTGTTGCTCATGGTTCTCTTCCTCACTTATTAGCGTGTCTAGTGTTTCCTGAGAAATTTGTTGGCCATTTTTATCTTTGCTACGGTAAAAATCAATGATGGCGTAGCGGCAAATTTGATAGAGCCAAGATTGTAGCTTTTGCTCGTCGGCCAAAGTCTCTATATTTTTCATTACCTTCACAAATACATCTTGCAGTATATCTTCGGCATGGGTTTTGTTTTGTACCTTACTGATAATAAAGTTCAAAAGCTGATGGTGAAATGTATTCCAAATACTCTCTATCATGTTTTATCCAAGTTAGTCGCCACGGTCTAGAGCCGTGAGCGCCCACATATCTTATTAATGATTGATATTAGCAGTTAACAGCCACTCTTGGCAGCGCAGCATTTTGTTTGTGACGGCTCACATAGACAGGCGCCACCATCATTAGAGCCAACCTGGCTACAGCAATTGGCTGTTGAACCCGTGCAGCAGCCTGATTCACAACTACTAGGGCCGCATTGGCAGTTTGCGTTGGAGGGTGAATTATCATTTTGGTTCATGGTGTATACCTTTTTACGGTGATAAAGATGTGTTTCATAGATAGAGACGGGGCTGCAGCAAAAAGGATGCTATTTTTTAATCGAAAAAATAAAGGCGCCAAAATGAGTCTGTCTATGAGCCTAATACCCATATATTGGTATAACCCTATAGCGACAGGTTTGATAACGTTTGAGCATGATTGTTTATCGCTTAAAAACCCATTTATAAGAGAAGAAACACATGACTGATAGTAATGAAGACTTGGGAAGTATCATCAATAAAGGGGGCTATTATCAGGCCACATTAAGCCGTGTGCTAGATCATGACGTAAAAGCTGTGTGGGCCATGTTAACTGAGCCTGCGCGGTTTTTAGACTGGCTAGCACCGGGTGAAATTGAACTAGCGAAAGGTGGGAAAGCCAAATTAAACTTTGTTGATAGCGGTATCGTGATCGACAGTGTAGTGAGTGAATATGAAGAAAACTCGCTTATTGAATATTCTTGGAGCAGTGGTGACGAACCCGCTCGCCCTGTGTGTTGGAAGCTAAATGCGTTAAACGATGGCACTCAATTAACTCTTACCCTTGGCATTCCAGACGGAGAAGATGTTGCACGCTCTTGTGCTGGCTGGGAAGCGCATCTAATGATGTTATTAGCGGCCATTGAGGGAGTGCCTATTAAATTTCCATTCCAACGATTTGTCTCATCACGGGAAGCCTATAACCAGCTACTGGCTCAGTAGGGATTGAATTACCTCTGCGTATTACAGCCCTTTAAATGTAATTTAAGGGGTTTTGTGTTGATTCATTAGTGTATGAATCTGACCTATTCAAACATTCTGGTTTTTAAGTTGCGATACCAGAAAATCAACGAAGGCGCGTGTAGTCGCGGGCAGGTGTTTTCGGTGGGGGAAAATAGCAAATACATCTAAATTGATATCTTTAAACTCATTAAACAGAAGCACCAACTTTCCCGATTCAAGTTCTTTTTCGCAGCAAAAGTAGGGTAACCGAGTGATTCCAATGCCTGCTAACGCAAATTTTAATTCTGCTTCGGCATTATTGGTGGTCACTTTTGGTTGTGGCAAATGTACGCTGATGCATTCGCCACTGATGGATTGATATTCCCATCGCTGTGGTGCTTGTGTGAAGGAATAGCAAATATAGTCATGATTTACTAATTGAGAAGGGTGGCTAGGATAGCCCTTACGTTGTAGATAACTCGGTGAAGCGACCGTGACACCTTTTGAAGAAGTGATCTTTCTAAAGATAAGATTTGAATCTTTAAGCGTGCCTATGCGGACCACTACATCAAAACCCTCAGCCACAATGTCTTGCTTGAATTCACTGTAATCCACTTCCAGTTGTACACTGGGATATGTTTCCATAAACAGGGGTAATATGGGTTGCAGGTGGGACATGCCAAAGCTAATCGGCGCGCTAATTTTAATTAAGCCGCTTGGTGTTTCATGCTTCTCATTAATATTACGTTCGGCGTCTTTTGCAATATCCGCTATCTGGCTGCAACTATCAAAATAGTTACGCCCTAGGTCGGTAAGGCTAAGTTTACGCGTAGTACGGTTTATCAAGCGAATGCCCAGCCGGTTTTCTAATTTGGTTACCTCTTTACTGACATAGGAAGTGGAATGGCCCAGTGATTCAGCTGCTTGAGTAAAACTACCCGTTTCAATCACCCTCACAAAAACAGCAATGCCATTTAAGTAGTCGTCATTGGTGTTCATAGTTTTGCAATTTGCATTGAGATTATTCCCCCCCTAACTGGAAAGAGTCATTTCCCGTTCACCTAATTAAAGACCAGGTTGCTTAGTTATACCATTAACCTTGTTCGCAAACTCCCTAACAAACCTGAGGTTTAACTGATGGCTAGATATAAGGTAGTAACCAGCAGCCTGTTTATGATTTTAACTTTTTTATTCATGACTAAAACCAGTATTGCCAGTAACGATTTAGAGGATATAAATAATCGTCTGGAGACCATTGAAACTCTGGCAAGCAAGTTTCATATTAATGGCTTTGCCACGGTAGGGTTTACCCGTTCGAATGTAGCTTCCACGAGCCGAGAAGGCATTAATGAGGATGTGAAATTTGATAGAGACAGTCGAGCAGGTATTCGTTTCACCGCAGACATAGATGATAACTCTAAATTTGTAACCCAGTTGGTGGGTAGGGGTGTTGATCATTGGGATGCCGAACTGGACTGGGCTTACCTTGATTATCAGCTATCAGAAAATGTGCGTTTGCGCGGAGGGCGTTTAGTTTTACCTTTTTTCATGATTTCAGAAACAATAGATGTGCGTTATAGCCAGCCTTGGGTGCGCCCAATTGATGAAGTCTATGGCAACGTTCCCTTCACCGGATATGAAGGTGTCGACGGGCTATATTCTATGGAACTTGGAGAAATCAATCTTGGGTTTCAGGCTTGGTTAGGTACATCTAATGGTGAAAGCAGCGGCCTTCAATTTGAAAATGAAAACATGTATGGCTTAGTGGTGACCCTAGATCATGATGATTTATCTGTACGCATTGGTCACCATTTTCAGGATATTACCATTGTTGGCTTCAGTGATTTTACCGATGTTAAAAGTGAATTCTCGGTACTAGGGGTTCAGTACGATGGCAGTCGGTGGTTATTACTAGGAGAGGCAACACGCTTTAAACAAGATCGCATGTTTGATTATGTTTCTTATTACACCACCCTAGGTTATCGAACTGGACGCTGGACACCCCATGTGACCTTTGCTGATTTTGATCGAGACGACGGTGCAGTACAGCAAGCCGTTACTTTGGGTCTTCGTTACGACGTTTCCGCCAACATAGCGCTAAAAACAGAAGTTAAACATGTGAACGAAGACACACTTGAGCAACAGGGTCTGTTCGACACAGCTCCTGAAAAATCAGTGAATATTTTAACCATCAGTATTGATACGGTCTTTTAAGGAGAATGACGATGAAAATTATATTTAAGCTTATTTTATGTTTCGCCCTTGTTAGTTCTTATACGTCGATCAGTCTTGCGGATATTGTGGTGGTGGTTCATCCCGGAAATCCGCTGACTTCTTTAGAACTTAGTAATATCAAACGTTTGTTTTTGGGTAAAACAACAAAATTCAGTAATGGTGATGCGGCGGTTCCGTTTGAAAATAGTTCACAAAAGACCATTTTCCATCATCAGATAACGGGCAAAGAAGTGGCCCAGCTTAAGGCTTATTGGGCACGGAGAGTATTTAGCGGCAAGGGGTTTCCACCTAAAGAAATAAAGGACTCAGGAAGAGTTAAAACCTTGATAGCCAATGATCCCACCTCAATAGGTTACATAGACAGTGCGGCGGTGGATCCAACGGTTAAAGTGATTATGATTCTGCCTTAGATAAAACTTAACGGTTATAAATGACGGGAGCGTGAATATGAAAAATTGTATAAATTTATTTGTGCTACTGGTGTTGGTGTTTTCATCTAACTTGGTATTTTCTAGCTGCAATGATAGGGACATTATTGTATCGGGAAAGCCAGGTTACCCACCTGTTTCTTGGGGGCATAATGGCGAGCTTACCGGACTTGGATATACGGTAGTGGCACGCCTTTTTCCGAAAACGCCCGTGGTGAGAACTCGGGTGCTGCCTTGGAAACGGGTACTGATCATGGCAGAGCAGGGGATGATTGATGTGGTGGTGGGCATTAGAGAAACGCCCGAGCGCTCAAAGCATTTAGCATTTTTAAAGACCCCCTTAATTGACGTTTCCCAAAATGTATTTTATATGAAGGGCACTGTTATTAACTCCAAACTAGACCTTAAAGGCAAAAAAGGCGGTTTCATATCGGGTACGGTATTTAATGCTGCTTTTGCAGAGTATGCCAAAAATAATTTAACACTCTCTAGTGTGGATACATTGGAGCAAAATCTCAAAAAACTCCAATATGGCAGGATTCAATACTTCATCTCTCCGTTATTACCCACCATTGACTATATAAAGAAAAATCATATGGATATCGACATTGCTTTTATGGCTGAACCGTTATTTACCACAGTTGAGAAGATCGCCATCTCGAAAGAGAGTCCGTGTATGGTGATGTTGGGGGAAATGGATAAAGCACTGCAATCCTTGCATAAGCAGGACTTCATCTATGAACAGTTTGATTTACTGACCGTTAAGTGGGATGTATTGAAGTACTTAAATTAAGTAAGGCGTGAATGACAACTCTTGTTTTGCTCATTTCTAGTCTATTGAATTATTTTCAGGGTCATATAGTGAGTGGTTTTTAACGTCAACTTAAGTACCATGAAACAATATTCTGAAGCAGCAAGCTGCACACAAGGACTTTTTAACATGGTGTCTTGCCAACAATACGATTATATAGAAATAGCTTGCATGCATCAGTACTCGGTGAACTTGTACTTGAAATCGGGTCAGGAAATATCTGGTATTGCTCTTGATACCAGCATTAATGAAAACCGTCAGGAATGTTTACGAATTAAAGTAGAGGGTGCTGAAGAGCTTGTGGTATTAGATTCCCTGTTAAAAATGGACGCGAAAGTACAAAACCCTCATTTTAAAACCGTACTGTTTAATTGAACTAACCTCTAAGTTGAATTAGCACTACACTTAGCACAGTACAGTTGGAAATAATTATGAATAAATTAGTTGGTCTATTGGTTGAATTACTCTGCCATATTAGTTCAGAACCAGAAGGTGGGCATCATCAGGATGCCAGTGCCGATTTACAAATCGATACTTGGCAAGCGCTTATACATGACTTAAGCCATTCAGAAAAAGAACTGGTCAAAAAGGCCATACAAGATAAGTTAAAAGCCATGCAAGAATTATCTTCGCTTACCTTTGAACAAGAAGATCTAATGGCCATATTAGACGCCTTTATCCATGATGAACTGCATTAAAAACAATGCAGTGCTTTAGTGGTCTATAGCCATACTGGTTAATAACGTTTTTCTATAACTTTGCATCCGCATTTCTTGACCCCGGTTAATATTCTCCTCTCTTATATCTTTAAACTACTGTTATATCTTTACGGTTTCTGTTGTTTTATTCAATCGGGTAGGCCCCGGGAAACCACTTACAGTTCTGAATTTTGGAGACTTGGTATGTACGACGTTAATTTTGTCAGTGAATATCTCACCTCGGACTTTAAACGTCTGGATTTAATTTTGAATTCATTGGTAAAAGCAGTACGTTTTGAAAAATCCATGGAGTTACAGCAGTCGTTGTTTTTTCTATTTAAAAGAGGATTGATGCGGCATATTCATTGGGAAGAGGGCGTGTTGTTTCCAATATTCGAACGTGAGAGCAGAATATCTAATGGCCCCACCCGTATTATGAAAGAAGAACACTCTGAGATGAGCAATGTCTTAAATAGTATAGAGGATACTCTAGATCATCATATCGATTTGGAAAAATTAGTGGCCTTGGGAAATTGCTTAGATGAGCACAATTTAAAAGAGAAGCGTATTTTATATCCTTCGATTGATCGTATGCTGGATAAGGATACGCAGGAGATGATCGCCGTGGCGATTAGCCGAGAGTTTCAATAGCTTTAGCGTGATAATAATGATTACCTTAAAAAGGGTTTGGCCTAACGGCCAAGCCCTTTTTTATGTGTGTTATTAGGCTCTTGGGCTGGCCCATACTTTTATAAAACGTATAAATAAAACAGTAAAAGCCAAACAAAATAACAAAGCACTGCTGATAATAAGAGTAGGGGATATGCCCAATAAAGACACAGCCAGAGTACGTATCAGTAAGCTGCCTATTAATAAATAAAACGCCAGAATAATCCAGTGGTCATGAGTTATTTCACGACCCGTGTGGCCAAGAGATACTCGACTCACCATAGACGTGATTAAACCTGAAATACCGCCGATGGTGATAATATGTAAAGCGATACTGGCAAGGTCTGGGTAAATGGGTTTTAAGGCAAGTACCAAAAAACCGATAGGTAGGCAGGCATAAAATACCCACAACGACCACAGCATAGGCTGTAACAATATGCCCTTGTGAAACCATAAGAATAATCGGCTGCCATGGGCTAGAGCCAGTACTAAACAAAAGAAACTTGAAATACCGTTGAATATTGGCTGGAGCTCATTTGGAGCACTAATAAGCTGTAGCAAGATTAAAAAAGGCAAAGGCAATACCGACAATAAAAAGACTAACTTAGGTTCATTTAGCTTGGAAACACCTAGTTTGTTGGCGATAAACATGGGGATAACCCGGCCCCCTATCATGGTGATTAATAGCGCAATAAAAAGAATGGCGCTTAAAAATAATTCACTGGGAAATGCCTGATTATTTATCACTGAAAAAATTAGAGCCACATCAATAAAGGCCATCATCATTAATGCCACTGGGGCAAACAGATTACGCCACAATTTACGTTTTATGATGGGCTTAGCGATCATGAATGCGCCGGCCAAATTGGGACTGATGGCTAGAATTAGCAGTAAAATATCCGGTAAATTATTGCCAAAAAGAATAGCACCTCGTGCCACTAGCCAGCTGGTGATGAGTAGTCCTAGGGTGAATGGGGTAGTGGTTTTTAGCCCAGTCCAATTTTGTACTGCCGTTAATAAAAAACCAAAGACGATGGCCAGGGCAAAACCCATGATGAATTCATGGCCATGCCAGAATAAAAAACCACCAAAGGGCTGAATACTGCTGATGTCTAGGTACTGTGCCCAATAAGCACCCCATAAGCCCATAGATAAGGCACAAAATAAAATGCCCAAACAAAAGAAGGGGCGAAACCCTACCGATAGAAAGGCACTTAAGGAAGGTGCGGGGTTACTTGTCTGGCTGCTATTGCTCACTGTAATTCTCCTAGCTCAATGATCTTTTAGGCTTTCATTTTAAACACTGGATCAAGTGCATCGGTATTGTTGGTATTTAATTTTAGCTCTTTTAATAAACCATCGGCAATGGAATAGATAACACCATGAATGTTTAATTCTTGGCCTCTGTCCCAAGCATGTTGAACTATTTTGGTTTTGGTAAGGTTATTAACTTGTTCAATTACATTTAATTCACACATGCGATTAATGCGTTGTTGCTCGTATCTTAAGCTGTCTACTTCACTTTTATTTTGCACATACACATCTTTAATGTGCCTTAACCAATTATCCACTAAGCCAAATTCGGTATCATCTAATGCCGCTTTAATACCACCGCAGCCATAATGGCCACAGACAATGATGTGGCGTACTTTCAATACATCCACCGCAAACTGTAAAACTGACAGGCAATTAAAATCGGTATGTAAAACTACGTTAGCGATGTTTCGATGAACAAATAGCTCACCTGGGTCCAACCCCACAACCTGATTGGCGGGTACTCTGGAGTCTGAACAGCCAATCCATAGGTACTCGGGGTTCTGTTGCAAACTTAAACGATGGAAAAACTCAGGGTCTTGTTTTTTCTGTTCATCAGCCCAAGCTTTATTGTTATGCATGAGATCTTGCATGGTCATGGTATTGACCTCTGTATTAACTTTTATATCAGGGACTACCCCGATAGCTTATGTTGAATACAATGAAGGGCTTACCTTGTAAGCCCTTCATTGGTTTTATTAAACTGCCAAAATAGGCTCTACTGAACTAAAGGGGAGTCACTTACCTCAAATTCAAAACCTTTAATTTTGGCCTCACTGATTAATAGCTGAATGTATTGTGATACTGCTTTACGGCGTACCTTCTCGTCTAAATACATTTTAATCTTGGTTTCAACATGCTCTAAAGGAATTTGATTACCTTCTACCTTGCGGTGAATGTTGGCAAGATGATAGCCGTAGCGGCTTTCAATAGGGCTAGGCACTAATCCCACTGGCGATAAAAATAAGACCCGTTCAAATTCGCTGACGGTTTGACCTTTGGAAATTTGCCCTAGAGAACCACCGTGCTCTTTTGATGGACACATTGAATGCATCTTGGCTTTTTCGGCAAAGGTGTGGGGCTTTAATTTAATTTGTTCAAGCAGGCTTTCGGCTAGTTCCTTAGACTCGGCACGTTGGTCTAAATCCTCTTTATCGGCGGCCAATAAAATATGGTCTACTTCCAATAGTGGCGAGGTGCAAAAACGATCGAGGTTAGCCTGGTAATAACGTTCACATTCATCGTCACTAGTGCGAGGAATGGCCACTTCTTTTTCTATCAGTAGTTCGCACAGTTCATCTTCATTGCGGTTATCATCTTTGTTAATTAAACCAAGCTCTAAACAGCGCTGCTTAAATAACTCGGTAATGATTAAGGATTCAGCTGCGACAATCATGGCGCTGCGTTGATCATTGGCCGGGTGATATTGCATTTCTTGCAGAATATCTGCTTCGGTAATGTTTACGCCATTAATGTAAATATCAGGATTTTGGTCAGTGTTGATGTTTTTAACATCTATGCTGTTTGTGTCGATGACACTAGCATTGGCACTAGAGTGTGAGGTTTGATCTTTTGCTGGATTAAATTCTGTTGCTGTCATGAGGTATCCCCTCTTTAAAAATTCGCAGATTAATTCTAATTGGGTCGCAGCTTTTCAGTTAAGAAAGTGGGTGATGGTACAAGAGGCCTCAAGACCACCACCCTCTGCGAAACATTGAAAGTAAACTAATACTTACTTTCAACTTTTTTGTCCTGTTACCAGAACAAAACTGGTTATGTTCTAACTATTATTACTTGGCTAAGTTTGACAGTGACACAAGGCACTGTCTTATTTAGTCAGTTATTTTAAGAACCTGTTTTAGTCCTAACAATTTGGCTAAGGTTATGAGTGACGGAAGATACTTCCATTACCTTTCCCCTAGCCTGATAATTAAGAACCTGTTTTAGTTCTAACGATCTGGTAGTTACGACGGAAGTACTTAACCGGTACGCTCCATACGTGAACCAAGCGACTGAATGGAAACAAAACGAATAAGCTCATGCCCAAAAATACGTGTAACTTGAAGATGATATTCACATGTGCAATGGCTTCAGCGGCGGCAGGCCCTTGGAAAGTCACTACGTTTTGAGCCCAGCTCATCAGCATTAACATTTCAGATCCGTCTAGGTGACCAGTTGAAACTACAATACTAATAAGGCCTAAGATCAATTGAGCGTAAATCAATACTAGGATTAGGTTATCCATAGCAGAGCTAGACGCTTTTACGCGATCGTTAGTAAAACGACGGATGATTAGAATAGTTAGACCGTAGAAACAGATCACACCAAAAAATCCACCCATGGCCATGGCAAAGACTTGCTTCATAGGCGCGGTGATATGTAAGAAATCCCATACTTGGTGAGGCGTTAAAAGGCCCACAAAGTGACCGGCCAGTACCATGATGATGCCTACGTGAAAAGGCATGCTGCCTTTGCGTAGCATCTTGCTTTCCAGCATCTGGCTTGAACCGGTTTTCCAACTGTATTGGTCGCGGTCGTAACGTATTAGACTACCCACCACAAATACCACAAGGGCAATGTAAGGGTAAATCCCGAACAGTAGGTTATTGATGTATTCCATAATTTTCTCCTGCTCTTAAAGTTGAGTCTGTGTAGGAACGAAGGCATTGGGTGACATAATATTCACGGCCATTTCGTCATTACGAGATTGTTTAGATGTTGGTTTGCCATCGCTTGAACTACTGGGGCAAGCGCCGCCGTCGGTGGCGCTGCCGCCAAATGTGATGGCTTCGTCTTCCCACACTTTGTCGATGGCTTCATTGGTATAATCGGCTTCTTCTTTGGCGACGGCTTCCCGAATTTCTGTCCGATCTACATCGGCCTGACTGATTTCCAATAAAGCATTAAACAAAGAAGCGTACCCACTGTCGCGCTCTTCAAGACGGGCGGCTAGCACGGCAAGAATGTGACTCACATCCATTAACCAGGCTTTAGCGCCAGCCATATCTTGAGTGGATAAAAATTCCAGAAATAGCGGAATGTAATCTGGTAGTTCATTTTTATCCAAAGCTAGATCAGCTTCTTTATATTGAGCAATTAAGTCCACCATGGCCTGGCCACGATCACGGCTTTCACCATGAACGTGTTCAAACAATAACAAAGATAAATTACGGCCTCGTTCAAACAAGGCATCGTAATCACTTTGCCAATCAAGTAGGTCATAAGAACATTGCAGCGCTAAGAACTTACTCATGGCGTCCTTAGCATCAGTACTCAAAATGTCATTACTTTGAATAATTTGATGTAGTTCTTTTTCATTTTCGCCTACCCCCTCCTGGGGGTAGTCTAGTAGGGCTGAGATCACTTTAAATATTTGCATGTGTTACTCCCGCTCTAATTTTTTGTCGGTATCAAAAGAGGCAGGCTTCACCACTTTAACGGTCTGCTTTTTGGCACCAAACAAGTTCAGGTCATCGGTACCGGTTGAGCAACCATTACCAAACGAGAAACCACAACCACTCTTGGCATCGTGAGCTTCACCAAAAGTTTCTTCGGCGTAAGCTTTGTGACTTGATGGCACTACAAAACGATCTTCGTAGTTTGCCAATGCCATGTAGCGATACATTTCTTCAACTTGTTTCTGGGTAATGCCCGCTTGCTTAAGTACTTCTAAATCTTCTACTTGGTCAACGTTTTCTGCACGCTTGTAAGCTCGCATAGCGATCATACGTTCAAGAGCACGGATAACAGGCGCTTCATCACCAGCAGTTAATAAATTAGCCAAGTACTTAAGCGGAATACGCAAAGACTTCAAGTCTGGAATTTCACCGTTCATGCCAACAGAACCTTGCTCAACCGCGTTTTGGATTGGGCTCAATGGTGGGATGTACCAAACCATTGGTAGGGTGCGGTATTCAGGGTGAAGTGGCAGTGCCACTTTCCAGTCCATGGCCATCTTGTAAACTGGTGACGCAACCGCTGCGTCTAACCAGTTTTGCGGAATGCCTTCTTTACGCGCCGCAGCAATCACTTCAGGATCGTTAGGGTCAAGGAACATGTCGCACTGTGCTTGGTACAAGTCTTTTTCGTTTGGTGTGGCGGCTACTTCAGCAATTTTATCTGCGTCATATAGCAACACGCCCAAGTAGCGAATACGACCTACACAAGTTTCAGAACAAATCGTTGGCTGACCTGCTTCAATACGTGGGTAGCAGAAAATACATTTCTCTGACTTACCGGTTTTCCAGTTGTAGTAGATTTTTTTGTACGGGCAAGCCGATACACACATTCTCCAACCACGACACTTGTCTTGGTCGATTAGAACGATGCCATCTTCTTCACGCTTATAAATCGCGCCACTTGGGCAAGCGGCTGCACAAGCTGGGTTCAAACAGTGCTCACACAAGCGAGGCAAATACATCATGAAGGTATTTTCGAACTTACCCAGCATGTCTGTTTGCATGTTGTCGAAGTTTTTATCTTTTTTACGCTTTTTGAATTCAGTCCCTAGGATTTCTTCCCAGTTAGGACCCCATTCAATTTTCTCCATGCGCTTGCCAGTAATGAGCGAGCGTGGGCGCGCCACTGGCTGGTGTTTACTTTCACCGGCGGTGTGCAGGTGTTGGTAATCAAAATCAAATGGCTCGTAGTAGTCATCAATTTCAGGTAAGTCTGGGTTTGCAAAAATGTTGGCTAAAATGCGGTGCTTGCCACCAATTTTAGGTTGTAACTTGCCTTTTTTAACTTCCCAGCCACCTTTCCATTTGTCTTGGTTTTCCCATTCTTTCGGGAAACCAATACCAGGTTTGGTTTCTACGTTATTGAACCAAGCGTATTCAACCCCCTCGCGGGAGGTCCATACATTTTTACAAGTGATAGAGCAGGTGTGGCAACCGATGCATTTATCAAGGTTGAGGACCATGCCAATTTGAGCACGAATTTTCATATTATTTCTCCCCCTTTGATTTGTCTTCGCCATCTAGCCAATCGATCTTGCTCATTTTACGCAACACTACAAATTCATCGCGGTTACAGCCTACAGTGCCGTAGTAGTTGAAGCCGTAAGACTGCTGAGCGTAACCACCAATCATGTGTGTCGGTTTCATCACAGCTCGTGTTACTGAGTTGTGAATGCCGCCACGGGTTTGGGTAGTTTCGGCGCCAGGCACGTTTACGATACGTTCTTGTGCGTGGTACATCATGCTCATGCCTTCCGGTACTCGCTGACTTACTACTGCACGAGCGGCAACTGCACCGTTTACGTTAAACGCTTCGATCCAATCGTTATCTTCAATGCCGGCTTTTTCTGCATCAATTTCGCTGATCCAAATAATTGGGCCACCTCGAGACAAAGTTAGCATTAACAGGTTGTCAGAATAGGTTGAGTGAATGCCCCATTTTTGGTGTGGCGTAATCCAGTTCAATACGATTTCTTTATTACCGTTAGACTTCTTATTCATCACCGGCTGAATAGTTTTGGTATTGATTGGTGGCTTGTAAGAAACATGGTTCTCACCAAAGTCACGCATCCATTCGTGGTCCATGTAGAACTGTTGGCGTCCTGTTAGCGTTCTCCAAGGAATGTCCTCATGCACGTTGGTGTAACCGGCGTTATAAGACACGTGTTCGTCTTCTAGGCCAGACCATGTCGGAGAAGAAATAATCTTACGCGGCTGCGCTTGAATATCGCGGAAGCGAATTTTCTCGTCCTGCTTAGGCTTGGCCAAGTGAGTATGGTCAATACCAGTGAACTCGCCTAATGCTTCCCAAGCTTTAACAGCAACTGCGCCGTTGGTTTCAGGCGCCAGTGCAAGAATTACTTCGCAGGCATCAATGGCGTTTTCAATGTTTGGACGACCTTTTGCTGGGCCATCTAGTTTTTTGTAATTTAGCTCGCCTAATAAAGCGATCTCGTCATCGGTATTCCAAGAAATACCTTTGCCGCCGTTACCGCCTTTATCTGAATCAAGCAATGGGCCTAACGAGGTGAAGCGTTCATACGTATCTGGGAAGTGACGTTCCACTTCGATTAGATGTGGTGCAGTGCGTCCAGGGATCAGTTCACACTCACCTTTCCACCAAGCTTTTACTTCGCCGTAAGGCATGGCTAGTTCAGCAGGAGTATCGTGAAGGGTTGGCATGGTAACCAAATCTTTTTCAACACCTAAGTGGCCTTCACAAGCAGTAGAGAATTGCTTAGCAATGCCTTTAAAGATGTCCCAATCTGAACGGGCTTCCCAAGCAGGATCAGCCGCTTTAGAAAGTGGGTGAATGAATGGGTGCATGTCAGACGTGTTCATGTCGTCTTTTTCATACCAGGTAGCGGTCGGTAAAACGATGTCTGAATACAAGCAGGTAGTAGACATACGGAAGTCTAATGTTACCAATAAGTCCAACTTACCTTCGCTTGGTGCATCGTGCCACTTAACATCTTCAGGCTTCACTTCACCTGATTCGCCCAAGTCTTTACCCATAAGGCCATGCTTAGTACCTAATAAATGGCGAAGCATGTATTCGTGACCTTTACCGGAAGAACCTAGCAAGTTAGAACGCCAGATGAACAAGTTACGTGGATAGTTTTCTGGAGCATCAGGATCTTCACAAGCAAACTTCAAGTCGCCCGATTTAAGCTGTTTAACGGCATAGTCTTTGGCAGACATGCCCGCTTTGTCAGCATCTTTACATAGCTGTAGTGGGTTCATGCCAAATTGTGGCGCTGACGGTAACCAACCCATGCGTTCGGCGCGGGTATTGAAGTCGATGATAGAACCGGTCCATTTTTCTTTATTGGCTAGCGGAGAAATAACTTCCTGCATGGACAATTTTTCATAACGCCATTGGTTGGCGTGATTGTAGAAGAATGAAGTACCGTTCATGTGACGTGGTGGCTTCTGCCAATCCAAACCAAAGGCAAGCGGCTGCCAACCGGTTTGTGGACGCAGTTTTTCTTGTCCCACATAGTGAGCCCAACCACCACCAGACTGACCAACACAACCACACAACATAAGCATGTTGATAAGGCCACGATAGTTCATGTCCATGTGATACCAGTGATTCAATGCGGCGCCCACGATAACCATAGAGCGGCCACGTGTTTTTTCTGCCGTGCTGGCGAATTCGCGCGCCACTTTTACAACCAGTTTAGGATCAACTCCGGTTACACGTTGTTGCCATGCTGGTGTGTAAGGTACGTCGTCGTCGTAAGAAGACGCTACGTTTTCGCCGCCGTAACCATTATCAACTCCATAATTGGCAACGGTTAAGTCGAATACTGTAGTAACAAGGGCTTCTTCACCGTTAGCAAGTTTGATGCGTTTTACAGGAATGTTGCGCTGCAATACTTCATCGTGCTCGGTGTGGTCGTAGTATTTATGTTCGTGTTCGTTTTGCGCAGTGGCAAAGTAAGGGAAACCAACGGATACGATTTCGTCATGGCTTTCTTTTAAGCTGATTTTAAGCTTAATGTCTTTGCCTGTTTTACCGTCTAGTTGAAGGGTGTTCCACTTGCCTTTTTCGCCCCAGCGGTAACCGATAGAACCGTTTGGAGAAACCAGTTCGTCGTTTGCATCGTTAACACCGATGGTTTTCCATTCTGGGTTGTTGTCTTCGCCAAGGTTATCGGCCAAGTCAGCAGCACGTAAGAAGCGACCTTGTACATACGTTTTATTTCCAGAAGCAGCGCCGTCGCTTTCATCTAGCATAACTAAGTTAGGCATATCGGATTTTTCACGAAGGTATTCAGTGAAGTATTCGGTTTGCTTGTCTACGTGGAATTCTTTAATGATGACGTGACCAAAGGCCATGGCCAATGCAGCATCAGTACCCTGTTTAGGCGCTAGCCAATCATCGGCGAATTTAGACGCTTCAGAGTAATCAGAAGTGATTACGCAAGCTTTAGTGCCTTTGTAACGCGCTTCCGTTAAGAAGTGGGCATCTGGTGTACGTGTTTGTGGAACGTTTGAACCCCAAACAATGATGTAGTTAGAGTTATACCAATCGGCAGATTCAGGAACATCCGTTTGCTCGCCCCAAACTTGAGGAGAAGCCGGTGGTAAATCGCAGTACCAATCGTAGAAGCTTAAGCAGTGGCCACCAATTAGAGATAAGTAACGTGAGCCGGCCGCGTAAGACACCATAGACATAGCCGGAATAGGCGAGAAGCCCATAATACGGTCAGGACCAAACTCTTTAGCTGTGTATACGTTAGCAGCCGCAATGATTTCGTTTACTTCGGTCCAGTCGGCACGAACAAATCCACCCATACCGCGGCTTTCTTTGTAAGTCTTAGATTTTGCAGGGTCAGAAACAATAGAACCCCATGCATCGACTGGATCTGGGTGTTGCAGTTTTGCCGCACGATAAAGTTTGATTAAAGACTTACGTACTTTTGGATACTTTAAACGGTTGGCGCTGTATACGTACCACGAGTAACTGGCACCACGAGGGCAGCCACGAGGTTCGTGGTTAGGTAAGTCAGGGCGAGTACGTGGGTAATCGGTTTGCTGTGTTTCCCAAGTGATTAGGCCGTCTTTAACATACACTTTCCAGCTACAAGAACCGGTGCAGTTTACGCCGTGGGTAGAGCGAACAATTTTGTCATGCTGCCAGCGCTTGCGATAACCATCTTCCCATTGGCGATCTTCATTGGTGGTGGTGCCATGGCCATCTGCAAATTCTCCCTGCTTGCGTTTAAAAAACTGAAGCCGGTCTAGAAATTGACTCATATTTACCTCTCTTCAAGCGTTGGCATTAAGCAGCCCAATCGATTAATTACGTTTCACTGAAGAGACTATAGGGCCTCTACCCCATGAGTTAAGTTGATGTACGTCAACATTATTAGTTAAGCACTGCGTTGTGGGGAGGGGGGTTACTCACAAAGTGGTATAGTAGATAACCCTCATGAATTAGTCCTTTACAGCCCAATAGTTAAGGCAACCGTTATAATAGGATTTTTTAATAAATGATGCGTTTGAATATGTTTAATAAGGTTAAGAATTCCATCGTTTTTCGCATTGGTGCCTTGATGACAGCCATGACCATCATGGCCTTGTTAAGTATGTTTAGTTCTTTTGTTATATCCGAAATGGCCAGTTCAGATGCAGCCGCTATTAACAAGTCCGGTTCCCTGCGTAATCAAAGTTATCAGTTATTAAGTTATGCCTATCTAGCGGGTGAAAGTGTCGAACGTTTTGATTACAGACTGAAGACTTTTGAGGAAACCTTATCGAGCTCTGTAGTAATCAATAATGTAAATAAGCTCGATCAAGGCGACGAAATTTTTGATTTATATAAAGTAATTAAAGACGATTGGTTTTATAAAATTAAGCCGCTTCTTAAACAGCTAAATACTAGTAAGAGTCTTACGGGGAAAGGCCCAATAAGTGATCTTAGAGAAATTGATATTTTTGTAGAAAACATTAATGAACTGGTGCTCATGTATCAAGGCGATGCGGAAGATAAAATTGAAATGCTGCGCATCATTCAAATCATTTCTTTGTTTGGTACCTTAATTTTAGTCTTTGTGGCCATGAACAGTGTTTCCATGCACATTGAAAAACCCCTCGGTCAGCTAACCGAGATGGCCAAGCGCGTATCTAGCGGACAATTAAACGAAAGAGTCATCATTGAAAATAAAGATGAACTTGGGGTATTGGCCGACAGCTTTAATGGCATGAGTGAAGCGCTAGTGGACATGTATGAAAAGCTGGAAGAAAAAGTAGAGGGTAAAACCTTACAGCTAAAAGAGTCCAATGACATACTGCAATTTTTAATTGAAACCGCCAGACGCATTAATGAAGGCTTGGGGGGAGAAACCGATTTTCAACCCATCCTAGATCGAGTGGCCGAACTCACTGGCATTAAAGATATGGACTTGTGTTTGAGTACCGATAAATCTGCTACGCCTTATATTCATATGTTGGTGGAAGAGGATAAAAACTTAAGAAGCCAGTGCGACTCTCATCATTGCGATTCTTGTGTGGGCGAGGGCTGCTTTGTTTCACCTGGAAAAAACAACAGCTACAGTGTGAAATTTCCTTTGGTGCAAGAAGGGCTGAACTATGGGGTGTTGGTGGCGCGGGTGCAATACGATCAAGGCATGCAACAGTGGCAACATGAACTGATTCAATCTGTGGCCGATCAGATTTCCATGGCGTTAAGTTTGGATAGGCGCAGTAGCCAGGATAGGCGTATGTCTTTATTAAACGAGCGAACTATTATTGCACGTGAGTTACATGATTCATTGGCACAGTCATTGTCTTATTTAAAGATACAGGTAATGCGTCTGCAAAAGGGATATGACAAGGGCATAGATGAAAAGATGTTCCAGGAGTTAATTGGTGAGTTGCGAGAAGGGTTAGGAGGGGCTTATCGCCAGTTGCGCGAGCTGCTTTCTACTTTCCGTTTGCAAATTGACGGCGGCGGCTTAAAGGGCGCCATGATCAATGCTTTTGAACAGCTTAATACACGCAGTGATATGCAAATTAATTTGAATTACCAAATTGATTCTGTATTGCTAAGCCCTAATGAAGAAATCCACCTTTTACAAATTAGTAAAGAAGCGGTGCAAAATGCTATTTATCACTCCAAAGGTACGCGGGTGGATGTAGATGCCTTAGTGCAAGACGGCGACGTATTATTATCGGTGAAAGATGATGGTATCGGCATTAAAGATGATCCGGGTAAACTCAATCATTATGGCTTGGCCATCATGAATGAACGGGGTCGTAACTTGGCAGGGGATATTATGATTAGTCGTCGTGAAGAGGGCGGAACCAAAGTACATATTCAGTTTACTCCGGATAGCCGCAGTAGTAATAAATCTGCTTTTCATCAGGCTTAAGCTATTAACTTGCGCTGCATTATCTTAGTGCAGCTTAAACACTCGTAGTAAATCCCGCTTAAACTAAACTTTTATGAGTCAATTTAGTGCAGCTTTAAGCTGTCTTTTAGGACGTTATTATAAAGCCAATTGAACTTTAAGTTTGATATCTTGTTTGTCTATTTTTTCATGTCTAAAACCTAAATAAACTTGATGTTGGTCATGGTGGCATCAGTACTTAACCGTATTATGGAAACATAAGAGTACGGAGGGAAAAGCATGACAATATCCATTAAAGATTTAACCGCTGCTGATGTAATGACATCAGATGTATTAATGGCTTATGAAGGTTGGTCTATTAAACGCCTGTCTTCTTTCTTCATTAAAAATGGTATTTCAGGAGCGCCAGTTATTGCCAGTGATCATACTCTGGTGGGAGTCGTGACAGTTACCGATATTATTCATTTTGAAAGTAAAACCGATAAAGAAAAAACGGCGCTGGTTGAAGAAGTGTACGCCGAGTTTGTCGGTTTTAATTTTGAAAGCGATATGATCAATCAGATGGCTGTGAAGGCCGATGAAAAATGCACCGTTAATAAGGTCATGACCAAGCAGGTAATTCAAATAGATGAAACCGTGTCATTATCCCAAGTAAGTAAAGTAATGCTGGATGCGGGTATTCGTCGTATCTTCGTGAGCAATAACGGTGTTGTTTCAGGTGTGATTTCTACTACCAATATTTTAAAAGCGATTAGCCTTTTATAAGCAAATTATGCCATTGCCCTGATTGTTATTGGGTAATGGCACTCCACCCATATAACTCGTCTTTATTACTTATCATTCAATTTCCTTATCCTCTATCTATAATACGTTAGGCTAAATTGCGCCATTTTGGTTCGCATTGCTGAATGCTTGTGCATTTTAAAAACAGTTTAGTTGACCCCAGTGTACTTTTTACATTGTTGGCGCGATACGTCCAGGTAAAAGCCCTTATGTACGTTGTGTATAACTATCAAATACTTCAGTATTTACGCCAGTCATTAACCTTGGTGTAAAAATAATAATATGAACCCCACGGACACCCTTAAAGAGCATAAGGGCGAACTTATTGCTAAGTATGCTAAGCGCAATAACCTAAGTGCCTTGTTCCAAACCCTGAATACCATCATTCCTTATTTTGTATTGTTTTATCTGTGCATTGAGAGTTTAAGTATTTCTTATTGGTTGGCGGCCGGATTAGGCTGTCTTTTAATTTTATTCATCATGCGAGTATTCATGATGATGCACGACAGTGGACATGGATGTTTATATGAAAAGCCACTGCCCAATCAGGTAGTGGGATTTATAATGGGCGTCTTGTGCGGAGTGCCACAGCATGTTTGGTCAAAACATCATGCCTATCATCACGCCACTAACGGCAACTGGAATAAATACCGGGGCCCGCTCAGTGTGTTATCGGTAGATGAGTATGGAAAATTATCTAAAAAGAAACAGAAATCCTATGGCAATAACCGCAATATTTTATTGGCGCCGCTTGGAGGCTTTATGTATTTTATTTTTAGCCCAAGGTTTACCTGGATAAAAGGCACCATCAATTTTGTGACTTACCTATGTGTGCAAAAAATGACTCACAGCTCTCTTTCTATTAAGGAAATAGCGAATAAGTTTGAAACTAAATATTGGAATACCTGGCAGGAATATTTCCATATGGCAGCAAATAATCTGGTGCTAATTAGTGCATGGATATTGGCAGCCAATTATTTTGGCGCGGTTAATTTTTTCATTGTGTATGTCATTGTGTTGTCGCTGTCTGGTGCCTTGGGAATCATCCTGTTTACCGTTCAGCACAATTTTGAAGACTCTTACGCCAGCGGTGATGATAAATGGGACTATTTTAGTGCTGCGATAGAAGGCACTAGCTACCTCGATCTACCAAGAGTTCTACACTGGTTTACCGCCGATATTGGTTATCATCATATTCATCATCTATCGGCTCGTATTCCTAATTACAAACTGGAAAAATGCCATAGAGAATATGCCCACTTATTTAATGATGTGACGCGTATAAAATTAAAAGACGTGCCAGAGGCTTTTAAATATATTTTATGGGATAACCACTGCGGTCGTATGATCAGTGTCGCGCAATATGATGCTGTATATGGCCAAAGCACAGTGGAACCTACTGTAGATCAAAAGGTGGTGGGTAACTCCTAAATTCAGTGCCTTATTAGCTGCCATGCTTGAAATGAGGTTGTTATTGTCAATGACAGCCTCATAAAGCGCCATTGAAAAAACACCTGCTTTAAGCAAGTATTAGCGCGTTGAAAGGCGGGGATTATTTCCGCCAAGCTAAGCCCATGAATGATGACTGCCATGAAAAAAATTATCCACACAAGTACTCTATTCCGCTGGATGTTCAGCGTATACCCCCCCTACTTTTTTACCGGAATTAAACTGGCTTTCATTAGCAAGGATTTTCGTGAGCTTACCGTGCAAATGCGGTTACGCTGGTATAACCGTAATGCTGTGGGTACCCATTTTGGTGGCAGCTTGTTTGCCATGACTGATCCCTGGTACATGTTAATGCTTATGCAAATATTGGGGAAAGATTATGTTGTGTGGGATAAGTCTGGCTGCATTGAATTTATGAAGCCTGGCACAGGCTTGGTCACTTGTAAGTTTGTGGTAAGCGATGCAATGCTGGCTGAAATTAAAGAAAAAACAGCCAATGGGGAAAAATACCTACCTGAATTCCCGGTTGAAGTAATAGATGAAAAGGGGGATGTGGTCGTGACAGTGAAAAAGGGTTTATATATTAGAAAAAAGCGCTCATAAATCCTGGCAGCTAAATAAATAATTAAGCCCAACCAATAAATTAAAAAATTGGCTGGGCTTAATTATTTATACGTACCCTCAAGAATACCCCCTCAAGATTGGCTTAAATGCTGACAATATTCATTTTTAAAAGCCTGCATTTGTAACAAACCCAGTGCCCCGACTATTACCGCGACTAGGCTTGAATACAGCATGCCCAAGGGTGTGGTGATCCAATATCCCAGTACCATTAGGAAAATGCTGGCCAGAACCCAGGCAAAGTCGCCAAATGAAAAATACAAAATCAGAGCCTTACTGGGGGCGGTTTGCATGGATGCCCAAATTAAATGACAGCCCTGCGCCATAAGTCCTGCCCCCAAGACCATTAGTAGCAATTTGTCTGCGCTTTGGTGCTGGCTTAGAAAGCTTGCCACGCTCGCAGGCATAATGACAAATAGCAGTCCAAATCCTAGGCAAGTGCTGGCGTTCATGCGTAAAGCCGTTTTAAGAGTGACCATTTTGTTATCCTCATGTAAACTTGGTTGACACGATCAATATAACCGAGGAATAAAACCTATGTCAACAAGGTTGACACAAATGGGCACGCCCATGGTGGAAAGTCAGTCCCTTAAGCTGGTGCTGGCGGCTTCTGCTGTGACGGATCAGATATCCCATTACTTGTCTGAATCCTTGCTAAATTTAGGCTATGAAGGAGCCACCTCTACGACTCTGAATTTCCTAAGTGCGCTGGATTGTGGCATTAACTACGGCTCTGAAATTGCCCGTAGCCTTAGGGTATCAAGGCAAATGGTGGCTAAAACAGTGAAGCAGTTAACCCTGCTGGGGTATTTGCAACAGATAGAAGGGCAAGGCAAGCAGAAGCAAATACGCTTCACCGAAAAAGGAGAGCTTTTAATGGCTGATTCTCGCCGATTACTGGCAGAACTGGATGGCAACCTCGCCAGTACGGTGGATGGCACGTCTCTACAATCAACGCTGGATCAGTTAAACAAGGTAGCTCAAACAGTGACTGAACTAAGTCGTTAGTACTTGTCTGCTCAAGAGCTGTTTACCAGATGCATCGGAACCAATCTATTGGTGCATAAAAGCCCCTGCACAGTGACTTTAATTGTCTAAACTTAGGAAGATGGCCGATTATTGGCCGCTGAAAATAGAGCTGTAATATGTTTTTGGCTGTTAGGCGCTACTTGTTTTTACTGGTATTTATGATGGCACCTGGCTGTGTTCATGCAGACAAGCCCATGGTCTTTAGCATCATGAGTGGTGGGACGGTCGCGAAAAGACTTATCCCTGTTTTAACTTCAGCCTATGCTGAACTGGGTATTGAGGTAGAGTTTAAATATTACCCGGCTTCCCGCGCGGTGAAGTTGGCAGATGCCGGTATGTACGACGGTGAAACCTTTCGCGGCATGGATTTTATTAATGCAGAATCAAACTTGCTGCCTGTGATGGTGGTGGTAGCGGAGGTGGAATGGTGGGTGTATAGCAAAAATATTAACTTTAAGGTGCAAGGCTATAAAAGTTTGGAACCCTACCATGTTAGTAGTCGCCGCGGCATTTTGGCTGCGGATAATATTTTAAAATATGCTCGAAAAAAGAAAATGCTCAACACATTTGAGCAAACCTTGCTGATGCTGGACGCTGGCAGAGTAGATTTAGCTATTTTACCCGCTAGAATTTCTTTGGCGATATTGGAAAAGATGCCCCTAGATATTTACGCTCTTAAACCAGCCATAAGGGTAGATGAGCTTTATCATTTTATACATAAAAAGCATGAAGCACTGATTCCTAAAATCACTAAAATATTAAAGCGAATGAAAAGGAATGGAAAAATAAATTTATTTTCTAATCGGTTTGATGATCCTCAATAGGCTTCCAATATGCTTACCAGCTTTAAATTCATATTAGTCGCGCTATTTTGTTGTATGGCCTGTATTTCTCAGGCACAAAAATCCCTAGTGTTTAGTTCAATAGGCGGCAGTTCTGTGCCTAAGATCATCACGCCAATCTTGAGTTCGGCTTATGGTGAATTGGGAATAGATATAGAGATTAAATTGTATCCGGCTGGTCGCGCTTTACGGTTTTCGACTTCAGGTAAAGAGGATGGAGAAGCCTATCGAACCATAGACTTTAATTATGAAGAATCTAATTTAATCCGAGTGGATGTGGTCATTGCCGAGGTAGAATGGTGGGTGTATGCCAAACATCTTAAATTTGAAATAGAAGGTGAATCCAGTCTCAAGCCTTATCGGGTGAGTAGTCGGCGGGGCATACTGGTAGCTGATAAAATGCTTAGAAATGTCAGAAAAAAGCAGTTAGTGAATACATTTTTTCAAACTCTGGCCATATTAGATGCTGGCCGTGTTGATTTGGCATTAGTGCCAAAGTGGACGTCTTTATCTATTTTAAAAAACAATCCCATGAACATTTACCCTCTTAAACCCGCTATTCGGATAGATAGGCTTTATCATTTTTTACATGAAAAGCACCGGAAACTGGTTCCAAAAATTACCAAGGTGTTGAAACGGATGGAGCAAGAAGGGGATATTAATCGTATTTGGAAAGCAGTGGAAAAACAAAATTTTAAATAGATTTATTTGAGAAAATGAGTCTTAAAGCAGAAGCCTATTAGTTAGGACTTCTTACTACAATGTTGAAAGTATTTATTTTGGATTTGAATAATTCAATAAAAAGCCGAATTAAACGCAATATATCGCTTAATTCGGCTTTTTATTTTAATAGGTGTTTAGTCTTCTTTTTCTTCAGCTCGTTTAACGCGAATATTACAACCTGACAATTCCATGCCATTTAGATTCTTCATGGCATTCTTGCCTTCGCTATTGCTTGGCATTTCCACAAAGCCAAAGCCTTTAGATTTACCGGTGGCGGCATCTAATACTAGGTTGCAAGATTGAACTTTACCGTAAGACGCAAATAAAGCACGCATTTGAGTCTCAGTAGTAGATCGAGAAAGGTTACGAATTAATAGTTTCATGGGGGACCGGAGCGTAAATAGAGTAAAAGAATAGGCTGATGGCGCTAATACTAGCAGAATATGCTTTGTGTGTATTGGCTCGGTGGAAGGTAATCACCCGGCAAGGCCGGGTGATTAGGGAGTATGACAGCCTTTTAAAAAGGCTGTATTAATGGAGGTCGTTCTGACTAAGGGTTGTAAAATTCACCATTTTTACGCAAGTAGAAGAACCAGTTCACCAGTAGACATACCGCATAGAACACTGCAAAGCCTACTAATGCGTATTCGGGAGTGGTCATCTTAATCTGCTCACCCAACACTTTAGGGATGTAAAAGGCGCCGTAAGCAGCTATCGCAGATGTCCAGCCTAATACAGGTCCAGCTTGTTCCTTGTTAAATACCATGGAAATAGTACGGAAGGTTGAACCATTGCCGATGCCGGTGGCGGCAAACAAAAGCAGGAACAATACAAAGAAGGATACAAAGAACTCTTCAGGGGTTGCAGACTGGTAAGCAAGCTTCATGAAGTAAGCAACACCTAGAGCCGCGCCTACCATTACTGCTGCACAGATTTGAGTCACTAGCGCTCCGCCAATCTTATCGGCAATCCAACCACCCACTGGGCGAATAAGTGCGCCAATGAAAGGACCCATCCAAGCATACATAAGGGCACTAGGGCCGTTAGCATTCACTAGGTCATGGTTCATAACCCCATCAACCATCACATGTTGATAGCCAAAGATAACCTTAATAGACAGCGGGAAAGAAGCTGCGAAACCAATGAACGAGCCAAAGGTCATGGTATAAATAACGCTCATTACCCAAGTATGCTTATTACCAAAAATCTTGTATTGACGGCCAAGCGTTTCACCAATGGAGCCCGGGATACGTTTAAGCAGCAGCACTGTGGCGGCAATAACAATGAGTAAAACTATTTCTTTTGGAACGCCAAATCCTGAGCCGTTAACACTTTCAGGAAGCAGTAACCACAAACCAAATATGGCAGTGGCAAAGCCCACTAACAGCATGCCAGTCATACCGGCAAAGGCACCCATTGGGCTTGGGATGGTAGGCGATACGTGCTCGGCACGCAGGTTGTTCATCTTGAACCAACCCAGGAACGCCAGTGGCACTAACAATAGCAACCAAACAAAGCCGGCATTATGGATATAAGATTCAGTACCTGCTGGGATTTTGCCAATCAAGGTGCCTGAGGTGTTTTCCAAAATCATGGGCTCACCGCCAAAAATGGCAAATGTCATGAACAATGGCACTACGATTTGCATCGTGGTCACACCAAAGTTACCCAGGCCAGCATTCAAGCCAAGCGCTAAGCCTTGTTGGCTTTTTGGGTAGAAGAAGTTGATGTTAGACATGGAAGAGGCAAAGTTGCCGCCACCTAGGCCGGAAAGTAGTGCTAAGCACTGGAACACCCATAATGGTGTGCTTTGGTCTTGTAAGGCAAAGCCGGTTCCCACTGCGGGGATCATTAATAATGCGGTAGTGAAGAAGATAACGTTACGCCCACCAAATGGGCGAATAAAGAAACTACTGGGAATGCGTAGGGTAGCACCGGTTAAACCGGCAATGGCCATTAGCGAGAATAATTCGCTCTTGGCGTAAGGAAAACCCAAATTAAGCATTTGTACAGTGATGATGCCCCAGTATAACCAGACCGCGAAACCGGCTAGTAAGCTGGGAATTGAAACCCACAAGTTACGACTGGCAACGGCTTTCCCTGTGTTTTGCCAAAATGAGGCGTTTTCAGGATCCCAATCATGGATATCCTTGCCGCCTGAGCTGGATTGAGGGAGGTTTTCACTCCCGCCAGCTTGTTTATATTGAGTGGACATATCAATCTCCAAGTGAATATAGATGTAATTTCAACTTCACTATGCAATTGCATCTTCAGGCTCACAATAATCAGTAGGGAGTAGCTAAAAAGCGCTTAAATAATTTTTTCTGACGGTTTTTTAGCAAATAGGTCTAATCACCTATAAAAAATACGGTTAAGGCCTAAAAACCGCCTGTTTGGAGGTAGCTAGCTTGAGCTAAACTACTCACACAGGGGTACTCATACTGATGGCATGAGAAATGAAAAATATTTGGTTTTTTAAAAAGCCTGCATGAACCTTGATTCACATCAAACCCCCTTTTGCTTTTTCGGTATGATACCAAGTATGCAGGACTGTATTTTTACTGTGTCTTAAAACCGAACACGTTATTCAGAGGCTCTTATGACGACCCCGGCGACCTTAATGATTGTTGATGATCATCCATTACTGCGTAAAGGTTTACGCCAGTTAATCGAATTTGAAGACGACTTGCAGATTATTGCAGAAGCCAGTGGTGGTGCCGAAGCGCTCGCCCTGGTTCAAGAGCTTAAGCTGACGGAAGATCAGGAACCAGATCTGATTATTCTGGATTTAAACATGCAAGGCATGGATGGCATTGAAACACTTAAATCCATGCGTGCCCAAGGCGTGACTTCGCGCATTGTTATGTATACCGTAAGCGACCACGATGAAGATGTAGTGGCAGCGATTACCGGTGGTGCAGATGGCTTTTTGTTAAAAGACATGGAGCCAGAAGATGTGCTTGAAAAAATTAAGCAGGCCGCTCTTGGTAAAATGGTGATCAGTGAGCGTTTAACTGAAGTATTAGCCAGCGCCCTGCGCCGTCCCCAGAAAAAAGTAAATAATGTTCTTGATAGTTTGACTGGCCGTGAATTGGAAATATTAAAATTAATTTCCAAGGGCTTGAGCAATAAGCTAATTGCTCGAGAGTTGGACATTAGTGACGGTACCGTGAAAGTGCACGTAAAACACCTGCTGAAAAAGATGGAATTAAAAAGCCGGGTTGAAGCAGCGGTATGGATGGTGGGAGAGCAAAAAACCGCCAGTGAAATGTAATGAATTAATTTTTAAGATATTTTGTTAATGCCAATATCTTGTATTGAATAGTAAGAGAATAATTATGGTTGATTGTTGTAGCGCTCCAGGTCTTGTCACCCTTGAATATGCCATGGAAAAATTGCTTGGAATGGTGTCGAGCAAGCAGCCAATCGAAATAGTTAATTTAGAAGATGCTCTGGGCCGTATTTTGGCTCAGGATCAATCCAGTACTTTAAATATTCCCCCTGAAGACAACAGTGCAATGGATGGTTATGCAGTGCGCTATGCTGAGGCCGTTGAAGGGGCGCAATTAAAAATGGTGGCCAAGGTGTTTGCCGGCCACCCTTTAGACCAAACTATTGAACCTGGTGAATGCGCTCGAATCATGACAGGTGGACAAGTACCAGCTGGCTGTGATGCTATCATCATGCAAGAAAATGCCACTGCCGAAGACACAACTATCACCATTAACCAAACAGTAAGAGAGGGCGAACATATTCGTCGCCGCGGTGAAGATATTACCGTTGGCCAAACTGTGTTGGTGAAAGGTCGTCGCCTGACAGCAGCCGATATTGGTTCATTGGCTGGTTTGGGTAATCAGAAAATTAGTGTTTTTAAAAAATTGTCTATTGCCTTGATTAGCACTGGGGATGAATTAAAAAAACCGGGAGAAACATTAGAGCCGGGTCAATTTTATGAAAGTAATGGCTACACGGTGAACGCATTATTAAAGCGTTTGGATGTGAACATTATTAACTTTGGAATTGTCGAGGACGACCTTGAAAAACTGGCTGAGGTATTCAGTCAGGCTGATCAACAAGCGGATATTGTTATCACCAGTGGTGGCGTATCGGTGGGAGAGGCAGATTACACTAAGACGGTACTGGAGAAATTGGGCGAAATTGCATTTTGGAAGCTGGCCATTAAACCGGGTAAACCGTTTGCTTTTGGTATGTTGCCCGACAGCTATTTTATAGGTCTACCCGGAAACCCGGTAAGCGCCATGGTGACTCTGCATCAATTGGCAGTGCCTTTAATACGTAAGGCATCTGGTGAGAATGCCAAAATCCCATTGCGTTTAGCTGCGACTACTAGCCTGAAAATTGGCAAGCGCCCGGGACGTACCGATTTTCAACGGGGAATGTATGAAGTAAATGACCGAGGCCAGTTAACGGTTAGCCCCAATGGTGCCCAAGGCTCAGGCATATTAAGTTCTATGAGTCGTGCTAATTGCTACATAGTATTGGAAAAAGACCGCGGCTCGGTTGCCGCTGGTGAATTAGTCACTATTGAACCTTTTGACGAATTGTTAAGTTAAGCCAGCCCTAAAGGAAAAATGGATGAAAATTTACTTTTCCTTTTTTCTTCATTAGCCTCTGCTTTTAACTGTAAGCGAAATAATTCACTCACAGTGAAGGCGAGAGGCCCATAGCGAAGTAATTCTAATAACTTATCTTGTCGTAAAAAAGCCCACTCAAATGTGGGCTTTTTAGTTTTTATAGGTTTGTCATGATTTGGTCAATTAAGGAACTTAAATCTAATTTCTTTGTGTGGCGCTGATACAAATCAAATAACACAGGTGAGCTTGTGGTTTAGATCGTCTATATTTAAAAGTAGAGATGTATAACACACCACAGATAGGGGCCAAACATGAAATCCGAAATTTGTGCACAAGACATTATGACTCCTCAGGTGCTCATGGCTTATGAGGGCTGGTCTATTAAGCGACTGTCTGAGTTTTTCATGAAAAATAAAATCAGTGGTGCCCCGGTCATCGCCAGCGATCACAGCCTAGTAGGGGTGGTGACATTTTCCGACATCGTTTTATTTGAAAGCAAAAGCATTAAAGAAAAAAGTAAGTTGTTGGAAGAAGTGTATGCCGAGTTTGTAGGGCAGCAATATGATGATGCTCTTATTGAGCAAATGGCCAGCAAGGCAGATGAAAGCTGCACGGTGAATCAGGTTATGACCCCAGAGGTGGTGCAAGTAGATGCCAAAGCTAACTTGCAAGAGGTGGCCTATATCATGTTGCAGCATGGTATTCGTCGTGTATTTGTAAGTAACCTAGGCATTATTGCGGGTGTCATTAGCACCAGTAATATCCTTAAAGCCATCGCTAAATGATGCGTTGTCGTTAATAAATACAGTGTTGGTGTAGGCCAGGTCGTCTGCATTCTATTCATCAGTAACCTAAGCATTATTGCGGGTGTCATTAGCACCAGTAATATCCTTAAAGCCATCGCTAAATG
>JBALXQ010000001.1:196739-233283 GCA_036960565.1 Bermanella sp.
ATGCGTTGTCGTTAATAAATATAATGTTGGTGTAGGCCAGGTCGTCTGCATTCTATTCATCAGTAACCTAGGTATTATTGCGGGTGTCATTGGCACCAGTAATATCCTTAAAGCCATCGCTAAATAAGAGCTTTGCCCATCATGAGCGACGCCCTGTCGCTCAACTCTTATCTTTATACTCCCTCGTAAATTAACTTCTCCGTTATTATTTTAGTAAGACGAATACAGCCTTTAATAGGGGCGTTAGCTTAAAAGTAGCGCAATCGGGTTTATTCGGCCATAGTGCAAAGCGTCCTAATATGGCACTTTAGTGTTGGATGATTAGGGATTGCTAACAAGTTTATATTTAGTATTGGTTAAATAAGATAAATAGACACCACAAAAGCAGGCATGACAGGGTTTTGAATCAGGCCTCATTTTTAATTTTCATATTGTAAAATTTATAACATTACCTCTTAACATCTGTGTGGTTTGCCGTTAAAAAGTGAGAGAAATCATGAATAACATTAATATGCTTGATCTAGGCTGGGGCATCACTCAGCTTGATACACACTTCCAGCGACCCAATATGGCTGCTTGTTACATAATGCAAGACGCGGGCGAAGTGGCCATTATTGAAACGGGCACCAAGGACACTGTGCCACTGATACTCAAATGTTTAGAGCAGTTGGGGCTGAACCCGGAACAGGTGAAATATATTATTCCCACCCATGTTCACCTGGATCATGCCGGAGGTGTGGGTTTATTAATGCAAATCCTGCCCGCAGCCACATTAGTGGTTCATGAGAAGGGCGCACGTCACATGATTGACCCTAGCAAACTTCAGGCAGGGGCCACGGCCGTTTATGGTGAGGCAGAATTTAATAAAACTTATGGTAATTTACTGCCAGTAGCCAAAGAGCGCGTAATAAGTCCAACCCATAAAGAAACTCTTAAACTGGGCGAACGAGTGTTAACATTTTTAGATACTCCAGGGCATGCTCGCCATCACTTTTGTGTATTTGACGAGTCCAGTGAAAGCTTTTTTACGGGGGACACCTTTGGCTTGGCCTACCAGGAATTAACCAATGAAAATGGTCCGTTTCTGTTTCCCACCACTACACCGGTGCAGTTTGATCCCGAAGCCCTTAAAAATTCTATTAAGCTTTTGTTGGAATACGCCCCTCAACGTATGTTCTTAACTCATTATGGAGTGCTGGATAATCCCGCACCTCACGGTGATCGGTTATTAACCCAGGTAGATGAGTTAGTGGCGCTGGCAAAAAAAGTGGCCAAGGTCTGTGAGCCAACAGCGGATGAGTATGTGGGCTTATTAACTAAAACACTTATGGCTTATTTTTTACAAAATTTGAAAATACACGACTGCTCTTTGTCAATTGAAGAGCAGCAAGCTGTAATAAAAACAGATGTTTTGTTAAACGCCCAAGGCTTAGCAGTATGGTTAAGTTAGGGATGTTTTCAGTATAAAGGGTGCTACGTAGAGTCAAATGAAAGAGGTTTTGGGTTAAGTCAGGCCTGTTTCCGATTCCTATAGTGGCGCCTAATTTTTAACCCCTTTCTTGATATTCATTAAGCAATAGCAAGTAAGGACACACTATTTTAAAGTAAGAAAAGACGTAAATGACAAACACTTCACAAAGCACTCCAGTAACCAAGTTAGCGGATGTTGCGGTACACGATTTACTGGCTGAACTGGCAACGCAAGGCATTAAAATTCAACTACCTGAAGATGAGCTAGCGCTTGTTAAGCAGATTCGCACTCTCGATGTAGATGGTGGTGAAGCGGGTAAAGGCGAGATCATCATCGATATGCCGGTAGAAGCCGATTCTTGGTTTTTCAAATGCCATTTCCCAGGCGACCCTATCATGCCTGGTTGTTTGGGCATTGAAGGCATGTGGCAATCTATGGGGGTGTTGTTGGCGGCAAAAGGCTATCACGGTAAATTACGTGCCTTGGGCATAGGTGATGTGAAGTTCTTAGGTGAAGTTCGCCCACATCATAAAGTGGTTAGTTTCAAATTGACCATGGATAAGTGTAAGGCTAATCGTAAAATGGTAATGGCGGTGGCTCGTGGCTCTGTTGAAGTGGATGGTGAAGAAATTTACGTAGCAGATAAGCTAAAGGTAGGAGTTATTTTTGAGCAAGAGTAATTTCCTCTTAAAATAACTTACAACTAATAAAAAGGGCCTAAGGGCCCTTTTTATTAGGGCTTAATCGTTTTTAGATTTTTTTAAAAGTGTACGTTTGACACATTGAGTAATCTGAAAAACTTGGATAAAATGCCCGGCTAGCTTCCCCCCCTATTCAAATTTAATGGACTAAAAATGAAACGGAATTCAAAAACCTCTTCGTTGAGAAGAATCCCCCTGTGGTTACCCTTTTCGCTTGTTTTATCTGGCTGTGGTGCCGACTCAGAAAACGATATCCCTCTGGTTGATTTACAAGTTATTCCCCCCTCACAAGTTTGTGAGTTTGGAGGTAGTGCCGTACGCACTGGCATCGACGCTAACCAAAATGGCCTGCTGGAAGACAGTGAAGTAATCTCTACTACTAATAACTGTAACGAAGAAGTGTTTGACTCGTTGGTAAGTCTTCAAGCCATTGAGCCCTCAGAGCAGTGTGAATTTGGCGGCAGTGAGGTCAGTACTGGTTTTGATAATAATAAAAATGGCGAGCTAGATGAAGACGAAGTTCAGTCTTCTTCATTTACCTGTAACGCCGAAGAAGAGCCTGAAATATTAGCTACCTCCATAAACCTTGCGGTGATGGAGGATGAAGCCACAGTGGGACAGCTTCTGGCAACGCAGACACTCGATGACCTTAGCTATTATATATCTCTTTTTCCTTTTAAAGGTACTCTGGCATTAAATGAAGATGGCAGCTTTGTTTATACGCCTAATGCCAATGCTACCGGTAGCGACGTATTCACCTATTACATTTCCAACGATGGTGTTCAATCTAATACTGGCGTAGTCGAAATAAATATTGCAGGCATAAATGATGCTCCTGTGGCACAAACCAGTAGCCTGTATGCTTACAATACTTCTACCGCGCAAAGCCAATTAGCCGCCACCGATGTAGACGGTCAAGCGCTCACCTATTCGTTGTTAGATAACCCAGTGTCAGGCAGTGCCACTATCAGCGAGTCTGGTTTGCTAAGTTATACCGCTAACGAAGGTTATTTAGGCAACGATCAAATTACCTTTAGTGTGTCTGATGGTGAATTAACGGCAAGTGCCGAAGTATCCATCACGGTCACCGACACAGTGTTACAAATTACTTCTGAATCGCCAGCGCAATACTCGGTAGAGCAAGGGGTTAAGGAACAGCAAAGAACCACACTTACCAATCTGAGTGACGACTCTGTACTGGTCTGGACCGTAGGCAATCCAACTTGGTACTCAAGAGTTTCGGATGTGATTGTCATTCCTGGGAATTCACAAGTGGAAGTGGCCTTTGATATTGATGCCAGAACATTAGGTGAAGGCGATTATCAAGGGAATGTGGTTTACACCAGTGCCGAGCCAGGTATGCCAACACTAACTCAAATTTTGTCACTAGAAGTGACAGCCGATGTGAGCGCCCCTGCGATGGTGTCTGACCTGGCAATAAATGGTGTCGCTGAATACGACCGAGTAAATCTAAACTGGACTGCAGTAGCCGATAGTGGTCGCAGAGGTCTGGCAGTAAGCAGTTACGAAATTCGTTATGCCAACACCGTTATTACAGAAGGAAGTTGGGATGCAGCGACAGCTGTGGATTTGTCGCAAGAGCCTTCAGAGCCGCAAACTATGGAAACGGTATTGGTGGAAAGTCTGAACAGTGAAGTCACTTACTATTTTGCCATTAAATCTACTGATCGCTTCAACCGTATTTCTGAGCTGTCCAATGTCCTAAGTTTCACCACGCCTACACCAGCTGTGCCTGAAGTGAGTGATGTTGCGGTTAGCGTTAGAGAAGCCGAACAAATTACTGTGGATATTGAAGTCACCAATAGTGGTCATTCGCCTTTGCGTTATTCTGCTGAACTTACGGTACATGGTTTAACGCCAGAGCCAGCCATGCAGGCCAATAGCCGCAGCACTAAACTTACCAGTACTAAAACCAAAACATTAAATGTTGCATCAGTTGTCGATAATAGTGGTGACATCATTATTAAGCTTAATAACAACCAGCCGTCGGCTCGCTCATTTACCGACGTGTTATCTCAATACAACCTACAAGAAACAAAATCTATCGATGCACTGGGCATTAAGGTAGTGCGTCCAATAAGTAATGATCCGGCTGATATGGTGCAAATTATCAATGATTTGAACAGCCTTGCGGATGTAGCCTATGCTGAGCCAGATTATAATATTCAGGCTTTGTACCTACCTAACGATGCGCTCTTTGTTGAGCAATGGGCGTTAAACAATGAAGGCCAATCTGGTGGCTCTGCCGATGCAGATATTGATGCCACCGAAACCTGGGATCGTTACAAAAACGGTGCGAACGTTTTAATGGCGGTAATTGATACCGGCGTTAAATACGACCATGAAGACCTGGCGGGAAATATCTGGAGCAACCCAAATGAAATTGCTGGCAATGGTATAGATGATGACAACAACGGTTATATCGATGACATACACGGTTACGACTTTGTGAATTCTGATGGCGATCCGATGGATGACAACGACCACGGTACTCACGTTTCGGGTATTTTGGGTGCAAGGGGTGACAATAACATTGGCATAGTAGGCGCAGCCCATACAGCTCAAATTATGGGGGTTAAATTTTTAAGCGCTTCCGGTTCGGGCAGTACCTCTGGTGCCATCGATGCTGTCATGTATGCGGTAGACAATGGAGCCAAGGTTTTAAATAACTCTTGGGGAGGTGGTGCTTTCTCTCAGGCATTATTTGATGCCATTTCTTATGCAAACGATCACGATGTGCTGTTCATAGCCGCGGCCGGTAATAACGGTTCTAATAACGACAGTGGTGCGCACTACCCAAGTAATTACGATTTACCCAACGTTATCGCGGTGGCTTCAAGTGATCATAACGATAACCGCTCAAGTTTTTCTAATTATGGATTAACGGTTGATTTAGCAGCACCTGGCAGTGATATTTTGAGTTCGGTAAAGAGCGGCGGTTACGATTCTTTTTCAGGTACTTCTATGGCCACTCCTTATGTTGCCGGCGCTGCCATCTTAATTCGCTCCAATTTCCCTGAGTTAAGCGCTCTTGAAACTAAAGAAATTTTGTTAAGCAGTGTTGATGTACTAGATAACTGGAATGGAATTGTGGCTACGGGAGGCCGTTTAAATATTGACAGTGCCTTGGCGCTGGCGGCTGAAACCGGTTACATGACAATAGGTGAAGGGCGTGAGGGTGAGGTCGCCCCAGGTGAATCCGTTACCATTCAGGTGAATATTGATGCCACGGCCAAACTGGCTGGTTTATATGAGCATGAAATTACCCTAACCACCAATGCACCGGGATTTGAAACTGTTACCGCGTCACTGGATGTGACCGTCGAATTTGACGAAGTGGCACCGGCAGCCATTAATAGCTTAATGCTTTTTGATATGTCAGCTAGCAGCGCCACTTTGCAGTGGCTGAACTCTGGTGATGACGGCACTATTGGTCAGGCCAGTTTGATTAGAGTAGCTTATTCAACCTCTGAAATTACAGCTGAAAACTGGAGCGACGTTACCCAAGTAGATGGCCCAACGCCCACCGCAAGTGGCACGGGTCAATCCTTTACAATAGGCAATCTTTCTGCTGAAACCCTTTACTATTTTGCCATGAAGGTAATGGATAATTCAGGTCAGTATTCTGAAATATCCAATATTGCATCGGCCACTACGCCATTAGGTGCTGTGATTGCGATAACGCCTGAAAGTATTGCAGATGTTAGTCTGACAGAAGGTGACAGCACCAGTACTCTGGCTTTGGCAATTTCCAACAATGGTGATGAAGTTTTGGAGTACAGTTTTGAGCTGATTGATCAGCTTGATGACAGCACACCGACTCAGCAGTTTGAGAGCGTGGCTCATGAAAAAGATGAAGAGGATACTCGTATTGGTTCTGTTTCATCGCAAGGTTCAGGCGGTGCAGATAATTACGGCTATCAATGGAGTGACAGCGATGAAGGTAGTGTGAATTATGATTGGGTTGACATTAGCGCTACTGGTACCAGTCTAACCTTCAGTGATGACTCGGTATCTAGCCCAGTTAGTTTGGGTTTTAACTTTAATTTTTATGGCGTGGATTACAGTCAGGTTTACGTATCGTCCAACGGTTTTCTGTCTTTTTCAAGTACAGGAAACGGCTGTTGTTCTGGGCAACCGTTGCCATCAGCTGATAGTTATAGAAACCTTATTGCCTGGGCCTGGAAAGACTTGTATCCCATTACAGGCTACAGCGTGAAATACCTGAGTGACGGCGATGATTTTATCGTGCAGTTTAGTAACTACGGCGAATACAGTGCCTCAGGCGTGGTGACTGCACAGATTATCCTGTCAAGTAATGGTAAAATTAAAATTCAATACCAGAGCTTCACCAATGGCTTTAATACCTCGGGTGTGAGTGTCGGTATTGAAAACGCCGACTCTAGCGATGGCTTGCAGGTGGTGTTTAATGCAGATTATTTGAAAGATGAATTGGCCATAGAGTTTTCAACTGCTTTACCTTGGATTTCATTAAGCCATTCCTCTGGTTCGGTTGAAGTAGGTGGCAGTGCGGATGAAGTTGATTTGATACTCGATGCAACCGATATAGGGCCGGGAACCTATGAAGGTTTTGTGGTAATCAAATCCAATGATGCCAGACAGGGAGAAATCAGTCTGCCTGTTAGATTGGAAGTAACGGCTGCTCAGCCGATCTAGTTTTGTATAAACCTGTCGCTTAGCGTGGCAGGTTTGTTTTGTCTGCTCCATCCTCCCCCCATATGTTATGACTCTTTTTACTGTTTAATGCCTGTTGTCCATTGTTTGCTACAATTGTAAGTATCTCTAAGCAGAAAGCATCGACCTACGCCTCTAGCGGAGTGGTTCCCATGATTCGCTTTAATCTCAGTCAGGATCTAGCAAAAGACCTGGCTAACTTGCCCATAATGCCCGATCCGAGAGCTCTTGAGCGCACTCAAGCCAGCCCTATCTATAACGACGTCCAGCAGGATATCTACTTAAACCAGTCTATTGAGCCAGAGAACGAAGGGGCCATGATCTGGTACGCCCACGAGGTGATACTGGCAGGGAAAAAGTGCGTCATTGCCATGGAATACAGTAGTCGTTATGCAATGGTATTTTGTGGTCTAAGAGCAGCCGATTTTAATAACTTTCAGATGATTTTTACCCAAAGGTTGTGGCGTGAGGCATGTGTCATTACTCAGCTTGAAGCGCCCTTACCCGAAGAGGACATTGCCATTATCACTGGACTAGCACTGGAGTTGAGTCAGCAGCAAAATTTTTACGTGCAAGGTAATCATAACGTACAAGAACACATTTTTAAGGTGAAAGAGTTACTGGAGAGCTGGGTGTTGGACGAAGGCAACCCACTGCCCATAGAGGACGATGACGCCTTGCACTTTGATTTAGTGGCCAATGAGATGCTGCATAAATGTCAGGGTGGAGAGGATTACTTTGTGCCCATAGATGAGTATCGTAATTTTTGGTTGGGGTTTGTGCGCCACGTGCAAGGGATCTACGCGCAAGATTTATCGTTTACGGAAGAGCACTCGTTGGAAGAAGTATTTGACCCATTTGAGCAGGGTTTAAAAAACCCAGCTCACCAAGAAAATCATAATGAAAAAGATGAAAAGGTGATTCACGTGGACTTTGTTAATAAGCATAAGTTGTAAGCAGGCTTATCTTTAATGAAAATTTCTACAACTGCCCATAAGAGCGTATCGCGCTTATTTTGAAATGGATTAAAAATCAAATACTTTAGGCCTAATGGTATTAGCTGTTAATTTTTCCGTGGGGCAAAAGCCGTGAAAGGTGCATAATAAAAATAAGTTGGTAATCAGAGTATATAAGCAGATATCCACTTTATGATTGAATTCAAACTCACTAAAGACTTGGCAAAAGATTTAGCCATATTGCCAAAAGAAACGCCCAGCCAAGCCCCCTCTAGAATGGCGAGTAGCGTTGGGGCCATGGTGTGGTATGCACACCGGGTGATCATTGGGCGGCGAAAATGCATTATCGCCATGGAAAGTCAGAGCCGTTATGCCATGGTGTTTTGTGGGCTCACTCAGGCGACCTTTGCCAACTTTCCCAAACTGTTTAAAGAACGCCTGTGGCGTGAAGCTTGCGCCGTGACCCAGTTGCAAAAACCGTTACCGGCTGAGGAAGTATCTCTTATTTCGGGGCTGGCTTTGGAGTTTTGCCAGCAGATGGAATTTGGCAGTCAGACTGACCGCAGTGTGCAAAGCCATATTCGTCAGGTAAAAGAACAGCTATTTTATATGGTGAATGAAGAAGCCGAAGCCTTGCCGGTAAAGGATGAAGATGCCATTCGTTTTGGTTTGTCGGCCAATAGAACTTTGCGCAAATGTAAGGGCGACCACGATTACTTCGTGCCACTGGAAGTATTCCGGGATTTTTGGCTAGGACGAGTGCAGCAGGTATTAGGTAAGCCAATAAAGGCTCCTGAGAAAGTCATAAAAGAGAAAGAAAAAAAATCAAAAAAAATAATCCAGGAAGGATTTGAGGTGAATGGTAATACCGTGATTAAGGTGGACTTCATTAACCGGTGCAAGAAATAACCTCTCTATATCCTTAAAAACCTTCTTATATAATACATTACTCGTAATAAAAAATGGCTCTTCTTGAATGATTAGACCAATGCAGAAAGCTGTTAATCAATAAGCGAAAATTGATTAACGAAAGCGCCTCTTAAAATTTGAAAAACTCCCTTTCATGGCTAAACCTTTAATTTCCGTACTCCTTTTGAGTACGGAAGATTTTTAAATTAAATGCATAAAAGGAATTTAATACCATGAAAAATTTGTCTGTAAGGTTTTATCAAAATGCTTGTCTAATATTTTTCATTCTGTGTAGTTATGGGCATTTAAGCCAAGCCGCACAAACAGGCATCCTTAACATAAAAGAAGTGGGCATTAACAATTACGCTTTTTCAGTTAAGGTAGCCAACGGTAACGACAGCCTCACTCTGATGGCGGGGGATGATTTGAATTTTACCAATGCCATTAACTATGGTGATGAATTTGATGTGAAAGTAATCGAACAAGACCCCAGACAGAGATGCATGGTGGTAAACGGGCAGGGGGTAATGTCGGATACTACAGAGCAACTTATTTTAGCCTGTAAAAATAAAAACTTAATTAGCGCGGGCTTGTATGTGGCCTGCGCCATTAACGAAAATTCCGGCATCGATTGTTTTGGTAGTGATAACTATTTAAAAACAGAAGACGTGCCCGTAGGTACTTACCAGGAAGTGGCAGTGGGGGCGCAACATGCCTGCGCCTTAAAGACCGATCACTCTCTGGTGTGCTGGGGACGTAACAGCGAAGGTCAAACCGATGCCCCCAGTGTGGGTCATTTCATCAGCGTAGTGGCCAGCCATCATGGCAGTTGTGCCCTTGATGATAATCATTTGCTGCAGTGCTGGGGCAATATCACCAATACGCCATACCCAGTGCCTAGCGGTAATTTTTGGGATGTGGATATTAGCTACTTTCACGGCTGTGCCATCGAAGATGATTTAACCACCGTTTGCTGGGGCAGCGATTCAAAAGGGCGAGCCACAGTACCAACCGGATTAAAAGCATTTGATGTGGCGGTGTCGGATTATTTCTCTTGTGCCATCAATAAAGAGAATCGTGAAAGCCAGTGCTGGGGCAAAAATCAATTTGGTGAAGGCAATCCCATTAGCTGGGATATGGCCGACCTGGATTTAGGCTATTTTCATGGCTGTGGCTTATCGTCGGGTGGTGGCACTGCCTTGTGTTGGGGATTAGGCGATGGTTATGAGCCTAACTTAAGTGGCTCGTTTGTGCAGATTAGTGCAGGATACTTTTTTACCTGTGGTATTCGTGAGGATTACAGCGTGGCTTGCACCGGTGATGCTAACCCGTTGGAATAAACTGAAAAGGCCAAGGGTCAGCAATGCTCGCTGATCCTGGTGCCAGCCTGAATTCAGCTGAATGTTGGCGCTGTCTAATTCGCCCTTAATCTGGAACTGGTGTATTATTTGCGCAATTTTTTTACGGTTCACTGGCATGAAAATCTTTCACAAACTCCTACTTTTTATTTGCATGCTGGCACCTCTAACCGGTGTTAGTGGTAATGCCATGGCCCAAGCACTTGCGGCAGAGCAGGGGCGTATCGTGCCAGCACTTAATGAGGTTATCGCTCGCTATGGTGATCATGAAGCCAAAGATGGCGCCGAAATTCTGTATAAATACCGAAAAATCACTTTAAATGAAGCCAATGAGGATGAGATCATCACCTACTTGGCCATCCGCATTAACCGCGAAGACGCCATTCCTTATTACAGTCAGTTTGAATTATCGTATGATGAATACTACGAAACCCTGCAACTGGATTTTGCTCGGGTTAAAACCCTGTCTGGGGAGATTTTAGACTTACCTAAATCGGCAGTACAAATAAAAACCGCTAACGATGCCCTGTTTTACAACGAACACAAAGAACTGACCTTTTCTGTGCCCAAGCTTTCAGCCGGTGCCATTATCGAATTTCAGTACAGCCGTAAAACACTCAATTCGGCCATTAAAAATCACTGGTTTCATACTGAGTTTTTTAGCTGGCATCAGCGTAATTCCAGCACAGGAGAATACAGCTTTGATGCTACTGGGATTAGCGAGGTGAGCATCAACGCTCCGCTTAAACAAAAAATTAATCTACACGGCCAACAACTAAGCGCTATTACACAAAAAAGATACACACAAGATAACCGTCAGGTGATTGAACTGAGCCGACGTAATATCAAAAAAATGATACCGCAAGAGATGATGCCGTCGCACTGGCTTAACAGCCCTACACTGGTATTAACCACTTTAGATAACTGGCAACAGCTAAACCAATTTAGCTATCAAACCTTTAAATCAGGTGTTAGCGGCAGTAATCAGACTGAAATAATACGTCTTGCTAAACAAATAACCGTCAATGCCCAAAGCCCGCAACAAAAGCTGCATGCTATTTTTGGATACGTGCAAAAAAATATTCGTTATGTTTATGCTCATCTGGGTCGTGGTGGTCTTACACCTCATAGCCCAAGTTGGACCCTGAAAAACGGCTTTGGCGATTGCAAAGACCAGAGCGCATTACTTATCTCGTTGCTGAACGCTGTGGGCATTCAGGCTTCTCCAGCGCTGTATCATAGTTCCGGGCAATACCTGTTAAAGTCGGCGCCACGGTTAATGTTTGACCACATGATTGTTTACTTGCCACAGCAAAATGACATTGGAGCCGGTTTTATTGACACCAGTAATTACAAACTGCAATTCCCCGGCATAATCCCTAAAAACAATCTGGCTCAGGCTTTTGTGCTGGGAGATGATCAGGGTGAATTTATTAATATCAATACCCTGTCTCGTCCCAATACCCTGAACATGGTGACCGATTATTACGATATCAATGAGGATAAAATTAGCGCCGAAATCACCCTAAGTGCTAAGGGTTATTTTGATAGTTATTTCAGAAGCATCTGGCTGCAATCTCAGGAAAGAGAGAAGGCACTCAAGGGGATTATTAATTCTCTTTTTGCCAGCGCCACTATCACCAGTCTCATCGTCGAAAATGAAAAAGACCTGTTCAAGCCTGTCGTCATTAAGGCAAAAATTGAATTTGCCATGAACTCCAAGTTGGCCGATGGGCTGTTGTTTAGTGCCAGCTACAAGCAGGTGGCACAAAGCTTCATGCCGGTGAGTGCGTTTACTGAGGGTGAAGAGCGTCATCAAGGGTTGTACAACGGACTGGACCTGGCAATCACTCATACCATTCGTATTAGTGATCAGAAAGATTTGTATGCCAACCTAATACAACAACCGGTAAACATAGATACGCCATTGCTTAAGATGAGTGCAAAAGGTTTAAAGGATGAAAAGCTAGCGTTGCAGATGAACATATCTATCGAGTCTTTTACCCTAGATGTAAATGAAATTAAAACCTTCACCACCGCTTTTAACGACGCCATGGAAAACGGTAATTGGTTAATTCAGGTGAAGCCCGGGAAATTAAATTCCACTACCCAATTAGCCGATGATAAGAAAGGGGTAGACCTAGTAGGCATTAAAAACTTAATCGATCGCGGAGAATATGAGCAGGCACTCACCAGCCTAAAAATTCTGCTAGAAAAGCAAGAAGATGCCGAAGGTTATTTCTTTAAGGGCCTAGTACTAGGCTTTTTAAATCAGCACGGTGAATCAGATGCCGCATTTGAAAAAGCTGAATTACTGGGGTATGAAATCTGATGAAATATTTTGCCCCACTGTTGTTAATGGTTATGCTGACAGCCTGCGTTCCATTTGCAACAAAGCCCAGTGCTATTACTCCAGATATTCAAGATCATGAAAAGCAATTACAAATTAACCCGAAAAATCCTGGTAGTCTGGCTGCCCTAGGGGAGCGTTATTTTAAGCTGTTTGAAGAGACAAAATGGACGAAGCACCGCGATACATCCATTAAATATAATCAGGCCTATCTAGATTTGTATCCGCAGCATCCGGGTGTAAAAAGAAATTTATACCTAGCGTATTTCCACAAGGTCTCCCATGACTTTAACCAGGAAAGTGCTAATAAGTTAAGCGCTATTTTTAACAGTGTGAATACCGTGAATGCGTTATCGCTTAATCCACCCAGTATCGCTATTTATAATTATAAGGTGAAACACAATCCACAAATTGAAAAATTAATAGAGTTATTGAAGCAGGCTGTCGTAGAGCAACCGGCTTCAGCTTTTGCTTATCTAAAGTTGGCTAGGGCTTATGGTAGTCGCGGCCAAAAGAAAATGGCTCAGGCAATACTCTTGTATGGTAGTCAGAATAATCCGGACAACTTGTATTTACAGGTTTCTCTTGGTGACTCCTATATGGCCCGCGGCAAGGAAAAAGTATGCCAGGGTGATCAATATAACGACCTAGAGAAAGCGTTATCGTTTTATCATAAGGTATTAAAAGTCCGCCCTGAAAGTGCCCGTCTACGTGCCGAGATGGCCGAAGCCTATTTTTACAATGGACGTTTTAGGCTGGCGCTGGCGCAGTATAAAAAATCTCAGGAATTCTCCAAAGACAACATGAAGCTATTAGACATAGGCATTGTATATTCCATTTTAGGCAAAAATGATAAAGCCTTGGATTATTTTCAGCGGGCCGGTGACGGTTATTTCGCGGTAAAAGATCTGGCGGTTCATTATTTTTCTTTAGAGCAATGGGGCGAAAGCCTGACGTCTTATCAGCAAGAATTTACGCTGCAAGACGAACACTTCTATAGCCGCCTATTAGAAAGTTATGCCATGAGTTTTAATGATGCAAACAATCCAGGGGTTGAAAAGCTCATGCAGTTTGTGGTCAATCATGAATTATCTAGTTGGGAGAAAAAACTGTATAAGTTGCGCCTAAAACAGATTTCTAGCGACGCCTTAATGGTTGATGCGAATGATGCTTGTCAGCGTACCGAAGGTTATTTCTACAGGGCTCTGCAAGCCAGGCTTAGTGGTAATAAAGAGCTGTATCAACAGCTACTGGATAAAACCCTACAGGAAAAAATTTATCTATTTACCGAGTATAAGGCTGCCAAAAATCTGGCTCGCCAAGCTCGGCTGTAATACCGGTGGCGCAAGCGCCGGATAATACCTAGTGCCTTGCGGCCATGTAAAAATAAAATGATTGACCAGTGAGCCGATTAAAGTAGTTATTAGATTCACTGGGCAAACCGTATACTCCAAAACTCTGTCCATAATGAAATCTAAAAAAGACAACCTTTCTGTTGTATGAATTCGGCCTGAGCTATTTTTTCTGTAGTGGAATTTGTATTGAATTTGGCGGTTATCTCGGCCGGAAGGGTGATGATTTCAGCTTCATTGGAGAGCGGCTAATTACCCCAGCCTAACAAACACACATTCAATACTTACAATTCCACACACCCGGTAACGGCACCGAAGACCTTCTCTGGCTAATCTTATTTTAAATATGAGTTTAATGACTGGGGAGCCATATGAAGAATTTGTTCGTCATTTTTTGCTTAACAACCTTGTGCTGGGCAGCACAGGCCAATGAAAATAAGCACTGTAATAATCCTGAATACCTGTTGCTGGAAGATAGCTTCTTGAAACTGGAAAATGCCAAGAAAGAGCATTTCTTTGTTTTAGATAAGCGCTGCATGCTGGAGCTGGGGTTAGGTAAGGACGAGATTGTTGAGCGTCGCACTATCTTTTTAATGGGCTCCATGAATTATGAGCATTACGGGGTAGTTGAGTAAGGCACTGTAGGGTTAATCCTTACTAGGTTGGTGGTTGTCCTTCATTAATAATAACTTACCTGCATAAGGGCTGATGCAGTACTACTGCATCCATTTTTAATGGTCCCCACTTCAATTCTATCTAGTCAGGCGGAATGCAGTCATGCCGAGTCTTTGCTGGATTGGTGGGAATGCTAAATTAATCAATAACTTATCTGCATAAGGGCTTGACGCAGTACAGCTACATCCATTTTTAATGGTCCCCACTTCAATTCTATATAGTCAGGCGGAATGCAGTCATGCCGAGTCTTTGCTGGATTGGTGGGAATGCTAAATTAATCAATAACTTATCTGCATAAGGGCTTGACGCAGTACTACTACATCCGTATTATTCGCCCCACTTCATGAGGCAACTCATTTGGTACTCAACCGAAAGGTTGTTTGCAGTATGTTGTGGTGGCCGTAGCTCAGTCGGTAGAGCGCAGGATTGTGATTCCTGTGGTCGAGGGTTCAATCCCCTTCGGCCACCCCATTTAAACTGTGAAACCTGTTTTATGCTTACATTGTAAGCAAAAATCAGTGAAAAATGCGGATGTGGTGAAATTGGTATACACGCTAGATTTAGGTTCTAGTGTCGCAAGACGTGAGAGTTCGAGTCTCTCCATCCGCACCATTTCTTCTTCTCTTTCCTTTTAAACAAAAGGCATAGAGCAAACAAGAAGAAATAAGTAAATGGGTTCTTCATTTACTCTCTCAATTCTTTGTTAGTCGTTACAATTTCAATAGCTAAACCTCATTTTTTTTAATCGTCTGTATTTTGCACACATGCTTTAGCTCACCTTTACCCGCTGTTTTACTTTACTCGTAAGCTCGGCTTGAATTTCGTGCCAGCTGGGTATAAAACATGCCCTTTACCTTACAGCTATTGCCAAAGCGGTGTTTAGGTTTCCATGTTACCCATAGTTTACCACCCCAATTATTCCTGCCCGTTTCCCTCGGGCCATCGCTTTGTTATGCGCAAGTTTGTAGATTTGTACCAAGAGGTTTTGAAACAGGGCTTAATCGCGCCGGATCATCGCAATCTTTACTCTCCACAAACAGCCACTATTGAAGCGCTGGCTTGCGTACACGATGTAGATTATTTACAAAGCCTGGTGGGTAATCAGGTGGATCAAAAAGCCTGGCGCCGGGTAGGTTTGCCCTGGAGTCAGGGTTTGGTGGATCGAACACTAACCGCTCCCAATGGCACCCTACTGAGTGCGCGGCTGGCTTTGCAGAAGGGGTTGGCCTGTCACTTGGCTGGCGGCACTCATCATGCTCATCATGATTTCGGTTCGGGCTTCTGCATGATCAATGATCTCGCCTATACCGCTACTACACTGCTGCAAAGCGGGGAGGTGAAGCGGGTGCTCATATTTGATCTAGATGTGCATCAAGGGGATGGCACCGCCGCTATTTTACAAAATCAGGCCAATGCCTTTACTTGCTCCATTCATTGTCAGAAGAACTTCCCCTTTAGAAAACAAAATAGTGATCTGGATATTGGCTTGGAAAAAGGCCTAGAGGATGCCGCCTATTTACAGGTGGTGGCCGATACCCTAAACCAATTATTAACTGAGTTTCAGCCCGACCTGGTCCTGTACGATGCCGGTGTTGATATTTGGCAAGGGGATGACTTGGGCCATTTGAATATCTCTAGCCAGGGCATGCATGATCGCGATGAACTGGTGTTATCTACCTGCCTAAATCATCATGTGCCGGTGGCCACGGTCATTGGTGGTGGTTACGACAAAGATGTACAGCGTCTGGCCCGCCGTCATGCGGTGGTGGTAGAAGTGGCGGCGCACCTGTATCACCAGTATTTTTAAGGTTGTATGGGGGCTGTTTATAGCTCAGTGCAGTCGGTGCTGATGGGTTTGCAGGCGCTTACTCACACCATGTTCTCACTGGTGAAAAAGTAGTCAGTGGTCACATTCACCCCCTATGGGTATGATGATGTAAAATGGCCGTCGATTTAAATAGTGGATTTTAAAAACGGATTCAAAACACAGCATGACGGATAAAGATAAACAGGCAACGCAGGCTAAAAAAGTCTCCACCACCGCCCTAGCAAAACTTCTTAATATGGACAGCAAAGCCCTATTTGAATTATTGGTTACTCGCAAGTGGATCACGCGCACTCCCAATAAAGAAACGGGCAAGCTCGATACCGCTCTTACCAAAAAAGGTCAGTTTGAAGGGGGTGAATATTTAAACTCGAAAAAATTTGGCACTTATATCGTTTGGCCTACCCGTGTTACCACTCACACTATTTTTACCCGGCTTGAATCAAAGAAGTTGAATGCCTCGTCTTTAAGTAAGGCTCTATTTAATTCAATAGCCAGTTCAATGACCAGCTTCGCGCCTGATGCTTTGGCCATTGCGGCTATCGCTCCATGGCGCCTGAATTTAATATTAAGCGAACTTGGCTGGATCGTTAAAACAGTGAAAGGCTGGCAACTTACTCAATTGGGCACCGCTTTAGGGGGAGAGGAGTTGCAGCATGCCAGTACCGGTTTGAGTTACGTGGTGTGGCCGCAGAGTATTATTGAGCAGCAGCAATTAGTGGCTCTGCTTGATGGTTTGTATGCCAAGAGCAATGATGACGATTTGTATGTCTGTTTAGATGGTCATCAGGTAGCAGGGGATACGCTTAGGCAAATTGATAACTGGCTTTACACAGCTGGGCTTAATCATGCTGTTGGACGCGAGTTGCCCGAGGTCGGCCACTTTTGTGATTTTTACTTGCCTCAAGGTCAGGTCTACCTTGAATATTGGGACTACCAATACACAGGTCAGCAGGCGCAAAAGGTACCTGAATCGGTATGGCTTAAGCAAAAAGTTGCAAGGCGTGCTCTATATGAAAAACTGGGGCTTAATGTTATTTCTCTACAGGCCAGTGACCTCATTAATAATGGCAAAGCCCTAAGCCTTGATGAAATACTGCCCAAACGCCTGTTGCAGTTTAATGTGCAGGTTTAGCCCTGTTTCCTACTTAAGATCATTCTTCAGCATAAAAAATGGTCAATATTGTCGCTGCTAGTTGAAATTTGTTAGAATATGGCTTTTGAGCCCTGACCCCCAGTCCTAGTGCCATGTCGCTATTTCCACAGGCTCTGTTTGCTTAATATTCAGTTTAACGGTTTATATCATGGCTAAAAGCAGTTCCCCTTCTAAGCATGCTAGCTCGCCGCTGGCGCAGTGGTTAAAGAAAAAAGAAAACCTGTCCCAAAGTGAGATCCTGCAGTTTCTACAACAAAACAAGGGACGTTTGGAAAAATCCCTGGCGGCTATTCACAAAAACGATTTGATATACCGGTTTACGAACCGTTTCCTTGCCCTCACTTCATTTTTAGCTGAGGTCATTGATAAGGTTAAGAACATGCTTAGCCTGTGGTTAATGAAAATTCCGGCGCCAAATTTTCTAAAGCAAATTTTGGAAACGGTTACCGGCATGGTGAACTTTAAAGGAGCGGTGGAATTCATTCGCGCCAAGTTTTATGCCTTTAAAAAAGCCCCGCACAATACTCGTGTAGTTCAGTTAATGGATGATGTTATCGCTCATGCCACTAAACAGGGGCTCGATTTTAAGCAGCACTTCCCCGAAATTGTGGATAAGTTTGTTATTCGTAAAAATCAGTTGTTGCAGCACTCATTTTTAAAAGAATTTACTAAGAGTTTTTTAGAACGCCTGTTGTCCATTCCCTTTTTGTTTAACCGTTCGCTCTCGCCAGTACTGGCCGACAGCGCCTTGTGGCATAAATTTTTTGTGTTGCTGGAATCGCGTTACATTCAGGACATTGTGCTGGTGGATGAAGATAAAAACCAAACCTCGTTTAAACATGCCAGTAAGCGCGCGATTGAATCTTCTCAGGTGGTGCGTACTTTGTATGAGGCTTCGGTCATTAAGGCCAGTGGCCAGCGTATTTTTATTGTTGGCCATCACGAAGGGTACATAGGTCCGTATTTTGTGCGCAGTGCCGTGCGCCAATTAGGCTTTGATAATCTTACCGCCAACTGTAATACGGTAGTGGGGCCACGCATGTTTTCCAACGTGGTACTAAAAAGCGGTGCCAGTAACGTGGGCAATTTATTTTTAACCCTACCGTCGCAAAAAACTACTCAGGTAAATGAACACGGTCTGGCTGAAGCCTTGCAGAAAAATGCGCGCCGTACTCAGTTTTTAATCAAGATGCCCAATGCCGGTTTGAAATTAATTGAGCACTTGAACTATCAGGATTTCATGGAAGGTATTATTCACTTTGATGATGAGCGTTTTACCTTCTTGGCCGAAGCTTTAAACCAAAATGAAAAACAGGAGCTACAGGATTACCTACAAGCAGGCGATGCCAAGAGTGTTATGGCATCGTTTGATAAAGCCGATTACGACCTGTTTAAGTCGGTTATGTACGAGCCGTTTTTATTGTTCCCTGAGGGTTCGCGCTCGTACAACAATAAAGATGGCAGTATCACCATGAAGTATTTTAACCCAAAATTTCTACAGGCTTATTTTCGCCCCGGTGATGTGATCTTACCTATCAGCTTGGTAGGCGGTTCGGATATCACCAATGGCTGGCGCTTAAAGAAGGGCGTGCTAGGGTTGTCGGTAGCCAAGCCGTTTACCGTGAGCCAAGAGATGATTGATGATTTTGAAACCCACGGCGTTGAACTCATGCGTACTATCGCGAGCCTTATCAATACCAAACAAGTGCATTTTGATGAGGCGGTGCAGGCAGGGGATAGCTCTGAACTTGATCTGGTTTAGAAGGCTACTGAAAAACTAATTTACTCGCTCTGGCGGCGTTAAAAATAGACTCAAAGTGCTCTTTTATAATTATAAAATCCGCTTTTTCGTCAATTTTTGCCTCGCCAGTTCATCGCCATAAACATTTTTCAAAAGCCTCCTGACATAATGGAAGGCTAAATAAAAAATTCCGCTTTAAAAGCGGCCTTTTTTATTGGCTAGTAGCAATACTCACTTACCTTTCTTGAACGATCAGCGACACCGTATCCCCTACCTTAATGCTGCCAGTCTTTAATATTTTTGCACACAAGCCGCCGTGGCCTAGCATGGCTGCCACTGCTCCCTTACCCAGGGCCGTTTCCATTCGAGTACAGGGGTGGCACAGGGCAGTGGCTTCAAACATGGCCTCGCCTATGCTGAATTTCTGATGGCGCAGAGCGCTGAGATTAATACCTTTCACCACCAAATTGCGGCGCAAAAGGTTGGGGTTAATATTATCCACACCCATAAAGTGCGCCGTTTGTTGAATATACTCTTCAGATATTAGAGTCACCTGACGGGCCGAACCGGGTGTCTTGTCACATCGGTGATCGCCCACTAACCCCAACTCTTGCAAGGCCATAGCTTCGGTGACTTCAATTAAATCGAGTTTGCGCCCAGGTCGCAGGCCAATCCAGCTGAGGCTGCCGGGTTTCAAATCACGTGTGTAGCGGCTGAGTAAGCGTTGTTGTGCGCTCATGGGATGCTCATCGTTTTAAATTGTTAGCACCTTAGAGGCAGAGTCTAGGTTGGAGTTCCCAGCCAATTTGCTTTATCCATAAGCTTGATTTGGCCGCTATGTGCTAAATTAGCCAAGATTGAACTATATGCGGGGCTCTGGTGGCATTAATGATGAATAAAAGGCAGGGTTTAATAGTTGGTTTGCTGATGATATTTAGCCTGCAGGCCATGGCGTACAGTCTTAAAAATCACGAACAGATTACTCGGGATGCCAGTGCCCTGATTAATGAGTGTCGCCAGCAAAAATTAATAACAACCCTGAATCCTGAGGCCCAGCTGCCGGTGCTGATTGCTTATAACCTCGATCAAGACCAAATATTACGCAAAGCCAGGCTGTGGCATTTTCCCTTCGATAAAAACCAGCCACCGCTTAAAAGTGCCACCAGTTGGGTTGGTAATACTTTGGTGATTTCCACCAGCTTTAACCTATGGACTGACTATCTTTATACACAGGCACAGTTAACTCGTTTGCATAGAGAGATTTACCCGGCCATGGGGGCGCTGCTGCATTATATTCAGGATGTATCGGTGCCAGCCCATGCTGTGCCTATCTTTCATCCGGTGCGCTATTTCCCTCCCAAGGCCGATGGCTTTGACAGTTGGCAGCAGTTTAATGCCTATCCTTGGTTGCAGAATGAGGCCCAGTTAAAAAAGGTCTGTGGAAAGATTGCTGCTCAAGACGGTAATGCTCAATCAATCCTTGCCAGCACCCAACAACAAACTCGTGACAACATTCAAAATGGCATGGGCTTAAATGCAGAGCCTGATGTTTGGCTAAAACTGTACCCTCTAGACGCCGCTAAACCCGATGGATTTGCCCAATATGGATGCGACTCTGGTGGGGATTATGGCGACGCGGTGCTCAATTGTGATGATCAGCAGATAGAAGTGCCATTGCAGGATTACATCAACTTTGCCAGCGCTCAGCGAAATTTGGCAACGGTGGCCAGTGCTCGCCTTATTTATGTGATGCAACAAGCGCTTTCTGTGTGTGATGGGCCCAATTGTGTTGCTAAAGATGGCGATGAACATTGGTTGCCTAATGCGTCACAACTTAGACGTTTGCTTAGAAATTAACCAGATAGACCAAGACTGTTGTGGTGTTGGATTTTTAAGGGTTTAACGGGTTAGAATCCTTGCCAAATTTATCAATGACGTTTTTAACGATTTTCACTAACGATCTTTGTTAATAACGCTACTTAACGACCTAATCAACAGGACTGTGCCATGCCTCCTCTATTTATTCTTGCGATCTTACTTGTGGTGATTTTTTTCAGCTGGCGTTCAATCAAGCGTCGCCAGGCCAGCTTTGGCAATATTCAAGAAGGCAGTGAGTTTCTCGACAATAATAAGGGCAAGGAAGGGGTTAATACCACCGCTTCGGGTCTGCAATACCTAGTCTTAAATGAAGGCGAGGGTGATGAGCATCCAAAAGCCAGTGATAAGGTCACCGTGCATTATCATGGCACTTTGTTGGACGGCACTATATTTGATAGTTCAGTGCAGCGTGGTGAGAGTATTTCATTTGGTTTAAACCAGGTGATTCCCGGCTGGACCGAAGGGGTGCAGTTGATGGTGGTGGGTGAGAAAACTCGCTTCTTTATTCCCAGTAATCTGGCCTACGGCAAGAGCGGAGCGGGCGCCATTAAACCCGGTGCTACTCTGATTTTTGAAGTGGAACTATTAGGTATTAATTAACCCCTCTTGCTTGTAAAAGTGTTGTTAGTTAAAAGTGCTTTATTCAGCCCGCACGACGGGCGTTTCTTTTAATTTATTTTAAAATGCCCATGAATACTCAAACCCTTGTTACCGAGTTCACTAATTCTCCATTAAGCGTTATTAGCCCCAAGCAACTGTACCTTCAGGCCGTGGCCAATGGTGAAGTGAGTGAGGATAGTGCGCAACAGGCGGCGCTTGAAGCCATTAATGATCTGCACCAATGTATCGAGGCAGCTAATTACTTGCCAACCCAAGGTGCGGCCCAGGCGGGTGGTTTAGGGTTGTATTTATGGGGACGAGTGGGGCGCGGAAAAACCTATCTAATGGACATTTTAGTGGCTTCTTTGGCCCCGGAAGTTTGTTTGCGTCAGCACTTCCATCACTTTATGAAAGATGTGCACAGTAAACTGACGGAGCTTGAAGGGCAGGGAGACCCGTTAAAACATATTGCTCGGGAGCTGGCCGAGCAATATCGAGTTTTGTGTTTTGATGAGTTTTTTGTCAACGACATTGGCGATGCCATGCTGTTGGGGCGTTTGATGATGTTTCTATTTGAGGAAAACATGCTGGTGGTGGCCACTAGTAACTGTGAACCCAATGAGCTTTATAAAGACGGTTTGCAAAGAGATAGTTTTATTCCTGCTATAAAGGCCATAGAAAAAAACATGCAAGTGTTAGAGATGTCTGGCCCTAAAGATCACCGTGAACGAGATCTTGAAAAAGCACAAAATTATTTCTTAACGCATATTAGCCAAGTAGCATTAACCGTCAAAATGGATGAGTTGGGTTTAAAACAGGGCGATGAAAACCAATACGGTATTCTCGATGTATTGGGTCGTGAAATCATGTACCTAGATAAACATGAGGACAGTATCGTATTTGATTTTAATGATCTGTGCCTGGGCCCAAGAAGTCATTTCGATTACATAGAAATAGCCCAGCGTTTTAGTACTGTTGTGTTGGTGAGTGTACCTGTGTTGGGAGGGTATGCCCATGAGCACATTAAAGCCCGAGGCACCGAAGACGGCAGTGTGGGCTCGGGTAAAACGGGTGAACGCCAAGTTCTGTTAGCCCCTATGGATGATGGTGCCCGACGTTTTATTGCCTTAATAGATGAGCTGTACGACCAGAAAGTAAAATTGTATTTAAAATGTGATGTCGCCCTTGAGGAGTTATACACGCAAGGATCTTTGAGTTTTCAATTTGAGCGGGCCCGTAGCCGCCTGATTGAGATGGGCACAAAGGAGTATATGGCCCAGGCGAAAACCATTTAAAAATGGCACATCTGTGCAGGTTTTTGGCGGTTGAATTAAGCAACTTGGATATTTTTTAGCTGGCTTTTATGGCACACTGTGGCGCTAATAAATGTGCCAAGCCATCATATTGGCTTGAGCCATGATAATAATAAAAAACAATTGCCTCTCTGGGTAATTAAGCAAATACATCACTCACCAGCAAAGGAGCCGCTGCATGTTGTTAAACTTGTCACCCATGCCAATGCCGTGGTTTTGTTATTCTCCTTGTAAGCAGGTTATGGCGAACTTCTGCAAATTTTCACTAATACTCGTAGCCGTATTTTCGTGCAGTGAAGCGTTTTCTAGCGAATCAAATAATTCGGACCATTTTTCTTCTGTAAATGATCAGCAAGTCTCTTTAAGGGTTATTTATTACCCTCACCATTCAATTGAAAAAAACAAATTAATAAACGAATTAAAAAAGCATTGTTTAAAAAATGATGGTATCGAATACATCCGAAAAATGAGTACCCTTGGCCACGTATTATTATTACGCAGCCAAACTGAAACAGCGCTTAACCTTCTTTTTCATACGATCAAGCAACAACCCGAAACCCGGGTGCTTGAAGCCGACTCAATTATAAAAATACAATAATAAATATTATGAAACTCGCTACTTATTTAAGCTCAGCTTTAATTTTATTTTCTTGTGGTTACGTATCTGTTGCCAGTGCCGCGCAGGCGAACCAGTCGCAGGCAATATCACAAAAAGCCAGCCAGTATACCGACCGTATTATTGTGAAGATGAAAGAATCGGTATCGGTAAGCTCATCGTCGAGAAGCATGTCGGCAGTCGGTAACAGCGGTCTGGTTATTTTAAGTCATGCAGCCATTAAATCCATGGCCGATGATTCAGGGGAAAGCTTAAGCTACGTGCGCGCCATGCGTGGAAGCTCGGGTCATGTAATGAAATTAAATCGCATGGCCAGCCTAGAAGAAGTGAACGTTATTGCTGCTGCTATTGCCAAGGAAAATGATGCAGTGGAATATGCCGAAGCCGATGCCCGCGTATTTCCGCTTGCTACGCCTAATGATGAATTTTATGCGGCCCGTCAGTGGAATTTACAAAGTTCAGCCGATCAGGGTTTAAATTTACCGGATGCCTGGGACCATACTACCGGTTCTAGTTCTGTGGTGGTGGCAGTATTGGATACCGGTATATTAAGAGACCATGCCGATTTTGATTTAAACAGAATATTGAATGGAGCTGACCTGGTTTCGGCAGACAACGATGGGCAGTTTTTAAGGTCCAACGATGGCGGTGGCCGTGATACAGACCCTACTGATCCTGGGGACTGGTTGGATGCAGCTGACCTTGCAGAAACAGAATTTTCAGACCCGGCCTGTCAAGTAATGGACAGTACGTGGCACGGGACCCATGTGGCGGGCATTATTGGCGCAGCCTCAAATGACAACGGATCAGGGGTAGCAGGCGTTGACTGGAATGCAAAAATATTGCCTGTGCGAGTATTAGGGAAATGTGGCGGATATACATCTGATATCGCAGACGGAATATATTGGGCAGCGGGAATAAGTGTGACAGGGGTTGCAGATAATCTAACCCCTGCCCATGTGATTAACTTGAGTTTAGGGCGCGTCGATACTTGTTCTGTTACGGAGCAAAATGCCATTACTGCCGCGCGCGCACAGGGATCTGTGATTGTAATCGCGGCTGGAAACGAAAGCGGTGCAGTAAATGCTCCTGGTAATTGTACAGGCGTCATTGCAGTAGCGGCCCACGATAAAAACGGTGTGAAAACCAGTTACAGTAATATCGGAAGTACTGTTGATATTATGGCCCCGGGTGGTGAAAGTTCTGCCACATGTGATGATACACATGAGTCTATTTATTCATTGGGTGATGGTGGTCTTACCGCTGCTCTGAATGATGATGCTTATGTGTGTTTGAATGGCACCAGTATGGCGGCTCCTCATATTTCTGGATTGGCAGCCCTTATACTGGCCAGAAATCCAGATCTAACCCCCGATCAAGTAGAAGCAGCTATTAAAAGCAGCGCTCGCACTTTTGTTGACGGAGGCACTTGTACACTCACTACTTGTGGTGCAGGCATTGCCGATGCGGCTGCTGCTATAGTCGCTACAGCTATTCCCATTATACCAAGCGGATTTTCGAATACAGATGTGGACCTAAACATAAAGTTTGATTGGGTAGATAACTCACAATTGGAAACAGGTTTTACAATTGAGCGCTCTGTCGATGCTGCTGCTTATGAAGTACTGGCAACGGTTGCACCAGATATCACTACTTATACAGACGAAGATGTTAAAGATGGCGCCACATCCATTTATCGCCTTGCTGGGATAAATGGCGTGTATAGCAGCGCATACACAGATGTCATTACTGTGACAAAAGATTTAAATCCGCCCACTACTTTGGCCGTAGATGAATTCACCACAAGCGCAATCACACTCTCTTGGGTAGATGCTTCCAATAATGAAAGCGGTTATCAAGTTAACCGTTCATCCAATGGATCTGATGAATCACCTGTTTATAAACGCCTTGCAGTATTAGCTGTAGATGCCACTAGTTATGTGGATAGTAATGTTGTCGATGGTCAGGAATATTATTATAAAGTTTTAACCTTGGGAGCCACTGCAAACAGTGAATTCACGGAGGCTGTTAGTGCTCGAACGCCTATTAATACCCCGACTTTTTTACAAGGGGAGTCCACGGCCAACCAAATTGAAGTAAGTTGGACCGACAACTCAGAAAGTGAAACTGGTTTTCAAATAGAGCGTTCTTTAGATGGCGTGACTTACGCTCAAATCGCGACAGTGGCAATGGATGAAACCAGTTATGTTGATAAAACGGTATCTGCTTCAGCATTTTATTATTATCGTGTAAGAGCCTATACCGAAAGTACCAACAGTGAATACTCCACCATTGCTTCTCTTAGTACACCCAGCGATACAAAGGGTGCGGGCAATATTAATCCATATTTATTGGTGTTATTGCTATTAACCTTGGTGCGGGTAAGGTCAAACAACAAGCGCTAGTGAGTTTTTAAATAGGCTACAAATAAAAAAGGCATCGTAGTTAAATACGATGCCTTTTACGTACAGGATGTACCGTATGCCGAGGTGCCATGGAAGGCATTGAGCGGCAAGTATGGTTCAGATATGCCGCGGTTATGTACAGGATGTACGGTATGCCGCGGTGCCACGGAAGGCATTGAGCGGCAAGTATGGTTTATTAGATTTTAAAATTTAGCAAACTTCAAACAATGCAGCTGCGCCCATACCGCCGCCTACACACATAGTCACTACTACGTATTTAACACCGCGACGCTTGCCTTCCATTAGCGCGTGCATAGTCATTCGTGCACCACTCATACCGTATGGGTGACCAATTGAAATAGCACCACCGTTTACATTTAAGCGGTCGCTTGGAATATTCAATTTATCGCGACAGTAAATTACCTGTACCGCAAAGGCTTCGTTTAATTCCCAAAGACCAATGTCTTCCATTTTTAAGCCAGTGCGCTTAAGCAGTTTTGGAATGGCGAATACCGGACCAATGCCCATTTCATTTGGCTCGCAACCAGCTACCGCCATGCCGCGATAAATACCCAAAGGCTCAAGGTTACGTTGCTCGGCTAATTTACGATCCATCATGATGACAGCTGCAGCACCATCAGACAGTTGTGAAGCATTACCACCTGTTACGCTGCCGCCTTCACGGACTACTTTCAGGCTGTTTAAACCTTCAATAGTTGTATTAGCACGGTTGCCTTCATCTTTTGTTAGGGTTACTTCCTGATCTGATACTTCACCTGTTTCACGATCTTGAACTTTTTTAATGGCCGTTACTGGCACAATTTCGTCTGCGAATAAATTGGCTTCTTGTGCAGCAGCGGTGCGCATTTGAGATTCTAATGCGTACTCGTCTTGGCGTTCACGTGAAATACCAAATTTCTTAGCCACTAGCTCGGCTGTGTCTAACATAGGCATGTAAAAATCAGGAGAGTTCGCCAATACCATAGGATCTTTGGCACGGAAGAAATTCATTTTTTCATTTTGTGCAAGACTAATAGATTCACAACCACCGGCCAAAACAATTGGCGCACCGTCTACAATAATTTGCTTGGCAGCCGTGGCAATGGTCATCACACCAGAGGAACATTGGCGATCCATAGACATGCCCGCAACACTGGCTGGCAAGCCTGATGCGATGGCGATTTGACGGGCAAAGTTACTGCCTTGAGTGCCTTGTTGAATGGAGGCGCCAAACAAAACATCATCAATTTCTGCTGGATCAACACCTGCGCGTTGTACCGCAGCTTTTACGGCAAACGACGAAAGAGAAGGGGCTTCCAGGTTGTTGAATGCACCACGGTAAGCTTTACCAATTGGGGTACGGGCGGCGGATACTATGACAGCTTCTTTCATGATTCTTCCTTTAGGATGAGCACTCAAATATAAGGTCAAGCATAAAGCGTGACCTTATTGAATTTTTAACTTGGGTAAATAGCCGAGGGCACTGAGTTATAGAGCAGGGCTTTTTTAAATAAAGGCTAAAAAATATTAGCCCTTAGAATACTTAAGCTTCGGCTTTAGCTTGAGACTTCAAGAAGGCCATGGCTTTACCTAGGAATTTTTCACCCTGGCCTGAACCTGCTTGGTATTCACACTGCTTGCTGGTATCGGCAATTTCTGCAAAGTTAGCCAATACGCCTTCTGGAGTTTGATCTTCAGGGGAAAGGTAAGTGCCTTCAGTTTCAAATAAACGGGTGCTGGCATAACCGCCGGCACCGGCGCAAAGAATGAAACGGTTTGGTGAATCTTTATGGCAAAGTGTTAATGCGCCAGCGGTGACCGCTTCAAGCGTAAGCATGTCTAAAACAGGCTTTGGCATTAGATCTTCGGTCATGCGCGTGGCGGCTGTTGGTGCCAGGGCATTTACCTTAATGTTGTTTTTAGCGCCTTCAATCACCAGCGTATTCATCAAACCCAGTACCGCCATCTTGGCTGCGCCATAGTTAGCCTGACCAAAGTTACCGTACATGCCGCTTGAAGAAGTGGTCATAACAATACGGCCGTAGTTTTGCTCACGCATGATTTGCCAAACCGCTTTAGTGCAGTTAACGGTACCCATTACGTGTACATCCATTACCAATTGAAAATCAGAAATTTCCATCTTGGCAAAAGTTTTGTCACGTAAAATACCGGCATTGTTAATTAAAACATCAACACGGCCCCATTTATCCATGGTTTGTTTAACCATGTCTTGCACTTCGTCAAACTTGGCCACGTTGGCGCCGTGGGCAAAGGCTTCACCGCCATTTTTCTTAATTAAGGCAACCACTTCATCAGCTGCGGCTGATGAACCACCGCTGCCATCACGGGCGCCGCCTAAATCATTAATAACTACTTTCGCGCCACGCTTGGCTAATTCTAATGCGTGAGAGCGACCTAGTCCGTTGCCTGCACCGGTAACAATGGCAACTTGACCTTCAAAACTAATAGACATAATTACTTCCTTCATCTTAAAACTTAAAAGTGGGCACTTCATTTAAATAAATGATGTGCCCATTATAAAATAACCACCAAGTAATTGGGGTTTGAACAATAACTTTATTTAACCATCTGCATGGTGATCCACTCGGCTTTTAACGCTGGCTTGTCAGAACCTTCGATCTCAATCGCCACTTCAGTCTTAAGCATAAACTGGCCGGGTTTTTTCTCTACCGCTTCAACCAATTTTGCAGTGCCACGAATTTTACTGTCTACCTTAACGGGGTTGATAAAGCGCACTTTATCAAAGCCGTAGTTAACACCCATGTAGGTGCCATCAATTAGAGTACCAAAGCTTTCAGCAAAATGTGACAGCATCGACAAACTTAAAAAACCGTGAGCGATGGTAGAGCCAAAGGCAGTTTCCTTGGCTTTTACAGGGTCTATGTGAATAAATTGGTGATCCAAAGTGCAGTCTGCAAATTGATCAATTTGTTCCTGCTTAACCGCAAACCAGGCACTTGGCTCGGATTCTAGGCCCACATGGTTTTGAATCTCGTCACGGCTTACTTGTTTCATAACTATCCCTGCTTATTCAGTGAATTATTAGAGCTGCTAAAAATGTATGTTATTAAAACCAATCTGCTTGCATGTCAAAGCTGGTGCTATCGATACTGCTCACCAATTTACTCCAATGGTAAACTTGCGGTAATTCGCTGCGGTAGAAATACTGCATGGCCTGCATTTTACCTTTGTAAAAATCTTCATCTTCTTTATGCGGCGCTTGTTTAAGCGCTGCATTAGCGACCATTCCTTGCTTAAGCCATAGCCATGCAATGACGATGTGACCAAACATATCTAGGTAACTTACCGAATTAGAAAATACTAAATCAATATTTTGTGACTTAGTGGCACCTAACACAGTAGCGGTGGTGGCTTGTAATTGCTTAACCGCCAGGGCTAATTCTTTTGCATGATCTTGTAATTCTTCAAACTGACTGGCCACCTCAATGGTACCGGCCATTTCCGCTAAGATAGCTTTGTAACCCGCAAAGTTTTTCATGGGTACTTTACGGCCAAGCAAATCAAGAGATTGAATGCCGGTAGTCCCTTCGTGAATAGGGTTTAAACGGTTATCTCGATAGAACATCTCAACCGGATGCTCATTAATGTAACCGTGGCCGCCCAATACCTGTATGGCCAAGTAGTTAGCTTTAGGGCCGTATTCAGAAGGCCAGCTTTTAATGATAGGCGTTAGGAAATCTAAAAGAATACCGGCCGCAACACGTTCTTTTTCGGTGGGTGCTGTTTTTTCATCATCGGCCAATTGGCTACCCAACAGGCAGACAGAATAGGCGCCTTCAGCATAAGCTTTTTGGGTTAATAACATGCGGCGTACATCAGGGTGTTCAATAATGTTCACAGGGGTTGAAAGCGGGTCTTTGTTGGACAATAAACGACCTTGTGGGCGTTCCTTGGCGTAGTCCAGTGAATACTGGAAACCCGTTAAGGCGGTGGCGGCTGCGGCAGTGCCTACCATGATGCGGGCTTCATTCATCATATGAAACATGTAGGTAAGGCCTTTGTTTTCTTCGCCTACTAGGTAACCAATGGCACCGTCTTGCTCGCCAAAGCTTAAGGCACAAGAGGTTTGGCCGCGGCCGCCCATCTTGTGGAATAAGCCGGATAACGCCACTTCGTTTCTATCTCCTAAGGAGCCGTCATCGTTCACCATAAATTTAGGCACAATGAACAAGGAAATACCCTTAATGCCCTTTGGAGCACCCTTAACGCGGGCCAGTACTAGGTGAATGATGTTGTCGTTTAAATCGTGATCACCACCGCTGATGAAAATCTTGTTGCCCTTGATGCGGTAGTTGCCCTGATCATCTTTAGAGGCAGTGGTGGTTAGATCAGCAAGACCAGACCCAGCAGAAGGCTCAGTCATGGCCATGGTGCCGGCGAAACGTCCTTCACGCATGGGCTGCACAAAGCGTTCAATTTGGTCTTGTGTACCGTGAGCCTCAATTAAATTACAGTTAGCATTGGTCAGGGCGATGTAACCCGTGGTGGTGCTGGCCACAGCGGATATATGGACCGAGGCAGCGCTGGCAACGATAAGAGGCAGTTGCATGCCGCCCATCTCAAAATCACTGGCGGGTGCAGCAAGGCCAGCGGCTACAACAGCATCCAGAGCCGGCTTAATTTCAGGCAGCATTTTTACCTTAGTGCCATCAAAAGTAGGTTGCTCGTTATCCACTTTTTGGCGAATAGGTAAAAAATGTTTTTCAGCCACGGCCTTAGCGGTAGTGATGGCAGCATTAAAGGTTTCGCGGCTGTGGTCTGTGTAGCGATCACGACTGGTCAGTGATTCGGCATCAAACAATTCGTAAAGCATGAACTCAAGATCGCGTTCACTTAAAGTTGGAGCAGCCATAAAATGTAACCTGTTATATTTGTCTTTATATGGCATTTATTCTGCGCAACATCCTGTGAGTGAGCCATGACTTAATGGGTCAAGTTGCACTTTTGATGAATAGGCAGGGTAATCTGTAAAGGTAGGGCTAGCGTGTAAGGCCTTTAAAATAAGGACCTTACGCAAATTTGATGGTTTTCTGCTCTGGATAAAATAGGGTTAAAGCTGAATCAGGTTTTGCAGAATACATAGGGCTTTTAACCCCCTGTATTTTAATTAATAAGGTAAAAGTGGGTGGGAAAGGGCTTCATCTAAGTACTTGGATAAATCTAATTCGGAATCTACTGGGTACAGGGTATTAATGCTTAGCCTAGGCTCGGAAATAAAAGAGGTAGGCCCCAATGCTCCGACCATTTGGCTGACATTAAAGAAATGATGCAGCTTGCCTTCAAATTCAAATTGCACACGGAAACTGGCCTGTGGTTCTAAATTAGCCGCCCGCTGCTTCCAATCTTTAGGCACGTCTTTGTGTTTAATTAGGTTAGCGAGAATTTTTTCAAAGTACTCATCGCCACTTAACAATACTTCTTGCTGCATGGCCATAAGGATAAGCGATAAAGTATTTTTTCTAAGATCGCTGGCATCGCTTGATTGTTGGTGGCTGAACAATAACTCAAAGTGATTGCCCATGCTGGCTAGGCGCTCTGGCCCTAAGGTTTGTTGATTAAAAGCCACCCAAGCCTTGTTCACCATTAATAAACCGCCATAACGATCCATTAAGGCTGCGGGATAAGGGTCCATAGCTTTTAAGGTAAGCATCATGGCTTTACGCAGCCATTTGTATTCAGAGGCATGAAAATCGACGGTATTAGCGGTTGGCAAGTAGCCTGCTGCCAATAATAAATAGCAAGAGTCGCGGTCACCCAGCTTCATCACTTCAGCCAATTTTAAAATCATCGAACGGCTAGGGTGAGACTTTCCATTTTCTAAGCAGCTGATATGGCGTGTAGATGAATCAGCACACAGGGCCAATGTTTCTTGAGATAAGCCATGTACGCCGCGCCAGAATTTAAGCAAGGGCCCAAAGCCAGAGGCAATGTTTGTATCCTTGTCTGTCATGCCTTTCCTCAAAAATAAATGCTCAGAAGTAAATAAGCTTAACTTACCAAATTAACACGTTTGAGGTAAGCCAAAGATATGAGTGGTTGGCCGATTCTACCGATCTAAAATAGAATTTCCACAAGGATTATTTTTTACATTGAGAGAGTATGCGCGTTGTCATGCTATAAAAGCGCGCTAAGACACCTTTTTAAATAGGCTGAAAATCGCTACTAGCGCCACACTGGACATGACTCCCAGAGAGTTTGCCAATAAGTCTAACCACTCACCATAGCGGTTCACATAGGGTTGAATTAACTCAATGGCACCGCTCCAACCTATAAAAAATAATGCAATTAATGGCCAGTGTTTTGGTTTAGCCAGGGCTGCTGGAAACATCAATGCGCCATAGGCAATAAAGTGGTGGGTTTTATCTGTGCCTGGCATGTGCGGCAAACTGGCTACAGGCCAAAGTGATAAAAGTGTGATGCTGAAAAGGGAGAGTGCGCTAAGTGTCACCCAGTATCGGGTGACAAAAGTAAAGGGGTTAAACATTAAAGATTCCAAACGACAGGTCAATCAATCCCTGTAGGATATTACAGAGATTTAATTAGTATTTTATTAAAACTGCTTTCCTCGCCATTGTAACGATTAACGTCTACATCACCAACAACACCATCTACTTTTCCAGTTTGGGAGTATTGCCAAAATGTCCATTTATCCCAGCCTTGTGGCAAGGTAGGGTATAAACTTTGGTACTCGGCAAGCCACAATGGGTAGGCACTAAAGGTAGTTATGTATTTATTGGCGAAATTCTTACCACTGTAAATTATGGGTTTAGCTTTATAGTGGCGCTCAAGGCCATCTAAATAGATTTGAATGTTTTTAGTTAAGTCCAGCTGATCGTTATCGTGAAGTTTCTCTATATCTACAACGGGAGGTAGGTCTCCGGCTTGTAAGGAAACCATGCTGGTAAAGTTTTTGAGTTGGCTAATTGGGTCATCGTCGGTTTCGTAAAAATGATAAGCCCCAATCACTAAGCCAGCTTCACGGGCTTCCTCTAAATTCTGTTTGAAAAATGTATCCTGATAAGTAATACCTTCGGTGGCGCGCACAAAAACATAACGAATACCGGCAGCTTTTACTTTTTCAAAATCTATTTTCCCTTGATATTTAGATACATCAATGCCGGTGAGGTTAGAGTTGGCTATTGAAGCGTCGCTGGAATCTTTAGAGCCAAGTAGGGTGCAGCCGCTCATTAAAATTGAAACTAAAATCGCGGCGCTTAAAGTAGAAAATAATTTCATGCAAACAAACTCCTTTTTGCTTAAAGCCATATAGACTAAACGCTAAGGCGGAATACTTAAACTAAATAATTGCCATGCTTGCCTTTTTACAACCAAGTACTGAGATTGAAGAAAAACAAGCAAACACATAACTGCATGGCGGTTTATAAATGCTCTTTTTGCCATTTCCCCGATCTAAAATAATAAGCCATGAAAAGTGCTTTAATACCAAAATCCAATGCGGTTAAACAAAACATCCACTGTACCGCTACGGATAACTCCAGAAAGATAAAAGGCAATATAAAGCGCACCAAAAATAAACTAATGAAGCTGACTTTTAACGGGTACTTGGTTTCACCTGCACCCCGTATAGCACCGCCAATGGCAAAGTCGGTGGCAATTAATGGCATGGCAATGGCGACAATCATTAAAAATAACTCCACATAATATTGCACCTGAACTTCATCGGTAATAGCGCGGGCCATGTGTCCTCCAAAAATCACAAAGGCCACTGCTGCTATCGTCATAAAGGCCAAGCACATGCGCCAGCCACGCCAGCCATATTCCATGGCCATATCTGGTTCTCCTCGTCCCATGTACTGACCCACAATCACCGCGCTGGAGGTGGAAAAACCCAATGATACAAAAATGATCAGAGTTAAAATATTTAAACCCAAGCCATAGGCGGCCAATACATCGTTGCCGTATTGAGCAATGGCCATCATGTATATCAGAAACCCTATTTGCATTAAGGATTGCTCTATGGCGCTGGGCACACCGATGCGCAGCAATTTATTGGTTTTCACTCTTAATTGGTTAATGTTGGGGTAGGGCACTTTTAGTTTGCCAAGGCGCCACATGATGGAGTAAACAATTAACGCCGCTAACGAACCGGCCACGCCACCCACGGCTAAACCTTCTGGCCCCATGGCGGGTAATCCCAGCGCCCCATGACTCAGCGCGTAACAGCCGACACCGTTACCAACGCCGCTAATTATGGCCAGCATGAGCGGATTGAGAGCATCGCCGGTGGCGCGCATCGTGGTGGTGAGCACGATGTTAAGGGAATAAATGGGATTAAAAACACAGACCCAACGAATAAGGTTAATGGCCAGTTCATTGGAGTCCCCCTCCAAGCCAAACCATATGGTCATGAAGGGCGCGAGCACATAACAAATAGCCCCCATCAATACTGAAACCACAAAACCCAATAACATGGCGCTCTGGGTGGTTTGCCCGGCTTTAACGTGATCGTTGGCGCCTATGTTACGCGCTACTAGAGCTGATGCCCCCATGGCCAAGCCAAACAGAGTGGCTTGCAATACAAAAAATACCCGTTGACTCACCGCCATGGCGGATGCCACATCACTGCCATAATCGGCGGCCAGTACAATTTGCACCATGCCAATGGAGGCCAGTAATAAATTGGAAAGAGTGGTGGGCCAGGCCAAAGACCAAATGCTGGGCGGTGTGTTGGGCTGCATATTAAAGTGCGCTCTGAATCTGAGGCGCAAGTTTACCGTATATTTTTAAAAGTTGATTTACCCTGGGTGACACTGAGAGAAAACTTTCAAAAATATTGACTACAACTTGAATGTTTTTCAGATCAAGCCGTAATGTTATTCATTTTTTTAATAGAACAGTATTAATGATATGAATGGTTTTAAAGTTTTCGTTGGTGTGACTATATTTACGAATTTTATTAACAATTATTGAAAGTTGCCTGCTGAATTAATTATCGGCTAGTGATGATGCTTAATTGAAGCTGAATGGTTGGTTAATTTGATGAATATTTATTATCTTATTTTCGCTGCTAGAATAAAGCGAGAAGTTAGATTAAACGCACAAGGAACGTATGAATGAAGGCTGAAACTATTACTTCTAAAGTCGGGTTGAGGTCATTAACAATCTTTTGGCTATTATTTGTTGGATTAGGGATAGTGGCCTGCGCGCCCACGGTAATGTTACCCGGTGAACAAGTGGCCATGCCCAAGTTAAATGAAGATACTTTTACCACGTCAGATAATAGCTCCTTGCCGGTTAAGTCCTGGTTGCCCAAAGGCGGAGCTACTAATCACATTATTATTGCCCTACATGGCTTTAATGATTACTCCAATTTTTTTCAAGACTCAGCTCTTTGGTTACAACAATATGGTGTGGCTTCATTTTCTTATGATCAAAGAGGGTTTGGTGCCTCGGCTAATACTGGCTTATGGGCGGGTAGTGACACCATGGCGCGAGATTTATCTGAGTTTGTTAATGTGATTAAAAAACGATATCCAAATATTCCACTTTATTTGTTGGGTGAAAGCATGGGTGGGGCAGTGGTGATGGTGACTATGACCGAGAAAAATGCACCGGATGTAAGTGGCATTATTTTAGCGGCCCCGGCCGTTTGGGGGGATACTACCATGCCTTGGTATCAACGTTGGGCATTAACCATTGGCAGTTATACCGTACCCTGGATGAAAGTCAGTGGTGGCGGATTAAAAATAAAACCCTCGGATAATATTCCCATGTTGAGAAAACTGGGGCGCGATCCACTTATTATTAAAGAGACCCGTATCGATGCTATTCATGGTCTTACAAATTTAATGGGCATGGCGCTGGAGCGCTCGAACCAGCTTCATCATCCTGCACTTATCTTGTATGGCGAATTAGACGAAATTATTCCTAAACTGCCCACCGCCATGATGTTACAAAACTTGCCATTAACAGCCAAAAACAAACAAAAAGTTGCCTTGTATGAAAATGGGTATCACATGTTATTGCGAGATTTAAATGCACGCCTACCTCAGCAAGATATATTAAGCTGGATAAATAATCCTAAAACGCCGCTACCATCAAAAGCTGATATAAGGCCGATTCAAGCCCTTTTAGAGAAGTAGAAGTTTTATATTTAGGTTTTAATATTATCTTTAACACCCATTAGCCATTGAATTAGTTCTTCAATATCAGTTTGGGATAAATCACTTGTTAATATGTTGGGGAGAGATTCAGCATCTAAATTGTCGGTGTTTACTTGAACTTCAATATTGGCAACCTTAGATTTTGGATTGAAATTAAATGCCCAGCGATCTTCACTCGATAGCGGTGTAGAAGAAGACGTTAGCTGTCCACCAATTGACATTTTTATGTCGCTGGCAGAAATATTGTTTTTATCCGGCATGCTACTTTCCTCAAATGACTTAGGATGACAATAATCCTTTATCTTAAGTATGCAATATAACGGATGGCTAATTAATGGCAATCAATGTACTAAAGC
>JBALXQ010000018.1:0-94219 GCA_036960565.1 Bermanella sp.
CAAGCTTTAAACACTAAGATCCCTGATACGAAAGTATCGGGGATTTTTTTTGTCTGCAAGAAAGTGAAAATAGGATGTGAGGACGATTCTGTCTCGGGAAGTTATATGTAGCGCTCTGAAATTAGCCACTTACTTTATTATAGGATTAGAAAAATAGCTGAAATAAATTCTATCTAATAACAACAAAATTATTAAAATACGCACCCCATAAACTTCTTTGGATGCTTACAGTGCGAATACTCCCCTTATTATTAATTGCAATATTTTTTTCTGGATGCGCTTCTTTTAAAAATGATAACTTCAATTCAGTAGAGTTAACGGATCAATCTTCCTATGAGAATAAACCAAGTGTATACATTGATTTAGAACTTGTATTTAAAGATGGGGTGCAAGAGATAGCAGGAAATGAAGAAACGCTTGGTTTAATAAAATCCAATTTGGCTAATGTTTTAAATAAAAATGGATTATTTTCTGAATATTCATTTCAAAATGAACGTGCTGATAAAATGGATTACACGTTAAAAATTAAGGTTCTAAATCATGGTAATAACGGTGCTGCATCGGTAGCTGGATTCATTACAGGTTATTCACTATTTATCATTCCTACATATGCTACTGATAACTATACGGTGACCACTGACTTACTTAAAAATGGTAAGCAGGTATCGGGTTTTAATGAGTCGGACTCAATACGTACTTGGATAGGGTTGTGGTTTATTCCAGTAATGAGTTCGAATCATCCTAAAGATGTCAGTCAGGAAGTAATTCAAAACCTCATAATTCGTGGGCTGAATGAATTAATCAAGGGTAAAGAACTGAAATACTCCGCTTTGAATATGGGTCAAGTTAGGGTTATATAATCACAAAAAAAGCTGCTAATGGCTTGTTTAAAGTCTATTCGCAGCCTTTAAGTTTGAATCAAGAGCTGATGAGTTTATCGATGATTTTGGTTATGCCATTGGCATCTAGCCCCATAAATTCCCACTGGTCTTGTTGTGAGCCATGCTGAATGTATTCATCGGGAATGCCAAGGTTTGAGATCTTATTGTTTAGCCCATTAGCAATAAACCATTCATTCACTGCAGAGCCTGCCCCACCCATGATGGCGTGATCTTCGAGTGTTATGAAGTGAGTATGACTTTGTGACAGGCCAGCCAATAAAGCTTCATCAATGGGTTTCACAAAACGCATATCAACTATGGTGCAGTTGTGTTTATGGGCGGCTTTAATCGCCTCGTGCATAAGAGGTCCAAAACACAAAATAGCGATGCTTGAGCCTTCAATAATTACGCGGCCCTTGCCTAGCTCAACCACTTCATTGCTGCAGGTCACCTTAGTACCGTTTGCGCTTCCTCTTGGATAACGCACGGCAGCGGGCCCGACAAATTGATAGGCTGTATTAAGTAATAGGCGGCACTCGTTTTCATCGCTGGGGCAGGCAATGACCATATTTGGAATACTACGCATGAAGCCAATATCATATACGCCAGCATGTGTGGGGCCATCAGCTCCCACTACGCCTGCTCGGTCAATTGCAAAGGTGACATCTAAATTTTGTAGGGCCACGTCGTGAACTAGTTGGTCATAGGCTCTTTGCAAGAAGGTGCTGTAAATTGCTACAACTGGTTTAGCCCCCTCACATGCCATTCCTGCGGCCAATGTTACAGCGTGCTGCTCGGCGATGGCCACATCAAAATAACGTTCGGGGAATTTTCTTGAAAATCCTATTAAGTCGCTTCCTTCGCGCATGGCTGGGGTGATGGCCATTAAGCGTTGATCCTGTGATGCAGTATCAAGTGTCCATTGGCCAAATACATTGCTGAAAGTGGTCTTTTTGCTAGGTTTGGACGTGACTTTCGTTTTAGGCGTGGGGGATAGCGCATGGTAATCAATGGGATTATCTTCGGCTGGCTTAAATCCTTTTCCCTTTTTAGTAACAATATGCAGAAATTGGGGGCCTTTAAGTTCGCGAATATTGCGTAACGTTTTCACCAATGTTTCTACATCGTGTCCATCTACTGGACCAATGTAATTAAATCCTAGTTCCTCGAATAATATGCCTGGTGTTAAAAACCCCTTCACATGCTCTTCAGTTTTTTCAGCCAACTCCCAAGCATGAGGGATAACGCTCAATACTTTACGTGAACCCTCACGCATATTGGCGTAGGTTTTTGAGCTTAATATTTTACTGAGATATTTGTTGAGGCCGCCGACGTTTTCACTAATGGACATGTCGTTATCATTTAAAATAACCAGCATGTCGCTGTTAATGTGCCCAGCATGATTTAAGGCTTCAAATGCCATGCCTGCGGTTAATGCACCGTCACCAATAATGGCTGCAACTTTTTTATTGCTGCCGTTATTTTTGGCTGCAATGGCCATACCGAGGGCTGCACCTATGGAAGTCGAGGAATGCCCTACGCCAAAACTGTCGTACTTACTTTCTGCTCGTTTGGGGAATGGGGATAGGCCATCTTTTGAGCGAATGCCAGCGAGTTGCTCACGGCGACCTGTGAGTATCTTATGGGGGTAAGCCTGGTGGCCAACATCCCATAACAATTGATCCACTGGAGTGTCGTAAACAAAGTGTAGGGCAATGGTTAGTTCCACAACGCCAAGGCCTGATGCAAAGTGACCGCCACTTTGGCCTACGCTATAAACTAGGTAGTGTCTAAGCTCGCGACTTAGCTCCTCCAGTTGATGGAGTTCAAGTTCACGTAATTGACTAGGGTCATCAATGCTATCCAATAAAGGTGTATATGGACGGCTTTGTGGGATTTCCTGAAGCATTGGGTACCGCTTACGACTTTTTTCGAGAGTCGCATTCTACCTGCTTATGCTCCAAAAGGTAATGGACATGTCGGGCAAAATAGTGGCTCATGTCAAGGCTAGTGGATACGCTCAACAATATAGTTGGCAATGTATTCAAGGTGGTGAGAATCAGCTCCTAACGACTTTAATGATTCAATCGCAAGCTGATGAAGTTGTCGTGCTTTATCACGAGCCCCTTCGAGGCCAAGCAGTGATACATAAGTAGGCTTGTTGTTGGCAATGTCGGCACCCTGAGTCTTACCAAGGGTATCGGTATCGCTAATAACATCTAAAATGTCATCTTGTACCTGAAAAGCTAGTCCAATTGCCCGGGCATATTGAGTTAATGCATCGAGGGTTGTTTGGTCTACATTGGCTTTACAGTGAGCTCCCATAAGAACACTGGCTAAAATGAGTGCACCTGTTTTATGTGAATGCATGTTTTCTAAATATGCCAAATCAACCTGTTTATCAACAGCCTCCAAATCTAAAGATTGGCCTCCAGCCATACCATGTAAGCCACTGCCATTGGCTAAAATTTGAATCATGGATAATTGCTGCTGTGGGTTTAGCTCTTTATTTTCCTGACTTAACACCAAGAATGCCTGCGTTTGCAAAGCATCGCCGGCTAATATGGCAGTAGCTTCATCAAAAGCAATATGGCAAGTGGGTTTTCCTCGGCGCAGATCGTCATCGTCCATAGCGGGCAGGTCATCGTGTACCAGGGAATAGGCGTGCATCATTTCTACTGCAACAGCCGGGTAATCAGCTTGTTCTAGGCGAGCCCCTAACGCTTGTGCCGTTGCATAGACCAATAATGGCCGAATGCGTTTTCCACCATTAAACAAACTATATTCGCTGGCAGTTTGCAATTGTTTGGCGTTGGCAGGCGGCTGTGTAATGTGTTTTTTTAAGGCGACATCAATGCGTCGCTGGCATTCTTTACTGTATTCCACGAAAGACATTAAAGGGCATCACCCTGGAAAGGCATCGCCTGACTTTGCCCATTTTCTTCGATGAGTAACTGCACTTTTTGCTCGGCAGCGCTTAAGGCTTGCTGACATTGGCGAGTGAGTTTGACACCACTTTCAAATGCTTGAAGCGACTGCTCCAATGTAAATTCACTGTTTTCCAGTTTTTCTACTAGGGTTTCAAGCTGCGCCAAGGAGGCTTCAAAATCTATTGGTGCGGGTTGTTCAGCCATGTTCTCTCCAGGCATTAATGGGCTTGCCCATTGGGCGTCACTTATTCTTGGGCCGATTGTAGCCTAAATGCCCGTGCAAACCTAAATACTCTGTCTAGACTGACTTATATGACTGCCCAGTTAATAAGGAAGTTGGGGTGAAAATGTGGATTTAGCAACACTGGTTGGATTAATTGGTGCCTGGGGCATCATCATCATGGCCATGGTATTAGGGGGGGACCCTGCCATGTTTGTGAATGTCCCTTCTCTGCTTATTGTTGTTGGCGGTGCCATCTTTGCTGTGCTAATGAAATTTGAGCTTGGCCAATTCATTGGTGCCGGAAAAATTGCTGCTAAAGCCTTTAGTTTTAAACTCCCCAAGCCAGATGCCCTTATTGATGAAATTGTTGAATTGGCTGGTGAAGCTCGAAAAAACGGCTTGCTGGCGTTAGAAGGCAAGGAAGTCAGTTATGTTTTTTTAGCTAAAGGCATTCAACTGTTGGTAGATGGTCATGACCCAGATGTTGTAAAAGGGTTGCTAGGGAAAGATGTAAGGCTCGCTTCGGATCGGCACAATGTGGGCACACAAATATTCTCCCAATTGGGGGATGTTGCACCCGCGATGGGGATGATTGGTACCCTTATTGGCTTGGTGGCGATGCTGGCTAATATGGATGACCCTAAGTCTATTGGTCCAGCCATGGCTGTGGCGCTTTTAACGACTTTGTATGGGGCCATGATGGCCAATATGTTTTGTTTACCAGTGGCAGACAAGTGCAAACTGCGCTCGGAAGAAGAGGGACGACTGCAGGCCATGGTTATTGATGCCTTATTGGCCATTCAGGCCGGACAAAACCCTAGAGTCATAGAATCTATTCTTCGTACTTACCTGCCTGAATCAAAACGAGGAGACGGGGAAGACTAGTACTTCCCTTTTGTTCATGGATGAATGTATTGCATGATTAGTCTTAAAGCTAATTCGACAACGTATATTTTTAGGCCATGGAAAACCCTAATGGAGTTCTTTCATGTCTGATGACGAAGATGCCGCTCCTGATTGTCCTGATTGTCCGGTCTGCCCCCCCAGTTGGTTGGCAACATTTGCCGATCTTATGTCGCTGCTTATGTGCTTTTTTGTATTGTTATTGTCCTTTGCTGAAATGGATGCGCTGAAGTTCAAGCGTTTAGCTGGAGAGCTACGCATGGCGTTTGGAGTTCAAACTGCCATTAATGCCGATGACCCCCCAAAGGGAACAAGCGTGATTGCCCAGCACTTTAGTCCGTCTATTCCCGAACCCACCCCCATTAATGAAATTCGACAGAAGACCTCAGATGTAACTAAAAGCAGTTTGGAGGTTTTGTGTCAGGATGAAATTACCACTCAAACTGAAGCTCAGGGAGATAGCGGCAAGCAAACACGTGAGATAGTTGTCCCCAAAGATGTGGTCACTCCGGAGAAAGCTGAAGAACAGGCGCTGGAAATGGCCAGTGAACTCGAGCAAGAAATTAGCAAAGGCCAGGTAGAGTTAGAAACCCAGGGCAGTAAAATTATTATTAGAATTGATGCCAGTGGTTCATTTGGGGCTGGTAGTGCTTATGTTCAGGATGATTTTTTGCCTGTGCTGGACAGCATACGTGATGTGTTAGTGGATATTCCTGGGCGTATCAGTGTGGAGGGGCATACAGACAATACACCGTTAGGTGCATTTGGGCGGTTCAAATCAAATTGGAATCTAAGCGCAGCTAGAGCTGCAGCAGTGGCTGAACAGCTATTTATTGCTCCAGAGATGAATGAAAGTCGGTTCATGGTAGTGGGGCACGGTCATGTAAGGCCATTAATTGATAACAAAACGGCAGAAAACCGCTCTAAAAATCGCCGTGTAGAAATTATTATTTTAAAAAGCGATATCGATGATGATGACGATATCCCCGAAATTCAAGACGGCGACATTCAGTTTGATGATCAGCTAAATGCTCGACCTGAAGATTTTGAATTGGATCCCGATGAAGTTTTTTAATTTACCTTATTTAATATAAGGCGCTGGGGGAGTGCTCTATGACAGATGAAGAACGTCGTCGTTACTTCCGAATAGACGATGAAGTTGCCATGTCATTTACCCTGATTAATGAGGAATACGGTGGTGAAAGCAGTCACGGCAATACGGTTAATTTAAATCAGGAGTTCCATGTCAGCCTTGAAATACAAATTCGTCAAGCCATGGCAGAAGTGCGTGCGCAAAGTCCTAAAGTGGCGCACCTGTTAGACTTATTGAATCAAAAAATGAATTTATTACGTTCCAGCGAACAGCAGGCAGAAGCTGAGCCCAGACTAATGCCTGCAAATATTAGTGCTTGTGGAATATCGTTTACTTGGCATCAACCGCTTAATGTTAATCAGCTGGTTAACCTGAGTTTATATTTACAGCCTAGGCACGACCTAATTCGTACCGAGGCCCATGTAGCGGCTGTTAATGATAACCCCGATTCTCAAACCCATGAGGCTGAGCCTTATGTGATTCATTTGGACTTTCATAATATTCATAATGCTTATCAGGAGCTGCTAATTCAGCATGTAGTCCAAAGGCAGGGGTACCAACTGCGTAAGAAGTTGAATAATGAACAATAGAGGGGGTTTTCGTCTATCTTTCACACAACCACAACAATTTACTGTGTATAATGGCGAACATGAGTAAAAACAAAAAACACAGTAATGACGCCGGTAAATCTACCTGGTCCGATCCCCATGCCGCTCGTGAAGCGGATAAATATGAAAATCCGGTTCCAAGCCGCGAACTCATTTTAGAATATCTCGAAAATTGCGATGAGCCTGCCACCCACATGCAGTTGGTGGATATCTTTAATTTACACGACGAAGATCAAATTGAAGCCGTTCGTCGTCGCTTAATCGCCATGTGCCGTGATGGACAGTTAATTGAAAACCGTCGTCGAGCCTTCATTCCATTAAGCCGAATCGAACTTATCCGTGGCCGTATATTAGGTCACAAAGATGGATATGGTTTTTTAATAAGAGAAGATAACGAAAAAGACCTACATATTAGCGCTAAACAAATGCGCAAAGTATTTGATGGCGACAAGGTGGCGGTGCGCTTGGCGGGCGTGGATAACCGTGGCAAGCAAGAAGCGGTGGTTGTTGAAGTATTACAACGTAATACACATCAGTTGGTCGGCCGTTTTTATACACAGGGCGATAGTGCTTATGTGACTCCGGACAGTCGTCGTATTCCCCATGAAATATTAATACACCGCGACGACATGGCGAATGCTCAGCACGGTCAATTTGTGGTGGTGGATATCACCGGCCAACCTGAATCGCGCAAATTACCAGAAGGGCGAATTATCGAAGTGTTAGGCGACCATCTAGCACCGGGTATGGAAATTGATATTGCTCTTCGCAGTCATGAAATTCCTTTTGTTTTTGGTGAAGAGGTCGAGCAGCAAGCGGCCGCCATCGAAAGCGAGGTAAGCGAAGAAGATAAAGCAAAACGCTTTGATCTGCGTGACATACCTTTTGTCACTATAGACGGTGAAGATGCCAAAGATTTTGATGATGCGGTTTATTGTGAGTACGACAGTGAAAGCCGTGGTTGGAGATTGTTTGTAGCCATTGCCGATGTTAGCCACTATGTCCAAGTAAACAGCCCGCTGGATGTGGAGGCACAAAATCGAGGCAACAGTGTTTATTTTCCTGAACACGTTGTGCCTATGCTTCCTGAGAAGCTCAGTAATGGTTTGTGTTCTCTTAAGCCCAAGGTTGACCGTTTGTGCATGGTCTGTGAAATGGGTATTAGTGCCGAAGGCCAATTAACTTCATATAAGTTTTTTGAAGGGGTGATGCACAGTCATGCCAGATTAACCTACAACCTTGTGGGCAAAATTCTAGAGAGAAATGATGAGGACGAAACTGAACAGCTTCGCCAAGAACACAGCGCTATTGTTCCTCATTTAGATGATTTGTATGCATTATATAAAGCCCTTCGTGTGTCTCGTTCACAGCGAGGTGCCATCGATTTTGAAACCACTGAAACGCGTATCGTTTTTAATAGTGAACGAAAGATTCAAGATATTGTGCCAGTACAGCGTAACGACGCTCACAAGCTTATTGAAGAATGTATGCTGTGTGCCAATGTGGCCACTGCTCGTTTTCTACAGGAACATAAAGTTCCTGCTTTATATCGAGTGCATCAAGGTCCAAGTGAACAAAAGCTTGAAAATTTACGTAAATATTTAAATGAGCAAGGCTTCATTCTAGCTGGTGGCAGTGAACCCAGTCCGAAAGACTATTTGCAGATAATGAAGCAAATTGCCGATCGCCCTGATGCAGCTCTCATGCAAATTATGTTGTTACGTTCCATGAGTCAGGCCATGTATCAGCCTGAAAATGAAGGGCATTTTGGGCTGGCTTATACCGCTTACACTCACTTTACTTCTCCCATTCGCCGTTATGCCGATTTATTGGTACACAGAGCCATTAGGTATTTAATACGTGGCGAGCGACAGGATGAAGCTTTGTTGAAAACCACTCGCCGTGTTGAGGGGGCTAGCATTTTATCTAAGGAAAAAATTTACCCTTATGATATGAATGCGTTACTGCAGTTTGGTGAACAAACTTCGTTAACCGAGCGTCGTGCCGATGATGCCACTCGCGATGTGATGGATTTCTTGAAATGTGAGTACATGCGCACTCACGTGGGTGAAGAGTTTGTCGGTGTTGTTAGTGCGGTGACTAATTTTGGTTTATTTGTTCAGCTTAATGATTTATATATTGAAGGCCTCATCCACGTTACCAATCTAAATAATGACTTTTATCAATTTGACGCTGTACGCTTGCGCTTAAATGGTGAACGCTCGGGTAAGTCGTTTGGTATGGGCGATGAGCTTAAAATAATTGTTGCTCGTGTTGATATGGATGATCGAAAAATTGATTTTCAATTGGCAGATGCGGGTGCCGGTGCCGGTAGTAGTCATCGTAAGGCTAAAAAACCTAAGACTTCTCGGGAGTCAGCTTCACGTAAATCTCCTCGCTCAAGGAAGCCGGAATTACCAGCTAAACCCGCCAAAAAAGTGCGCAAGCGCGAGGTTGGAGCTACAGAGGCAGAAAAAAGCATTAAAGATCCTTTTGCGGCAGCAAAAAAAGCCAAGCAGCAACTGGTAGATGGTTTGAAAAAAGCCGCTAAGAAACTCAAGAAAAAACCGTCCAAGAAAAAGAAAAGCGACAAAAACAAATAAAGATTTTAAAGAGTTGTTAGTGAATGAGTGATGAAATCGTTTTTGGCATACATGCCGTTAATAGTTTGCTTAAACGTGCGCCAGAGCGTATTAGCGAAATGTATGTACAAAAAGGCCGAGATGACGAGCGTTTTAGGGCGCTTTTTCAATTAGCCAGTAGTAATGGTTTGCGTATTCAAGAGGCCAAAAAAGCATTTTTGGATAATCTTGCTGAAGGCGGAAATCACCAAGGGGTGGCGGTTAAATCAAAACAAGCTCAAGCCAAGAAAGAAAACGAGTTGTATAAACAGTTGGATGGTTTGAGTGAAAATGCATTTTTACTCGTTCTTGATTCCATCACCGACCCTCACAATTTAGGCGCCTGTTTGCGTAGTGCTGATGCTGCAGGTGTTCATGCGGTGATTGCACCTAAAGATAATGCAGTCGGTCTTACCGCAACAGTAAGTAAAGTTGCCTGTGGTGCTGCTGAATCGGTTCCTTATTATCAGGTGACCAACCTAGCTCGAACTTTAAAGGAGCTGCAGGGGCGCGGTATCTGGTTGTATGGAACGGCAGGTGAAGCCAGTGACTCAGTTTTTAATACTGATTTACGTGGTCCTATTGCTATTGTGATGGGGGCAGAAGGCAAGGGGTTGCGCCGCTTAACTCGTGAATCCTGTGATCATTTAATTAACATTCCCATGGCAGGTGATGTAAGTTCATTAAATGTTTCTGTGGCGGGCGGCATTTGTTTATTTGAAGCAGTACGTCAACGGAGTTGTTAATTCCAATTTGTTAAATTTAAAGGCTGAACTTTCGCTTCAGCCTTTATTCTATCTGCTTTTTTAGTATCTGCTACGCTTAATTAAACACTTTCTTTCAAGAGTTTTCATGGTATTGCAACACCTCTCCTTGCGCTTGGCTCTGTGGATGGTGCTGGTGACCGTTTTGATGCAGTTTGGTCATGCTATCTATCGGTTATCCAGTGATATCCCACAAGCAAAGCAAGCTGGCTTACAGGAAATTAATAAAGTGGTAGGCAGCTTGCGCCCGGCTTTGTCTGAAGCTTTGTTTCAATACAATGAAAGTGTCTCCGGTGAAGTCTTAAAAACTTTTGATGCTTATCCTGCTGTCTTAGGCGTTTGGCTACTAGATGAAGACGAGGCGCAGGTTCACAGCTGGATAAGAGAGCCTCCGCTTGTTCATAACCCGTGGCTGACTAAACAATGGGTGTTAACTTATCGCAATAAGGACATCGGTTTTTTACGTATGACGCTGGATGATCAAAATATGATTATTCAAGCGAAAGAAAATATCTTGGCACATATTGGCTTCTCAAGCCTAATGGGGGCGGTGACATTATTGCTATTGTATTGGGTGGTACAGCATCAGGTTGCCAAGCCTATTATTGATCTTGCCAATATAGTAGGAAGTATCAATACAGTAGAATTGACGCAGCAAGACGTGGAGTCCTTGGATAATATTAAGGCCAAGGCTGAAGTTGAGACACTTAAGTTTTCTATTAAAGCTATTTTGGAACAGTTTGCACAAAACTTGGCAGACAAAAAAAACACTATGGTCTTGCTGCAACAATTTAATCAGGATTTAGAAGCGAGAGTACTTACTCGAACAAAAGAATTAAATGTTGAAAAAGAAAAAGCCGAAATTGCCAGTCGTAGTAAAACGGAATTTATGAATAACGTGACCCATGAGTTACGCACACCTTTAAATAGCATAATGGGTTTTTCAAATATTCTTAAATCGCAGCAAGAAATGCCTGAAAAATGGCAGCATATGGTAAACCACATTCACGGTTCAGGAACTCAGCTACTAACGTTAATTAGTGACATTATTGATTTTGTAGAATTGGATAGCCGGCAGCTGAATGTTCAGCTCTTTTCACTTTATGATGTTATTAGTTCCACTGCACATGGTTTTAAAAAAGCAGCTGGGCAAAAAAAATTATCCTTTGAAGTGCTGGTGGATAATAGTGCCATTATGTATGGAGATCCCAAGCGTTTAGGGGTCGCTTTACGACACTTACTGGATAACGCCGTAAAATTTACCGAGAAAGGCGGAGTGATCATTGAGTGTCAAATGCTCAGTGATAATCAAATTAATATTTGTGTAAGAGATACTGGTTCAGGAATTAATTTGGCAGATATAAATAATCTTAACCAGTCCTTCGTTCAGGCAGAGCAGGGCTTAAATAGAAGGAAAGAAGGGGTCGGGTTGGGGTTGGCGATTGTGGAGAGGATATGTGGAAAATGGGGTGGTCAATTACACTTTAGTAATCTTGTGCCCCAGGGTACGGAAGTTATTATGCAGCTGCCTAATTTGAAACCCAGCGACAGCGTTATTTAAATCACCTTTGGTGCTGACGCAATTTATAAGTCTAGTTGCTGGCGTAACTTCTTTAACATCTTTTTATTATCTTTAACGCTCATGGTAATACCGACCTCTTTAGGCAGAGCCGTAAGTACAGGCAAGTCCAGATTTTCCCCTTTTATTACCCTTTCACACAGTATTTCATAATTGTATTTAAACAGGGGAAATGCTTTTTTCTCAACTGAATTTGCTAGGAAAAACCAGTCTGTGGCTAAGCCTGCGTAATAAACTGCAATATGGCTCCATGGAAATTCTTTTTTAGGTTGCGGTGCCCGACAAGCTTCTATATAAGCCCGGTGGGCGTCTGGCAATCCATATAGGTTAAATGCTTTATCACAGTATTCTTTGAATTTAGCTAGCGAGGGTAAAAATGTCTCGTTGGCTGCAATGTCATTGGCCACTGCCATTAGCAAATTAGTAGGGTAGCTATTAAGGTGATTTGCCCAGAGTCGTTTGGCTATATTTGATCGGTCTGTGTTTGGGTATGCAGCATTAAATTGATTGCCGTAGTTAGCCCCTAACAATAGAAAGATACCATTGATGGCTTCAATGGTTTCTTTTTTAAGGGTAACTTCAGCTTTAGGTTGCCCAGCTTGAGTCAGTAAGTTGCTCTTCGATACTGGTATTTGCTGCGTAATCTCGTTGAGTAGTTGCTGCGCTTGTACCTTGTCCATTTAAGCGTTTACTCCAAAGGTGCTTACTATGTTGCAAAAATTTACTGTTCCAAGAGGTGTGCAGCTGGCGGCTGTCTCGCCAGTATAATACAAATTCTTGAACCAAGCTTTGAGCAAAAGATTTATCAATGCTGGCCATTTGTAATATGTCGTATACATCTTCAGCTGGCTGCCAACCCTCTTGCATAGGGGTAGGCTCGGTGGGGTGAGCTAAACTGGAGCTGTACCTTGCCCATTGCCTGCGAACCCAAGCAACAAATTTGGTATTCCAAGTATTGTGTGCCACACCTTTTTCCATCCAGTACAATATGAATTCACTCACACAATCTTGAATAAAGTTTTGATCCACTCCCGCTTTTACCAATATCTCCATTGTGGCAGCTTCTGGCTGCCAAGTTTGATCCATGTTTTGCCTGCGTGAAGCATCTCCCTGGAATACAACCGGATGACTTTGATCATCTTTATTACGTTTGTTCACCCAGCGAATAAACATGGTCGACCAGCTAGCAGCCAAAGTTCCCTGACTCTGATGATGATAAACAAAGTCTTGCAGCTGCATCTTGGCATAGCGCTTGGTAATGCCGAGGGTTTCGTCTATATAACGCATGGTTTCGTGATCGGGTTGCCAATTGGAGGCAATGGCGCTTTTGTGCTGTTGCTGGCTTTCTTTGTAGGCTTGCTGCGTTTTGCTTTGTCGAGCGCTGGCAGGTGCCTTAGCTTCAAAGCTAAAAAAGAGTTGCTCGCTTTGCCCAAAAGGCGGGCTGTTAAAATGCACAATGCCTTTATCGGTTAAGCTTTTTAATATGCGCTTAATTTCGTTGTCGTCCCAAAAGGGCAGCCATTTACGCAAGGCCAGTTTGTTTATGGCCTGCCAATCGACATCATGAGGTTGACCCCCATCACTTAAGGCTTGCAACATAATGGCGTCTTCTAGCCCAATGGTGGCAGCCAAATTAGGTGAAATCACCAACATGCGCTCTGGAATTAAACTGTGACCCATAATGGTATGTATTCAACTAAAAAATAGTACAATGACGTCTGCGAAGGGCAGGGTTTACGCAGCCTTTAGGCTAATGTTCGTGCAATACGAGTTCGACTCGGCTCTAAGATACAGTTAGCTATACTTTACACAATAGAGTCGTAACGGCGAACATATTTACTTTACAGAATGGATTCTGCCGGGCGACAGCCCATTTATAAAAGATCTGCCAGTATAAAGCATATTTGCCTTTTCGGCAGTATTGCTGATACAAGTGCAGCACTTTAAAACTCAATTTGGATCTACTGAGGGCGCAGTTACTGGGCTCGTAGAAGATGATTCATTCTAAACTATTTGGCAGGCAGTATGGCAAGGGCTACCCAGGCAATAATCGATTTACACGCCCTACGTGAAAATTATCAGTTGGCAAAACAAGGTGCACCAGACAGCCGGGCTTACGCGGTGATTAAAGCCAATGCTTATGGTCATGGCATGCTAACTGTGGCTAATGCGTTGAGTTCACTGGCAGATGGTTTTGCTGTGGCCTGTGTTGATGAAGCATTAAAGCTTCGCCAGGCGGGCATATTGTTGCCTATATTGGTTTTGGAAGGGGCAATGGATAGGCATGAATGCCAAGCGGCCTTGGATCTGGATTTAGAGCTATCTTTGCACCATGAACAGCAGGTTCAGTGGTTACAACAAGCACAGGGATCCGTGAAGGTTTGGGTTAAAGTTGATACGGGTATGCACAGGCTGGGTTTTGCTGTTCAAGATGTGCCGGCAGTGATTAGTGATTTACGCGCTTGTGCCAATGTCTCGCAAATTCAGCTCATGAGCCACTTTGCTTGTGCCGATGAAGTGGGTAATACATTTAATCAATATCAGCTGGATCAAATGGAAACACTCTCTCCGATGAAATTGCCTTGGAGTATGAGCAATAGTGCGGCCTTGCTGACTCAACCTCAAAGCCATGGGGAGCTAGTTCGCCCTGGTATTATGTTATATGGGGCCAGTCCTATAGTGGGGACTACCGGGCACGATTTTAACTTACAGGCAGTCATGACTCTGCAAAGTGAAGTGATTGCCCTGCATTCTATAAAAGCGGGAGAAAGTGTGGGTTATGGTCAAACCTTCACGGCCACAAAAGATACGCAGATAGCAGTACTGGCCATAGGTTATGGTGATGGCTATCCTAGGTCGGCTAAAGCGGGCACACCAGTGTTAATTCGTGGTCGGCAGTGGCCCTTGGTGGGACGAGTATCCATGGATATGATGACAGTAGATGTAACCAATTCCGATGTGCAATTAGGTGATAAGGCCACCTTATGGGGAACTGGTTTAAGTGCCGATGAAGTAGCTCATCATTGCAATACCCTTTCATACGAACTGTTTTGCCGCTTAACTGGGCGTGTTAAATTTCAATATCTAGGTAGCTAGTTCAGCTTATTTTGCACCATGCCTAAGCCCCTGTTTTTAAAGCGCATTAATAGGGGGCGAATCCATAAAAGTTAGTCAATAAACTCTAATTGAGAGGCTAAATCCCCCTTTATATATTCACTATTAGTCCTAGTTATGGGGAAAACTGGGTATAATCTGCGCCCCAGATTTTTGGCTTGGCGTCACAAAGCGCCAGTCGAGCGCCCTACTAAACGGTCTTAACAAAAGACTATGAGTAGACCTAATTAACAGGTCTACAGGTAGCGGGCCTGTTTTCATTTAATTCGAAGAGTGTGAAAACCATGACTGTAAAAACTGTAGATGTTTTACTGGTAGGTGCAGGTGCCATGAGCAGCACCCTAGCCATGATCCTGAAGCAATTGGACCCCTCCCTTAAGGTTTGTGTGGTTGAGCGTTTAAAAAGCGTTGCCAAAGAAAGCACCGATGGCTGGAACAATGCCGGCACCGGTCACGCCGCTTATTGTGAATTGAATTACACCCCTGAAAGCGAACAAGGAGATGTGGATATCTCTAAAGCGCTATCTATCAATGCTTCTTTTGAGCTTTCATTACAGTTCTGGACACACCTGGTTAAGAATAAGGTCTTGCCTACTCCTTCTGAGTTTGTGAATCGCACACCTCACCGCAGCTTTGTATGGGGTGAGAAGAACGTTGCTTTTTTACGTAAACGTTTTGAGCTAATGAGTGCCCACCACCTTTTTAAAGGCATGGAATACAGCGAAGATCATGAAGTGCTAAACCAGTGGATGCCATTGGTGATGAAGGGGCGTGATAAGAAGCAGCCGGTTGCTGCTACTAATATGTCTCGTGGTGCCGATGTGGATTTTGGTTCTTTAGCGCGCTACATGATTTCCAACTTGGAAACTCAGGAAAATTTTGAGCTACTACTGAATCACAATGTTGAAGATTTGAAGCGCAGCAGCACAGGCGGCTGGTCGGTTTTAGTGGAAGATCGAGATTCTAAGAAAACCAGTCGTATTCAAGCCGGATTTGTATTTTTGGGTGCCGGCGGCGGCGCTTTACCCTTGTTGCAAAAGTCTAAGATCCCTGAAAGTAAGGGTTATGGCGGTTTCCCTGTAAGTGGCCAGTGGTTGGTATGTGAAGATACTGAAATTGCCGATCAACATCACGCCAAGGTATATGGTAAAGCCGCTATTGGTGCACCACCTATGTCGGTGCCTCATTTGGATACGCGAGTGATCAACGGTAAAAAAGCGTTATTGTTTGGCCCTTTTGCTGGATTCACCACCAAGTTCTTAAAGCAGGGTTCCAAGATGGACTTACCTTCATCAATAAAGGGCAACAACCTTAAGCCTATGATGTCGGTAGGCATGAACAATATGGACTTAACTCGTTATCTTATTAGTGAAGTATTCCAGTCGGATCGTTCACGCATGAACTCTTTACGTGAATATTTCCCAGAGGCGAAAGATGCAAACTGGTCGCTGGCGGATGCCGGTCAGCGTGTGCAAATTATTAAGAAAGATAAAGCGGGTAAAGGCACATTGGAATTTGGTACAGAAATTGTGGCTTCCGAAGATGGCACTATCGCTTCTTTGTTGGGGGCATCACCAGGCGCCTCCACTGCGGTACAAGCTATGTTAGATGTGATCGAGAAGTGCTTTAGTGATCGCTTGGATAACGCGGGCTGGAGAGAGAAATTAAAAACCATGATTCCATCCTACGGAGAGTCATTGGTTGAAGACGCAGCCTTACTAAATACGGTACGTGAGGAAACTTTAAGTACTTTGAACCTAAAAGTATCTTAAGCTAGTATGTTTCTGTACCTCTGTGCCAATTAAATGTGGCGCAGAGGTTTTCTCCTGCATTTTTCCATTTATCCCCTCCAAGAAATACTTTGTTGCAAAATGTGCTTCTAGTCACAATAATTAAATTGGGTACAATGTCGCACACTCTGAGCTAGCCAACTGCGTTTTATCTTTGTGAGGTCCAAAAACTCATAAATCTGACCACTTTGCTTAGTTCATATCTAAATGGACACGGATAAACGAATGCCTCGAATACTCTTACTATTTATCTTGCTCGCTTTGGGGAGTCCCATGTGGGCAGCCGAAGGTGATAGCCTTGAAAAAGATCCAGGTGAAACCTGGGGGTGGCGTACAGCCATGATCACCAGCTTAATGCTAACGCTAGCCACTAACCCGCTTGATGCAGATGAGTTTAGCGTGACCACTATGAGTGCTCCTGATGTCGCGGGCATCAAGACTGGCTTTCGATGGTTTCCAGAAAAGTCCCTTGGGACCGTTGCGGGTTTGCCTCTGACTCATTATTACCAGTTTGCGTATAGTTATTGGCAAGACTTGGATGTAGACGGACAAGAAGGGGTGAATAACGTTTTGGAATTTAGCCCTGTATTTCGTTTTAATTGGGGAAATAAAGACTGGTTAAGTTATATGGAAACGTCAGTGGGGGTATCTGTATTTTCTCGAACTGAACTAGCTGGGCGTCAGTTTAGTACTAACTTTCAGTTTGCTAACTCGCTGGCTTTTGGGGGTTACTTTACGAATGATACAAGCTGGTCATTGCAACTGCAGCACTATTCAAATAACAGCATAAAACTGCCTAACAATGGTATAAACTTTTACAACTTTGTCATTGCCCATCGTTATTAACTTCTTGTCTGGCCTTTCAATGAATATGTTGGGCCTTACATTTTATCCTTTCTCTTGTTGATAGTTTATTAGTTTTATCCGCCTTCCTAATTACGTTTTCCTCGGTACAGTTAATTAGTTATATTAATGGGGTAACTCGTTGGGAATAGGTTAACTATTTGCCCTATGTTTTTCTATATACATAATGGCATCTTTTACCGCCAACATAACTCTGCGATCAATTTCTTCATGTTCATGGCCCGACATATAAAAAGCGATGTCGACTTCATGGCGAAAGTAACGGGTGGGAAGGTTGTTTAAAGCAATACAGGCCAGGTCGATCATTTGCTCTTCGGTATAGCCCTTAGGTCTGGCAACATCATTGATGCACATAACCACTTTATGCTCGTAATAATTTTGTATTTGATCGCTAATATTCATGCCAGCCCCTCTCTTTCCTGATTAGTATAGACCAAGACGCCTGATAAACACGTGGATCTTAGCCAGGTACCTATGTCGTATTATTTCAACGCAAACATCCAGACAAACCATGCCAGAGGGCTAATTAATACTATTAGGGTTAGTCGTGACACATGTCAAAATTTAATGTGGTAATGGCGCTACTCTTAAATATTTATAGGAGTGCATTATGCTGGATGCAGAAGAGGTAGCGTTAAAACTACGAAATAAACAGCATCATTTGGAACAAAAAGCAGACGAGTTAAGTTTGACATTAACACTTGGTACTGGCTCTTTGGTCCAGGGTAATTTATATGTTCTGCAAGAAAGGGAGTCTTATGCTCAGCAAGAATTACAGCAGATTAAACATGCAATTTTAAGAATTAAACAAGGGACATATAATGAATGCGAACTGTGCCTGAAAGGCATTTCGGCAAATCGATTATTAGCATTGCCTTATACAGCCTTATGTTCGGACTGTGCCCGTGTAGGTTAATAAGCTAATAGATTTTATTGGGCTATGTAAAAAGTTTGGCTATTTTATTTATTCTTGATGATTATTAATATTTTTCTTTTGTTCATCACTGAGCAAGGTATCTAGCTTGGCTTCAAGCATGAATAAACGTTGTTCTATTAATGTTAATTTTTGAATATTTTGATTTTCTTTGTCATGCATAGCCTTTTCATCCTCTGCCATGAAAAATGCCGCAAAGCTGGCGGTTAACATGGTAAATAAGCCAATTCCCATCAATATTAAAAAGGCACCAAATAACCGGCCTGCATTGCTGGCAGGCACAATATCTCCATAACCCACTGTGGTGACGGTAACCCATGCCCACCAAATTCCATCACTGGCTGTTTTAACGTTTGGGTCAATTAAAGACATGACCGTGCCCGATACCACAATAATAACGAGGCTGGCCATGAGCCCACGGCCCAAATTATTACGGGCTAATACGTGGCGCAAGGTACGGGAGGCTTGTATAAATAAGCTCAATAAAATAACTAAGCGCAATACTCGCAGGCCCGCTGCATGAGGGAATATTTGCCAGATGAGCGGGAAAGAAAAAATAACAATAACCAGGTTTACCCAATTGCTGCCTAGATAACGCTTTTTGTTATCGACCAAATAAAGCAGGGTAAGTGTTTCAATTACAAAAAATACCCACACTACCCAGTCGCTTATAATCGTGTGAGCAAACTGTTGACTAATATTTTGTAAATACCAATCAATAATGATCCAGCCAGCCAATAACAACATGGGGCCGTCTAGCATCCGCCCGGCCAGTTTGGCATTGGCGTTTTCATTAGCCGCTACCCCCATGAGGCCAAATACTTGGGTAAAAGGGCTGACTGATATATTCATGCTGGCTGGCTTTTTATATTCATGAGTCGAGTATAAATTAATAGGCTCTAAATTAATTTAAAATCCAAGGTGAATGATGCTTTAGGTTTTTTATTTGATTTCTAGCCCATTATCAGGCGTCTTTATCCTAGATCTTAAATTAGATCTTTCTAATGTAATGTCTAATTTACCATGTGAAAGCCGTTGACCAGCCAAAATATTCAGTTTGCTGTGATAGACTCTCTGCAAAAATATTAAGCCAAATAGAGGCCTAGCATGTTCACACAGGATGACCTTTTAGCACTTGCCAATATGACGATGCCATTTGGTAAGTATAAGGGAAAAGTACTGATGGATTTACCTGAAGATTACCTTTTATGGTTTCAAGGAAAAGGCTTCCCGCATGGAAGGTTGGGTCAATTATTAGGATTGTGTTTAGAAGTAAAAATTAATGGCTTGGAAGGAGTCTTAGAGCCCATGCGTAACAAGAGAGTTACCAATTAATGTTTGAAACACCTGTTACTTCTCAGCTAAACCTACAAGGCTTGGCATTTGAGTACCGCATTGTGCGCAGTCAACGTAAAACGGCGGCCATTCATGTTACCCCTCAGGGTGTGCAAGTACGTATTCCCAAGGACGTGAGTGATGGCTGGGTTGAAGAGTTTGTGGTGGCCAAGCAAGGTTGGATTAATACTCAGTTGGCTCAACAGCAAGGAATAAAATTAAGAGTTCCTGCCATCGAATTGGGGCAAAAAGTGTTGTTTTTGGGCGTCTGGCGTACTCTGGAATATGCATATTCAGTGAAGTCACAGGTGATACTTGAGGGTGACAAAATAATTTTCAATGCCACCGATAAGCCCACTCCAAAACAGTTATTAAATGCCTTACAAAGCTTTTTTAAACAACAAGCCAAGCAGTATATGGTGACGCAATCCAGTGAGAAAGCTCGGCAGTTAAAAGTGGTAGAGCGTCTTTTAGAGGTGGTGTTTCGTCGCACTAAGAGCAAGTGGGGTCATTGTACTAGTAAGGGGCGGATTCAATATAACTGGTTAATCATGGGGGCGCCCGCAGCGGTTATTGATTACTTAATTTGCCATGAGATAAGTCATCTCATTCAGGCCAACCACAGCCCTGCCTTTTGGGCGCTGGTAGAAAGCATGAGTCCTGATTATAAAACCCATCAAAAATGGCTGAATGAGCATGCTATTGAATTAAGCTGGTGTTGATTCAATGAGTGATATTTTCTGAGTTCTTGTTAGTTTTTTAATGGCAGCTTCTCGCTTGCAAGCCTCACTACGATTAGCACAGTTTTCTTGATAGCGCAGTGTGACTGGCCGTCGGCTACGTGTATAGCGTGCGCCTTTTTTGTCACTGCCATTATGTTCTTGCACGCGGCGTTTTACATCTGTACTAACCCCAGTATATAAACTGCCATCTTTACATTGCACCAGATAAACAAACCAGGCTGAGTCAATTTTAGCTTCAGGCATCTTTTAAGAACTTATCCACATACCAGCAGCTGGCCTTTATATTATAGTGCTGCTGTTTAGCCCAAAGCAGGCCTGCCTCTACCAATGCCTCTGCATGTCCCTGGCCCCTTGCGCGAAACGGCACATAGGTGTGGGTAAAGTCCACACAATCCTCAGAGAGCATTTTATACTCTAATATAGCGGCATCTTTAGGCAGTTCGATTATAAAGCGCTGAGACTCAGCTTGATGGGTTACCGCACTCATAATAAATTTTCACTAAAAAGGAATAGGCATTGTAACCTTTATTTGTAAAAAGGCATCACAGGATTTTTTAGTAGGCTCTCATGTAAAAGAAAACTACAAGAAGCGTTTAATGCTCAGAGGTAAATTTTAATTGGTGAGTTATAAGTTTTAAATTACGAAACTATTTTTTATAATAACTTTAACAAAGTGAAATAGGTAGCCAAAAAAACGGCGTTAAGTGTTGTTGTATGAATGTATAAAACAAAAATATAAGTAATGGGTAAATAGCAGCATACAATGGTATGCCGCGATTTATTTTCTTAAGTTAATTCAATCTCAATGATCACTAAATAAGTCACCACTAACCTTAAGCGGCACCGAGATTTATATTTTAACGATTACGACCTAACGCATCGTGACTAGAAACCCAATCCCCAGCTATTATCGCCGAACCCAAGGATAGTTCTCCCGCCAATACAGTAGCACCCATAATCTCAGCCAATTTATATGCTTTGCCTTTACCGTAACAATCTAAGATGTCTAGGCATTCTTTTTGCGTGGCCAAACCGGTGCCGCCGCCATAGGTAGCCACTATTAAAGATGGAATGGTAATGGAAACATAATAATCACCATTTTCATTAATGTCAGCAAAGGTCACAGCAGCCGACGATTCAGCCACGTTGGCCACGTCTTGCCCTGTTGCCATGAACATTGCCGTAATGCCATTAGCCGAGTGAGCACCGGTGTTGGAGGAGCCAGCCATGAAGTTACCTACTTGACCGATGCCACGCATCTTAAACAAAGTCTCTGGCGTCACGCCCATTATAGATTTTAGCAATTCACGGGGAATAGTGGCTTCAGCAATTACGCGTTTTCCTCGCGAGTGCAGGGTATTTAACTGGGAATGTTTTTTGTCGGTATCCATGCCGCCAGATAACATATATTGGCGTATTCCCGGATAGTTTTTCTTAATCCATTCACAAGCATAAAAGGTGGCCTTACTTACCATGTTCTGACCGGCGGCATCACCTGTGGTGAAATTAAAACGCAAATACATCATTCGCGCCGCCGCGTATTTTTCTATGTTACGCAGCTTGCCAGAACGAGTCGTTGTTTCCGCCATTTCTTTAATGGTATTAAAATTTTCATCTACCCACTTACCAAACTCTCGGGCTTGGCGGGCATCGTCAAAAATAAATACTGGCGCACGTTGCATGGCGTCATCTACTACGCTCACGGTAACGCCACCGGCTTCAGTCAACAGACGCATGCCTCGGCTATAGCTGGCTACGAGTGTTCCTTCGGCTGTGGCTAAAGGCACATAAAATGTTCCTTGGGCGTGTTCACCATTTACTAAAACCGGACCAGAAAGACCTATAGGCACTTGCGCAGCACCGATAAAATTTTCGATATTACCTTCTGTAATAGCGGGATCAAACGAAAACTTACCCACGTGTTCAAGCTCAACGCCGGTTTGCTCTTTGACAAAATTACGGCGGTTCTGTGCCATATCTATTGTGTGATCGGCTTCTTTATCTCTTGGTATACGGACTGACATTTTGTTTGATCCTTTTCTTGTTAATGCTTTTATTACCTGCTCAGTATTTCAAAATAGAAGGCTCATCACAGTTAAAAATGTTACATTCACATACTCTTTTTAGAATTCAAACGCATGACAATCAGCATTTTAGAACAACTGGATCACAGCGGGCTGTTCTGTGAATTTCCGGAGGATGTAAAACAACAACTGGCGGACATTTCCAGTACACAAACCTGCCGAGGTGGCCAGATACTTTATCAAGATGGCGATATGCCGGATGCACTTTATGGTGTTTTGAGTGGTGGTATAAAAATGGTGGCCGAAGATGCCAATGGAAAATACTTTCTACAAGGTTTAATACAGCCAGGTTGGTGGTTTGGTGAAATTTCTGCCATTGATGGTCAACCCCGTGGACACACCACCTTGGCCATAGGTGACACTCAACTATTGAGAATTCCTCGTAAAGAGTTGCTGCTTTTTCTAGATAAAAATCCACAGCTTTATCGGCACTTTCTAAATATATTATGTAAACGTTTACGCCAAGCGGGGCAGGTTTTAGAAGAGGGGGCTTTTTTACCTATGCCCAAGCGGCTGGCCAATCAACTGCTGCGTATTAATAAAATTAAGGAACAGCATTTAACAAAATTAAGCCAGGAAGAACTGGCTTCAAGCCTAGGAGTAACGCGCCAGAGTATTTATCGGATACTTAAAGACTGGCAATTGAAAAAATGGATACAAATAAAGTATGGAAACATAGAAATACTACAGCCTGAATCTTTGAGGGGGTTTGTTGAGTTGGGTGATTAGTAATAATAAAAAAGCATAATTAGGAGCCTAATAAATTAATATTTAGTTTTAAGGAAACTCAAATTATTTATAATAAAAATGAATTTATAAAATTTAGACTAATACCTACATAATTGATCTTGATAAAAATAACATATAAGAAATGCTCATATAACTCGTATTAATAAAAGCTATATGAGAATAAAAAATTGAACTAGCTCAATTTTCTGATTAAAAAATTACTTGGAAACCATTTTGAAATAAGCATGCGTCCAACCCAGTTTGGATCCGGGATTAGCTTGTCATCAATGTCGGCTAATTTCACCAGTTGTTTACCGTTATTTTTTCCTTCCAGCATACGAAAGAAAGCATCCGGAGCACTATCAATTCCAATCTTTATGTCTTCTTTAGATTTTATTTTCCCCTGCTTAACCCATAATGCTAACTGAATAAGTGACCCTCTTAATTTTTTTTGATAATCAAGAATCACAAAGCCCTGGCGTTTTACGCGCCTAGTTAACATTATATTATTGTCACGGCGGCCTTTATCCAGGCGAGTATCCGTAAGGTTACTGATAGCCAAACGACCCACTACCGCCACACGGGCACCCAGACTGTAATTGTCCATCACCGCCTCAGAAATATCGCCGCTGGTATTATCAAAATACACATCGACACCCTTGGGACAAGCCTGCTTAATATCTTGAGATAATTGCTCGATAGATTTACCACGGTAGCTTATGGCCGCATCGTATTCCCAGTCTTGTTTAACCTGGATGGCTTTTTCATCTGTACTCACTATTGCCACAGTGCGGCAATTATTTAATTTGGCAATTTGTGCAGCCACGGTACCCACCGAGCTGCCCCCAGCCGAAATTAGTACGGTTTCCCCAGGCTTAGGTTGACCTATATCGCGCATAGCAAAATAGGCGGTAGCACCTGTGATGCCAACAGCACCTAAAAAGTGGGTGGCTTTGGCTAAACCCAAGTTAACTTTTTTAAAAGCATCGTTATCATTACTGATGGTAAATTGCTGCATGTCCACTCGGCCCAAGCGTACTTCACCCACTTTCACGTCTGGGTGTTTAGATTCAATCACCTGGCTTACACCATAGGCGTGCATCACCTCTCCCGGGTTTACTTTTTCTGCGTAATTATCTTCATCGCGCATGCGGCCCACTAATGCTGGGTCCATGGATAAGTAGGCGTTACGCATTAAATACTGACCTGCTTTAATGGCTGGTAATTCTTTGTTCTGCACACTAAAGATTTCGGATGTCGGTGCACCTGTAGGACGTTTTTCAAACTTTACAAAGCGATTAATTGTGCTCATGAGACACCTCTTTTGCCTGGGATTTCGTGGCTTGTTTTTTTGATTTTTTTTCTTTTAGATAGCTAACTCGAGCATCGCAGGTGCCATCTTTAACAAACGGCGGATTAAAACCGTCAAATAAATTGCAGTGCAACATCCCATTCTTCATTAAACCTGGCAGTACTTGGGCCGCCGTTAATTTAGGTTGCAGCCATTGTTGATGGTCTGTGGATAAAGCGTCATAGGCCTTTTGTACATTTTCAAAACTCCATGCACGATATTGAAAAGTAGAAAACTCCACGTCTAAATCATAAATGTTGGCCCTGAAGACTTTGTTGCCAAGGCTTGCGGCCAGAGCAGTACCGGCGGCGAAAGGAATATAGGTTTTGCCAACAAAGTTCAGAAGCTGCTCAAGGGTGGTGTGATTGCCTTCATCCAGGTTCAGCCAGTCTCCAAATTCGGTTTGTGCCGCTAAACCGCGGTTGTCACCAAACTCGGTGATGGTATCCATCCAGTTACAAGTGCGCGATCCATACTGTTCCATGATGGCAGCTGAATAAGGGTCTTGATAAAGGTGGGCATATACGTGACCGTAAATAGCAAAGTCTGCAAGGCTAGGACGGTCTCCCAATAAAAATTGATGCTGCTCGAAATGTTTATCCAGAATATTAAGCAAGTCTATGAGCTGGGTATCTAGGCTATCTCGGGCAGCCTTGTCTTTAAGTCCTAGTGGGCCGTCAAAAGCACTCTGACGTCCCAGTATCATGGGCGCCACTTTTTGCGCGTGCAGGTTCACATTTCCATAACTCATGGAGCGCGCTAATCTATGACTGAGGGTGGTGCGATTAATCTCATTACCCCAACGGTAATGCATGGAAAAACGGGTAAGGTACTCGTCACCAAAATCTTCCAATAAGGTCATGATAAATGCCAATCTTGCATCTGCTGGTGTGCATGAATGGTCTTTATATACCTGTTCAAATTCCGTCATGATGGGAGTGGTATCTTGCATTACATGATCAAGCGGCGTGATGATCACAGGCATAATGCTCATACCTACTTTTTCAACGATGGTGCTATTGTAGGCTTCTAGATTAACGCGCATACGTTGATAGGGAATACCTTTATAATTTAGGTAAGTGCGTAATTTACATGAGTAAGGAGAGTTGGGGTCGCACCATAAGCGGTAACGCTCTTGGTTATCTGGTGTAAGTTTTAAGTCATTTGCTACGGCTTGTTGCTCTCGCAGCAAATTTTTAGCAATGCTCGTTTCTAAATTAGTCATCAGCTACTCCTATTGTCCTAACTGGTTTAACGAATACGATTTACCCAACATACGTTCTCTTAAAGCTGTAGGTAAAATCGTCTTGGCCAATTTTAATAATGAACTACCATGGCCAATAAACATGCTGGTTGGCGGCGTATTTTTGTGTAGTGCCTTAATGAGGGTATTGGCAAACATGTCTGGGGTAGTGGGGGAGCTGGATGAAATCCTGGCGCGCTTATTGATAGCCTTAATACAAGCGGAATACAAAGACCCACTCACCAGAGTGTCTTGTAATTTTTGTGAGGCGGTATCACCAAATGCCGATGCCACCCCACCTGGGTAAACTGTCATCACATGAATATTAAACGGTTTTAGTTCCATGCGTAACACATCTGAAATGGCGTGTAGCGCAGCCTTGGATGCGCCATAAATTCCGGAAAATGGAATGGTAAATATTCCGGCCACACTGCCAATGTTTACCACCTGAGCATTGTTACTTTTCATTAATAAAGGTAATGCCGCCTGAGTGATTGCCACTGGGGCAAATACATTGGTAGAAAATTGATTGCGTATTTGCTCTATAGGTACCTCGGCCACTGGTCCCATGGCACCAAAACCGGCGTTGTTAATTAATAAATCAAGCTGGCCACATTGATGCTTTATAGTCTCAATGGTGTGTTCAATTTGTTGAGCGTCGTTTACATCCAACTTAACTGGAATAAAGTTTTCACTTTTTAGGCTAGCCAGTGACTGAGTATTGCGCACGCCGGCATATACCTTATAACCCTCGTCGGCCAATTTCTCTGCCATGCTTTTGCCTATGCCTGAGGAGCAACCGGTAATTAAACATATTTTTTTCATGATTTTTACCTCTTTAATTTAAATATTAAGCGGCGGCTTGCTCACAGCCTACTTCATCCATATAGCTGTTTAGTTTTTTGTTAAGTTGCCCTGCGCTGCAATTTATAACCATTATTTTGTCAGGTCGAATTACAATGAAACGCTTGCCATTTTTAAATAGCTCCTGGTACTCACTGTTGCTGTCTAATAAGCCTTGGTCTGCTTTAATATTATTAATAGACAGAGATTCTCCGCCCATTGTCTCCCAACGATCTAGTGTGTCACTGGTCAGTAAAGATTGGGGGTGTTGATTCCAACCTAAGATGTAAAAACTGCTTTTTACATGGCGATCAAATAACTTTTTATCACCTAGACTATTTTTTAAATTAATTTGTGGGAACTCGTAGCCGGTATTTAGCATGGCCTTGACTATCGCATTGCGTAATCGGCTGCCGTTAATATGATTGTTGATTTTATTTGTCGGCATGCCTTTGGCTTCGGAGTGCACTCCTAACGCTCCCAATAAGCCAATAATACTGTCACGAATTTTTGCTACTCTTTTATTTTGTGGCAAGATGATATTGCCCATGCGTTGGGCAAATTTAATCACCTGCTGGCTCTGGGGGATACGTTCTTTTTCATAACTGGCCAAGATCTTCTTATCCAGTTGTCCCTCGAGAACGGCTGCTATTTTCCAGCATAGGTTGTAACAATCTCTCAGTCCCGCCATCATGCCCTGACCGGCAAAAGGCGGAGTGATATGTGCAGAATCACCCAGTAGAAATATATTACCCTTTTGATAGTTTTCGGCGGTGCGAGCATGGAAGGTATAAACCGCTTTGCGGGTAATATCCATGTCCTTAACATCCCCCCAGGCAGCCAGTAATTTAGCCAGGTTCTCTTCGGAAAAGAGGGTCTCTGGGTCGTCAGTTTTCTTAACCACAAACTCCCATCGACGTTTGTCACCGGGTCCAGGCAAGGTAACGGAGGGACGATCTGGATTAATGCTAAAGATGACTTCACCGCTGGGAACAGGATTTTTTTCAATATCTAATATCATCCAGTCTTGGGGGTAGGTATCGCCCTCAAATCCAATATTGAGGTCTTGGCGAATCTTGCTACTGGCGCCATCGCAGGCCAATAAAAATTGACATTCGCTGCGAACTTTTTGTCCATCTTGATTAAGTTCAACGGTGACTATTTCACCATCATCATTAAAATCAAGTAATTCGGTAGAAGTGAATAAGTCGACATATTCACTGTCTTTTAATGCACCGCGAATATTTCTTTCCAGTTCAGGCTGATGAAATGTACGCAGCACTCTATGACCATTTTTGGGTTTATAGGTGTCCGCATGCAGTATGGTCTCGTTACTTTTTTGATTGAAATTAACCCGGTTAATTAGCCGAAAGTTGTCGCCCATCTTGTCCAGTAGGCCAGCGGAATCTAGAATGCGTGAGCCTTCCTCACAAATGCCCACGGCACGGGGGATAGTTACGATATCGGCTTCCCTATCTATCACTAGGGTCGATATATTTTTTTGTCCTAAAAAATTGGCGGCGGTAACACCACAAGGGCCTGCACCCACAATAATCACGTCGTAATGTTTTTTTATTTTACTGCTCATATAAGCCTCCGCTTTTCACTGACCGTTTAGGCCAGTGAAAAATTAGTTAAATGTAAAAAGAAATTAACATTAAGCTTCGGCAATCATGTTGCGCTGTCTGCCTAAATCAATGGAGCCATCATGGGACTTAATTTCAAGTTCCAAGAAATCTCCAGGCTGTAAAAACGTGGCCAGTGACTTTTGCGCTGCAATAAATTTGGTACGACGCTTCTTGTCGTTTTTAAAGTTAAGTAAAATGGCCATACCTGTTTTGGGGCTACTGCCTCCCAGTACGCCACCAGGAGTACCGGTTAAGATGCAATCCCCCGTGTTCATGTTCGAGAACTTAGAAAGGTCGGTAAGTGTTTTGGGTGGCTTGTGAATAAGCAGGTTGGTTGATGAATCCTGCTTCACCTTGCCATTCATTTTTAAGGTTAATTGTAGGGTATACATTTTCTCGATATCGCCGTCTTCCAATAAATAAAGAATGGGACCAGCAGGGCAGAAAGTACGCTGACTCTTGCCCTTGTACCATTGCAGCATGGGAGCACCAAACATGAAGTCACGGGCCGATACATCGTTACACAGAATAAAGGCACCGATGTAGTCGCCCACATTGCTGTCATTCACCTGAATAGGTTCATGAATGTCGGTTTTAAGCACGACTCCTAACTCGATCTCGTAGTCCAGCAACTCACAGCCTTCAGGCCTGATGATATTATCGTTAGGCCCACACAAACTAGATGGAGCCTTGGCAAACATAAGATTCTCTTCGTCCTCAGCATCCACCACTAGACCAGATTCAGCTCTGTGTGAGGAGTAATTTAAACCCTGAGCAAACATTTGAATATTGGTGGACAAGGGGCTATAGAATTTCAAGTCATTCTGGTTCATACCTTGAAATTCGATGGCAGCATCAAACAGGTTACGGTCTTGAAAGTAGACCTTCATTAATTCACTGTGGTCTTTGGCATCAAGATTTAATGGATAGACCTTCTCGTCTTTCAACACGCCCCAAGTGGGGGTTTTAGTTTCATTGCTGGTAAATTTTACAACTGAAATACCCATGATATTTCTCCTGTCTCTAGTGTGTAATTACGTTCGTTAAATTGAGTGCGTTAAATTAAATACAGGTCTTAAAGCCAAGGGCGCGCGGGGCGCGATATGGCTTTTTTAGCCTGTTTAAGCCAAGCAAGCTTTACATCCCCTTTGATCAAACCGCGCACCATACCCAAAAGCTGTGCTGGCTTTAGAGCAAACATTGCTTTGGGTAAATCGTGACCCCAAGAGTAAATGTTACCGCTATCCAAAGGATGGTATTCGGTAGGGCAGTCACTGGTGAAGGCGTCCCCATCAGCATAATGTTCAAACTCAAAATCGTCAGGGCCGTGCCAGTAATCAAATACCTGGCTGCCTAGTAGGTGGCGGCCTATTCCCCAAAAATGCTTGTATTTCTTTTTCATTTTTAAATATTGCTGACCCTGTGCCACCGCATCCATGTCTACCACTTCATAGGCACTGTGCAGATAGCCAGCACTGCCCTTGCCCACTACGATTGAGTGGTGATCGGCAGGCTTATCTCCGCGATCAAAACGCAGAAAGGTGACTGTAGGTGAGCCATCGGCCAGGCAAAGCACATCAGTCGCGATTAAGCCCAAGTGCTGCAGATACCAGTGGAGGGTGTTTTCAAAATTTGGAGTACCGGTGACGCAGTGACCCAGTTTTAAAATAGGCGAGGGCATCAGTGGTGCACGTTGCCCGCTGTTTACGCGTAGCAAGTTGCCAGATGAGTTGGTAGGTAACGGCTCACGTCGGGTGACAATCTCTTTAACCACAGCGATGCCAAAAGTGACCTCTATTACTATGCCATTGGGATCTAACAGGCTGACCATTTCACCGCCATTAATACGGGGAATTTTTTGTATGGGTTTTCCTGTTTTTTGTGAAAGTATTTTAAGGTCTTGGCGGCTATTAACTTTAATACCCATGCCCACAAAGGCACTCTTCTTGGCTTTACGACCGAAATAAAGGTAAGGCGAGTCACCGTAACCGCGCATGAACAATTCTTTAGATGTTTTGTGTTCGGTTAACATTCCAAAGTCGGTTAGGAATGTTTCTTGTACGCTTAGGTCTGCCACATCCCAAATTAAATAGGCTAGCGCATCTGCCTTAATGTAGGCGTCTGGCGTGTTTATTGGTTGGGACCCCGGTGGGGTTTTTTTGTTAATGGGCAGTGTGTCGCTGCCGGGGTATTGAAGTTCCATAATATGTCCTCTTTTTATTTAAGCCGCCCAAACGGAAGATGGACCGGGTAAAAACTCACCTAGGTCTGTTCCAATTTCGGTGGCGATTAGGGTTTCAAGTGAATGGTTTTTGTCAATGATCAGCTCTTTAAACTTAGCCGTGTCTTTTGCTAGGTTATGCTGCTCTAACGGGTCGTTAAGAGTGTCGTACAGTTCCAGATCACACTCGTCTAGGAGTTGCTGGTAACTGTAAGTCTGACGGTGCTGGGTGGGACTAAAGTAACGAGCAAACTTATAGCGGCCATCGAAGCAACCGCGAAAATGGCAACGATTCTTCATGGAGGGCAGTAGCTTGCCACCGGTTATATAATTCCAAACGCTTCGTGCATTTTTATTGGCTATTACCGGTGCCAATATTTTTGAAAATTCAGCGTCCATATAAACCAAACTAGACCATTGATACAGGCAGGCTTCACGGCTAGATTTTTTCTGGGGATCAAAAACTTGTTGGGCAAAACTGTGTCCCAATAAGTTTGGGAAATACTGTTTGCGTAAACTCTTATCTACCCCTGCAAATTCCAACAGCGTAGGCGCTATGTCGATATGAGATGTGATAGCGGCAGTTGCTTGATCTTTAATGCCCTGAGGGTGAATCACAATCATGGGAACGTTATTGCAATCCTGATAAACCACTGGTCCTTTATCACGTAGGTGATGGGCGCCCAGCAGTTCGCCATGGTCACTGGTAAATACCACTAAAGTGTCTTGCCAAGATTGGGTTTCATCCAAGGCATCAAGTAAACCTTGCAGTTGTGTATCCATGTCTTGCAGGCAATTAAAATAATAGTCTTGGTAATTCTGCCAAAGGCCGTGATCTGAAAAGTTAATTTTCCCTAGGGCGCCGGTCACGGTTTGGTCAAAAATTTTATGGGCCGCTGGGCGTTGCTGCCAATTTTCTTGGCCAAAGTTTCTGAGCAAGGGAAACTGGTGTTGTGTTTGGTACAAGGCATCTGACGGTGCACTGGCGAGGGGGTGGGGGAACTTAGACCAGCGAGATTTTGGCTGTTGTTCACTGGCCGCGTAAAACATAATATCGTGTGGATTCACCAGATTAACCGCCGCAAACCAAGGTTTTTCATCTGTTTTGTGAGAACGAATAAAATCCTGAGCAGCCTCTACAGTTTTGGGGTCCCAAATATGGCCTTCTAATGGGCCGTCAATTTCACGATCCTGCGCACTCTCTTGAAAGCCGTATTCACTTAGCAGTTGTTGCATATTTTCTTTGCCCACCGCTTCTCCTAGGGGCAGCTTATTCAAATGCCATTTGCCAAAGTAACCAGTGTGGTAATCCAACTCAGAAAACATATGGCCCAAAGTTGGAGTCGATTTTGATAAACCATCGGCATGGGGCAACGGCGTATTTTCCCACATACCATTAAATTGCTGATGCTGCCCGGTGTAGATTGTTCCCCGCGACATGGAGCACAGGCTGGTGACCACTTGGGCATTGTTAAAGGTAACTCCCATTTGTTTTAGGCGATCATGTGCGGGCAGTGACAGCTGTGTTGGCAACAAATGCCTGGCTCGCTCTTGATCGGTCACCACCAGTAAAATATTAAGTGGCTTATTCTTAGACGCTTGACCATGGCTGTTCGTCATTAAACCCATAGACAAAGAGGAGGCCAACGAGGCTTGAATGAACTGCCGTCTATTTAGAGACATTTAGACTTTTCCTGTTCGCTAGCCAATAATTCTGACACTGTATCCTGCCAGTTATTCAGGGCAGAAAATTGCGCCAAGTTAACGCCCGGAATAGTGCTCAGTTGTTCCAGTCTCGTGAACCAAGCAATGTCGGCATAACGGATTTGATCGCCACATAAAAATGCATTTTGCTGTAAGGCATTTTCCAGCTGAGTTAATTTTTGATAAATACGCGTGAAGCTTTGTTGCTCACTTTCACTATGGGCTGGCTGGTGAGAAGTTTTAACGATGTACTTATCCCAAAGTGGTTTGAATTCTTTGTGGGTTCCCGCCTCTAGTGCTAACCACATACTATGTTGGGCTGACTGCCAACTGGTGGTGGGAAACCAGTTTTGTTTTTTATCAAATAATTGGCTCAAGTATTGGGCTATCACTGTGGAATCATAAATGACTTGTGCACCGTGTTTTAATACCGGCACTTGTCCGTGAGGGTTTACGCGCAAAAAACCGGCGGTTTTATGCTGATTTTTTTGCAGATTTATTTCTTCATACTGGTACTTGATATTAAGCTGATCTAATAGAGCAACGATGCGCTGGCTGTGTACCGAGTGGATACTTCCGTAAAGAGTAATGCTGGCTTTTTTAAGTTGGCCATTAAAGGGTGCAACAGATTTAAATGTAATGGGCGATGCTGGTTCTTTGGGCAAGGGTAATGCGCGGGGCTGATAGTTATCATTTAGTAACTGTTCGACCTTTTGCAGCTTGCGCATGATGCGCCCGATGCCCCAGATAAACAGTTTATCCATTACATTTTTTTTGGGCTTGCCCAAAATTCTGCGTATTTTAGGCAGTAGTGGAGAGGTGGTCATCTTGCGTAATTTTTTAGCCTCCTCCGTCATGGATAACTCAAATGATGGACGCTGTTGTAGGCGTGTCATCCAGCTTAAAACATTGGGGAATTTCAGTGGAGAAATTTCAATATCCAAATCTGCATACATGTCGATGCGCGGGAATAAGCTGATATCGGCTTGGCTAAATTTATTGCCCACTAAATATTCTTGATTCACCAGTGCAACTTCTACCAGTTCTAACCAATCTAATAGCTTGCGTTGGTGCTTGGATTCTTCGCTCGGGCTTAATACCTGACGGTTCCACACCTTTTTTTGCCAAGTGTGATCGATGGCATCGTCGCTGGCACGGCCCACAATTATTAACGACTCCTCTAGAGTACGGGTGATATGTACCACTGGTGCCTGAATACGCTGGTACATTAAAGGTCTAAATATCTTGGCCATAGTGGCTTCGGCTTCGATCCACATGGCAACTTGTGCCTGACCCGCTGGGTCTTGGGGCATTAACGATACCTGAGGGAATTGTTCTTCTAGGTATTGGTTGATGACACTGGATTCAAAAATTACTTGCTTGCCGTGACTCATGGTTGGCACATAACCATTGGGATTCAGCGCCATATAGGCTTCGCTGCGTTGTTCCATGTTCGGCAGGCTGATTTCAACGGTATCAAACTCCAAACCCTTTTCTATTAAGGTGATACGCACTCTGCGTACACAGGGGGAAGGCGCTGAGCTATATAGGATTAGGCTCGCTACGTTATTTACGCTCAGCTGGGTTTGTTGGGTGAGTAGTTCTTTGCTCATATTTTGTACCTGAATAGCGACTAAGGGTACTATAGTGTATCCGTGCACTTAAGTGCAACCATATAATTGAGTTCACTCGTGCATAGTGGGGCTGTAAATGTGCTAATATGGGCTTCAGAATCAAATTAACGAAATGAAAGGGTTGCATGGTGGTTGAAGCAGAGTCAGTAATTACGCCGGCTGCGGTGGATAAGAAGCTCAATCGAACGGAGCGAAAGCGCATTGAGACCCGCAATAAGTTGTTAGCGGCCACTCTTAAGCTAATGGTCGAAAAAGGGGTGGAGAAAACCACCATGAATGACATAAGTGACGCCGCAGACCTAGGGCGACGGACCTTTTACAACCATTTCTCCAGTAAAGAAGAATGTATGATTGCCGCCGCCGCCGCGGATATTCAAAAACACGCTATTAATGTGTTTATGCATACATCCAAGCTTACTGATGAGGCGTTAGTGGTGGCAACGTCCACTCAGTTTGTGATGGCAGCCCTAGTTAAAGAACCTGTGGTGCGGTGTTTGGTAGATCGACCGCGTATGTTGTCGGCGGCGCTATTTGGCGCCGTTGGTGAGTTTGTGAAAAGGGACGCGGAGAGCGGTATACGCAGCGGGCGCTTCGATCCTCCATTAACCGGCAAGCCACTGGACAACATGATGAGGTGGTCGTTGGTGGGGCTATTGATCGAAGCGATGGATGCGGAATCAGACTTCAATGAATGCCTGATGGGCTATTCTCGATTATTTTTAACGATGTTAGGATTGGAAAGTGCAGAGGCTCATAAGGTTTCCTTACAGGCAGCCAAAAATTTGGCCGCGGCGAACGCCTAATTTAATACTTTTTATTCTTACTCACTTTTCTTGCTTACTATTCTTATTTATTTAAGATATCCAAATAAAACCGAGTGTAAAGTATAGCTATTTTTCGAAAGTAGAATTATGAATCCAAGTCATCTTTAATATGCCTAGCTTGAATTCATAATCCTGTTTTTATTAGGATTTTAAGAAGCTTGTGCCACAGGGGCTTTACGTAATTCTTTGCGCAATATTTTCCCCACCGTAGACTTGGGCAAACTGTCCATAGTGATTATTTTTTTGGGTACCTTGTAGCGAGTTAAATACTCGCGGCAGTGAGTGATAATTTCATCTGTGTTTACCTGCTGGTTCACCACAATATAAGCACAAACACTTTCACCGGTTTTGGCATCTTCTTGGCTAATGACAGCAGCCTCCATAATATTGGGATGACGGGTTAATACATCTTCCACCTCATTGGGGTAAACGTTAAAGCCGGATACTATGATCATATCCTTAAGGCGATCTACAATTTTAACAAAACCATTATCTAATATCTTACCCACATCACCAGTCTTGAAAAATCCATTCACTATAGCTTCCTGAGTGTCTTGTGGGCGCCCCCAATACCCTTTCATGACCTGGGGCCCTTTTGCAACAATTTCACCTTCTTCGCCGGGAGAAACGGGCTGATTATTTTCATTCCAAATCTGAATTTCGGTACCGGTGAGTGGTATCCCCACCGTGCCTAGTTTTTCATGGCCAGGTTTATTGGCGCACAGTACCGGGGCCGTTTCAGACAGACCATAGCCTTCAGTGATGGTGCCGCCGGTAACCGCTTTCCAAGCCGTTACCGCATCACTGGTTAAGGCGGCGCCACCGGCAAAGGTAAATTTAAGACTTGAAAAATCGAGTTTCTTAAATTCTTCATTCATACATAAACCAACAAACAGGGTATTGATGCCAGCGAAGGCTGTAAATTTAAATGGCTTAATGCTGGCGACAAAACCACTAAGGTCTGCGGGATTGGGGATTAACACATTGAGATTACCCGAGCTAAAAAAGCTAACCATGTTCACTGTAAAGGCATAAATATGGTAAAGCGGTAACGGGCAGATGACGATTTCTTGGCCATTCACAGACTTCTCACCGCGGCGCTCCTTCGTTTGGGCGGCATTGCTTAAAATGTTGGCGTGAGTCAGTTCGGCCCCTTTAGAAACTCCAGTGGTGCCACCTGTGTACTGCAATACACAGGTGTCGTTAAGTTGATTATTTTTTCTGGGTTGTAAAGCAAGTTCAGAGCCTTTGGTAATGGCCAAATTCAAATCAATACAGTCTTCAACTGCAGTGTTGTCATTGGTTAAAAAGTCAGTGGGATTACACACCAGCACAGTTTCAATAGAGGTGGTTGACCTAATGGCATTTAATTTTGGTAATAAGTCTTGCAAAAGGATGATGGCCTTGGCACCAGAATCTTTAAATTGGTGGGCCATTTCTTGTGGGGTATACATGGGATTGGTATTCACCAATACCAGTCCAGCTCGCAGGGCAGCGTAGGCTGCGACTGGGTATTGTAAAATGTTAGGTAACTGAATAATGATACGGTCACCGGCTTTTAAACCTGATTCCTGTTGTAACCAGCACGCAAGAGCCCTAGATTTCTCATCGACCTGGGCAAAAGTAAGGGTTTGCCCCATGCAGGAATAGGCTGGGTGCTCTGCGTATTGTGTCAGACTGTTTTCGATGAAATCAGCCAGGCTATTAATGCCTTGGTCGATGAGTTGGTTCATAATTCAATTCTCTATGATTAATATTGGTTAAGTTGAATCAACGCCACTAGCATTGTTCGATGACCAATAGCAGGAGTGTGAAGCGTCCTTGTGCTGAAAATGGTAGCAGGGAGGGTTCTGAAGCTATAGTGACTAATTATTGGTTATTGGTGAGTTTCTTGATTTTTCGAATCTATCTAGTGTTATTTTTCTGGTCTGGCCTTTTCGAAAATTTGGTTATTAAAGTTTTTTACTAAAGGGGCACCGCTATTAATTGTTTATAACCGCAAATAGAAAATTAGGTAGCGGTTACAATTAATGAATATAGGTCCCCTTAGAATAATAATCCTTAGCGCAATTAACGCTTACCCATGCGACGAATGGCCGAGGCAGTGAAGTTCTTGTGTCGTACAGGATGATCAAAAGTGAAAGCGTTTCGTTCTTCACTATTAAGTTCCACTATGTAGCGACTAGAGTTTAAATCGTAATAAGTAGAGGCGATGTACCAGGGAGTATTGGCGTTAACAAATTGCAGGGCATGGCCTTCTGAAACACGCCATAGTTGACCGTGGCTATCATAGCTATCGGCCAGAGCAATTTGCCAGCTGTCTTCATCTACGTAGAAAGTACGTTTTTTATAAATATGACGAGCATCGGATTTTAAAGTGGCCTCTACCTGCCAGACCCTATGTAATTCATAACGACTGTAGTTAGGGTTAATATGGCCCGCTCTCACGATGTCTTTGTACTTGGTATTTTTATCCGCTAGCTTGTATGAATTGTAAGGAATAAATATTTCTTTTTTACCGACTAAATTCCAATCGTAACGATCGGGGGCACCGTTAAACATGTCTAACTGATCTGAGGTTCTTAGTCCATCGACCGCTTGTCCTGGTGCATCGTAAGCCAATTGAGGGGCGCGACGAACACGGCGTTGTCCTGCGTTATAACTCCAGGCCATTCGCGGTTGACTAACTTGATCTATGGTTTCATGTACCAAAAGCACATTACCGGTGAAGCGAGCCGGGGATTTAGTTTGTTGAACGTAATAAAACAAAATATTGCTATCTATTTGGGCATCGTAACCATCGGCTAAATATTGTGGTGGACTTAATAACCCGCGTATTTTGACGGGGGTATAATCACCATTTTCTTGCACGGAAATCTGTGCGAAGTTTTTCATTACCGAGCCTCCTCGATAGCGACTTACGTGATTCCAAATAACTTCTAGGCCACTGTTGGGAATTGCAAACGGAACTGTTTCATCAAACGAACTTAAGCCATTACCGCCGGCCACCAGTTCGGTAGAAGTGACATTCTTTTTGGCTTTTTCATAGACCGTTTTAGGGAATGCAGCAGTTCTATGAGTTGGATAAATGGGCATCTGGTAAGTGTCAGGGTACTTTTTAAATAAAGCTATTTGGCCATTGCTTAGCTTATCTGTGTATTGCAGATAATTTTTAGCCGTAACGGTAAATAAAGGTGTCTCATGGGCATAAATATTAATAAAAGGATCGACATCAATATCTCCTTTTAATCCGCCTAGGTATTTTGGAATACTGCCATCTTCATTGGCCGATATTTGCGCGCCGATATTGGATAACTCTGTGCCCAGTTTATTGGCTTGCTGTTGGCTTACCTTGGCAAGAGCTGGATGACCCAGCGTTGCTAAAAGCAACGTTAAGGTGGTGAACGCTTTAACTTTCATAAAAATAACCTGCAAGTTTGGGCCAGTGCCACTGACCCAAATTTAATAAGAATGGTTTAAGCTAGGGGCGGCTTAAAACTGCATGCCCATGCTAATGGAGGCGTAGTCACGGTCGTCAACGGTACTGTAATCTCCTCCAAAATAGCGGGTGTAAGAAATGCTGGCTTTATAGGTAGACAGGTAGTCTGCCTCTAAAGAGATATCCATGGATTTTTGACCATCGTTAAAGCCGCTTGCCGTTTTTGGCGCAACGCCTTTCACATCATGATTCCAAACTAGGGCGGGGGTTAGGTTGATACCCAAAAAGGCATTGGTGTAATCCCCTGACAACATAGTGCGATAACCCCAAGCGTTTTGTGTAACAAATCCACTTTGGGTTTCAGTTGAGTCATAATAGTCGGCACGCCCAAACTTAATGGTGTTGTCGCCTTCATCAAAATTGTGGATGTAGGTATAGCCCACTTCGGCAACCAGGGTGTAACGGTCTGCCCCGAGGAACCGATCAAAAAAGTGAATTGCGCTTACCTGAGCCTGGCTTACATCAAACAAACGGTAACCCTGAATATCGCCGCCATCGGCCACAGCACCTACCTCGTTATCTAAAACAGTAGATGACATGCCCAAGGGAGCGAGACTGGCCGTAGAACCTATTAAATTAGCGGTGTTTAGTTGTAAACCGTTTATTTGTAGAGGCAGGTCTTTTTTGTAATTGACTTCGCCGGACAACGCCACACCTGCCAGGTTGCTAGCGAAACTTAGGCCCACTAGCTGAATGTCTTCTGGGTAGCTGGTGAAGTAATAAGAAGTAGAAAGTGCGGCGCCGGTGGCCGTTTGTGTACCCACTTCCTGTGCCATGGCCAATTCTTGTTGGGTGGGAGAAAAGGGGTTGGCGGCATTGGCAATAATAAATTCGGTGCCAGCGGTGTCGCCTATGGCTTGTAATTGCGCTTGGCTATAGGGGGTTTTAGTGGCGCTGACTAATGGAGTGCGGCTATGTATGTTCATGTAATACAAACCAAACTCGGTATCGGGTAGGGCTTCGGAAACAAAACGCAGTGACAAACCAAATTGGCCGCCGTCACGAGCTTCGCGGATGCCATCTTCGTGGCGCGCCAAGCTGGCGTCCCCATCAGCCAAAGTTGCGGTGTCACACCCCTCAGGGATAAAGTCATTAAGGGAGAAATAGGTACCGCAACCGGGTAATACAGTTTTCTGAAATTCTAATTGGTAGAAAGTTTCAAGGCTTAGATTATCGGTGAGGCCAATGTTGGTGTAGATCATGGGTACCGGCATTAGTGCATCTTTAACCTCAGCACCAGGGCGATTGAAGGCGTTTATGTCAAGAGGGTTAATTGAATTGATACCGCCAAGAATAAAAGTGCTTTCCCCCCAGCTCACGACTTGATTGCCTAGGCGCACATCCAGAGGCATGTCTAGTACATCAAATTCTCCGTATACATAGGCATCCATTAATTGCGCGCCTGAAAATTTTGCAGCGTCATTAAATTCCGAGTCGTCCAAGTGGCTTTCACCCTTCATATTGACTGCTGATGGTGTAGTGGCCCCTTCTCCACCTATGGTGGCGCTGGAGGTGTGCCCGTAATCAACATTATTATCACTCAGGGCCGAGTCGTACCAATATTTACCACGTACAAAACCACCAAAGTTTTTATAGCTGGCTTGTAACGCGTGGCTGCCTTTGAATACTTGCGAGAAAGCATCTCCTTTGTCGAAGTTGGCATTGCCATCTTCGAAGTTGCCGGATGTTGATACGCTGTCGTTTTGTTTTTCCATGCGCCAGCTGGAACCAATGGAAAGTTCGGAGTTGAAACTGCCTTCTATGTCAGAGGAATAAAATTCAAAACCTTGGGCCTGAAGGCTCATGATCATCGGGATGGCCATAGCCAAGTATTTTTTTGGCCCAAGGCCGGTTTTTCTAGGGTGTTTAATCATGTTATCGAATCCCGCTATTTTTATTATGACTACTGATACATAAACCAGTATTGGAAGGTTCTGAAAACATTCGCGTGCACAAGAAAAGGAGGCAGCCTTTAATCCGTTATGCTTGCGAACAACACGGCTAAATCCTTAGAGTAAAATAATTTTAAGGTTCAGCTTGTTGACAGTGATAGTAGCAAAGGACTATTTTTACTAATATTGAATAATATTCCGCTATTGGTGAGTTTAAGGATCACATGATTACGCTTAAACAGCTCAGACATTTACAGGCCATATGTCAATTTGGCACCTTGCATGGTGCGGCGAGTGCAGTGCACTTGACTCATTCGGCGCTTACTCGCAGCTTGAAAAATTTAGAAGAAATATTGGGAATAGAATTATTTGTACGCCATAAAAACGGCATGGATCCCACTGAATTTTGTAGCCAGATTATTGCCCAGAGCGAACAAGTGTTACTGACGGTAAAAGAAATTCAGCGTGAGGCAGACATGGCGCGCAATATAGAGGAGGGTAGTCTGCACATATTAGTGGGGCCAGGCACTAAAGGTTTGGTAACACGGCACAGCGTGCCGGAATTTTTTATGAAATACCCCAATATAAAAATTCGAATTAGCGAGGCTATGCCGAAAGAGGCCAGCGAATTACTGTTGAAACGAGAGGCCGATTTTCTTATATCAGGTGCGGGTAGTTTTATTGGTAATGATGAATTTAATATAGAGCTGATTAAGCCCATTGAGCTGGTGGCATTGGCGTCTGTAAATCATCCGTTAATGGGTAAAAAAATTAATTGGGATGAATTAATTAAATATCCGCTGGTGGCTCCAAGTTACATACCCAAGAATCATCCGTTTTTAAAAGCTTTGGCTCGAGACACTAATAAGGTGATAAATTTACAATTATCTGTGATCTGTAGCGATACTCTTACCCTTAAAAATATACTGTTAAAAACCGATGCTTGGATGATTGGTCCTCAACTGGAGTTGTTAGTGGATATGGATGACGGCCAGTTAAATACTTTGGATATTCAACCATTTGAATCGATTAATAATTTAAGTGTGATTGAAATTAAAAATCGATCCCGTTCACCAGCCGCACAAAGATTTATAGATATATGCAAGAAACAGCTCTCATCCGAGGGAGGGGTACAAAAGGATTAACCTATAATTTTCAGTTGATTAATGTTCCTATTCTAAATATCTATTAACCTGTCTTTAGTATTTATTTTGGGTGTTTACTTCTGAGGATATGACTTTTTTGCTTTCGCTAAAAAAAATATAAGGATCTATATTTAATTTATAAATCAATGCTAATACAATTATTAGCATTGACCATGTTACCAAAATAAATGCTTTTAGTTAGCTTCTACCCCCATAGGAATGATGTTTTTACGGCTTAATAACTTGGCAAATAAAGCCCCGGTCATGAACATGATAATGGAATAGCAGGTAGCCGCTATGGCCATTTCGTCGTTGTTCAATAGGGTTAAGGCAATCATCATAGCCAGGGTGCCGTTTTGAAAACCCACTTCAATTGAAATGGCTTTGCTTTGCGCTTCATTGAGTTTGGCCAGTGTGGCAAGGCCATAGCCCATGAGTAAACAACACAGATTTAAAACCAGTGCCGCTAGGCCCACATGTGCAAAATAGCCGGCCATATGTTCACTATTTTTCATCACAACGCCCGTCACTACCAGCATTAAGAATCCCATTGAAAAAATCTTAACCGGTGTTTCGGCCTTGGCAGAAAAGTTTGGTTTGTAATGGTTAATCACCATACCAATGCCAATGGGGACCACCGTAATGACCAACAGTTGAATCACAGTCTTTAATACTGGTAATTCGATCACCTGCCCGTCACCCATAATGATGCCCATGAGGGCTGCAATCATCACTGGAACAGTTAGCGGTGCTAACAGGCTCACCACAGAAGTCAGGGTGACCGACAAGGCTATGTCACCTTTGGCCAGGTAGGTGTACATATTGGAGGTGGTGCCGCCGGGGCACAGGGCGAGTATCATGAGGCCCATGGCCATAGCACCCTTCAGGTCAAAGGCGAGAACGATTAAATAGGCCAATAATGGCAGCATCACCATTTGCGCAAATATCCCTAACGAGACCGCTTTGGGATTGGATAGCACAAGCTTAAAATCTGCTAGTTTTAAAGCCATGCCCATGCCCAACATAATGATAAACAGGGATGCAGGCAAGATAACCTGTATCAGAAAATCGGTTTCCATATTATTCTCCACTACGTTTTTTATTTTTTAATTTAAACTTTTTATAATCATCAAAATGCATGCCGGCGAACTAGGTAGCTTGCTCTACACTTAAGGTCTTTATGGTGACCTATGTTTTATACAATAATCTGCCTGTTTCTTCGAAGGTGCTGGTTCAAGTCTCCAGCATCTAACCTTGTTTGCTCGTGATAAACATGGAAAAAATAGTTTCAAGGTTGAGATTGTTGACAGGAATAGTAGCAAAGGACTATTTTCACTTATATTGAATAATAATCTGCTATTGGTGAGTTTAAGGAACCGTATGACCGATAAGAAAAAATTACTTGTGATTGCTCATGCTCCCTCTGTAAATACTGATAGGATGCTTCAAGCTGTTATTAAGGGGGCTAAGAATTCCGACATTGAAAATGTTGAGGTTAGATATATCGCTCCGTTAGATGCTCAGCCTGATGATATAAAGACTGCTCAAGCCATTATTATTGGTACCACTGAGAATCTTGGTTACATGGCGGGATTAATTAAGGATGTCTTTGATCGCTGCTATTATCCTTGCCTAGACCACACCCAAGGCCTTCCTTTTACCTTTTATGTTCGTGCTGGCCATGATGGGACAGGAACACGCAGGGCGATTGAGAGTATTACCAAAGGCTTACGTTGGAAGTTGGTTCAAGAACCCCTAATTTGCAAAGGGGATTTTAATGAGGTGTTTATTGCCCAGTGCGAAGATTTGGGTTTGGCCATGGCTGCAAGTTTGGATGCGGGTATTATCTAAAAAGAGCCTGTGCTGTAGTGAGGTTGGGCACAAGCCAAGACCTAAAAACCTGTGCCAGCAAGCCTTCAAGAAACACTGGCTTTTAAGTCTATTTCTTCGCAAGTAATAATCCCCCCCGATATTCTAATAACAACAAAAGCAAAGGGTCTAGCAGTATCATTTATTACCAGAGCGCACTGATTTGGCGCAAGCAATGGCAGTGTCTATAGATGAAGGCATGATTTGATTTTATATCCTTTAATTGAATGATAACTTGTTAATTGGTCTTAAATATTTATGGTTATATTAACCATTTAGAAATGTGAATAAATTAATTAGAACCTGAGTTTCTCACGCTAATGCTGCTTCGATGTTTGCTTCTTACACTCTTCAGTGGCGCCTGTCAGGCCGATACCATTCGTATTCGTGCTGATGAGTGGTATCCCATGAATGGCGATCCTAATTCGGAACATCCCGGCTATATGATTGATTTGGCAAAAGCGATACTTGAGCCAGAAGGCCACAAGGTTGATTACAAAGTAATGCCTTGGAAGCGTGCGCTGGCTGAAACGCGGACGGGAAACAGTAATTGTGTGGTGGGCGCTATCAAAAATGAGGCGCCAGATTTTTTGTACCCCAAAACCCATTGGGGGGTTGATCAAGCTGCCATTTACATTTTCAAGAACGAGGGTGAAAAAGATCACTGGCGATACGATGGTAAATTGTCTTCTTTAATAACACGAAAAACAGGGGTGATACTGGGGTATTTTTACGGAGATGAATTAGATATTTATTTCAAACAAAATTCAGGGGGAGCCTTCGAATTTGTTTCTGCCGATAGGCCATTGAGACAGAATATTCGTAAATTATTATCTGGGCGAATAAATGGCGTGATAGAAACGGTTCCTGTTATGGATGCCCAGTTAAAGCAATTAGGGTTGGCTAAAAAAATTGTTTTTGCCGGATCAGTGGGAGAGCGTTCTTTATTGTATATTGCCTGTGGTTCAGGGAATAGAAATAATCAAAAGTACATAGACTTGATTGATAGGGTTATGCCAAACCTTCGTAAAAGTGGTGATTTACAACAAATTCTAATGCCTTATGGTTTAAGCCTGTGGTGATATTTTATTAAATTATTCACAGGCTTGAACTCTAAGGTATATTTAAATTAACTCATTAAATTATTGCCCATCCTCAACCTGACGCCAATATATTGGAGTAACATAACAATTATTGGCTTCACATTCAGACACGCTTCCTTCTGTGGAAGTATCTTCTTCAAAGCGGTCGTCTTCAATAGTCTCAGTGCCTATTGCAATAGTTTTACCACCATCCGGTTGATAGATTATGACCGGGCGTGGAGCAATGCCTGAATGCGCTAATTCTACATAACTATCATTTTCATCCGTTTCGCCATCCCCGTTTAAATCAATGGCAGCCATGGCCCACTTTTGGCTTAACGCATAAATACGAGACTGGCCTGTATCGGCACCACACGTGCTTACCGTACTGCCACTAGGAGCAAAAGTGGTAAATATAATAGCACTGGAAAAAGTGGTGGACTCTGCCAGTACCTTTTCACCGGTAGTGCCAAAGGTTACGTACCAACCGCCACCGTTGGTCAGTAAAACTTGCATGTCACTGGTTAATGCATCTTCCCCTTCATTCATTAATGAGGTGGCATTATAAAGTTTGGTGGAGTCGGCACTTTCGCCGTCTGATAGGGTTGTTTTAGTGGTAGATGCTTCACTTACGGAACTGTAGCTACTAGGCACTGAATAGGGGTTAAAGTCTTTAATCATGTAAAAGCGATTTTCAACTGTGGTGGTTTGTATTGGATGAGCCCGATAACCGGAGCCAATACCAATGGTGAGGTAGTCTCCATATTCTTTGTCTTTTACTAAAGCCACATTAGGCTTGTTATAAAAACGGCGATTATTAGCTTCGTCACTGCCGGCTAGGGAAGCAATTTCACCACCCGTGGCAAAATCATTGGCACTGGATGCACTGGGATTAATGTCTATGCGAAAAACCCGTCCACCGGTATCGGCTGCGAATAAATAATCTATTAAGCCGTCACCTGTAATATCAATTACCGATAAACTTGCAGGGATACTGTTGGTCATAGTAGATATATTTAGGTCGGCATCTGTATTACTGGCGGTCCATAAAAGCTCGCCTGTGCTGGCATCTACCATGTAAATGGCATTACCAATGGTGTCTGCCTCTGTGGTGCTATTGCTATCTTGATTGGTGTCATAGCCACCTGCAAAAAATAAAACAAATCGATTTCCGTCAGAGTTTCCATTAGGAAATTTTACTTTGGCGATGGTCATGCGCGACCAAGTTTGGCCTAACTTATCAAAGCCGGCGGTAACCCCTCCTTCAATTTTAAATAGTATGCTAGGGCTAGAGCGGTTGGTTACATCTAAACCGTAATAATTGTTACCACCACGACGCATACCGGAATAAAGGTAGGCATGCTCATTGCTTTCCAGCGCTCCTGAACTATCTAAAATTACATTGTTGCCATTTTCATCATAAAGCCAGCTGCTAATTAACCCATCCATGCCATAAGGTTTATCGGCCGCTGCTGCCGTATTTTCATAATAGATATTTAAATTTGGATGCAAATCTTGAGGGATAAAAGCAAACTCTTCTTGTCCGCTATCAGTATCTATCGCGTGAATAAAGCCCTCGTTGGTGCCAAAATATACGGTTGAGTCGCTATCTTCATCTGTGCCACCGTAGGTGATGATGACGGGCTCACTGTGCAGAGGGTCTCCCATGGAATAGCGGCTATCAACTGAGCTGCCATCTCCATCTATATCATCCACATCATAGCCAATGGTCCAATCGCGCACACTGATGTACTCATCTTCGCTGTAAGCTTCCATGTCAAAGGTGACTTGTGAGGTAGCGCTAGAATTTGAAAATGAAAGCAGGGTATTGCTGTCATTTTCGGTATAAATGCTGCGGGAATCAGGCTCTAATAATTTAACCATGCCCCCTAGCTCTACATCTTTACCGTCAGCTACACCATCGGGATAACCTGTATCGTTCCACAAATCATATATGTCATCAGAAAAAAAGCCGGTGCTTTCGTCAATGGCCAGAGTACTCGTATCGGCCCCTACTATTTCGCCATCGGAAGTGAGTGTGTATTTTTTTAAATTCCCTTCCCATTTCACATTATCGGCGGGACTAAACAATGCATAAAAAAGTTCGTCGCTGTGTTCAGACGCATTGAAAGCATTTACCGAGATAGCTGGCGCAGTAAAGGTAGAGTCGGTGGCGAGAATATCCAAAAATATGGCATCTAGAGCATCGGTTAAACCCGTGGTGTCATTGGCTTCATAATACGTGCCGCCACCGCCATTGGCTGCTCTCTTTAATAGCTCTACACCATCTTCTAATTCAAAGCCGCCTATGGTGTAGGTGATGATTTCTTGGGTATCGCTGAAGTCCTCAGAGTGGTCGGTATTTTTCATCCAGTACGCCAATTCATCCAAACAATCACCACTGCCCGAACAACTTGCATCCAAATCCAAATCAGGGTCCAGCGTCATACCACTAATTAAATCGCGAATGCTGCTGTTGGCAGAGGTATCGTTGGTGGGTTCGCCGTCGGTTAATAAAATAATATGATGTTTTTGGCAATCGGCTTCTATGGGGCTGGCATAACTGCTGCCACCGTCCACACGGGAATCGGTAACACTGGAATTGGGTTGCGAATTATCACCAAATTCCCAAGTCTCTCCGCGATAATAACGCGCCGCTTCATACACGGTTTCTTCTAAAGGTGTGCCTCCTTGAGGGTAGTAACCATCTAGAGCGGTGCGAATTTGTGCGCCAGAAGTGGTGATGTCGCTCACCGGAATATCTATCATGCCGCCGTCAGAGTTTTGATCAAAACGCATTAGCCCCAAATTTATATTGCTAAGAGATTCGGTTAGTTCTGTTACTACATCAACGACCACCTCCATGCGAGTACTAGTAGTGTTATTCGATTCGTCATGATACCAATTCATGTAGTTACCCGAATAAAGCCAAGTATCATTACCGCCCTGATCACAGCGAATATCATTGTCGACACCATCACGTAAGCTACTGCGCCAAGAATTACCGCCGCGTTTTTGCTGGTATTGGCCTAGTATTTTACCGACAGATGTCAGTGTGCTAATGGTGTTGGTGCAACCACTAGAATCTGAACTTTCCAGTGCGCTGGCGTTATGGCCATCGTTGTAATTATCGTCACTATTGTTGTAAATGTCGGTGCTAATGTAATCGCCCGAGTAGGTGGTGTTTTCATCATAGGGGGTGAGTGTTACCTCCACTTCACCGGACATGCTTCCTGAAGTATCCATAATAAATAACACATTGGCGTTCACTGTGTTTGCTTCGTCTATGGCGGTGGCGCCATATATTTCGGTGTCATCGGCAAAGCATGCGCCTGAAAATAAAGATAAAGCCGTTAATAAAGTTAAATTTTTCATCAGTAATACTCTTTAATAAACAACTTTAAGTACGCTAAGGGATTTTTTATCGAGTAATAACGTGGTGTATTTAGCATTCCAGTAATCTTTTAAAAAATAATCAAAGGAAATGCTTTTTCCATTTTTTATTATTTTAGGAACTTGGGTGAATTCATAATAAGGTTTAGCGCATTGCTCACAATTTTTTGGGTAAATGATGCCCCTATTTGAAGATTCAATATATTCAAGTTTAATGCTGGTGGCTTCCACTGCGATATCAAGCGCTTTTACCCCATAGCTATTTTCAAAAAAAAGTATCAGGAAAATCAGTAGGATTTTTTGTGTCATTGTTCAATTCCAGTGTTTATTCATTTTTATTGTGTAATTGATTTCTCCAGAATCCTTTCTGCATAGCTCGTAAATCTTTACGGGTTTTCTAATTGCATGTTTTATGGGTATCTAGTAAAAAACGCCAGAACATGCATTTGGTCTACAAGGGCTACGGGTTTTAGCTAAAAATATTGCTGCTTTTTTACATTAATTATTCGCAAACTAGTAAATGACCGTGTATCGTTATTTTTCTACCGCCTGCTTCTGTTTTAGTGAAGGAAAAGCGTATGAGAATCGAGACTAGCGGTTCGGTTTGAAGTGGTGTTAGCGGTTTAATAAAACTTTTCTTTACTTAACAAGCCTTAGCGACTGTGCAAATATTGTGAATATTGCCTTGGTTGTGATGAGATCCTCGTTAGTATGCTAAATATGTGAAAAGTGGATATTTTTTAATTCTGTAAGTGGAAAATAATGTGATATCAACTCATATCATTACCGGTTTTCTTGGGGTGGGTAAAACCACTACCCTTGAGCACCTCATTAGACAAAAGCCTAAAAATGAAAAGTGGGCGGTTTTGCTTAATGAGTTTGGCCAAACGGGTCTTGATGCGTTACTGCTGGCTTGTTCCGAAGTTATTATCAAACAGGTACCCGGTGGCTGTTTGTGCTGTGTGACGCAAATGCCCTTTCAGATAATGTTAAATCAACTTATTCGATTCGAGCGTCCGCACCGAATTTTTATTGAACCCAGCGGCCTAGGGCATCCTGACGAAATCGTTAAGCTGTTAAAGCAAAAGCAATATGAAAAAATACTCAATGTAGAGCCCGTATTGACACTGGTAGACGCTCGCCACTTAAGTAATGAACGTCATCGCCAGCATGAAATTTACCGCCGACAATTGGCGGTGGCTGATGTTTTTATCGCCAATAAGATGGACTTGGCCGAGCAAACTGATAAGCAACAATTCAATGACTTATTGGCAGAATACAAGCGTACCGGGTATGTCATTGAAAATGGTGAGCTGCCAATATCCTGTTTACAGCAGAATAAAGAACATGAAAGCCGTTTTCGTATATTTAAAAAGGCGGCGTTAAATCAGCCGTTTTTTACGCAAACACTAATGTTAGATAAACAAGATGTTTGGAACCAAGAGACCTTGGAAATATATTTTCAATCTCTAGATATATTACGTACCAAGGGCCTAGTGTTTTCTGAAAGTGGCGGTTTGTTAGTTAATGCTGTGATGAGGGAGGTGAGTATCAAAAAGATAGAGCTGGTTGCAGAGGATCCTAGACTCGAGTTTATAGATTATAAACCTATAGATATTGGCAAAATTAAGGCCCAGTTGCAGTCGCTTAAGCTGTAGAAATTGCGTAGGACTAATTAAACATTGATGAGGTTTGTAATGTTTCTATCGATAACCCCATTTAGTGATGAACTTTTGTTGATAAAGCATCTCTTGATAAAATAAGTAGATGAGGATAAATTGCCGCGAAATTGAACTCTCAATCGGCGTAAATGGACTTACCGTGAAAAATACCTGCCTTTTTATCTTTCTTTCTATTCTGTCTTTAAACGCATTGGCCCAATGGAATTTTGGCTTGGAGGCAGGGGCCTCAAATTACAGCTTTTTGGGTTTATCCAAGGATAAAGAAGAAAGAGTTCAACAGGGGGCTGTTTACAGTGAGCGAAAGTATCAAGCCGAAGATCCCTTGCATCTTGCCTTAGGGTTATCGGTTCAGTACGTGGCAAATGAAACCTGGTCGTTGGAAGCCTCTGCCTGGTATCTAGGAAAGCCTGGCATTAAAACTGTGTACAAAACACCCAGTGGAGAAGAGGTTAAAGGCACAGGTGCCACAGTAAATCATTTTGGCGCTCTAGCACTGCAATTAGGGTACAGAAGCTCCATATTGACCCGCCCTTGTGTGTGGAATTTAGGTGTTAGCCGATTTGTTGAATATTCAACTGAAGATAAGATTTACATAGAGGTGGCAAACAACACAATCCGCGCCTTTGATGTGGAAGAGGGCTCTCGCTATAACTTTGCCAATCACCTCTCCATGGGCCTAACCATGCCCTTTGGTTCCCCAAGCGACAGCCAATATCTAGGTCGCTGGCAGCATATTCAATCTCTGTACGGTCCTGTGGAAATGTTTACCCTGGGTTTGTTATTCTGATTTCTTCTATCTTATACATGGGGTTTCAGGAACCAAGTACACCAATTCAGGTCATTGAATGAGGCCTGTTAATTCCGTTACACTATGGCCACTCTAAAATAGGGCATATTTGTGAAATCCACATGGTTCTTCATATTAATGGTGATGCTGACGGTCCAGAATTTGGGTCTGTCTAATGCTATGCCAATATATGAGATGCAAGATGCATCCCTCACAATGGATATGCACTCAGGCGATGCACACATGCACTCAGGCAATGGCGACATGCCTTGTTGCTCCGATGATGATATGGCTCTAACCATGTTGGACTGCTGTAGTGATCAGGAATGCGGTTGTTGCTGGGGTTGTAGTGGCCTCATGAGCGTGCCATTTGAATTATCTTCGTCTCTTCATGGGATGGATCAGCCTGCTTTATCTTTTACTCGTGCACTTGCCAGTATTAGCCTTAAAAACCTGTATCGCCCTCCCATTTCAGCTTAATACACCCCAGTTGCGTCTAAAATAAATAGTAATGAAAAGTTTCTAGCAGCAGTCCATGCATTAATTGATGCACTTCAGGGTTGAATCTGCGTATTGAGTATTAACAATGAATATTAAGAAGATCATCCTGCCCATGTTGGCTTTTGGCCTGGGGGTTATTGCCACTTATGGTTATGTTTCCATTCCTCAAAACAGTATCGAGCCCATGGCTGAAAATAAACCTCTCTATTGGGTGGCCCCAATGGATGCCAATTACCGTCGCGATGTACCTGGGTTATCCCCCATGGGCATGGAGCTGGTGCCATTTTACGCTGATGAGACAGATAGTGAGCCCGGTACTGTCAAAATATCCGCCAGTATTGAAAACAGTCTGGGGGTGAAGGTAGCAAATGTACTGCAACAGGATATGCATCGAAACATTCAAAGTGCCGGTTTTTTGCAGTATGACGAATCTAGCATTCAGCATTATCACGTTCGCGTGAATGGGTGGCTGGAAAAACTCTATGTGAACAGTGTTGGCGATAAAATTAAAACGGGGCAAAAATTATTTGATCTTTATAGCCCTGAACTTGTGTATGCCCAAGAAGAATATCTGGCGGCTTTACAGACAAATAACAAAACACTTATTCAGGCAGCATTATTAAAGTTACGTGCCCTAGGCGTTAGCAATAAACAGGTTAATTCATTAGAGAAAAATAAAAAAGTTCGTCAAACCCTAACCTTTTATGCGGTACGCCCAGGTTATATTTCCAACTTAAATGTACGCCAGGGAATGTATATTCAGCCGCAATTAGAAATTATGGCCACCGGGGATTTAAGTTCTATTTGGGTGATTGCCGAAGTATTTGAACGCCAAGCCAGTTGGTTGGAAATAGCGGCACCTGTAGAAATGAAACTGGCGGCATTTCCCCATAAGAAATGGCAGGGCAAGGTAGATTATATCTTTCCAGTTTTAAACAGTGAAAATCGTACTGTTCAGGCTCGCATTGTATTTGAAAATCCAGATTTAAAATTAAAGCCCAACATGTTTGCCGCACTTAATATTCAAGTGCGTCCATTAAATAATGCCATAGTGATTCCTAGTGAAGCGGTGATTTACAGCTCGGATATGCAGCGAGTAGTGCTGGCATTGGGTAATGGTCAATTTCGTTCTACTCGCGTCATCACAGGTATTCAGAGCATGGGATTCACTCAAATTATTGAAGGCTTGGAAGACGGACAAAAGGTGGTGCAGTCGGCTCAGTTTTTAATCGACAGCGAATCTAGCATTAATGCAGATCTTTCCCGCATGCAGCATGAAAAACCATTAATGAGCAGCTCCATGGACAATATGTCTATGGAGGAAAAAGCCCAACTCATCATGGCTATTGGTGTCGTCACCGCGCTTGAAGGCAAAGATGCCATCGAAATTAAACATCAACCTATTAAAGAGCTAAATTGGCCCGTGATGCAGATGAGCTTTGATGTGCAGGAAGGTGTATCGCTTTCGTTATTTTCCGAAGGAGATGTAGTGGAATTCTCTTTGCAAAAATCCGCTCAAGGCAGTTACGTAATAGGCAAAATTGAAAAGCGTGACACAACCAAGAAAGGAGAATGATTTATGATTAAACACATCATTCGCCTATCGGTTGAAAATCGGCTTTGGGTCATGTTAATAACCCTAATTTTTGTTGGCATGGGTTTATACAGTGTAAAAAATACCCCTGTGGATGCTATACCTGATTTATCCGACGTGCAGGTTATTGTAAAAACCTCCTACCCAGGTCAAGCCCCACAAGTGGTGCAAGACCAGGTTACCTACCCGTTAACGACCGCCATGTTAAGTGTGCCAAAGGCCACTACCGTGCGAGGTTTTAGTTTTTTTGGTGACAGTTATGTGTATGTGATTTTTGAAGATGGCACCGATATGTATTGGGCAAGATCGAGAGTGCTGGAATACCTGTCACAAGTGAGCAGTAAGTTACCTGCCGCTGCGAAACCCGAACTGGGACCAGATGCTACAGGAGTCGGTTGGATCTTTAACTACGCATTAATTGATAAAAGCGGCCGGCACGACTTAAGTGAACTGCGTAGCCTGCAAGACTGGTTTTTAAAATTCGAATTGCAAACCGTGGCCGGTGTTTCAGAAGTGGCCACCGTGGGGGGAATGGTGCGCCAATATCAGGTGCAAATCGATCCGCTTAAATTACGCGCTTACGGTATCCCGTTAAACCATGTGCACAATGCTATTAAGATGGCCAATCAGGAAAGTGGTGCATCGGTATTGGAGTTGGCCGAAGCCGAGTATATGGTGCGCATTAATGGTTATATTCAAAATATAGAAGACATTAAAAATATCCCGTTAGGGGTTAATAAAAAAGGCTCACCACTTTTGCTGGGCGAAATAGCCCAAATTCAACTGGGACCGCAAATGCGCCGCGGCATTGCCGAATTAAACGGTGAAGGGGAAGTGGTCGGGGGAATCGTGGTGATGCGCTTTGGTGAAAACGCCCAGGCCACTATCGATCTAGTGAAAGAAAAATTGGAAACTTTAAAATCCAGTTTACCGGAAGGTGTGGAAATTGTGGTTACCTACGATCGCTCTAACCTCATTCAGAGTGCCATCGATAACCTGATGGAAAAACTTGCCGAAGAGTTTATTGTGGTGGCCTTTATCTGCATGATATTTCTGTTTCACTTTCGCTCATCCCTAGTGGTGTTGTTTAGCTTACCTGTAGCCATACTGGGTGCGTTTATCATCATGTATATGCAAGGCATTAATGCCAATATCATGTCGTTGGGTGGTATTGCCATTGCCATAGGTGCCATGGTGGATGGTGCCATCGTCATGATTGAAAATATGCACAAACACCTGGCCCTTAAAAAAATTAATGAAGATGATCGCTGGCCCATTGTCATAAAAGCCGCCAGTGAAGTGGGGCCCGCCTTATTCTTTTCACTGTTAATTATAACCCTGAGCTTTTTACCTGTGTTTACGCTAGAAGCACAAGAAGGCAAGTTGTTTACACCATTAGCACTAACCAAGACTTATGCCATGGCCATGGCGGCAGGTTTAGCCATTACGTTAGTGCCGGTATTAATGGGCTATTTTATTCGCGGTAAAATTGTAGATGAAAAACACAACCCACTGAATCGCCTTTTTACTTCACTCTATATGCCGGTGATTACTCAGGTATTAAAGTTTCCAAAATTGGTTTTGTTGTTTACTTTGTTGTTGGCGTTGAGTGCATTTTATCCCATTCAAAAAACCGGCAGTGAATTTATGCCGCCATTGGATGAGGGTGATCTTATGTATATGCCCACAACTTATGCAGGGGTGTCGATTGGTAAGGCAAGACAAATATTGCAACAAACCGACAAAATTATAAAAACCATTCCTGAAGTAAAAACTGTATTTGGAAAAATTGGTCGTGCCCAAACCGCTACCGACCCGGCGCCCTTAACCATGATTGAAACCGTGATTCAATTTAAGGATAAGAGCCAGTGGCGCGAAGGTGTGACTAGCAAGGACATTCAAAATGAGCTAAACCAATTGATTAAATTCCCCGGTTTAACCAATGCCTTTGTTATGCCCATCAAAACACGCATTGATATGCTGGCTACCGGCATTAAAACCCCTGTAGGTATTAAGGTGGCTGGGCCAGATTTAAAACAAATTGAAAAAATTGGTGAAAAACTGGAAAGCATATTGGAAAAAGTACCCGGCACACGTTCGGTTTACAGTGAGCGTGTGGTGGGCGGGCGCTATATCAAGGTGGATATCGACCGAGTAAAGGCTGCCCGTTATGGTTTAAGTATTCAGGATTTACAAACCACAGTGCAAACCGCCATTGGTGGTGTGGATGTAACTCAGAGTATTGAAGGCTTAGAGCGTTATCCAGTTAATGTGCGTTACCTGCAAAAATATCGCGACAATTTATCGCAATTAAAACTATTGCCGATTCTCACTAACAGCCAGCAATACATTACCTTGGCTGACGTAGCTAACATTTATGTGGATGAAGGGGCGGCGGTGATTAAAAGTGAGAATGCCCGTTTAAATGGCTGGACCTATGTCGACATAGAAGTGGAAGACTTGGCTGGCTACGTACAAGGCGCTCAGAAAACGGTAAAAGAAGAGCTTGAATTACCACCAGGTTATTCGTTGCAGTGGTCAGGGCAATACGAATACATGATTCGTGCTCAGCAAAGGTTCAACATGGTCATGCCATTAACGCTCGCGATTATTGCGCTGCTCTTGTACATGAGTTTTCGCCGCGTTCCGGAAGTGATCATGATCTTAATGACCATGCCATTTTCACTGCTAGGCGGTGTTTATTTAATTTATTACCTAGGCTTTCAATTTTCAGTGGCGGTGGGCGTGGGCTTTATTGCGCTGGCGGGTGTGTCGGTGGAAATAGGCGTGCTGATGCTGCTGTATTTAAATCAAGCTTGGGCACGAGAACAGGAATTGGCTGAACTTGAGAGTCGGCCTGTGTGTTTACGTCAGGCGATAATCTACGGAGCTTCGCAACGTTTACGGCCTATCTTAATGACGGCTATTTCAACCATGGTGGGCTTACTGCCCATCATGTTCACCCAAGGTACCGGCTCTCAGGTGATGCAACGCATTGCTGCACCCATGGTGGGCGGCATGTTATCCACCTTGGTTTTAAGCTTGCTGGTATTGCCTGTGGTGTTTTTTGTGTATAAACAATTTACAGAAGCCTCTAAACAATAAGTAGGCTATATAGTCTGGAGGCTATTGAGTAAATCAAGGCCTCCATTTTATTGAAAGATCACCACTGCATGAACGAATCAAAATTAAGCCACCTGTAATTATTGCCCAATTTAATATCTAAGGTACTACCTTTTTATACCCACCTTCTATGACTTAATGCTATATGAAGGCCGCTAAATATCGGCGGTATATTATAACCACACTGTCATGACTTTCCTCACGGCTTTACTATACTTTTAATTAGTTTAATCCCAACCTCATTAGCACAAGAGCATCACATGAAGTGGATCTGTTTTTGTATTCTGCTATTCACTCAGTTTGCCAGTGGGCAAGAACTGTTAGTGGTGAGAGGGAATGGTAATTATAGCCCTTATGAAATGGAGCAAGATGGGACGCTAACCGGCTTTCATATTGAATTATTGAAAGTGGTAGCAAAGCAATTGGATATTAACCTCACCTTTCAAAGCCTTCCTTGGAAACGGGCGCTGGCCATGGTTGAAAATGGCACGGCCGATGCTATCAGCTATGCCGGCGAGAGTGCGCAAAGGAAAGAGTATATTATTTTCACAAAGGGTAATGAACTGTCCTGGGTGATTATGGATCTAGTGATATTAAACAAACGCAGAAATGAGATTGTTGCTGGAGATAAAGGGCTATCTTCGTTGGAGAAATACCAGTTTGGGCAAATGATTGGTTACTCCTACGGAGAAGAATATGACAATGCTAATTTGAAAAAAAAGATATTTAATAAAACCGAACAATTAGTGGGAATGTTAAGAAATGAGCGAATTGATATTGCCATTGTTAATCGCTATGAATTTAAGGATAAAGGTTTTAATAAAAACTCAGAGAGCGAGAAATTAGTACTGCTGGGAAAGGTGATTGAAATAGCCGCTTTTATCGGCTTTTCAAAGAAACGAGACCACTATGAATTATCGAAAAAGTTTGCAAAAGCCCTGGATAACTATAAACAATCCAAGGCTTTTAATGCCCTGCAAAAAAAATTCGATGCCCGTTATAAATAACACCGAATTTATTAGATAGCCTATAGAAAAATTATTTTAAGCAATAATAATCCTGATAATACCCAAACACTGGGGGTCAGTTCATGGGCCTTGCCACTTAGTGCCTTGGCGACTGTATAGGTGATAAAGCCTAGTGTAATACCATGGGCAATAGAGAAGGTAAGTGGTGTTAGCAATACCACCACCACTACAGGTGCGGCTTCGGTTAAATCTTCCCATTCCACATCTTTAAGGGTATGCATCATTAATACGGAAACATAAAGAATAGCGCCGGCAGAGGCGTAAACCGGAATCATGCCTGCCAGTGGCGAAAAGAACATGCTAAGTAAAAACAGTACACCCACGGTGACAGCGGTTAAGCCAGTACGGCCACCCGCTGCAACCCCTGCGGCACTTTCAATGTAACTGGTAGTAGATGAGGTACCTAGCGCAGCACCGACCATGGTAGCGCTACTATCAGACATTAAGGCAGGACCTAACCTGGGTACCTTGCCATCTTTGTCGGCCAGGCCTGCCCGTTCGGTTACCGCAATTAAAGTACCGCTGGTATCAAATAAATCCACAAACAAGAATGCAAATATAACACTGAGCATGCCAATATTAAATGCCGAGGCAATATCAAGTTCGAGATAGGTGGGCATGATAGAGGGAGGAGCAGAGACAATGCCTGAATAGGTAACATCACCTGCGATAAGACCCACTACGGTTACCAGTAATATGGCAATCATCACCGCCCCGGGAATTTTTCGATTTACTAGGGTAATAACCAGAAAGAAACCAATTAAAGCCATGGCAGGACTAAAGCTGGTAAGGTCGCCCAAGCTAACCAGAGTCGCGGGGTGATCCACAATGATGCCTGCATTCTTAAGGGCAATCAGTGCCAAGAACGCCCCTATACCGGCGGCAATGGCTTTTTTGAGCGTGCCGGGGATAGCATTAATTATCCACTCCCTAAGCTTAAAGGCACTTAACAGCGTAAAGATAATACCGCTTAAGAAAACAGCACCTAGGGCAGTTTGCCAAGTGTGGCCCATGCCGAGTACAACACCGTAGGTGAAAAAGGCGTTTAAACCCATGCCTGGGGCGAGTGCGATGGGCAGGTTGGCCCAAAATCCCATGATAAAACAACCGATGGCGGCAGCTAGGCAGGTCGCCATGAAGACAGCACCTTTATCCATACCCGCATCGGCAAGCATGGCCGGGTTTACGAAAATAATGTATGCCATGGTCAGGAAGGTGGTTACCCCTGCCATAACCTCGGTTTTGACATCGCTGCCATAATGGTCGAGTTTAAACAGTTTCTCTAACATGGTTATTATTCTCTTAATTGAGGGCATCACAGTTAAATATAGTCGCTTTCACCCTATGCTGCTTAAGTCAGATTCAGGTATTGCGCCTGTTTGGAAAATAAAGGACGAATCTTTGCTGCATTCGATGAATATATTTGAAAATAAAGGTCTTTAGGATAACGACCCCAAGCGTCAATTAGAGCGCGTTTAAAACATGGCGCTAATTTGTACAGTAAATCTATAATACAAGTTCCATTACCCTCACTCTCTTTGAGAAAATGCCATGTCCTCTTATAAAGACGAAATTAAAGCCGCAGTGCGCACTGTAGAAGACTGGCCTCAGCCAGGCATTATGTTTCGCGATATTATGCCGTTATTACAAGACCCCCAAATTTTTCGAAAAATCATCGATAGCTTTGTGCATCGCTATCAAGGCATGAATTTGGACGCCATTGCGGCAGTGGACGCCAGAGGTTTTATATTGGGTGCCCCATTAGCTTATGAGCTAGGGCTTTCCTTAGTGCCCATCCGTAAAAAGGGAAAACTCCCGTTTGATACCATTAGCGAGAGTTATGAACTTGAGTATGGCCAAGCTGAAATTGAGCTGCATACCGATGCCTTTAAGCCTAATGATCGCGTGATTATCATGGATGATTTAATCGCCACGGGTGGCACTATGCTGGCGGCCTGTCAGCTGGTTAAAAAACTACAAGCGCAAGTGGTTGAAGTAGCGGCTATCATCGATTTACCCGAATTAGATGGCGGCTATAAATTAAAAAAGGCGGGGTTCGATGTATATGCTATTTGTGAATTTGAAGGGAAATAGTATTTAGAAAATCGCTACTAGATAACTTTTTTTCACTTAAAGCTTTACATCTAATCGTAAAGCTTTAAGTGGGTTTTAATTATTAGCTGCGCTTAGAAGAAGTAATATTGATAAGCTATTTTAGCTTCAGAAAAAGTAGTTGATTCTTGCTGCTCTCTGGTCGCGGACAGTTTTATTGAATGGTTTTTCCCAAGATTAAAGTTATGTATGTATTTTCCTCGATAGCGATAGACATCATTGCTAAATTCTTCGCCGCTTACTTCAATGTGTGCGGTACTGCTACCAAAGTGATGCAGCATGCCAGTTGATAAGCCTAAAGCCGGGGTGATGTCGTCTTTAAATCCACGGTTTCTTTCTAGCCGCGCAATTAACAGTCCATAAATTAAGTTGTTTTCAAAAGGCTTGTAAGCGCCCCCTGCGCCTCCTGTTACGTGTGCCACTAAGCGTTGTTGGCCACCGATTAATTGTCTTTCAAGCCCTGTGTATATTTTCCAAGATAGCGGTTTGAATAACTGGGTTCGATTACTTAGTGAGAAAATATCAATCACATCAAAGCGCTGTAATTTGACATTGTCATTTTCACTATCACGTACAACAATGTTTCCCATATTAATTTGTGCGCCTTGTAAAAAGCCATGTTCATTATCTTCTAGGCTATGAAATGAGAATCGAAAGGCTGCTTCGCTGTATTTTTGATTGTCTTCTTCACCAATGGAGATGGATGCTCGTTTACTGTCGTGGCTATTTTCAGGTCGTGATAATGGTACCGGTGGTTGACTCGCTTTTCTTATGGGGAATTCATTTAGGATTTTTAATAATGCGTGGCTATTTTTTGCGCTCACCGAATCCCTGATCGCACCGGTTTGCTGAAAACGAAGGTATTTATAGGCGGCATTAATAACTTTTTCTCTCTCAATTTCAGGTAAAGATGAAAAGTCTTCATTGTTTATTGATTCAGGATTTTGCGAAATTCTTTCAACATAACTTATGTTGTTTTCTGGAATTTCGTCTATTAAGTGCTCAAGTGTGGTGACTTGTGATGGACGATAATGGGTGCCTTCAATCAAGCCTGCTCGTTCAATTGATCTAATGGTATCTATAGGAATAGCTGTTAATTTGAAGTCATTGGTTAGCTCAATAGAAGGACGAGCTATTTCCAATAGTTCTAGCAAGCGGTAAGAACAGTTCTCATCAAAGAAGTAATAATCAAATTCAATCTCTTTTAATTCCCATAAGTGAGACACAATTCGTTTGGTTTCTTCTGTTGTTAGGTTTAACGGGTACTCCCAAATATCTCGTTTTTCTTTGCGGTTATATTCCTTAATTTTTTTGAAATAGGGTGCGACAATAAAAAAACCAGGATAGCCGCCCGATAATCCTCTAAAGGCATAAAATAATGAATTGTCTCCTTCGCGAACGTTGGCGCCAAAATTAACCGCCATAGATAACCAATCCGAACTTTTTTTGTTCGATGCAGGATCTAAACGCAATAGCGTGTGACCAAACATGGAGGAAGGGCTATTAAGGTGATAGGCGGGAAAAACCAAAGTTACTTGTTCGTCGGGTACTAAGGTTCGCCATTTCTTGTATTGCGTACAGGCAACTTTTGGTAACTTAGGCTCATCTATATTTAGTTTGTTTTTTAGCCAATCTAGACGAGCAACGAATTTACACTGGGCATGGTTGTCATCAGTTAATGAGGGTTTAAAAAAGGCATCAATGGTTTTAAATAGCTCTGTTTTAGGGTTGTGTTTACCATCAATAGCATTGAAGAATCGCGCATCATCTACCTGGCTGAGAAATTCATCTGAACTGCCATCTCTATTGTAGTGTACTAGGTTATGCCATTCTCTATGTTGCCAAAGCTTAAGATTGGTCGCCTTGCTATGGAGTTCTTTAACATAAGAGTTTGCATTGGCTTGAGTGGAATGAACAAAAATCAGTGATGCTAAAAGAAATAAAATGCATCGAGCGTAATAGGTGTATCGCTTAGAATGAATTAGCATCTGAATTATAATTTTAGAGCAAGGAATTACAGTTAATATAAACGATATGGCGTAAATAGAAAGAGGGCCCGGTATTAATCAATACAGGACCCTCTTTTTGTTTTCTAAAAATGTATGAACTTAGCTGGTGTATTTAGCTAGGCGTGCATCTGATTTCATAACACTTTCAAGAGAACCCATTACTTCTTCTGCGGTTACGTCTGCGCTTGGGAAAAGAATGTTAAAGTTTTCATGTGTTACTTCAGCAAAAGTCTGGCGATCTTCAGGGGCTACGCCCATCAATACTGCCACTGCATTTAAAGCTTCACCGTGACCCATGGCTACGTCTGAAGAGAACTCATCCATGATAGAGGCAATCATAGACGCGCCGCCGTATGTTAACGTACCGTCAGTAGAACAGCCGTTAGTGCCGGAAGTCATGCCGAAAGTTTTGTTACCGGAAGTGCCGTTGATTGTAGAAGCGATAAAATGTACTGGACCAGAATCGCCTTTAAATAACATGTTGCCCCAACCGCAATCAGGACCACCAGGAGCTACTGCAAACGAGCTTGAAGCAGCAGCCATTAGAATCGCGCCAGCCATTATTTTTTTCATGGTTATTCTCCGTTCCCTTAATGAGAATCAATTGTAAATTTTCTTAAATTTAAAAACACTGCAAAGCTTATACTAGCAGTAAGAAAAAGGTATGCAACTGCACGGCCAGTAATTGTGAGCCAGTCCAAACCTTGTTGATGATTATTGTTTACTTAAATACCTTTTAAATGGATAAAAATAAAAAATTAATTATTGGCTTAGTGATGACAACTAATTAAAAGATCGTTTTATGTCTAATTATAAAGCATTGAATTAACGCGAAGGTATGTCGTAAAAACATCTAAAGTTGGGGGTTAATACCCAGATTTTGAATGACGGTACAGTCTGCATTGCCTAAAAACTTTATTTATAAACATGTTGGGTATTAACGTAGAATCAGTTGGATGCAGTTATATAATGTAGCGTAGAGATTAAAGTATGAATGAATTTTGAATGTTTCATTAATGAAAAGTCTTCGGTTATTGGTGTTTGTGGCCATATTTGGTTTGGTGGGTTGTGAAAGCCTTACCTCACTATTTTTTTACCCTCAACAAGATTACCGCTACACCCCAGATTTTTTTGGATTGCAGTGGCAGACAATTGAACATCAGGCTGAAGATGGCACTAACCTGGTAAGTTGGTACCTGCCGGCCGAGGGGAGGGCGTTAGGGAGCGTATTATTTATGCATGGTAATGCGCAAAATATTAGCACCCATATTAGCAGTGTGAAGTGGCTGCCTAAGGCGGGATACAATGTGTTTTTATTAGATTACCGGGAATACGGACACTCTCAAGGCATCGCAATTCTGCCTGAAATATTAGGGGATATTGATTCCGCCTTAAACTGGCTATTGAATCACGATCAAGGCAAGCCAGTATTCCTATTAGGGCAAAGTATAGGCGCAGCACTCACTGCGGCGTATGTACCACAAAGCCCGTATAAAGATAAAATTAGCGGTGTCATATTAGATGCTTGCTTGCTGGGCTACCAAGAAATAGCCAGTGATATGATGTCTCGCAGTTGGCTCACTTGGGCCTTAACGTTACCCACCTATCTTTTACCCACAGATGAAGACCCTCAAAATCATATTGCTAACATAAGCCCCATTCCGTTATTTATGATGCATAGCCCTGATGATCAAGTGATCCCTTATGAGCAGGGCAAGGCGGTTTACGAGTTAGCCCAAGAGCCTAAACAGTGGCTAGATTTAGCCGGCGCCCATATTCAAACCTTTCAGTTTCCCTCGGTGCGAGATGCGCTGGTTGAATTCATGCAGGCGCACTAAATTTGTTTAGTGCCAATGTGCCTTTACCATTTCTTTTAAGGTTTTGGTAAAAGCTTGTACTTTAGGGCTTCTGTGAATATCTCTATGGGTGACCAGCCATAATTTGTAAGTCCACTCTGGCGGCGCTGGAATTAACTGCAACAATCTAGGATTACTCTTAGCAATTTGGCAGTTAAGTGGTGCGATTCCCAAGCCATTCTCTAATGCATCTTTCATTAGATTGAAATCTGAGCCGCGAAAAACCACCTGTGACTTATCTACGGTTTCATTCACCCAGCGTTGTGATGCAATATTATTTAAAGGGCTAATGATGCTGACAAACTTATGGCCCTGGGTCTCGCTTAAAGACTTCAGAGCACCATATTTACTTATATAAGATTGGCTGGCATACAGGCTTACATTCATTTCACATAATTGCTGTACCACGTAATCAGGGTCTTTAGGCTGGGCACCTGGGCGAATGCTCACATGGGCCTCGCCATACTCCAGTTTGAAAATTCTCGCATCTCCAGCCAGTTCCACTTGTATATTGGGGTGCTCTTGCTGGAACTCCGCGATGATGGGCATCAACAAGGGTGACATAGTGCTCACGCTAGTGATCACCAACGTGCCCGAGAGGTCGGTGTCGGTTCCTGCCAACTTACCCAGCATACGATCAAAACGTTCTTGGGTTTGCTGAGCTTCCTGAAACAGTAACTTCCCTTGCTCTGTGGCGGTATAACCTCGTGGATGGCGATGAAACAGCTTGCAGTTCAAGCTCTGTTCTAGGGTATCTATGTGCCGCAGTACAGTGGAGTGGTGCACATTCAAATGACTGGCAGCAGCAGACAGAGTGCCTAACCGAGCTACCTGATAGGCAATGTGAATATCGTGCCAGCTATTGGGTTTTTCCATGAGGATCCTAGGTGTCTCTTACTTCTGTGCATGCATGCACAGAAGCTTTGCATTTATTCTGTTTTTGTTCAAATAAATAGAGGTCAAAATAGCCCTACATTAAATGAAACGCCAAATTAGGGAACATCACATGACTCAGCCAGCCCATATTATTGCCTTTGCCGGAAGCCTACGTAGCGATTCTTGGAATAAACAGTTAGTGAAAGCCGCTGCGCGTAGCGCTGAACAAGTCGGAGCACGGGTAACGGTTTTAGACCTAGCCGACTATCCTTTACCTATATTTGATGAAACCTTGGAAGATCAGGCACCTTCAGCCGCGTTAAACGACTTACGAGCACTATTTGCCAGTGCCAATGGACTGTTGATCGCCAGCCCTGAATATAATGGCTCTATTGCCCCGGTGCTTAAAAACACCCTAGATTGGTTGTCTCGTCCTGCCAAAGATGAAAGCTATCAACCAGCCTACGGGCAGTTTTCAGTGGGCATTATGGCAGCGTCTCCGGGTGGATTGGGTGGTATTCGAGGCTTGAGCCACTTACGTGATGTATTAACCAGTGTGGGTAGTTTAGTGGTGCCAACGCAGGTGGCGATCCCGGCTTCTTATGAAGCATTTGATGAGAACGGCCAGATAATTAATGCAGCCTTGAGTGATCGAGTGACCGCTTTGGTGAAACAAGTACTAAGCCACGTACAATAATTAAGCACTAGGAGACAGCGATGAATACGTTAAATACGCAAACTGTGGATAAATATTCCCTTGCCTTAAGGGTGCTGCATTGGTCAACAGCACTGATCATTATTACCCTTTTGGCTGTGGGTTTTTACATGGCAGACATTGATCCTAAGGCGCCGGATAAATACGACCTTTATCCATTACACAAAGCCTTTGGCATGATTGCTTTATTTTTAGTGGTACTACGGTTGCCAGCTCGCGCCAAGGGCCCTGTTCCTGCTCCTGCACCGGGTTTAAAAAAGTGGGAGCATCACTTGTCTCACCTAGTACACATCCTTTTGTATGTATCCATGATCGGTATGACTTTTTCAGGTTACTTTATGAATTCTACCTTTGCCTACGTAGAAGGTGTGGATATGTTTGGTTTGTTCAGTGTTCCCGATATCACGCCTAAGAGTGAATATTGGAATGGTATTGCTCATAATGTACATAGCTTCTTTGCCTGGTCTTTTATTGTTTTACTGGTCTCCCATTTGGCTGGGGTATTTAAACACAGGGTACTGGATGGCAAGGAACATGATGTACTGAAAAGAATGGTGTAGATCATAGTCATATTGGTTATTGCATGATTTAAACAAGATTCTCTTTTTGCGGTGTTTGCAGATTAGCACCGCATTTTTTCAATTATATATCCTTTTGTCACTGCGTTTTTATCGGCTTATTTTTGGTTTTTATATCGCACATTTTATGGCTATTTAATAGACATTTTATAAACGCAGTGGCGTGAAGGTTTGCCTATTTAACGCTAGGCTTAAATTAAAGCTAATGAGTCATAGTATTTAAAATATGCCCTTTATCTGTGTGTTAATTGCCTACACGGGTAATGAATTAGAGAATAAGCATGCGTTGTATATTTTGTGATAAATATATTTTAAAGGCCGACTCCACATTAGGGGCGCCGGTTACATTACCAGCCAGGGGCGTAGCTCATTCTGTCTGTGCCACACATGACCTTATGGCGCGACGGGTATTTGGCTCCATTGAGCTGGCGGATTTAAGTGAACAAGACCTGTATGAATTACGGGAATTGGTGCTTACTGAAATTAACCTAAGAGAGGGCAATAACTCTGAAGAAGTGGATTTATTTTAGTCGCCTCATACCCTCTAAATTTCTTTTGTATCCCCCCTGATTTCTCGTATTCTACACTAAGCTGCATTTTTATAGAGAATCAGCGCTAGATCGTAATCATTCATTTGGCCTTGCTGGCGCCTAGTTTGGCTGATGTCGTGTGTACATCTCCGAAGCCTTCAGAGCAGCGTTTTTATTCATGAAAGCAATAGCTTAAAAGCATAAAAACAATAGGGCATATATCCATCCTAACGAATTATAAAATTCCCTCCCCCCCAATTCTTAATTACCACTATAGCTAGGCTTTATGGGTTCTGATTGCTTATTTGAACACAAGAGCAGTTATCTTCGTCTAGGCTTAAATCAAGTATGTTTACAACTTTTTAAGCAACCTCAAAATTCCTGACAAAAGGAAGGGTAATGACAATTAGGCAGCTGTTGATAATTTGGCTTTTATGCGCTGTTTTTTTGCCAGCACAAGCAAAGCCATTTGTAGTGGGGATATCCACTTGGAATAGTTACCCAGGTTCGGTGGCTGGTTTCAAATCATCCTTAACCAAACAGGGATTGGTGGAAGGTAAAGATATTATATACATAGAGAAATCTGCCGGAGCCAATAAAGTAAAACAAAGAGAAATTGCCAATTTGTTTAAGAAAAAGAAGGTGGATCTGGTGTACTCCCTTACCACCTCGGGCACTGTCATTATGAAAGATGTATTACCCGAAACCACGCCTATCGTTTTTTCAATAGTTACTTTTCCTGCTGATGCAGGCCTCATTGAGTCATTCGAGTATTCATCGAATAACTTGGTGGGAACCAGTAATTATATCCCTGAAAACTATTTCCATGAATTGTTACAAAGTGTGTTTCCTCATACTAAAAATGTGGCGATATTTCATCGTTTAGGTGAACCTAACTCAAAAATACAAGCCATTAACTTAAAACGACTCATGAAAAAAACCGGTGCCGATGTGAAGTTGGTGTCGGCTAAATCATTGGACGATTTAAATAATAAAGCTCAGTTAATAATAAAAAAATTAAAACCAGAGGTTTTGGTCACCACCACTGATACGCTTATGCAAGGAGGAGGCGAAGAGGTATTAATTAAACTGGCGAAGAAACATAATATTGCAGTATTAAGCTCCAATAAGAAGGGTATAGAGCTCGGGGCAACCTTGGGCCCCGTGGCCGATTTTAAAATTCTAGGTGCTATGTCGGGATTAATGGCGGGCCGAGTATTAAAGCAAGGTATGTTGCCCACTCATATGGCTTCTAAAACTCAAGAGCCACCTTTAATTCTGGTGAATAGAGCTGCGCTGAGAAAACTTAAGTTATCCATGCCAGAACATCTTGTTAATGTGAAATATGTGGATTAAAAGAAAATTTAATTTAACCACAAAGTTAATATTAAGTACCGTCTTTGGATTACTGGCAATTGTTTCTTTTGCTGCTTTTCTGGCAGACTTATCCCTGCAAAAAATACTACTTTCACAAATAGACAAAAATTTTAGTGGTCAGCTATTGGGGCTTAGCCAAAAAATTAATAGAGAAATTCAGCACAGCGAAAATACAGCTCGCGTTTTGGCGGGTAATCCAGCAATACGCGTGGCCCTAGATAAAGACATTAGCCGGGGTATGAACAGTCAGTTAAACAAAATAATTTCATCTTACCCTGAGTTAAATTATTTGTTAATGGTTGATATCGATGCAGATATTTTTGCTATTAATACCATTAATCATGACAAACAAAAAATGCCTTCAGAAGTATTACTGTCTGAAACCATCACAGAGCATGCATTATATTTGCCGCTGCCAAAGGAACAGGCTATTCATAGCCAACCCGGTGCAGATGAATTTCTTGCCTTGCTTGAGCTTAAAGAGAGTTTAAGTATGTGGGTGGTGGCACCAATACAGGTGCGCGGCGATGTAAAAGGCTGGTTGATTTTATCTTTACAATGGCAGCATTTGGTTGATGCATTATTACAGCAAGAAGAAACACTATTAAAAGATCAAGGAGTGGCCTTAAACAGTATTGGAATTTTGAATGCGGGTGGTGAGTTGGTACTGGGAAATTACAATCGAGTAGATAACTTGTTAGAGCGCTCCACCGAACTAGTATTGGGCGGAAGAAGCTTTGAGTTGGTGATGCAGTATCAAAATACCCAGGTAGAGAAATCATTAAGTTTGCAGCGTAAGCAGTTACTTTTAGTGGTGGTTCCGTTATTTGTTCTCATTATTTTCTCATTCTATTTTTTAGTGAAAAATCAGGTTCTAAACAGACTAAAAATATTGCTAAACGCCACCGAACGATTTTACAAAAATGATCTTAAATACCGATTGGAAGTGAAGGGTAATGATGAAATATCGGGATTAATGCAGGCTTTTAATTCCATGGGCAAGCAAATACAAAAAGCCCAGATAACACTTGAAGAAAAAGTAGCTGAACGTACTGAAGAGATTACCGATATTAATGTTCGTTTAACACATGCCTTGTCTTCTGCTGAACAAGCCAGCCTTGCCAAGAGTGAATTTTTAGCCAGTATGAGTCATGAAATTCGAACTCCAATGAATGGTGTATTAGGCATGCTTGGGTTATTGCTTAAAAGTGATTTGAGCGATGACCAAGCCCGTAAAGCTAATATAGCCAATTCAAGTGCTCAATCATTGTTGTCACTGATTAACGACATTCTAGATTTTTCTAAAGTAGAAGCGGGAAAGCTTGAAATTGAAAGTATTGATTTTAATTTACGCAGTTTGTTATCTGAATTCACCGAAGCCATGGCGCTGCGTGCCTTCGAAAAAAATATTGAGATTATTTTAGATGTAAACAAAGTGAATGTGGCCATGGTAAAGGGAGATCCTGGGCGCATACGACAGGTACTAACCAATCTAGTAGGCAATGCCATTAAGTTCACCTCTGAAGGTGAAGTAGTTATCCGTGCCCGCTTGGTGTCTCACAAGGAAGGGTTGTTGCTTACTTGCTCTATTACCGACAGTGGTATTGGTATCCCTAATAATAAAATATCGGGCCTATTTGATGTTTTTACCCAGGTAGATGCTTCAACCACTCGCCATTTTGGTGGTACCGGTTTGGGGCTGTCTATTGTAAAAAAGCTATGTGAGCTCATGGGGGGCGGTGTTCACGTTGAAAGTGAATTGGGCGAAGGCAGTAATTTCGAGTTTAATATTTTATTGGAAAAAAGTGAGCAAGCCATTCAGCTATTGCCTCAAGTAAGTCTAAAAGATTTATCTATATTAGTAGTAGATGATAACGCCACTAACCGAGATGTTATTCGTGGTCAGCTAGAAATGTGGGATGCGTCGGTTACTGAAACACAAAGCGCAAACGAGGCGCTGGCATTACTTGAGCGCAATCATCAAGATGGCATCGCGCTATTTGACCTAGCTTTACTGGATATGCAAATGCCCGCCATGAGTGGCGCGGAGTTGGGTGAAAGAATTAAAAAAGATAGTCGCTTTAAAGAATTAAGAATGGTGATGATGTCGTCTTCTTTAAGTGAAGCTGGTGATGCCAAATATTTTTCATCCATCGGCTTTGACGGTTATTTTTCAAAACCGGTTACCCCTTCAGATTTATTTGATGCCTTAGCGGTTTTGGTAAGTGGTGGCGAGCTGTTAGATAAAGCGCAGCCACTTATTACCCACGGATACCTGCAAACGCTTTCTAAAGTCTTACCAGAACAAAAAGGCAAGGAACCTTCTTTGGTGAAAATTTTACTGGTAGAGGACAACCTGATTAATCAAGAAGTGGGTTTATCCATTTTGGCTGATTTAGGCTACCAACAAGTAAATGTGGCCGAAAACGGACAAATGGCCATTGATATGATTAGAAGTAATTCTCTGAATAACGCGCCTTATGAACTTGTATTAATGGATTGTCAGATGCCGGTATTAGATGGTTATAGTGCCAGCGAGCAAATACGAGAAGGGGTGGCGGGAGATGCCATGACCGATATTTGCATCATTGCCATGACCGCCAATGCTATGAAAGACGATAAAGAAAAGTGCCTTAATGCGGGTATGTCTGACTATCTGAGCAAGCCCATTGACCCTGACAAACTAGGGCAAAAAATCCAGGAGTGGCTGGAAAAATAGCCTGTTAATAATTCAGCTAGACTTAATTTTAGATAACAAACCTGAGTGGCTCCTAGGAAACCTGACCCTCATGAATCCTAGGCTAAGGCGAATATTGTAAATTAATTGATATATTTTTAATTTTTATGCAATCAATCGCTGTTCAGGCACGTCTTTAATACATATCGGGTGAAAATTACCTGATGCTCAGAGGTCCCACTAGGAAAACGTTATGAACAATACTAAAAAGATAGCGGCAATTGCAGCCATGAGTACCCTTGGAATGATGATGGCAAGCGGCGCCAATGCTGTACCTGATCAACCAAAAAACTGGGAAAAATGCGCAGGTATTGCCAAAGCGGGTAAAAATGACTGTGGCGCATTAGATGGCTCTCATGGTTGTGCTGGTCAATCCACTTTGGATAACGCCGATAGTGAATGGGTATATGTACCTCAAGGCTCTTGTGAAAAAATTGTGGGCGGCGTTGTGAAAAAAGTGAAGCCTGCTAAGACTTCATAGTGAACGCTATTCATGGGGTGGGGCTGGGCTTGCGCAGCCCCCACATTAAACACATTCTCGGGCACAAACCAAATGTGCCTTGGTTTGAATTACTGACCGATAACTGGTTGGATGCTTCTGGCATTGATGGCTTTTTATTGGATCAAATAGCCGAGCAATATCCGCTGACGTTACATGGCGTGTGCATGAACATAGCAGGTACTCAGGCACTTAATTTTGAATACTTAACTCGGGTTAAGAGCCTGGCGCAGCGCTGTAATACCCATTGGATCTCAGATCACCTGGCCTTTAGCGCGGTTAATGGTAAACAGTTGCATGACTTGGCACCCATTCCCTATACCCATGAAGCCCTAATGCATGTGATCAATCGGGTAAATTGTATTCAGGATTTTTTGGGGCATAAATTATGTGTTGAAAATATTTCAGCTTATGTGGCTTATCAAGGGTCTAGCATGAGTGAGGCCGATTTTTTAAATGCTCTGGCCAGCGAAACTGGCTGCAGCATCTTGTTAGATGTAAACAACTTGTATGTGAATCAAAAGAATCTAGGCCAAGATGCTAAGCAGTTTATTGAAACGATCAACAATAAATATGTGAGTGAGATGCACCTGGGCGGGTATACCGATAAGGGTGAATTTTTACTAGACGCACACAATAACCCGGTAAGCGATCCTGTGTGGGAGCTTTATGAATTAGCCCTACAAAAAATGAGGGATGTACCGACTTTAATTGAATGGGATAACGACTTACCCGAGTTTTCCACTCTCTTGCAAGAACAACAAAAAGCCACGGCATTAATGAGTGAATACAGTGAAACCCGAATCTTCGCTTGAGCAATACCAGCAATTATTTATGCAAGCCATGCTTAACGTAGATAGCAATGGTGAGGGAAATATGAGCCTCACTAATTCTTATTTGGCAGGCTCTATTGAAAAAATAATTGGCCCTGAAAAAAGAATTGAGGTTTATCAAACCAATTACCAATTGGCGCTGGTACGTTGTTTACAGTCGAGCTTCTTGCAAACCTTTAGAATTCTGGGTGAAGTGAGTTTTAATGCTATTGCGATGGAATATATTACTCTATACCCATCTCAATCAGAGAACTTAAATGGTTACGGTGAAAAATTTCCTCAATTTGTCTCTAACAATTTTGAGCAAGAGAGAGAGGCCCGCTGGTTGAAGGATATTGCTCATTCTGATTATTTAAAACAATGTTGTTATTATGCGAAAAATAATAGCTACTTTCCTTTGAATACCTTCATGAACATGCCAGTTGAAGTTCAGTTGTTAACTAAAATGAACCGTCAGCCTAGTTTATACCTGCAGGAATCCTTTTGGGATTTAGCCAATATAGACTTCATAACCAGTGAAAGCTCTACTTGTTTAAATGAAGACACAGCTTATTTTCTGTATTACCGAAATGAAGGCAAGGTACAAATTCGAGTGCTTGAAAAAAGTGTATTTGAGTTGCTGGCGCTCTTTAATCAAGATACCTGTATGAATGATTTAAATGAAAAACAATTGGAAAAACTACCCATGTTAATTGGCGAGGGCTGGTTAAAAATGGCTGGTGCCATGTTATGACCTTTAAAATATGAAAAGTTTAAATAAAGAAAGTTTAAATAAGTTGTATCGGTTTGGCATTGCCCTCACCGGTAGCCCGCAAGATTCAGAGGATGTTTTGCATACTGCCATAGAGCGATTTCTACGTAAAAACCCGCAGAATATTACCGAGAAAGAAGCGTTCATTCGCACCATAATGCGTAATTATTGGTATGACGAAATTCGCAAACAAAAGAATCACCAGGCCCATGTGGAATCTTTGCAGGTAGAGCAGGGTGACATGGATATTGATAAAGACCGCTTGGAAGACATTATTATTGATCAGCACGATTTTCAAAAGCATTGGCAGGCGTTACAGGCTCCGCAGCGAGAATTGTTATATATGCATTGTGTACTTGAATACAGTGCTCAAGAAATAGCAGATGAATTTAATTGCGCCCGCGGCACCATATTGTCTCGTATACACAGGTTGAAAAAACAACTTCAGCAACTCTCAAGGCTCGCATCAAAGGGAGCGCTTTCATGAAAAATACAGTTAAAGAAAATGTGAATAGTCATTTGGATGAGTTTGAATTAAACATGGATCAGTTTGCTTCTTTGAATGCGTTGGAAAAAAGCATACTGTCTCCAACCCAAAAAAGAATTAAAAATCCAATACTGTGGTCGGTGGCTGCCAGTTTGTTAGTGGTTAGCTTGTTCTTCACAACCGTTTTGCCTAAGGGACAAAGCCAGCAGGAAATGATTTATGCCATTGCTCAAGAAGTATCTTATAACCACTTAAAGTTCAAACCCTTAGAAGTGACTAACAACAACCTCACTAGAGTGACCGGTTATTTTGAAAAACTGGACTTTAATCCTCTTGCCAGTTCTCAGGTGGCGGCGTTATCGAGTCGTTTAATTGGCGGGCGCTATTGTTCAATTAAAGGCAATATTGCAGCGCAACTGCGCATGCGGGATGAAAAAGGCGCGATTTCAACCCTATTTGAAAGTCGTTTTAATGCAGAAGACTTTGATTTTTTACCCAGAATTGAAAACCAGCAAGCTCCCGTTAAAGTGCATGTGGATGGTCAGCAGGTGAGATTGTGGGTGGAAAAAGGCTTAGTAATGGCTTTGGTAAACCCCATTTCAAAATAATAGCCGCTGTAATTCCTTCTTTTTGATAGAAAACTCTATCTAAAAGAAGAGAAGTAGGCGATTGATTTAACTCATTCAATTTCTGCGTAATAAAGCCCACTACCCCCTAGTGAGTACCTATAAAGTCCAATTACTAAAATCTCTCACCCCCTTAAAATATACCTATCTAATATTAGCCGTGAAAAAATAGAGGTCTTCATGAAAGCTATGTTTAAAGAGTTGCTGGAAATGACAGAGCAGCAGGAACAGCCGCAACGACTGTTGTTCTTATTTGCCCAACCTGAAGGTCATAACGCCAAGAAAAGCAAAAAGCACGTTAAGGGCCATATTGAAGCCGTCATGTGTGTGGATAAGTTACCTGAAGAGCTCACCACCTTTTCTGCCTTGGTTAAAGAAGCCGATAGCATCACAAAGGACTGGCAGTTTGTGTTTATCGCCGGTTTAAGTGGTCAAAATGGCGTTGCGCCCAGTGCAGATGATGCTGAGCCTTATCTTAACAAGATGAGCAATGATCTAGCTGATGGCCAGGATCTAGGCCGATATGTCATTCTCGACCGTAATGAAAAGCCTATCGAAATGGCCGCGGTTTAACGTCCTCTCAAACATAGTCGTGTTGGTCGTCAAATCAGTTAAAGCAACATGGCTAGCTGTAGGCCTAGATTTAGGCCACTGTAGATTTTTCCATCCTAGACCGTGATGAAAAGCCTATTGAAATGGCCGCGGTTTAACGTCCTCTCAAACATAGTCGTGTTGGTCGTCAAATCAGTTAAAGCAACACGGCTAGCTGTAGGCCTAGATTTAGGCGACTGTAGATTTTTCCATCCTAGACCGCAATGAAAAACCTATTGAAATGGCTGCGGTTTAGCGTTCTCTCTAGCATAAAAGTGCCTGCTAACTGCCAGATTTAACATGGTGTAACAGGCCGACAACTCTTATTATTCGTGCATTCTTTGTCCCTCTACCAACATGGGGTTGTTTGTAATGCCGTCATCACCTTTTTTTGCTTCTCGTATATTTAAACTGGTTTCCCTGGCCATTTTTTCACTCGCTCTCGCTGCCTGTGATCAAGGGCCTGATCAGGAAACCCTGTTGCAAAATGCTCAAGCTGCGCAGCCTCAGGATCAACATATTGCTGATATCTATCAGCGCAGTTGTCGTGTCTGCCATGCAGTGGATGAGAGTACAGCCCCTCTAGTCGCGGATAAAAAAGCCTGGCAGCCAAGATTAGCCAAGGGCATGGATACCTTATTAAATAGCGTTATTAACGGTTATGGTGGCATGCCGCCGTTTGGCATGTGCATGGATTGCAATGCCGCTGAATTTGAGGCACTCATTCAATTTATGGCCAACGACTCTTCAATTCATGACCAAGGCTAACAAACACTCATAAAACACGGCGGGCCTGTCATCCAATAGGTCCGTTTCTTAATTGTGCATTCTTATAATTGTCTTCATTTCTTATTTCATCAATCAAACTCTTAAAAAGCCTTCGAATAAGCCAGTAGTGGCCAAATAGACCATTGTGACTGCACTAAAAACCCGTAAATTTGTAATTAAATAATTGGCCTCATAAAAATAGAGCTTACGATTTTTATGAAAATATTTTCGAGTAATAAGAATTAAAACCTATGATTACACGACGCAATTTACTCAGTAGCTTAATCGCCGTCGCCGGTGCCTCAGCAATTACCCCTTCCATGGCACTAGCTGGGCTAAATCCTAGTGGCGAAAGAAAAATCCCTTGGAAGAACTGGTCGGGGTCTCAAATCTGTTACCCCCAATCTCGCATGGCGCCCGCTACCATTGATGAGCTACGCCAGTTAATTGTATCTGCGCCGGGAAATATTCGCCCGGTGGGTTCGGGTCACTCCTTTACTGCCCTGGTACCGACAGACGATACGATTGTTTCCATAAGCCGATTAAGCGGCATGGTCTCCCATGACAGTGTTAACAATACTTCTGTTATTCAGGCCGGTACCCGCTTAGGGGATATCGGTGGGCCTCTGGCTGAAGCTGGTCAGGCACTTATTAATATGCCCGATATTGACGAACAAACTCTTGCCGGAGCACTGGGTACGGCTACTCATGGCACTGGCGCGGGCATAGGGTGCTTACCTAGCTTTGTTGAGGGCCTGCAATTAGTGACCGCTAATGGTGACGTGGTCGAATGTGATCGTAATAATCACCCTGAAATTTTTAATGCGGCCAGGGTGAACCTAGGTGCTTTAGGGGTGATCACTCAGGTACGCATGCAGAACCAACCCAGTTACCGTCTTAAACGTAAATTAAGCTGTAAGCCTATAGAAGAAATTTTGGAAAATGCTGACAGCCTAGCCAATGAAAACAGAAACTTCGAATTCTATTACATTCCTTTTTCAGGCATGGGGTTTCAGGATACACAAAATATTACCACCGAAGCAGAATCAAGCACCGACAAGACAGATCAAAACGACGGTGTCGAAACATTAAAAACTTTGCGTAATGCACTCAGCTGGTCTTCTACCATTAGAGAGTTATCTATTGGTACTTACATGAAAACTATTGCCGATGAAGTGACCATTGCGAGTTCTTGGAAGAACTATGCCACCGAGCGAAATGTGCGTTTTAACGAAATGGAATATCACCTGCCTAGAGAAAATGGCTTAAAAGCCTTCCGTGAAATTCGTGAAGTAGTGGAGCGCGACTTCCCTGAGGTATTCTTTCCGTTTGAAGTGCGTTACGTGAAGAGTGACGATATTTGGTTGAGCCCATTCTTTGAGCGTGAAACTCTATCTATAGCCGTGCACAGAATATTTGATGAAGACTATAAGCCTATGTTTAAAGCCTTAGAGCCCATCTTTAAGAAATATGGCGGCCGCCCACACTGGGGCAAAATTAATACTATGTCAGGCCAGGAATTATCAAAACACTATAAACACTGGGACGACTTTAAAGAAGTTCGCCAAACACTGGATCCACAGGGTAAATTTTTAAACCCATACTTAAAGAGCATCTTCGCCGTGTAATGAGTGTTAATAAAACTTTGGTTAACAAAATTCTTAAGACATAAATACTCAGAAGTAGTTTGTTAACGTATTACAGTCGCCTAATAATTAAAATAAAAGGGATATTAAAATCGTGGCCAAACAATTTAATAAAAATCGTCGGAAAATTTTACTGGGTGGTTTGGCTGCAGGGGCTACCGCAGCCACGTGGGGAATTAAACCTGCCGACATAGGTGAAAATCACAGCCCTTATTTTGTATCTATCAGTAATGCTTTAGATACTAAACAGTTGGCCAAGCCTACCTTGGTAGTGGATAAGAAAAAATTATTACAAAATATTTCTGTGCTAAAACAGCATATTGGAACACGCTTTGATTATCGTATTGTGGTGAAGTCTCTACCATCTATTGACTTAGTAAAACTGGTCATGGAAGAAAGTGATTCAAAAAAGCTTATGGTATTCCATCAGCCTTTTTTAACGCTGATTGCTAATGAAATTCCATACTCAGACGTATTAATGGGTAAACCCATGCCAGTGGCGGCGGCGGCCAAGTTTTATCAAAACGAACAAGATAAACCCACCACATTTAAATCAGAGCAGCAATTACAATGGCTTATCGATAGCCCGCAACGCTTAAATCAGTACCAAGCATTAGCCGCTAGTGTAAATCAAAAGATGAACATTAATATTGAACTCGATGTGGGTCTACACCGTGGCGGTGTTAACAGCGATTCCGATTTGCTAGACATGCTGCACCTTATGGAAAAATCTGAACTACTGACTTTTTCCGGTTTCATGGGCTACGAGCCTCACATAGGCTCGGTACCTGGCGGCATAGAAAGTAATCGCGATAAAGTAATGAACCAGTATCGTCATTATATATCGCTTACTGAAAAAACTCTGGGGCGCAGCATTCAAGACTTGTGTTTGAACAGTGCAGGCAGTCCAACATATCAACTTTATGATAAAGGGGACTTCCCACAGAATGAATTATCGGCAGGAACCTGTCTGGTTAAACCCACTCATTATGATCTTGATACCCTAGCAGACCACATACCGGCATCTTATATCGCCACTCCGGTTATTAAATCCATTGATCATACCGACATACCCGGCGTAGACGGGTTAGGTGATGTGATGGCCGCATGGGATCCAAACCGTGCACAAACCTTTTTCACCTATGGGGGTTATTGGAAAGCGGAACCAGAATCACCGAAGGGTATCAGTGTGAATCCTTTATTTGGACGCTCGACCAATCAAGAAATGTATAACGGTTCAAAATCTATTTCCCTAAAACAAGATGATTGGATTTTCATGCGCCCCACCCAAAGTGAATTTGTATTTTTACAATTTGGGGATATTGCTCTTTTTGAAAACGGTGAAATTAAAAACTTGTGGCCGGTATTTTCTGAATCAAGCGTGTAGTTCAAATGCCTTCTAAATGATGAAGGATATAAAAATTGTGTAAAAATAAGTACACATTTAAATAGTGAAAAAGAACCAGTTAAGAGTTTGTCTTAACTGGTTTAAGTTAAGTCAAATATTCCTCACTCGTTAGCACTCTACATTCCGATCACCCCAAAATGGTAATGACAGCCCTGCAAAAATCGCATGTTTTTCGTCAACTTTGCCTATAGTGGTTAAGCCCCTTACTGCCTACCATGCCTTCATTCTTTTTATGTGGTAAATAGGCGACTTATGAAATTTTCAGAAATATTAGGTTCCGTGCGTGAGGGTAATTCAGAATTGGTATTGATACCCGAAAAATGGGGTCAGGGCCGAGCCACGTTTGGTGGATTAGTCGCCGCAGTCATATATGAAAAACTGATGCAGAGTCTTGAAATACCTCGTCCCGTGCAATCTATCATGATGTCATTTGTGGAACCCGTGACACCTGGGGAATTGGAAGTTCAAACCACCATTTTACGGGAGGGAAAATCTGCTATTCAAGTGCAATCAAGCGCCTACCAGAAAGGCAAGGTAGTGACAGTGATGCTGGCCAGTTTTGGGGCTGAGCGTGAATCCATTGTGAGTGTCTTGCCTGAAATGGCTCCAGAATTTAAAGCGCCTGGCCAGGTTAATGAATTCCCCTTTATTGCTGGGCTAACACCTGATTTTACTCAGTACTTTGACTATCGCTATACCGAAGGGAAAATGCCTTTTATGGGGTCTAAAGATACCCATATGGGAGGCTGGATTAAATTACGTGAGCCGTCAAAAAAGGTGGCCACTGTACCAGAAATATTAGCCTTGTTAGACGCTTGGCCGCCTGCTGTTTTTACCATGCTTAAAAAGCCCGCTTCGGGCAGCTCGCTTACTTGGACTATTAGTTTTGTGGAGCAGCCAGAAGATTGCACCGCCAGTGACTGGTGGCAGTACCAAGCAAATATTGAAAGCTCTAATCATGGTTACAGCCATATTGATGCTTCTTTATGGGATAAACATGGAAGAGTAGCGGTGATCAGTCGTCAAACGGTGAGTGTCTTTGCCTAGCGGTGAATATGCTCGAGGCTATTAAATTATTGTTTTTTAACATTAGAGTATTGAGTGAAGTTACCAGGTTTTTTATTAAATAAATCAATAAAAAATATCGTATAGAATACTTAGGTTTTATTTTAAATTAAAACCTGAATATTAATGGGACGTTCTTGGATGGAGGGGGGGATTATGAGAGGAAAGGTTAATTTTATAGTGCGACCAAAAGATAAAAAAACCTATTAGGCTAGATGCCTAATAGGTAAAGGGTCTCGAATCGGCTAACGTTTGCCTTGGCGGCGAATAGATGAGGAGGTGAAACTAATACGGCTCATTTCAGAATCAAATTTGTATGCATCTCTTTCTTCATTACCTAATTCAACAAGGTAACGATTCGATAACAAATCATAGCTAGTGATTGAAACATAAAATGGTGTGTTCGCATTTGTAAACTGTAAAGAGTGTCCTTCGGATACACGCCATAACTCATCACGATTATCATAGTGATCGGCAAGAGCAATCTGCCAGCTATCTTCATCTACGTAAAACGTACGTTTCTTGTAAATATGACGGTTACCTTCTTTAAGTGTTGCTTCTACTTTCCATACACGATGTAACTCGTAACGAGTATAATCTTGATCAATATGACCAGTACCCACTATGTCTTTATACTTTACATCTTGGTCCGCTAACTTATAGGCGTTATAAGGAATATAGACTTCCTGCTTTCCCATTAACTTCCAGTTATAGCGGTCGGGCGCGCCGTTAAACATATCAACCTGATCTACTGTACGTAACCCTTCTGTTGCTTGTGCTGGAGCATCGTAGGATATCTGTGGCGCTCGACGTACACGACGCTGGCCTGCGTTATAGCTCCAAGCCATACGTGGTTGGTTTACCTGATCGATGGTTTCATGTACCAAGAATACATTACCGGTATAGCGAGCAGGAGATTTCACCGTTTGAATATAATAAAATAGAATGTTGTTATCTTTTTGTGCATCGTACCCATCAGTTAGATAATGAGGCGCCGATAAATAACCACGGGTTTTAACGGGAACAAATGACCCATCCCTTTGCACTGCTAGTTGGGCAGCATTTCTTTCCAATGAAGGCCCGCGATAGCGGCTCACGTGATTCCACATAACCTCAAGGCCATTTTGTGGAATAGCAAAAGGAATGGTCTCGTCAAAATTGCTTAAACCGTTGCCACCATCTACTAACTCAGATTGTGTCGCGTTTTTTCTCGCCTTGCTGTAAACCGCTTTGGGGAATGAAGCGGTACGATGCGTTTGATATATAGGCATTTTATAAGTATCTGGAAACTTTTTGAAAAGTGCCAACTGCCCATCGCTTAGATTATCTTTATATTGCTCAACATTTTTTGCGGTAATGGTGAACAGAGGTTTTTCATCTGAGAAAACATTTTTTAGTGGATCAGCGCTAGCGTTAACAGATAAACCACCCGTATAACCAGGAATAGTTCCGCTGGTATTTGCTGCTGCTTCAGCACCAATTAGAGTTAATTCATTGCCTAATTTATTGGCATTTTGTTCGGATACCTTGGCGGCTGCAGTGCCGCTCATAATCAACAATAAAGCTGATGTGGTAAGTGTTTTTATATTCATGATGTTACCATTTTTTACAGATCAATACGGCGATCTGTTTTGAATAAATTATTCACTCTTTAATAGTTTTTTAATGGCGTATTAAAGAGTGAATGTGAGTTCCTTGATGGTTCGTTAGAACTGCATACCTACACTAATAGAAGCAAAATCTTTATCCGATTTGGCGTTGAAGTCACCGCCCATGAATTGCGTATAAGAGATGCTGGCTTTATAGGTGGAGAGGTAATCAGCGTCTAAAGAAATATCTACTGATTGCTTACCTTCACCAAAGCCACTGGTATTAGTAGGAGAGCTACCCTCTACATCATGATTCCAGGCAAGGCTGGGTTTTAAGTTGATACCGGAAAATACATCGGAATACTCGCCTATAATAAGGGTGCGATAGCCCCAAGCGCTTTCAGTCACAAAACCTTCGTTGCTGTTTTCAGGCTGATCAAAAAAACCATCACGCTGGTATCGAATTTGATTATCACCTTCAGCAAAATCATGAATGAAGGTGTAACCAACTTCACCAATTAGAGTAAAGCGGTCGGCACCTAGGAAGCGGTCAATGAACTTAATGGCAGTAAACTGAGCCTGGCTTACATCAAACTCACGGTAACCAACAACTTCTCCACCGGGCCCTATTGCATTTACTTCAGCATCCAAAATAGTGGAATCCTTGCCGATGGGTGCCAGCCCCTGGGTTGAACCAAATAAGGTCGCAGTAATTAGCTGGCCTGCATTAATCTGGATAGGAGTATCTTTGTGGTAACTTAATTCACCAGAAAAGGCGACACTGCCTAGGGTGGTGGCAAAACTTAAGCCCATGATTTGTAGGTCTTCAGGATAAGCAACAAAGTAGCTAGTGCTCGATATCACAGCAGCTCCTTGAGGAACGCCAGCGGCCATTAAAGTCCCTACTTCCTGCGCATCAAATTTCCTACCATTACCGGTTGGAGTACGGCTGTGAATATTCATGTAGTACAAACCAAACTCTGTGTCGCCTAGTTCTTCTGCTACATAGCGCATCGACAAACCAAATTGACCGTCGTCAGATGGCTTCTCATCTTCACTGCGTTTCAAGCTAGCACTAACACCGGGTACTTCAAGGGTGACTACGTTACAACCATCGGATATATAATCGTTAGGTGAAAAGTAAGTACCACAACCAGGTAATACACTTTCTTGATATTCAAGCTGGTAAAATGCTTCAAGGCTTACGCTTTCAGATAAACCTATGTTGGCGTAGGCCATATTTACGGGTAACAAAATTTCTTTAATTTCGGCTCCCGGGCGGGTAAAACCATTTACATCAACTGGGTTAACGGCGTTAATGCCACCGAGAATAAAAGTACTTTCACCCCAGCTTACTACCTGTTTACCCAAGCGCACATCTAAGGGCATACCTAAAACATTGAACTCACCGTAAACAAACGCATCAAGAATTTCAGCACCGGAAAATTTAGATAAATCGTTAAACTCGGAATCGTCAAGACGACCTCCGCCTGCGTGAGTAACGCTTAAATCATTGCCAATAGTGGCGGTGGGTGTGTGACCACGATCTACATTGTTATCTGCAAGGGCTGAGTCGTACCAGTATTTGCCACGTACAAAACCACCAAAGTTTTTATAAGACAACTGTAAGTCGTGACTGCCTTTAAATACTTGGGAGAAAGCCGAACCTTCAGAAAAGTTAGCGTTGCCATCTTCTTCATTGCCATTGGCTAAAAATTGATCATCTTGCGCTTCCACACGCCAGCTTGATCCCATAGAAATCTCAGAATCGAAACTGCCTTCGATGCCGCCTGTGTAAAATTCAAAGCTTTGTGCTTGCGCCGCCATGACTAATGGAATCGCTAAAGCGAGTATCTTTTTTCGACCTAACGTCGAAGTGGATGTGTGTTTTTTCATATGCCTGCCCTCAGTTTTTTTTTATTATCAATACCGCTTTTAAAGCCAGTATCTATTTGATGTAGGTGGAATTCCGTAATGGGAAAAAATCCTTAACTCAATCCCTTGATGAAACGTTTCGATGAAGTGATTTGGCTGATGCGAACACTTTCCAGTAAGTGATTCTTTGCAAAGAAAAATGTTTTGCACTTGAGTGCCGAATTGACAACAATAGTACCAAGAGACTAGTTTTAGATATATTGACTAATAATCAATGGTTGGAAAGTTTAAGGAACCACATGATCACGCTTAAGCAACTCAAGCATTTACAGGCAATTTGCCAGTGCGGCACCTTACATGGGGCGGCCAAGTCGGTTCACCTCACACATTCGGCGCTTGCCCGCAGCCTGCATAATCTGGAGGAAGCTCTGGGCTTGTCCCTGTTCGAACGCCACAAAACCGGCATGGAACCCACAGAGTTTTGCGCCAATATTCTCGCTCAGAGCGAACAGGTGTTGTTGGCCGTAAAAGACATCGAACGCGATGCCGATTTGGCTCGTAACATAGAGGAAGGACACTTACATATCTTGGTAGGGCCAGGTACTAAGGGAATGGTATTGCGCGAAAGTTTGCCTGAATTCTTCAAGCGTTATCCCAATATAGAGGTGCGAATTACCGAAGCCATGCCCGCGGAGGCCAAAGATTTATTAATAAAGCGTGACGCGGATTTTTTGATTTCAGGTTCAGACAGCTTCACTGGCAGCACCGAATTAAACATCGAGCTACTTAAGGCGGTGCCGGTACAGGTATTGGTCAGAAAAGATCACCCCTTGGTAGGCAAAAAAATTAATTTGACCACATTATTTGAATACCCGGTGGTGGCGGCTAGCCAATTATCCCGCGAGCACCCGTTTTTAAAGGTTCTGGCACAAAAATTAGGGGCTAGCATTAACTTAACGCCAAAAGTTATATGTAGCGATATGGGCATTTTAAAAAATATTATTTTGAAAACCGATGCTTGGCTGGGGACATTAAGTTTGGAAATGAATATGGATGATGGTCAATTGGCAATTTTGGATATTGAGAAATTGGAGTTAACCAATAAATTAAGCATTATTGAGCTGGCAGGGCGTTCACGTTCCCCGGCGGCCCAGAAATTTTTGCAAATATGTAAACAGTACTTTGATGAACTTCAAGATTAAAAGAGAGGAGCCAATGTAGCTGGGCCATTGGCATTTTCAGTTAACTGAATTGCCCCAAATAATGTTTTGAGGTCAATCTTACAGTGTTAATTCCGACCTAGCGTCACTCAAATTTTTAGACGCTTGCAGGGTAACTTCCTTGGCTTCTGCTACTGGTATACCCAATATCATTAAAAACATTTGTGCATATTCTTGTAATACGGCCGTAAGGTCGTTTTCCACCTCAATGGCTTCAATGATCAATCCCACCAATGACCATATCATCATGCTATCCAATACTTTAGGGCGCATAGGTGGGGTGAAGCGGCCGATATCAATTCCCGCCTGCATGTCACTGTGAACAAATGGGCCTATGGCTCCCCATAATGAATCGCCTAATAGTCGTGGTCGCTCAACTAAGCAGGCGGTAATAGGTTCGCGCAGTAATGAACTAAGAACCGATTGAGTGGCTGTGGCCATAATCAAGGCCGGGTCATCGGAGGGGGATATAATGTTTAAAACAGCCATTGCGTGGCGCTGATAAACCTCCACAGCGGTGGCGGCGATGCATTCATCTTTGCTGGCAAAGTGATAATAAAAGGTACGTCGGCCCAGATCGGCTGCCTCGGTAATATCGCTCATGGTGGTTTTTTCGATGCCTTTTTCAACAATCAGTTCATGGGTGGCAAGTAATAGCTTAGCCCTGGTCTCCTGACGTCTACGAGCCATGCGATTGGGCTTAGTGGCCTGAACATCTAAAACTTCTTCAATATCACTCAAGTTAATACTTCCTAAGTCAACCGCAGTAAAGATGGGCATTCTATCATAATTTGAAATTATCATGCGAGAATGCACTGTAAATTATTATTGCACATACCGTACATTTTACACTATAGTGCAATTCTAATGATTTTGGAGTGTACTCATGGCGAAAGAATTACTGGATGCACAAACCCCTTTAAGCGCTGACAACGTTGAAGCCCTAGTCCTATATAATTCGGCCGCTTCGCCTTGTGTGCGTCGTGTTCATATCACTCTGATTGAAAAGGGCTTGAAGTACGACACGGTAGAAGTAGACCTGCCCAATATGGAGCAGCGTAGCCCTTCTTATTTAAGTCTTAATCCCAACGGATACGTGCCCACCATTAGTCATGGTGAGCAGGTGATTTTTGATTCCGCTACGATTAATGAGTACCTAGACGCCCAGTTTTTACACACACCTTTGTTCCCATCGTCTGCGTTAGAGCGCGCCCAAGTACGTATGTGGATTGGCTCTGAAGAGGCCATGTCTAAGGAATTTAGACCGCTTTTATATCAAAGAGTGATGGGCCCAATTCAACATGTTAGTCGCAGCCTAAAAGAGTCACAGCTAATTAATCGCCGTTGCACCAGTGACCCTGTGGATTTAGCTTGGGGTTACCAAGTGTGGAATATGCAGGTATTAACGCAGCAGCAAGAAATGCAGCAAGAGCGTAAACTAATGACGTGGTTAGACCTTGTTGAAGAGGCACTTGAAAACCACGATTACCTAGTAGCGAATCAATTCACTCAGGCCGACATCAGTGTTTTTCCTCGTGTGGTGATGTATAGCTACCTAGGCCTTGAGATTGAGCCATCTCGCTATCCAAATGTTTTACTTTGGATTGAGCGTTTAGAGAAAAGACCTTCATTTGAAGCATCTATGTCGGCTCAAGCCAAGAAGTTACGCAAGTTGGCCACTTCGCCTCTTTTACCAAAACTGAGACGAATTCTTAAGAAAACCGAAAAAAAGCGCAGTTTGATGGATAAGTTCTTTATTTGGGGGCTTGGTCGTATCATGCGAAAACTACAAAAAGTGGAAGTGTTATTGGCGGCTCCTGCCAAGCCTAGAGACTTTCCTATGCCTAAAAAGCAGTTGCTTCCCGTTAAAGCGACTTTGAATCAAAAGCCTGTATTTTTAAAAACCGATAGCAACATTGAAATATTTGGCAGCAGCCTTTCTCCTCATTCTCAACGCATAGTGACTCTGCTTAATTTCCTTGGGCTTGCCTATAGCTATCACGAGATAGATTTAAAAAATGAAAAGCACAAAAAAAGTAACTTTGTTGCACTAAATCCTCTCGCTCAAGTACCCGTTTTAAAACATGGCGAGCATGTTATTTATGACTCAAGGGCCATTGCCGAATATCTACTGGAAAACTTTGATCATCAGCAACTATGGTGGGGCACAACCAGTTGGCAAGCCGCACAAAATAGAATGTGGTTAGGTATGGAAGCGGGTACCCATAAAGAGTTCAAACCTCTATGGAGCAAGTACATCCTAAATAGTAAAGATTTCTCGTTAGATATTAAAGCGGAATACTCAGCGATTAATCGCATCGAGCAAAAGCTGAAGGCGCTTGAAGACACGTTAGAAACAAATGAATTCTTATGCGGTGATAAAATCCGCTTTGCCGATATTGCCTGGTTTACTCGTATTGAATCCATGTTATTAATCCCTGCTTTTTCAATTAAAAAGTTTCCCAATTTAACTCGGTGGTACTTACGGGTGAAAAGTACCACCGAAAAAGTATCTCAAGAAATATTTGGTGAATGACACGATTTGAAAACAGGACGTTTTAATATTCTTCAGAAATAGTAACTAACTAAATAACCAATAATAAAAAATAAACCAAGAGGGCAGTATTATGAATATGGAATACGCTGGAAGTGACAAGTTAAGTGTCAGTACAGACACGCCTCCAGGCAGCATGCCTTTGGAGCGAATTGCAGGTCATATCAAGGCTGATAAATTAATCTTTCTTATTTGGGACGTTAAAGACCTAGATAAGCAAGAGTCATTTTTGCATGATTTTGGCATGAAAACCCATGAGAAAAATCAGCAAAATATTTTCATGCGCGGTTTTGGTGATGAGCCTTACCTGTATTACGGACGCAAGGCCAAGAAAACCGCTTTTAAAGGCATTGGTTTTGCTGCTAGCTCTCGTGCTGATTTAAAAATATTGGCCGCTAAAACCGGTAAACAAATTGAAAAAATAAACCGTCCAGGCGGTGGAGAGGTGGTTAGACTTACCGATCCAAATGGAGTGGAAATAGAAGTTTGTTTTGGTATTGAACAATTAGACCTACTTGAGACTCGCCGTGAAATTTTACCGGCTAATACCTTAAGTCACCGTCCGCGTGTTAACAGTGGTCAGCGTACACCCTTGATGCCTTCGCCTATATTGAAGATGGGGCATTGCGTAATGGGTGCGCTTAATTTTGAAGAAACCGTTAATTGGTATATGCGCCACCTTGGTCTATTGGCTACCGATGCATTGTGTATTGGGGATGGCTCTCCTGCCGTAGCCTTTTTACGTTTAGATCGTGGTTCCGAATTGGCCGATCACCATTCCATCGTTATTGGTAAAGGTGGTGGTGAAGGGTATCTGCATAGTGCTTATGAAGTAGTAGATGTGGATGCGGTCGCGCAAGGTCAGCAATATTTAAAAATGAAAAACCGTGAACACGTTTGGGGTTTGGGTCGTCACATATTGGGCAGCCAATTATTTGATTACTGGCACGATGTGAGCGGCTTTGAATTTGAACATTACGCCGACGGCGATGTGTTTACCTCAGAAAAACCAACCGAATATCATCCTCTGGATTCTGGCAATGTTTATGCCTGGGGTGACGACTTACCCAAGTCATTTTTCGCTTTAACTTTCTCCCAAGTAGTGGGGATTGTACGCGGCATGATCAAGGGCGATGTCACTCTGCCATGGATTAAACAAGCTAAAAAGGCCATCTCACGCCCAGCGCGTCCTTGGCTTTAAAAAATCGGGTTATTTGCAAGTCAATTAACTTACATTTAAAAATAAGATAAAGAAGGTAGAAATTATGGGAACTTCAGTTGTTAAATTCAGCCAGGGCGAAAACTCTCAAGCCTCTTGGGGTGTGTTAAATGGCGAGAATATTAGTCCGCTAAATATTGCAGTAGAACATCACACAGATCTAATGGATTGCTACTTCAATGATCGTGCACGTTTTGATGCGGCCATTGAAGCAAAAGAAATTCCACAGAAGGATGTAACCTTTGTGTCGCCTATTTCTCGCAGTGTGCAGTTATTTGCTCAAGGCTTGAACTATGTTGATCACCGAGCTGAGTCTGGTCTGGAAATTGATGCAGAAAAAGAAGAAAACCTAATGTTTGCCAAGGCACCATCTAGTATTTGTGGCCCCAATGACAATATCTTGCGCCCGGTAGACTGTGAGTTGCTGGACTATGAAATTGAATTGGGCATCGTACTTAAAAAAGGTATTCACAAACCTACTAAGGTAACCGACGACAACATTGCGGAATACATTGGTGGCCTGTTCTTATGTAATGACGTTTCATCGCGAGACTGCATGTTTGGCGCACCTATGTTGCAGTGGTATCGCGGCAAGAGCCATCGTACTTTTTGCCCAATTGGTCCTGTCTTGTACCTATTGGAAGAAGGCGATAGCAAGCAGCTTTACAATTTAGAGTTAACGCTAAAAATGAACGGCAAAGTTAAGCAAAATGCTAGCACTGAGCTGCTTATTCATAAACCGCCAAAAGCACTTACTGACCTATCTCAATATACAGATGTTAACGAAGGCGACTGTATTCTTACCGGTACTCCAGGTGGTGTTATTGGTGGTCATAGCTTAAAAACTGTATTGGCTATTCTTGTTAACTTTAAAAAGGACAAGAAGCGTAAAGACAAATTTAGAGCGGCGCAAAAAGCCATTGGAACCTTTTTGCAGCCAGGAGACTTTCTTGAACTTGAGATTAAATCTAAAGACGGCAGCATAAATCTTGGCAAGCAAAAAAATATGATTGCCGAAGCCTAAAAAGTTAGCGCTCTACAGCAGTGGTCAGAGCTCTGTAGAGCGTGAAGCATATAAAGAATTATTTTTGCACCTGAAGTCAATCATTTAATGAATTGTGGTGTAGGAGGGGGATGACATGACAACAATAAAGCAATCGTACGATGTAATCATAGTGGGTGCTGGACCTTGTGGTGTGACAGCAGCCAACATGTTGGGCCAGTCTGGTATTAGTACTCTGGTTATTGATAAAGAGCCTGATATCGTCACCATTCCACGCGCTGTGGGTATGTGTGAAGGCGGTTCTCGCATAATGGATACCATCGATATTCTAGATGATCCAGATATGGAATTTCGTCAGGTAAACTCGGTTCACTTTAGAAATGATAAACAGGAATCTGTTTTTCATGCCGATTTGTACGAACCTGAAAATGGCCATCGTTTGCTGCGCACCTTCCATCAGCCCGATTTAGAAAAGAGCCTGCGAAAATCGCTTAAAGCTCATGAGTGTGTCGATCTTGTCACCAGTACCGAATTACTGGAGTTCAATGATCATGACTCAGGTGTTTCCATAAAAGTTAAGCAGGGCGAAAAAACCATTAAAATTAATGGACGTTACCTTCTTGCCTGTGACGGTGCCAGTAGCCCGATTCGAGTGAAATTAAACATTGGTTTCACCGGTGCTACTTACCCGCAACAGTGGATGATTTTAGATGTAGAAAAAAACCCGCAAGACAGCAGTGAAGTGGTTTTCAGCATTGATCCAAAAAGACCTTCTGTCACTCTACCAGGGCCGGGCAGTAAACGTCGTTGGGAATTTGTGGTTAAGGAAGGAGATAACCCGGATAAATTGTTCGAGCCTGAAAACCTTAAGAAACTCATTGGTGATTGGGGCGACGTTGATGCTATGGAAGTGTCACGAAAGGCGGTTTATACCTTCCATGCCCGTACCGCCTCAAAGTATCAGGTGGGGAACATATTTTTGCTAGGTGATTCCGCCCATATAACCCCCCCGTTTGCTGGACAAGGCATGATGGCAGGCCTTAGGGATGCACAAAATTTATGCTGGAAAATAGCCGCAGTTTTAAATAAAGAATTATCGCCGAGTGTTCTTGATTCTTATCAAGTTGAAAGAATTCCTCAAAGTCGTCAAGTGATCAAATTTGCCCAGCACATGGGTGATGTTATTTTGCCGCAAAATCCAGTTGTAGCAAAGATCCGAGATGGCGTGATTAAATTACTGGGATGGGTAGGATTCCATTCCGAAACCAAGGGCGCACCCTTGGATAAAATACCAAACCATATTAATGGCGCTTATCTTAAGCACTTTTTTGTTGGTAAGTTTTTTAAAACCGGGTTCGAGCTTCCTCAGTACCTGGTAAATAAGGATGATAAAAAAGTCTTAGCGGACAAATTATTAGGTGAAAATTTTTGCTTGCTAGGTTGGGATGTGAATCCAGAAAATTACCTAGATGCTAAAACCCTTGCTCGCTGGAAATCTATGGCTGGCAAGAAAGCAACATTCACTGCCAAACAAAACGGCAGTGAAGATGCTTCATTATCTGCGCTAGTAAATGAAAGCCAAGAATATAAACGCCTGTTTGAAGAAGGGAAAAAAGTGTTAGTGGTTCGCCCAGATAAAATGATGGTGATTAACTGCTCGCTTAAAAATCTAAACAGTAAATTGAATAAGTACATGGATAAGGTAGGCTGCACAATTTAAATTGTGCTCCGACTACGTTCAGTATTAAAACTGCTAATAAGCTTAAAAATAAATAGATCGAAATAGTATTTTGATCTATTAGATTCGAGCAAATAGGTGTATTCATGAAAAAAATAGTTTTAATCAGTGGTTGCTCAAGTGGTATTGGAAAAAGTCTTGCACAGAAAATGGCCAGTCAGGGCCATACTGTGTTTGCCGGCGCGAGAAAAATTAGTGACTTAAATGGAATCGGTGACAACATCATTCCTGTGAAGCTTGATGTAAATAATGAAGGAGACATCAAAGCGGTTATGTCTACCATTGAAAATCAATGTGGAAAATTAGACATTCTAGTGAATAATGCTGGTTATGGTGCCATGGGGCCTTTAGCTGAAGTACCTATAAGCCAGGTACAGACGCAATTTTCTACCAATGTTTTTGCCCCTCTTGCCATGTCTCAACAGGCACTTCCAATTTTAAGAAAGAGCACAAAAGCGATTATCGTCAATATTGGTAGTTCTGCTGGAATTTTTACGGTGCCTTTTTCTGGTGTTTATGGTGCTTCCAAAGCCGCTATTCATGCTATGAGTGAAGTGCTGCGCATGGAATTGGCACCTTTTAACGTTCATGTTATGACCGTTTATCCAGGTGGTGTGGCATCAAAATTTGGTGATACCGCGGCAGAAAAATTAAAAGAAACCTTAGTGAGTAATTCACTTTATAAACCCGCTTTACCTGCCATAGAAAAGCGCGCACGTATTTCATCTAACTCACCGACGACACCAGAAATGTTTTCTGATGAGTTGATAAAAGCCATGCTAAAAGACAAGCCACCCAGTGATATCCGTATTGGTCATGGCAGTGTTTTGATGAATGTTGCTAAAAAAGTATTGCCAACCAAGTTACGTGAATTTTTAATGCGTAAGGCCTATCAATTAAATGGTCTGGCCTCCTAGTAGACTGTTGGAAAACTAATTTACTCGCTCTGGTGGCGTTTAAAATAGACTCAAGATGCTCATTTATAATTATAAATCCCGCGCTTTTTTCTATTTTAGCCTTGCCAGTTCACCGCCATAAACGTTTTGCAATAGCCTACTAATTAGCGTTACTTGTGATCTTTAAGCTATTCGTTGCCAGAGGGGATTATTTATGACAAATAATAAGAAACCGAACAATAATAATTTGCAAAGAGAAGCATTAGAAATTGAGAATGCTTTAAATCTTAATGCACAGCAGCAAGATTGCATGCGCCTTTGGTGTGATGGTAATTCACCTTATTCATGTAAGTTACGCACCTACATGAACTATAAGGCCATTCCTTATAAGCGCATGCGCATTAATTTAAAAACCTATTACAATATTATTCCTGAGAAAGTAGGCATGAGTATTATGCCTGTGGTGATCACCCCAGACGATCAAGTATTGCAGGATACTACGCCAATTATTGAACAGTTTGAAAAGCAGTATACTAATAACTCTTGTACGCCAGAAGATGCTCGTTTGGCCTTTATCATGTGGTTGTTAGAAGATTTTGGTGATGAGTATTTAACACGTTTTTCTATGCACTACCGTTGGGGTAATGAAATAAATAGAAATACCCTAAGTCATCGCCTGGGTCGCTCCATGAGCTATGGTGATGTGAATATGCATGCAGTTAAAGTGGCTCCAATGATTCTTTCTCGCCAAACGGGTTTTGATAAACCCCTCGGTCTAGGAAGCTTGGAGAGTCGCGAAAGTCTGGATAAACAACTAATTGATTTACTGGCTATCTTAGACAAGCATTTTTCTCAGTATCAATTTTTATTGGGTGACAAACCCAGCGTTGCCGACTTTGCCCTTTACGGACACCTTCACGCCCATATGCTGCAAGATCCTTTTTCCGCTGAAATAATGGAGAGCAAAGGCTCGCGCACCTGTAACTGGATTGAAACCATAAATGAACTGGGCGATGTACGTGGTTCTATAGGTCAGACTGAATTTGGTGAATGGATTAATTTGGACGAAGGCGTTCCTGAATCGCTTAATCAGTTACTCAACTATGTGGCTAAAACTTATATTCCTTTTGCTGCCGGTACTGCCTTGGCAACCCATGAAGGAAACAAGGAATTTAACTGTGACATCTATGGTTTAGATACCCGCTTCATGACATTTCAATATCGTGCTTGGAGTTTTGAAAATGTTCAAAAGCATTTTGAAAACCTTAACGCCTCCGATAAACAATTTGTTGATACCTTATTAACGCAAACGGGTATTCAACCGGCCATGATGAAAAATGGTGTGTTGCATTGCAATTTGTTTGATGGCTTTACACCTCCTCTTGTTAAAAATGGGGTAGCTGATGCACGTATTGCCTACCTTAAAGAGAAAGAAAAGCAGAAAAAAGAAGAACGCGAGTTAAAGAAAAAAATGAAAATTGAAAACGACAAAAAAGAACTAGAAAATAAAGGGGCCGAAAATGAGTCAGTTTAATAATCTTGTACGTTTTGTTAAACGTCCAGATGGACGTCCAACACCGGAAGTTTTTAAAGTAGAAAAAGAGCCTCTACGCCCATTAAAATCCGGCGAATATTTAATGCGCAATGCCTACCTATCCATGGACCCGGCCTTAGTAGGGCGTATGCGTGATGAAGATAATTACGTGGAAAAAGTCAATCCTGGCGATGTTATGCAGGCCTATGGTATTGGCCAAGTGCTTGAGTCTAATAATCCCAAGGTAAAAGTAGGATCGGTGAGACTAGGGCGCATAGATATGCAGGAGTATTCAATTTTTAGTGATGAAGAAGCCTGTAAAGAAATTAATCTTGGATTGGCCACGCCCAGCTCCTATTTGGGGGCTATGGGAGTCAATGGTTCCACGGCTTACTTTGCGTTAAAAGAAATTTGCGAGCCAAAAGCCGGTGAGACTGTGTTGGTGTCTGCTGGTGGCAGTGCCGTAGGCAGTGTAGCTGCTCAAATTGCTAAAAATATGGGCTGTAAAACGGTTGGTATAGTAAGCACAGATGCAAAAACCAAAGATATCATTCGTGACTATGGTTTTGACGCGGCAGTGAGTTACCGCGATAAAAGCACTGAGGAATTAACACAGGATATTAAAAAAGCCTGCCCACAAGGGGTAGATGTGTATTTTGATAATACCAGTGGTGATATTTCTGAAGCGGTACTGGATACCTTAAATGAAAATGCCCGTGTGGCTGTAGTGGGGCGGTTAGGTATCAGTCATTTGGTCGACACAAAGCAAGACATAGGTCGCCGTGACCATAATATAATGTTAACTAAGCGAGTTAAAAGACAAGGCTTAGTGATTCTAGATTACCAAGACCGCTTAAGAGGGGCCATGATCATGCTGGCCCGCTGGATTAAGGAAGGGCGTATAAAGGGTAAAGAAGACATTATGCATGGCATAGAACAAACCCCGGATGCGTTTTTTCGGATGCTGGCCGGCCAAAATCAAGGTAAGCAATTGGTGAAGTTAGCGGATATTGATGATGCACTAGACCCTACCCCAAGATGGCTGGGTCGTTTGTTGATTTCTAAGTGGTTTCCTACCGAGCGTCTTGTTAAGAAAATTACTGGCGGTATCTAGGCTCTTTTAGGGCTCGTAGTTAGAGGTAAGACTGTGGTGGGCTTACTTCTGGCTTCTGCTCAGTAAAGACGCGTTAACATAAAAACCGAGCTTCATAGGGCTCGGTTTTTTGCGTTTACAGATACTAACTTCTCTATTCAAGCTACCTCTGGCCAGTTAGTGGCTACCCCTCCCCCTTGTTCTAATTTAGGTCAACAAGCCTCCGTTCTTGGCTTAAATTACCATCATTGTGGAAAAGTCAGTCAAATTTAAGTTTATTGCTAGCTGTCAAGAGCCCTTTTGGGTGAATTGGCGGCTATTTGCAGTTATCTCCCTATACCTAGGTTCCAAATCAATTTTGCACTAAATAGGCGTGTTTGATGATGTGTTTTAAATTGCACTACTTGTACATATTGCACTAGAGTGTATGCATGGTGTTTTGAAGCACTCATAATCTACAAGGGCGCAGTTTGGTGCTGAGCACCTTAGGTAATGAGTGAAAAAGATAAGCCGCAACTATCTAGAGCTGTTTTTAAATTTAGTGACGATTTATTAAATTAACTTCAGATATAAAAAATAACAATTATCTCAAGTGGGAAGGGGAATAACATGAGTCTGGATTATGCTGGCGTTGATGCCGCGATAATGAATGAAGAAACGCCTCCGGGCAGCAAACCTATTTTGCGTCCTGACCCCATCATTAAAGTAGATCAATTAACGTATTTAATTTGGGACGTAAGCGACCTAGATAAACAGGAATCGTTTTTACACGACTTTGGTATGGTGACTCATCAAAAGGGTTACGACAGTTTATTTATGCGTGGTTATGACAGTGCTCCTTATATTTATTTAGGGCGAAAGGCTAAGAAAAGTGCGTTTAAAGGTTTAGGTTTAAGCGTTAACTCTCGCCAAGAGCTTGTGACATTAGCGCAAAAAACCAATAACAAAATTGTTGCCATCGATCGCCCTGGTGGCGGTGAGATGGTTTGCCTTACCGATCCAAACGGCATTGAAGTTCAGGTTTGCTTTGGCATCGAGCAACTTGAACCACTTGATACACGTCGTGAGATTTTACCGGCCAATGCCCCTGAAAATCGCCCTAGAGTTAATGCCGGCCAGCGTACCCCCATGATGCCTTCGCCTATATTTAAATTGGGCCACTGTGTACTGGGCAGCAATAAACTGGATGAAACCGTGCAATGGTACATGCTTCACTTGGGTTTACTGGCAACCGATGCCTTGTGTATTTCAGACGGATCCCCTGCCATTGTTTTTCTACGACCCAATCGTGGTAGTGAGCTTTCAGATCATCACACCATCGTTATTGGCAAGGGCGGCTCAGCAGGTTACCAGCACAGTGCCTATGAAGTATTGGATGTGGATTCCGTGGCACAGGGCCAGCAATATTTGAAAATGAAAAAACGTGAACATGTTTGGGGGATTGGCCGACACATATTAGGCAGCCAAATTTTTGATTACTGGCACGATGTAAATGGCTTTGAATTTGAGCATTACGCCGACGGCGATGTGTTTACCGATGAAAAACAAACTGATTATTACCCACTAGACTCAGGCAATGTATATGCTTGGGGTGATGATATTCCCCCTTCGTTTTTTGCTTTAAATAGAAAGCAAATTTGGCATGTGGTGCAAGGCTTGGTTAAAGGCGATATGACCTTGCCATGGCTTAAACAGGCTAAAAAGGCAATTTCTCGCCCAGCCAGACCTTGGTTATAAAAGTTAAAAATAGCCAAATAAAAGTAATCTATTTAATAATGAATTTATTGAACAAACCT